>SISS01000034.1 GCA_004332335.1 Methanoregulaceae archaeon UXB-2016 | reverse complement strand
GATTGCTGCATCGCCGCCATCCCCACGAGCGTACGGAAGACCGTGGTCGGGGGTAGGGACCCCTGAATCGGAATGCGTACGTGACGGTCAAGGGCGGCAACAGCCAGAGCACAGCATTCTTGCGGTTGAACGTAGTTCTCATGAGTGCAGGATCTGCCCCCGGTTCGTGAGACCATACGGGGCAGCCTGCGAAGTTTATAGATCTTCCTATTCTGCCCTCAAATCAACGATCAGAGCACCATCTGAACTTTTACAAAATTAGCGAACTACTGGAGCTGATAACGGAGGAACTGGCGGTTGACTTCGTCGGCGAAGGCGATGGGATTGAGGGTCATGGTTCTATCACGGGGTTGATGGTGGATGAGAATCGGGCCTGATTGTAGATAGGCGCTCCGATCTCTCCCGGCCGTTGTTTCCGCCGTGACAACGGCCTTCCTGTAGCTCAGGGGAGGAAATGAACCGGGATGTCGTCGCACTGCCTGAAATGCCTGTCCATGGTCACGAGGGTCCGGCCCATGCGCTTCGCTACCAGGTACTGGTAGGCGTCGTCGAAGTCGAGGCCGTACTGGGCATTGACGGCCTCGAGGTGGGCGTACTGGTCGCGGGGGAGGGTAAGGACGGGGACGTACCGGAGGATATCCTGCGTGAATTTCGTAAACAGGTCCGGCCGGTTCTTATGGAAGAGGATGGTGCCGATCGAATGGAACGAGTAATCGGAGAATGCGATCCGATCGCTGTGATCGCTAAGGAACTGTTTACAGACCTCGTTTCGCTCTTCCTTGAGGGTAACTGCGAGAAAGATGTTGGTATCGATTAGATACATCAGCAGCGCCACGCCGAGGCCTGGTGCTGGAGGGAGACGGCGTCGATCGTCTCGTCCGAGAGACCACCCTCCCAGTCGAACCGGAACCGGGGGCGGGGGGTGTAGTAGATGCGATCCAGTTCAGCGACGGAGATGGTGGAGCCGTTGACGTCGCGGCGGAACGAGGCGCGCCGGGGGTCCATCTGCGCCTCGGTGAACTCCACTGATTCCTTCTTGATTTCGACGGTCATGGTCCCTTCCCTGGTTGTTACCGGTTGAGCTCCGATGGATAGTAATGTTTCCGCCGAATCCACCGGAAGCTTTCGTGCTTGGTGATGGTCCCGATCTCGATGGGGCCGCCGACGGTGTTGGGGCCGGCCCGGAATTTAGCATACTGTTCGGTCATCTCGACGAGGAACGTGGCGAGATCGATCGCGTCCTGGATGGGCATGGGCGGGATGACGAAGGGCTCCTCGAGCTCAGCATTGCAGGCATCGATAATCCGGCGACGAGTCTCCTCGTCGAAGCCGGCCCGTTCCAGGACACCGGGGAGAAAGGCGCTGAACCCCTTGATGAGCCGCCCGATCGGTTCGATCTCCCCGTACCAATCGATTCCGACGGACGCCTGATCGCGGATCATGCGAGGTTCGGGCGAACCCTGATCCTCGATGCTGATCCGCCAGATCTCTGCCTGGGGATTCGGGATGCCGGCCGTTATCGAATATCCAGCGACGAGAAATCCGAGGGGCGGTTTTTGCGGCCAGGACGCAAATACCGGGACATAGTGCTCGTCGTAGATGAACCGCTTGAACCGTTCGGCAATCTCCTGCACGGTATACGTAAGGGATGGGCCAGATCCGAGGTCGACGAGGGTCTCGCGGAAGTCCTTGGCCAGGGTCTCGATGGAGGCGCTCCCGATGCTGCCGGCGCCCCAGGTGATCGCACCGATCGGTTCAGCCCTGATGAGATTGAAGATTTTATTAGCATTGTCGAAGACGTTGAAGACCTGCTGTTGCCCGGTGGCCGGGTCGTGGGTGATGATCGTGCTGGCGCTGTCCGAGGCGAGGACGATGCCATCGTTGACCTTGATAGCGAGTGAGATGGTCATGGGTTCACCGGGGGGACGCTGTTCTCTGTAACATCATCCGGGGTCGATATAGTCTCTTCCCCGTTCGGGGATGCATCACCCTGACTCTTCGACGGAAGGAGGCGGGGTGCTCGAGGCACGTGCCGCGTCCCTCAAGACCCGGAATGGAGGGTGCGCATCTTCCCATTCCCGGATGCGGTCGCAGAGCGGGCATCTGTGGAGGTACTCGGGTTTCAGGACCGCCGAATTGGCCATCTGGGATCCTAATTTCTTGATTATATCTTCTAGATCGTCAGGCCTGCTGCCGAAGTGATCTTTCAGCCCGAGCGCGATCAGCCCAACGAGATCATGGCCCTGGCAGACGAGCCAATCAACTGGATAATGGGCATCGAGCTCCGCAACGCCCGCGAGGATGGCCGCTTTGAGGGCCTCGGTATCGGTCTCTTTCTTGAAAAAAGGGTGATCCGTATTGTAGAAGAGCCAGTCGATCAGCCCGTCGAGCGAGAGTGCGAAGTCTCTGGTGCCGACATAGTCTTCGTAGGGGATCCTCCCGGTTCCCTCAGGCTTGAAGTTCATCCCTCGCAGCTCCAGGTCAAATCGCTGAGCGTTATACAGCCTGAGAAGTCCGATTGGGCGGGCGGTGCGACGAATGGCCGTTATGATCGGCACTCCGCATGTACTCTCGAACGCGGCCCGGTCGCTGGGATCGACGTAGTCATCGAGCAGGTTCTCGAAGGCCGGCGTGGAGAGGACCAGAGTCTCGACGTCGTGGGTCGGCGTTACAAGCAGACCATCGGCGTACGTGTGCTCGGGAAAAGCGTAGTCGAAATCCCGATCGATGATCCCGAGCGTTCGCAGGCCATACACCTCGTCCAGAGGGAATGCATCCTCGATCTCCTTCCGGCCCATCTTAGGATGGGTAATGATTATACAGCGATCGGCGTCGTCGAGGATTGTCAGGTATACCCTGCGGTCGAGGCCGCCCTCGACGAGGACGAAGGCCTTGCTCCTGAACGCGACGTCTCTTTCGAAGTCGACCCAGGTGAAGGCCTCCTCGATCTCGAGGCATTCGACCAGATCCTCGATCATTCCAATTGCTGTCTGAAGACTGTGATAGTATACCTTGGAGCGAAACGACAGCGCTATACCCATTCCCATGGCATCATGATCCGGCAATTCGGAATGGGAACGTACCTTGCGACCGTGACGCTCGAATCACGATCCGATAAGAGCGCCGAGAAGAACGGGGACCGGCTCGACTGTGCTCTCTCCATCGCCGACCGCGTGGCCTCGAGCGTCCCCAGCGATTGCGTCGTGTTCTTTCCCGGGGGCTGGTTCCACACCGGGGGCGAGCCGGCGGACAGCATCATCGCGTCGGTCACAGCCCGGATGCAGGAGCGGCTGGCGTCCTACTCGAACGACCTGGTCCTCGCATTCGGTATCGACGGCCTGATGACACCCGAGGGATTCGACCGCGACCAGCTCGGGCTCGCGGTCGGGCGGCAGGGGTTAATTGCCCTCGGCCGGAAGTTCTATCGATCCGATGGAGATACGCTGGGCGATGTCATCCAGGCGAAGAATCATCTTGTCCAGGAGAGGGGGTACGACCGCATATTCACCTTCAACGGTCGCAGATTCTTCATCGCCGTCTGCTACGATGTCAGAGGGATTATCGCGTTAAGGCTCGAAAACCCCGAATCCGACAAGGTCGATGTTGTCCTCAACATGGTCCATTTCTTTTACCCACCGCCGACCCCGGAACAAAGGAAGGATCCCGATTTCGAAAGGGAACCTTCGGGAGTCGTGTACTTCGTCCGGAATCTGGTCGCGGGCGCATCCAAGCAATGGAAATGCCCTGCCTTCGCCACGGCCACGTTCGTGAACCGGGGCATCACTGAGAAATACCGGACGGGAATGTCCTGGCGTATGGGCGATGATTCGGTCACGAAGTGCGCGATTGACGACAACAGCCTCCGCCCCCTCGATGAACTCGGGTTCCGCCAGACCTGCGCCGAAGGGGTCGGCGAGGTCCGCGTCTACGATCTCGAGCGGGTCCTGACCGAGCCCGAGGCGTGCCGGTACGAGCCCGGCGAACGCACGCCCCAAATCCCTCGCGAACGACAGTCGGGGGTGAAGCCTGTGAAGCCGCATCGGGTTCCTGGAGCCTTCGACAGGGTGAGGGAAAAGGCAGAGGAGAACGGCGCGGGCGAGGTCTTCGACACGCTCGCAGAGGGGATGACGCGGGTCTTCGGCGAGGACCGGCACGACCAGGACACCCAGGTGACGTTCTTTGGCCCGAACCGGGTCGGGTATCAGAACGTGGACAAGATCGACCTGGTCATGCTCCGGTCCCAGGCTGCACCCCAGGGAAGTCTGACGGTCTGGGTATACAATCACGCCCTCGCGGCGCTCTACGGGATCGACGAGACCGAGATCCGGAGATCGCTGCCCTCATCGTTTGAGGAGGCGACATACCGGGGCAGCGAACACCCCAAGGACAAACACCTCATAGGTACGCTTGATCGTGAAAGCGCTGCCCGGTTCGTGGAGGCGATCCAGGGCTGGGCATCGGGGAACTAACGCGCCCCCGCCCCGACCAGCGCCTCGAACCGGTCGAGGAACGCCGGGTCGTACGCCTCCCCGACGTGGTTGACATTCCAGAGCCCGGAAATCCGGACCGCCGGATGCGGGCAGTCGCGGCCGAGCCAGTTTGGCGACGGCGGGTCGACCTCGAGACCTGCGGTGCTGAGCAGGCCGATCGAGTTCCGCTCGATGTATCCCCGGACGCTTGCCGGCCCCGGTTCGTCGTCTGCCGCGAGCACAAGGAGCGGCATGGCTCCGATGTATGCAGAGACGGCCCGCTCGAGCGGCTTCTCAATCCGCCGCACCTCGTCGCTGCCGGCGGAGTTCCCGATGCCCCACGTCCGGCCGATCTCCGGCGGGAACCCGCCGCGGGTGAGCAGGGCGCCGCCGACGTGCAGGCGGAAGATGGAACCGCGGTGGCTCCCGCCGTCCGGGTTTCCCCGGTGGAGAGCGAGCCGCTGCCAGAGGGTCGCCTTCGACGGGCGCGAGACCGCGTGCGTGCCGACGCGGACCTCGCCGGGCTCGAAGAAGAAGTAGACGCCGCGGGCCGGCCAGCCTGTCCGGGCCGTGCAGTCGCGGAGGTGGCGGGGCTGCCGCCCTGCTCCTCGTGGAGTTGTTCGAGGAGGGCGTAGAAGCGGTCGATATCGGCGATGCCGGCCGGCTCCGGAGGACTCACGAGTCGCCGCCGGCGCCACGCTTCCGGTTCCTGACCTTCAGCAGATGTGCCCGGAGGGCCTCTTTCACGAAATCGCTTCGCGACCCGTATCCCAGGTCGCCGTTCTTCACGAGTTCGTCGATCTCTGTCAGCAGACTGTTGGGAATGGAAACCGACGTGTATCCCCGCACCATCAATTGCCGTTGGAGGAGGCCGGGGAAATACGGATTACAATACCTGTACCTGACGATTAGATAGGATCAGAGGGACGAGCGACATCATTATTGAATGTGATTATGAATGTGGCAAAGGGCGAGCTGGTCTCACCGGAATTTGCGATTACTTCCAACCTGGTTCTGTATTTTTTTCGTTAGACCGTTTGCATTGGCCGGCAAACGGGGAGCAAACGGAGGCAATAGACACAAACGACCGACAAACGGTTGGTGAAAGTCTCAGCCCCCAACCACCTTATTTGCCTTGTTCATGAGTCGTGCCGGAATCGGATGATGGAGTCGCCAGATGATTGACATCGGTTTGCTTCCGGTGTGTCGTTCGTATGAGGCCGTGCCAAGGCAGGTGAAGGGCTGGGTCACGCCGTTGATCGCCTTATACTCACGAACAAAGAGAAGAACGCGTCCACCGGCCTTCTCATGCTCAACGTATCGTCGGCCCGTTGGAGATGACGACGAGGTGGTGCTCTGCGACTGCCAGTGGAAATGAAGGTCGTCGATCGCGTAGTCCTTGTAAAGCGTGGAGGGTGAGAAGTGCTCCTCGCTTTTATTCAGCGTGACGAAGAACAGGTCGAGTTTGTGTTCGGGAAGATACACAACCCCTTCTCGCGACCCGCGGGCATTCCTGATCCGCGGCGTGGAGAGGCCGAGGCCGGCAAAGACCTGAGCACGGGTGTAGGTGCAATGAAGCCGGATCGCGTTGGGAAACCCGAGGTCGAGCTCTGCCTCGGAGAAACCGATGCTGTCCTGCAGATACGTCAGCAGCTGATCCATCTCCTCGATCATCCATCCCTGATCGAAAATTCGGTAGAACCGTGACGATACGGCGTCGTCGCCCTCCTCCGAAGCGGGATCATTATTGAGCGTGTAATAGAGCAGGTTCGACATCGGATCTGCCGAATGAATCATCGCATCGGAGGCGGCGGAACTGGCGCCTGAGGCGAGGAACTTTCGAGCATATGCGATGAAGGACTGAGAGTCGATGTGAAGAACCCGCTTGCACGCAGAGAGCAGGAAACCCTCATCCTCGTCCGACGGAGGCTCGCAGACGTTGGCGTATGCGCAGATCTTCCGGAACGTTGAATGGCGGTAGATCTCCGCAGGAGACCGCTGGAGGTGTTCGAGTGCATCCAGAAGCGTGCATGAGCCTCCCAATCCTTCCGCCAGATCGTGAACGGCCTGGACGAGTTCGGAGCGTCGGGAGAAGGACCTCCGGATCTGATTCAGAATCGTCTCCCGCGCCACCTTCTCGAGCGAGACATAGCACCCACGGGGCAGAGACAGGGAGTTGTGCTCGAGCTGTCGGCCGATCGGGATCGAGAGGTCCGCCGCAAGGGCACGATACTTTGGTTCAAACCTATAGCGCTCGTGCTGCCGTCCCACGAAGTCCAGGACCGTGAGACATTCCTTACTTGGCCAGAGGCGAAGCCCCCGTCCAAGCTGCTGAAGGAAGACGGTCAAACTCTTCGTAGGTCTGAGAAAAAGGACCGTGTTGATCTCGGGGATATCGATCCCCTCGTTGAAGAGATCGACCGTGAAGACGAAGTGAACATCCTGGTTTATCAATCTAGCCCGGACTTCGTCTCTCTCATGCCGGCGGCTCTCCCCACTCACTGCGACTGAGGGGATCCCGGCTTCATTGAAGGCATCAGCCATGGAGTGGGCGTGCTCGACGGTGACACAGAACCCCAGTCCGATCACCTCGTCGATCGGAAGGGCATATCTCTCGATGGCCGTTAAGATCGCCCTGACCCGTTCCCGGTTACTGGTGTAGAGCGCGGAGAGTTGCCGCTCGTCGTAGTATCCCTGTCTCCATGACAGCGCCAAATTGTCGAGGTTCACCGGATCAGTGACCCCGAAGTAGTGGAACGGAGCAAGGAGGGCGCGATCGATCGCTTCCGGAAGGCGCAGTTCCGCCGCGATATGGCCGTCGAAATCTCCAAGGATATCTTCACCGTCCGCTCGCTCCGGCGTCGCGGTCAGACCGAGCAGGATCTTCGGTTTGTAATAGGCAAGGAGATGCCGATATGAGGCGGCGGGTGCGTGATGCACCTCATCGACGATGATATAGTCATAGTAATCAGGGGGCGTGAGGGCGGTGAAGTCCTGGCTGTTGAAGGTCTGGATCGTGATGAAAACATGATCGAGTTGCGCCGGCACCTGTCCACGGCTGCACAGTTCGCCAAAGTTGTAGTCCCGGAGAATTCCCTGGAAACATGCGCGACTCTGTTCAAGGATCTCCTCCCGGTGAGCAACATAGAGGAGGCGGGCGCCAGGGTGCCGTGCGATGTACTCACGAAAATCAAACGCTGCGATCACCGTTTTCCCGGTTCCTGTCGCTGCCACGATCAGGTTTCGATATCGTCCGTGGATCTCTCGTTCGGCTTTAAGCCGATCCAGTACGTCCTGTTGGTAGTAAAAGGGACGAATGTCGAAGTATGCCGCGACCGCTCGTGGGGAGCGATCCTGAGAACGAAGGGCTTCCTTGAGCCGGCCTGCATCGGATGAGGTGTACAGCGGAAAATCCGAGGCCGCCCGGTAGGTCTCGAATGTCATACGGATCTGGTCAACCAAATCCCGTTCGTTCCGTTCGCTCAGCTTGACGTTCCATTCCAATCCTGTGGTGATCGCAGGGTTCGAGAGGTTTGACGATCCGATGTACGCGGTCGAGAATCCGCTCTCCCGATAGAATGAGTAGGCCTTTGCGTGGAGACGCGTCCGCTCGGAATCGTACGAGATCCGGATCTCAGTGTTCGGTAGAGATGAAAGAAACTCGATTGCCTTGAAGTCGGTGGCACCCACATAGGACGTGGTAATTACTCGGAGTGAGCGGGTCTTGGTGAAGGTGATCAGCTCCTCCATCAGAAGGCGAATGCCGCTCCATTTGATGAAGGAGACGAGGAGATCGATACGATCGGCAGACAGAATCTCCGCTTTGAGTTCCTGCACGAGGCTGGGTTCGGATGGGGAGCCTGTGAAGAGGGCATTCTGCGAGAGGAGGGTGGACGGGCGCGGGAATGTCGTCAGTGACGCGCTCTCAGGCGCTTCCACAGAGAGAAGGATTTTATCACCCTGCGTCAGTCGGCAGAGTTCAAGGCACGCCTCGCCCGTAATGTTGGAGAGGAGTTCAATGACCCGGTTGCACCGTTCGACCTGCTCAGAAACCGGAAGATGTTCGTCCTGGAGAAATGAGAACGACTTCCGTACAATCGGGTAGAGATACTGAGCGAGAAGATTCGGTAACTCCGGCTCGTATCTTTCCAGAGATTCGGTTCTTACTGTCCTTCCGGAATCGGCCGTGCGCTGAATCGCTGCCTGGATGGCTTCGTTAATGAGTTGTTCGTAGATGCCGGGCGGAAGCGCTCTCATTAATATAATAGCGATGGTTGCGTGTCATGAAAAATGGTTCCCAGTAATTTTCATTTCGCATACTTTTTCCCCGGCCGCGATTACCAACACATATGCAGCTCAACCCCCGGCAGGCCGAGGCCGTCGAGACGGCCGGCATCCAGCTGATCCTCGCCGGCCCGGGGTCGGGCAAGACCCGCGTCATCACCGAGAAGGTCGTCCACCTCCTCGAGGGCGGGGTCAGCCCTGAGGCCATCCTGGCCCTGACCTTCTCCGAGAAGGCGGCCCAGGAGATGGTCGACCGGATCGCCAAACAGGCTACGGGCGTCGAGGTGGCCGTCTACACCTTCCACTCCTTCTGCCTCCAGGTTCTCAAGGACCACGTCCTCGACTCGGGCATCGCCATGCACGGCGGCGTCATCTCGAAGGCGAACCAGCTCGTCTGGGGCCTCCGGAACATCGACGCCTTCGGTCTCGAGACCATCGAGGTCGGGAACAACGCGGCCGGCGTGGTCGACGACATGCTCGAGGGGATCAGCACGTTCCGCGACGAGGCGATCACCCCCGACGACCTGGCTGCCTACCTCGATGCACGATCGGCAGAGCGAGACGAGACCGACGAGGAGATCGGCCGACTCCGCGATCTTCTCGCCGTCTACCGCGCGTACGAGCTGTACAAGCGGGCCGAGCACCTCATCGACTATCCCGACATGATCCACGAGGCGGTCCGGCTCCTCGAGAAGAAGCCGGCGATCTGCACCGGGTACCGGGACCAGTATTCCCACATCCTCGTCGACGAGTTCCAGGACACCAACTACGTCCAGCTCCAGCTGCTCAAGCTCCTGGCCGGCGACCACCTCTGCGTCGTGGGCGACGACGACCAGACCATCTACCGGTTCCGGGGCGCGTACCTCACGAACCTCGACGACTTCAAGCGGACGTGGGAGGGGTGCCGTACGACCGTCCTCGACACGAACTACCGGTCGACATCGCGGATCCTCGCCCTCGCCCTCGAGCTGATGCAATCCGCCCCGAACCGGACGCCGAAGGAGATCGGGACTGCGAACCCCGAGGGCGAGCCCGTCGTGCTCGCCCGGTGCGCGAACGAGGCCGCGGAGGTCGACTTCGTCCGCGACGAGATCGCCCGGCTGATCGAGACCGAGTTCCTGCCCCGGAAGGAGGAAGCGCCCCGGCCGTACCGCTACCGCGATATCGCGATCCTCTGCCGCAGGCGCGCCCAGGGCGTCGCCCTCGCCCGGGCGCTCTCGCAGGAGGGGATCCCGTGCACGTTCCGGGGCGAGGTCGAGCTCTTCAAACTGCCCGAGGTCCGGGACGTCATGGCCTGGCTCCGGGTCGTCGACAACCCGGCAGGCAACGGCGTCTCCCTCTACCGGCTCATGCGCTCGGCCGGGATCGACGAGCTGGCCGTGCAGCGGCTCCATGCCGGAGCGCGCCGCTTCCGGGACCGCGACCTCGGCGACGACGGCGTCTACGCCGCCATGCGCCGCGCCGGGGAGTTCGCGCCGGCCGCCGCCCCGTTCGTCGCCGAGCTCGCCAGGTCAATCGACCGGTTCGTCGGCGGGAAGGAGGTGCAGACCCTGCCGCAGCTGGTCCACGGCGTCATGATGCACGGCGCCGGCCTCTACCGCGCCGCTGTCGCCGGGGGAGACCCGCAGACGATCGCCGCGCTCAACACCTTCTACTCGATCGCGGCCGAGTACGACGCGATCACCCGCGAGGCCCGGCTCCCAGACTTCCTCGAGTACCTCGGCGTCATGGCCGCGTTCCGCGTCGAGGTGGAGACGGACGAAGAGGAGAACGCGGTCCAGGTCATGACCGTCCACACGTCGAAGGGGACGGAGTTCCCCGCGGTCTTCATCACCGACCTCTCGGAGCGGAAGTTCCCGCTCACCCACCAGGCCAAGGAGTTCGTGGTCCCCGCCGACCTCGCCCGGGGCCTGCGGACCGGTGACGACGAGAAGGCGCTCTTCATTCAGGAGGAGCGGCGCCTCCTCTACGTCGCGATGACCCGCGCTGAGGAACGGCTCTACCTGACCCAGGTCCGGTGGCACGGGACGAACAAGCGGGAGACGAAGCCCTCGATCTTCCTTCGGGAGCTCGATGTCGATGAGAACCCGCTGGTCCGGGTCATCGAGGTGGAGGCCGCGGCGGAGAGCGCGCTCGTCGCGGGGGAGGCCCGGAGCCCGCTGGACACCCATCGCGAAACGGAGATCGGCCTGCTGACCCGCGCCGCCGCCGAGGCGCGGTACACCGCGGCCTTCGTCCACCTCGTGGCGCTCGAGCGGCTCCGGCTCCTCGCCGAGGGCGGGGACCCGGCGTCCTTCGACCCGGCGTCATACCTGGCCGTGCCGCTGCCACCGCCCGGGCTCGATCTTCCGGTGTCGGGGGGAAGGTCCATCGAGCTCCCGGAGTCATTCACCTTCTCGGCCTCCAGCCTGGGCTGCTACGACACCTGTCCCCTGAAGTTCAGGTTCCAGCACCTGCTCGGGATCCCGACCCCGCCGAAGACCTTCTTCGGCCTCGGGACGGCCGTCCACTCCGCGGTCGAGCTCCTCTCGAAGGACCGGCAGAAAGGGATCGAGCGAGACCGCGACGAGGCGATCGCGCTCCTGAAGGCGTCCTGGGACGCGTCCGCCTACACCTCGAAGAAGCACGAGGCCGAGGACTGGGCGAAAGCGCTCCTGCAGCTCGACAACTACTTCGGGTGGGAGGCGGCGAACGGGAACACGGTCGTCGATGTCGAGCGGCGGTTCTCGTTCCCGTTCGAGGGCCGGCTGATGCGGGGCATGATCGACCGGGTCGAGCGCCGGCCCGACGGCCGGCTCGTCGTGGTCGACTTCAAGACGGGGAGCACCTCGTCCGCTCCTTCGAAAAATAAGGTCGGAGACGAGATCCAGCTGAACCTCTACGCCCTCGCGATCTTCGAGGAGTTCGGGGAGCTGCCGGCCGCGGCCGCGTACCTCTACCTGAAGGAGACGAAGTACATTCCCTACGTCCCGACCGAGACGACGATCGGGGCGTTCCGCGAACGGCTGTCGGGGCTGATCGGTAACGTGCTCGCCGGGGAGTTTCCGTCGCGGCAGTCGTATGACTGTAAATGGTGTGATTACCAGGAGATCTGCGAACGCGGGCCGGCTGAATGACGGGGGACCGGTGCAGGGTGAAGGAACGCTAGTCCCCTATTTCAGCGAGAGGTGAAAGTAGGGGATACTCACTCGAGAGGTGCCCGGGGCGGATTTACTGACCCGGCCGGGCCGGTACCCGCAGCACACCCTCCATGGCCGGCACGCACAGGAACACGTTCGCCGTCCTGACACCAATTTCCGGATCCTGAGGGAGATCGAGAGTTATGGGGATACATTCATCAGGGCTCCCGCGATGGAGGAGACCTGATCGTATCATGTCAGACCGCACCAGCAACCAGAGCCTCACAGAAAAACCACCTGCCCCGGCGGGAGAAGCGAGCGTGTACACGCGCGTCCTGGACGCGCCGCGCGAGCTCGTCTGGAAGGCGTGGACCGAGCCGGAGCGCTTCAAGCGCTGGTGGGGGCCGCGGGGCTACACCGCGCCCGTGACCGAGACCAACCCCCGCGTGGGGGGCAGGATTCTCTGGGGCATGCGCCCGCCCGACGCGCAGGCCTTTTACATCACCGGCGTCTTCCGCGAGGTCGTCGCGCCCGAACGGTTCGTCGTCACCAAGTCCTTCGGGGACGCGGACGGCACCGCGGTCCCGGCCTCCCGTTACGGGGTCCCCGGCGATTGGCCGCCCGAGACCGTCCTGTCGGTCACCCTTGAGGAGCGCGACGGCAGGACCGAGATGACCGTGCGCGAGGAGGGCGTTCCCGGGGTGATGCGGGGGCCGAACGAGGAGGGTATGGGGGAAGCCCTCGACAAGCTTGCCGAGTACCTGAAGACGACCGCGGCGTAGTGTGGCATAGCGCCGGGGGAAGCCCGTACTGCCCCCCTTCTCGAATTCTGCCGGACCTGTGACTCCCCCGGCTCGAGCGGGTCGTCGGGGTTTGCGAACGTGGCCGACCCGTTCGTCTCGTGCGCGGCGAGGATCACGTCAATCGCCGGCTGGACCCCGACCGTCAGCGCCCGGCGGAAGCGTCGCCAGCAGACGAGCAGAGGCACGAGGTCGGCGGTCATCGCCGGCCTCCGGTTGTTGTGGATCCCGTCCGACCGCCGCGCTGGTACCGGAGAAGGGGGGGGGAGGGGCTGCGCCCGTCTCTGTAACACCATCGGCGGGGAGTAATCCACGGTGACGCCGGCCATCTCAACGCTTTTTTCTGATGGCGGATGGACCTCGACGACCGACTGCGGCCGGCCTGCGACGATGGCGATCCGGTTGCCCTTCAGTGCATACCCTCGAGCCCGATACCGCTCGAGGTCCGCCGCGTCCGCCGGCGTCAACCCGAGTACGGCTCAGCGCGATGAACCTTCAGCCGTGTACCGGCCTGCGGTCACCGCTCTTCTTCCTCTGCAAGAATGGACGAGACCGCAGCCCGGAGTCCGGGAAGGTCCTCCCTGATCGTCTCCCAGACGATCGCGGTCGAGACATGGAAGTACCCATGGACCAGGCGGTCACGCATCCTGGCCGAGGAATGCCATGACACCTCTGGCCACGCATCGGTCAGGCTGGAGGGGAGGTGCTAGATCGCCTCGCCGATCACGAGCAGGTTGTACAGGACCGCGTCGAGCACGGCCCGATCGCCGGCGAACTCGTCGTACGTCATCCCGGCCGTGAGGGCGAGGATCGCGTCGACAGCGTCCGCGATATCGTGGAGAAAGAGGAGGGTCCCCCGTTCAGACATAGATCGCCTCGGCGAGCACCCGCCGTTCGATCCGGGGGTGCAGGCCGTCCGGCGTGGTCATGTCGACGGCGACCCCCATGCGTTCGCTGATCATGTCTTCAAGGCGGCAAAACGAGCTGAACGGCACCGGGCGCTCGAACTCGACGAGCAGGTCGAGATCCGACTGCTCGTTCCGGGCGTACGACCCGAAGAGGCTGAACCGACGGACGCTGAAGAGCGGGGCGGCCTCTGCCTTCAGGTCGCGCAGGATGGCGATCACCTCGTCGCGGGTCTTCACGGATCCACCTCTGCCTGATGTAGGCACGCGATGGTAATGAGGGTATCCGAGGGTCGTCCGGGCGCGGGGTGATGCGGGCGCCCGGCCCTTCCGTCATCGATGATCGGCCGGGGACGACCAGGGCCTGGTTTCAACGCATGGCCCGACCGTTCGGCGCCTGGACGAGGATCGCGTCGCCGCCAGCCGATTCGCCGGGGGCGCCCGGCGCCGTGCGGACCGTGAGCCCGGGCGGCTCCGTCCCGTTCACCATCCCCGCACCTCCTGGCCTCCTGCTGCTCTTGTACGCCCCGCCCGACCGCCACGCTGGTGCCGGGGAGGGTTGTGGGGCCGCAGCCGTCTCTGCAAGGGCATGAAAAAAAAAACTCCGATGTGGTGCCGCCGTCGTGGTGAGGCGGCGGGCGATCAGATCCTCGTCGGGGGACTATACGAGGAGGCGGTGTTGCTGTGTGAAAGTGAACGGCCGCGATCGATGAGGGACGAAGAAAAGGGGTTAGAGGTGGTTGAAGAGCCAGACGACGTCAGCGATGGTCCTACACGGCCGGCAGGGTTGCGGAAAGTCGACACCTCGTCCAACTCAGCCCATCGCCGGCCGCGGTGGGTAGTACTCCACCGTCACCCCGGCCATCTCCACCACGTTCACCGACGGCGGATGGACCTCGAGTACCGACTGCGACCGGTCCGTCACGATGGCGATCCGGTTGCCGGCCATCGCGTAGCCCCGCGCCCTGTACCGTTTCAGGTCCTCGACATGTGCCGGCGCGTCGACGAACTCCAGCCGCTCAGTGACGCCGAGCAGCACGGGCCGGCCCGTGCCGGCGAAGCCCAGGCCCGTGATCCCGACATCGGCGTTGTTCCCGACCATCTGCAGCGCCCGCCGCGTCGCGCCGACAGAGACGAAGCCCTTCACCTTCGCCCCGTTGCCGCCGTACTCGATCACGAGACCGTAGGCCGAGCGGTGTCCTGGCAGTGCTCGAGCACGAGCCAGCCGGCCTCCTGGTTCTTGCAGAGGAAGCCGGCCTTCCGGCATCGCTCGGTCCGGCAGTCGACGAGGGTTGCCGACTGCACGTAGAACCCCGACTGGTAGAGCTCGGTCGGCACGGTCCCCGAGCGCCGGCCGCAGTCGACCGCGACGCACCGCTCGAAGCGGACATCTTTCACCATCTGCCGGTGGCCCTTCCAGCTGCCGTCAAGGTGGAACCCGTCCTGCCAGCAGTCGAGGGCCTGGCAATCCCGGACAGTTAAACCCTCGAAATCGCCCGCGTCGGGAATGTCGAAGCCGCCCGACCAGTCCCGAACGCCCGGCATGCCATCCTTCCCCTCCAGGCCCGAGCCGGCGCCGACTGCGTGGCATTGGTCGAAGAGCACATCGGCAAAGCCGCCGCCCTCGCTCGCGCCGGCGAGGTTCAGCGAGAAGCTGTGATGGTAGCTCTTCTCCACGGTGCAGCGTCGGAACGTCAGGTCCCGCACGGTCTTCCCCCGCCGGCCCCAGACCATGAAGGCCGCGGTGCACCCTCCCTTCTGCCCGAACGGCAGGTACGTCCGGCCGTCGAGCGAGTGGGTCAGGTAGACGTCCTCGCAGCAGAACCGGTCGGCCGCGTCCTGCACGCCGACGTACCCGAACCCGCCGAGGTTCGTGAGCGTCACGCCGGGCGCGTCGACCGCGATCCGGCAGGCCTCTCGCTCCGCGATCAGCCGGGTCAGGCCCGGCCCGGCACCGCGAACCGTCACGCCCTCGGCCGGCCCGATCTCCTGCCGGCACCGCGAGCAGCGGAGCGGGTCATCGAAGGGCATCGGCGTCCCCCATCGCGCGGACCGCCTCGTTAAACGCGGTACGCGATACTGGGATCTCCAGACGGTCGACCCCGCCGATCTCGATCGTGTGCCGGCCGGGACTCGCGGTTGCCCGCGCGATCGCGCGCGCCTCTTATCCCGCGACGTATCAACCACTAATTTGAATAAACCTCCTCGCGCATTGAATGATGCACGGTGATACGACTGTCGGTCAACTTCGGCGGGTTTGTTTCGATCAGCACGGTTGACTGGCCGGGACGCGCCGTCTGCACGGTCTTTCTCAGAGGGTGCCCGGTCCGATGCTTCTACTGTCACAATGTCGCCCTGCTCACGGGAAGCGACCTTCGTGATGTGGACGAGGTCGTCGAACTGATCGCCGGGAGCGTCTCCCTCGTCTCGGGCGTCGTCTTCACGGGAGGCGAACCGACCATGCAGGAGGAGGCGCTGGTGCACCTGGCCCGTCAGAGCCGCCAGCTCGGCCTGAGGGTCGGAGTCCAGACGAACGGCGTCTATCCCCGGGTCCTTGCCCGGCTGATCGACGAGGGGTTCGTGGATCGCGTGGCCCTGGATGTCAAGGCCCGGTGGGAGCGGTACGGCAGTCTCTTCGGGGTCGATCTCGTGGACCGGGTCCGGGAGTCGCTTGTGCTCTGCCGTACGGCCTATCTCGAGGGCAGGCTGCCCGAATTCGAGGTGGTCGTGACGCTCTTCCGAGGATACGAGGACGAGATCGGCGCGATCGCGCGCGAGGCCGCCGGGGTCCCGCTGGTGCTCCAGCAGGGTGTCAACGGTGGAGTGGCGCCGCTCACGTTCGAGGAGATGGCCGCGATCGCCGCACGAGTCGGCCGCCGGTGCCGGATCAGGACGCGAGATAGCGGAGAACAGGAGTATGAGGCTGATTGGGGTCGTGGGACTGCCGGGAAGCGGCAAGGGTGAATTTTCGAGGTGTGCAGCCGAGCTCGGCATCCCCGTGCTGGTCATGGGAGACGTCATACGCCGGGTCGCCGCGGAGCGCGGGCTGCCGCCCGAGGATATGGTGCTCGGCCGGATCTCGGGGGAACTGCGCGAGCAGTACGGGCGTGGGGCGGTCGCCCGGCTCATGCTCCCCGAGATCCGCGCCCTGAAGGCGCGGGTCGTGCTGATCGACGGGATCCGTTCGGACGCCGAGGGGGAGGAGTTTCGCGAGGCAGAGCCCGGGTTTACCCTGATCGGAGTCAACTCCTCGTTCGAGACTCGGCTCGCACGCCTGGCGAGCCGCGGTAGGCTCGACGACCTCGCCGACGAGGCGGCCCTTCGCCGGCGCGACGAACGCGAGCTCGGCTGGGGCCTCGGCGAGGCGCTCTCGTCGGCCGAACAGGCCGTGACGAACGAGGGAAGCCTCGAGGCCTACTGTCGCGAGGTCCAGGCCCTGCTTCTCCGGCTGCGGGGGGACGCATGAGCCTCTCTGTCTACTTCTCGTCATCCGCGAAGGTGACTGCGCCGCCCGAGTGGGTCTACGACCTCACCGGCGCCGGCTTCGACGGCTGGGAGATCGTGGCCGAGGGCGATTACCGCCTCGACAATCCGGAGGCGCTGGCCCGGATCCGCGATCTGATCGAGACCACGAACCTGCCTGTCACGGTCCACGCCCCGTACGGCGACCTGAACTGTGCCTCGCTCAACTATCCGATCCTGCGCGAGTCGATCCGGCAGATCACGGCCTGCATCGCAGCGGCTGCCGAGTGGACCGACCGGGTGACCTTCCATCCCGGGTACCTCTCGCCCCTCGCGAAGCTCGATCCGGAACGGGCATGGGCCACGCAGAAGGAGGCCCTCCGCGAGATCGGCCGATCAGCGGCCGAGCACGGCGTCCTCGCCTGCCTCGAGAACATGATCGCGATCCGCGAGTTCCTCTGCCGCGACCCGGGCGAGCTCCTCGGGATGATCGAGGGGATCGAGGGGGTTGGGGCCTGTTTCGACCTCGGGCACGCCCACACGGTCGGGGCCGTGCCGGCCTTCGTGGCCCAGCTCGCGCGTGCGAACCACCTGCATCTCCACGACAATCACGGCGAGTCGGACGAGCACCTGCCGCTCGGAGCCGGGACGATCGATTACGGTCGCATGGGACCGGTGATCGCCGCATCGTACCGGGGTATCGCCGTGGTCGAGGGGCGCTCGATCGAGGAGGGGTGCCGGTCCCTCGCCCTCATCCGGGGGTGGGGCTGATGGCCGGCGAGACCCTGCAAGTCTACTTCCTCGGGACAGCCGGCGCCCTGCCGACCGTGCACCGGAACCCGGCCTGCTTCCTGATCCGGCGCGGATCGGACACCCTGATCTTCGACTGCGGCGAGGGAGCGCAGCAGCAGATGATGCGGGCCCAGACCGGCTTCTCCGTGGATGCGATCTTCATCACGCACTGGCACGCGGACCACTACCTCGGCCTCCTCGGGCTCGTCCAGACCCTCGCGTTCAACGGCCGGGCCGAGCCGCTCCGGCTGTACGGGCCCGAAGGGATCGACGAGATCGTCCACGTGATCGAGCACCTCTCGACCGCGACCATGCGGTTTCCGGTCATCGGGCGCGTGCTGCGGCCCGGGGACGAGGTGCCGTTCGACGGGTACCGCGTCCGGGCCTTCGCGACCCGTCACGGGATGCAGTCGGTCGGGTACATGCTCGTCGAGGACGGGCGGCCGGGTCGGTTCGACCGCGAAGGGGCGATCGCCCTCGGCGTCCGCCCGGGCCCGCTCTTCGGCCGGCTCCAGCGCGGAGAGACGGTCAAGGTCATGGTCGATGGCGAGGAGCGGGAGGTGCGCCCGGACCAGGTGCTCGGCCCGGGCCGGCCCGGCCGCTCGGTCGCCTACACGGGCGATACTCGCTTCGTCGACCTCCTGCGAGCGGGCGTTCCGCAGGGCCTCGACCTCCTGATTCACGACGCGACCTATGAAGACGCCGACCGAGAGCGGGCAGCCGAGGTCTTCCACGCGACCGCAGGGGAGGCCGGGGAGGCTGCGGCCCGCGTCGGCGCCCGCCGGCTCGCGCTCGTCCACCTCTCCTCACGCTACACCTCGTCCGCGACCCACCTCAGGGATGCGGTGGCCGTCTTCGGGGGCGAGGTTCTCGTGCCGGACGACCTGACGATGCTCGAACTCCCGTTCCTGGACCAGTAGCGGCGCCGGGGATCAGGCACTGCCAGGTCGACCCGATCAGGTCTGTGCGTCCGGCCAGGCGGAGCCCCTCCTCCACCAGGGTGCGCTGCCGCTCGTCGCGGTAGTGCAGGAGCGCCCGCTGGATCTGTTTCTCACGCCCCCTCGGGACATGGACCGCCTCGCCCGTGTATGGGTCGGACCCGCTCACGTAGATGGCAGTCGAGAGGGTCATCGGGGTCGGAGTGAAGTCCTGGACCTGCTCGGTGTAGAGCCCGTGGTCCCGGAGGTACTCGGCGAGCGTGACCATCTCCTCGACCGTGCACCCGGGGTGGCCCGACATCAGGTACGGCACCAGGTACTGCCGCCGCTCGCGTCCGCCCTGGATCGCCTCGAACCGCTCCCGAAAGGCCTCGAAGACCGCACGGGGAGGCTTGTGCATCCGTGCCGTCACGGCGTCGACCATGTGTTCGGGTGCGACCTTCAGCTGTCCCGAGACGTGGTGCCGGCAGACCTCCTCGAGGTAGGCGGGCTCGGCCGCGAGCGCGAGGTCGTGCCGGATCCCCGAGCCGATGAAGACCCTCTTCACCCCGGGGATCTCGCGAAGCCGCCGGAGGAGGTCCAGCTGCGGCGCGTGGCTGATCTCGAGCGACGGGCAGTCGGGCCCGCACCGCCGGTCGGGACAGGCCCCGATCGTCGACCAGCGGGGACAGGAGAGGCCGAACATGTTGGCGCTCGGCCCTCCGACGTCCTGGATGACGCCCCGGAAACCGGGCATGCGGGCCATCCGCTCGGCCTCGCGCACGATCGAGTCGGCCGTCCGCGACTGGACGATCCGCCCCTGGTGACAGGAGAGGGCGCAGAAGGCGCAGTCCCCGAAACAGCCGCGATGGCTCGTGATCGAGAAGCGGACGGGCTCGAGGGCCGGGACCGGGGCTCCGTACGACGGGTGCTGCCGGCGGGCATAGGGGAGGTCGTAGACCCGGTCGAGCTCGGCCGGCGCAAACGGGGCGGGGGGCGGGTTCTGGATCACCACGGTCTTGGGGTGCGCCTGGGCCACGGGTCGGCCCGTGCAGGGGTCCTGCTCGGCCGCCAGCGCGGCATGGGCCGCGGCGAAACGAGCCGGATCCGACCTGACCTCGGTGAACGACGGGAGCTCCACCGTCTCCTCGTGCTCCGTCCCCCGCCACTCCTTCGGCGGGCACCGCCACATGGTCCCCCGGATCCCGCGCAGCCCGCGGACGTCCTCCCCCGCGTCCAGCTGGTCCGCGATCGCGACGACCTGCCGCTCGCCCGGCCCGTAGACCACGAGGTCGGCCGGCGCGTCGGCCAGGATCGAAGCGCGGATCGTGTCGGACCAGTAGTCGTAGTGAGCGAACCGCCGGAGCGAGGCCTCGATCCCCCCGAGGATGAGCGGCGTCCCTGGAAAGAGCGCGTGCGCCCGGTCGGCGTAGACGAGCACGGCCCGATCGGGCCGGCAGGGGACCCCGCCCGGCGAGTAGGCATCCTCGGATCGCCGCCTGAGGTTCGGGGTGTAGTGGTTCACCATCGAGTCGACCGCACCCGATGAGACCGAGACGAAGAGCCGCGGGCGCCCGAGCGCCAGGAGGTCGTCGGTCCCGGGGCGCGGCTGGGCGCTGACCCCGACCGTGTACCCGGCGTCCCAGAGGACTCGCCCGATCACGGCCGCGCCGAATGACGGGTGGTCCACGTAGGCATCGCCGGTCACGAGCAGGACGTCGACCTCGTCGATACCGAGGCGTTCCATCTCTCTCCTCGTCATCGGCAGGAACTCGGGCTGGGTGCGGGCCATGCGGTCTCGCTCAACCGGTTCGGATGCCAGGGGATAGCCTTTTCCCCGCGCCGGCGATCGGACAGAATTGCCGGTTCACGGGCCGCGGACAGCACCGATGATGCGAATCTCGGGACGCGACGGAGGAGATACTAAATACGGGTTCCCGGATGTATCCCGGCAGAACAGGTGAACAGGATGGACCATGCCGAATCACTCAGGAACGACCTCGTCGACCTCATCGAGCAGAGAGAGGAGGGCCGGATCATGATCGTCCTCCGGCCCCGCGGGCGTGCTGCACGGGTTGCATCTTCTCGGAGATCCTCTCATCTGGGACGCGTTGAGGCCGACCCTGGCCAGGCTCATACTCGCCAACTTCGATATCGCGCTGTTCCGGGAGGACCAGCCGACGCCGGAGGCCCGCTCGTCCTTCATCGGAACAGAGCTCCACGATCTGAAGAGCGAGACGGCCCGGCTCTCGAGGCTGGAGCAGAACGCCGTGCTGCCGGAAGAGACCGGTACCTCCCGGATAGTACGGGACGTTGTCCCTCCCCTGCTGTTCGACACCGAGGAGGAGGCGCTGGGCGTCTGCTCCGTGGACCGCCCGGGCAGCACCTGGACGCCGATTCCCTACGGCTCGCGATGGCCGATCATCGAGACGCTCTCCGGCCCCTAGTCCGTACGGAAGTGGCGCAGCCCCTCCCGTGGAAAGGCGGGGCCGGCGGACCGACCACGACGACAGACCGGTCACCTTTTTGGAGTTTCCCTCTCAGCTCTCGTCTGCTGATCCTCCGTCGAGTCCGGCCGAGATCGTCGGTATGCACCATCAAGATCCTGCGGCAGCCGGGATGCCGGCAAAGGGTATAATACCTGGTGGAGGCCAGTGATGGTTGCCGGAGGAACTAGTTCATGACCGTACGCCGTTTCAAATGCCGGGTCTGTGGATACATCTATTCGCCGCTTCGCGGCGAGCCCGCCCACGGAATCGCACCCGGGACCGAGTTCGAAGATCTGCCCGACAACTATGTCTGCGCCGTCTGCGGGCTGCAGGGGAAGGGGAAGATCGGGGCCTGGGGCTTCGACGAGTGGACCCCGACGAAGTACATCTGCCGGGTCTGCGAGTACGTCTACGACGAGAAGCGAGGCGAACCCCAGCACGGGATTCCGAAAGGGACGAAGTTCGAGGACCTGCCGGACGATTATATCTGCCCCGTCTGTGCGATCGACGACCGGATCAGCGGGCGCCTCGGCGACGTCACGAAGGCCGCCTTCAAGCCGCTCGACCTGGACTGAAACCCTCTTTTTTCTCAGCCGGACGGCATGGTCCGGAGGTAGCGCTCGACCGTGACCAGCCCGGTCCTGACCTCCGTGTCCTCGCCCAGCTCGTTTTTGACCAGGAGCGTGACCGTGTACGTCCCCTCGTTCATGTAGCGGTGGACCGGGTTCTGAAGGTGCGAGGAGCCTCCGTCCCCGAAGCTCCAGACCCACGAGCTCGGATAGCCGACAGAGGTGTCGTTGAACCGGACGCCGAGAGGCGCCTTGCCCGAGGCCGGTTCAACAACGAAGTTCGCCACGGGCTTCGAGACGTAGGGAGCCCAGACGGTCACGAACTTCCGCTCGGTCTTCGCCACAGAGCCGAGCGCGTTCTCGGCCACGAGGGTGACCGTGAAGATCCCGGGACCCGTGTAGGTGTGGACCGGGTGCTGCTCGGCAGAGGTCGCGCCGTCCCCGAACGACCAGGACCAGCGGGTCGGGTGCCCGGTCGAGCGGTCGTGGAACGAGACCGTGTACGGGGCGACGCCCCCGCGTCCGTCGACCCCGATCGCCGGGACGACCGGCGCCAGGGTCGGGACCGCAGACCAGGGCGCGAGCGGGAGCGTATCCGTGTTGCCCTCGCCGATGGTGTATGGCCTGTCGCAGAACCCGTCGTGGTTGTCGTCGATGGTCGAGTCCGAGAAGCCCGACGCGTCGGTGACGCCGTAGTAATTGCCGCCGATTGAGGGGCCGCCGATGATGTTGGTCGAGGCCACGGGCTGGCTCTGCCAGGTGTTCGGCCGGGAATCGGTGGAGAGGTCGACCGGTCGGGCTCCGATCAGGATGTTGTTCGCGATCCGGTTCTCGCTCGACGACGAGAGGGTGATCGCCGCGTTGCCGCCGCGGACCTGGTTCCCCGAGATGGTGTTGGAGTCCGAACCGAGGAGCAGGAGGAGGCCGGTCGTCCTGCTCGCCTCGATCGTGTTCCCGCTCACGCGGTTCTCGCAGGCCCGCTCGAGCCTGACGCCGACCGAGTTGTGGCGGAGCTGGTTCGCCCGGACCTCGGCCCGGTCCGAGCCGTAGACCTGGATCCCCGCCCCGCCGTTCGTGGAGAACCGTCCGTCCGAGACGCTGGCTCCGGATGAGGCGTTCAGGATGACCCCGGCATAGGTGTTGTTATCCCCGCGGCAGCCGGCGATGACCGCGTGCTCCGAGCCGGAGAGATAGGTCCCGTAGGTCCCGTTCGAGGCCGTGCACCCCTGGAGCAGGATGTTCGGCGAGGACCTGACCGCGATCCCGTACTCGCCGGTCGAGTTGGTCGCGTTCACGCCGATCGCAGCCAGGCCCGCCGACTCGGTGACCTGGAGCCCTGCCTCGTTTCCGGAGGCCTCGGCCCCCTCGATCCGTGTCCGGTCGGTCGCCTGCTCGATCCGCAGCCCGACCCCGTTCTTCACGGCCGTGTGGTTCGCTGCCACGACACCCTGGACCCGGTTCAGCTGCAGGCCGTCGGTGTTCTCCTCCGTGCGGCAATCGCGGATCACACAGTTGGAAGAGTCCGCGACCAGGATGCCGTACTCGTTCCGGTCCGCGGTCGTGTTGAAGACGAGCGAGTCCCGCGTGGTCTCGAGCGAGACCCCGGCGTAGGTGTTCGACCCGGCCGTCGCCTCCTCGATCCTGAGGGCCCGCGACTCGACCGAGGCGACACCGAAGTCGTTGCTGTCCGCCGCGACCCGCTGCACGGTCGAGCCGTTCACCCCGACCAGGTTCACGCCCACGTGCCAGTTCGAGACCGTGAGGTTCCGGAGCGTGACGTTGCCGACCCCCGTGACTAAGACCCCGTTGCTGTTCGGCGTGCGCGAGCCCGTGATGGCGAACCCGGCGCCGTCGAGGTCGACATCGGGGGACCGGATCTCGATCCCGTTCCCCTCTCCGCCGACGGTGATCGGCCCTTCGAGCCGGTATCGCCCCGGGCTCGTGATCACGGTCGGACCCGTGATCGGGGTGAAGGGCTCGGACCAGGGCGGCGCCAGCGGATACCGGTCCGTATTCAGGGCCCCGGCCTCGAACGGTGCGTCGCAGAACCCGTCGCCGTCCCGATCGGGCACCAGGTCCGAGAACCCGGTCCCGTTCGGGGAGCCGTAGTAGTTGCCGCCGAGGCTCCGGCCCCCGATTGTGTTCGGCCCGGGCGTGGGGGTCAGGTTCCAGGCGTTGGCCTTGATGGTCCCCTGCAGGGCCGTGTTGTTGACGTTTCGGAAGGCGTTGTCGGCGATCGTGTTCTCCCCCGACGAGACGAGGTCGATCCCGGAGAGGGTATTGTTGCCGATCCGCGACCGGGTGATCCGGTTGGCATTGGAGCCCGATAGGTAGATCCCCCAGAGGTTCCCCTCGGCCGTGGCGTTCTCGACCTGGTTCTGCGTGGAGCCCTCGAGGAGGAGGAGCCCGCCCTGCGCGTTCTCGCGCGCGGTGACGGCGTGGACCCGCACGGTCGAGGAGCCGGTCAGGACCACGCCATAGGTGTTCCGGGCGGCCGTCAGGTTTTTGATCTCGCTGTCACGGACGGACCGGTAGGAGCACCCGTACCACCAGTCTTCGACCGTGATGTTCGCGACGCGCACCCGCGAGAGAGGCGTCGTGTTGTTGTAGGCGAGGACCCCGTAGGTGTTGTAGGTTCCGGTGCCCGTGAGCCTATGCCCGGCACCGTCGAGGTCGACGTCGGAGACCCGGATCTCGATCCCGACCGGAGTGGTCGCCGCGATGTCGTTGAGGAGTCGGTACCGCCCGGGCTCGGTGATCACCATCGAGCCGGTGATCGGGATGTAATCGGCCGAGGCGTTCCGCCCGTGGAGAGCGAAGGCGTCGGTATTTCCCGGGCTGAGCACGTACGGGATGTCGCAGATCCCGTCGTTGTTCGCGTCGGGCGAGACCTCCGAGAACCCGGTCCCGTCGGGCGCGGACCAGAAGTTGCCGCCGAAGAGCCGGCCCCCGATGATGTTCTGCCCGACCGAGAGGTTGATGTTCCAGAGGTTCGGGAGCGGGTTGCCGTCGAACCCGGTGTTCTCCGTGTTGTTCAGGTAGTTGTTGACGATCGTCGAGTTCCCGGCCGCAAAGAGGCCGATCCCCGAGATGAGGTTCCGTTCGGCCCGGTTCGAGAGGAGCATGTTGCGCTCGGACGCCGAGAGGTACAGCCCCCAGTTCTGGTCGTCGGCCCGGTTCCGGTAGAGGGTGTTCCCGTCCGAGGCGGCGAGCAGGAGGATGCCCCCCTGCCGGTTGGCGAACGACTCGCATTCATGGACCAGGTTCCCGGTCGACGACTGGAGGAGGATGCCGTAGGCGGTGTTCCGGGCCCTCACGGCGTCGATCCGTCCGTCGTGGGTGTTCCAGAACGAGCAGCCGTAGTAGAAGTTTTCGATCTCGAGGTTGGCGACCAGCACGTTCGAGAGCGGGCCGTCGGCGCGATAGGCTGAGACCCCGTAGGTGTTGAAGAGCCCGTTGCCCGAGATCGTGTGCCCGTTCCCGTTCACGATCACGTCCGAGGACCTGATGTCGATCGCGACGAGCGCGTCCGTCGAGAGGATGTCGTTCTGGAGCAGGTAGTACCCGGGCTCGGTGATCACGATCGGACCGGTGATCGGACGGGCGTCCGACGGAGGTGCCGGCACGGGCGGGACAGGTGGGATGATCGTGACCGTGGGGTTCGGGGTGACCGTCGGGCTCACGGTCGGCGTGATGTTCCCGGTCGGGGTCACGGTCACCGTCACGTTCGGCGTTGGCGTCGGCGTCGGCGTGATGTTCCCGGTCGGGGTCACGGTCACCGTCACGTTCGGCGTTGGCGTCGGCGTCGGCGTCTGGTTCCCGGTCGATGTCGCCGTGACCGTCACCGTCACCGTCACCGTCACCGTCACCGTCGGTACGGCTGTGGTCCCGGTCGTGACCGGTGTGATCGTCTTGCTGGGAATCGGGATGGTCTTCGTGGGGCCGGGGGTCGTCGGCACGGCCGTGGTGACCGTCGGCTGTACGGTCGTCGGACCGGAGGTCGGGGTCGGGGTCGCGGTCGGCGCGGTGAGCGAGGCGAGCGGGAGTTCGTCGGCGTTGGAGCCGTCGAGCCGGTAGGGCTCGGGGCAGAACCCGTCCCCCCGGTTCGGCTGAAGGTCCGAGAAGCCGGTCCTGTCCGGTCTTCCCCAGTAGTTCCCCCCCACGTTCGGGCCCCCGACGATGTTGGTCCCCGGCGCCTTCCCGGAATTCCAGGTGTTGGACTGGGCCTCGTAGAGGTTGACGCTCAGGTCGTTGACGAACTCGTTATTGACAAATACGTTGCTCCCGGACTCGGAGATCCCGAGGCCGAACTGGGAGCAGCCGGTCACATGGGAGTTCTTGAGCGACCCGCCCGTCACCCGGTGGAAGATGACCCCGTAGGCGAAGCCCCGCACGGTCACATCGCTGATCGCGATATTCGAGAGGGAGCCGGTATCGCTGTGGAGCAGGATCCCCCATCCTTCACCCGGCCCTTCGACCGTGTGACCATTGCCGATCAATGTCACGTCCGAGCACGTGATCGCGATCGTCGCGCTCCCGGAATCGGTGCCGACGATGTCGGCGGCGATCGCGTACGTGCCGGGCGCGGTGATGACCGTCGGGACCGTGATCGGGACCGGGGTTGTACCGGTTGTCGGGGTTCCCGTGGGAAGCGAGGTGGGTCCTTCAGTCGGGGTGGCAGTGACCGACGGCGGGGGTGGTGCTACTGTTGTCGGCGCAGGGGTCTCTGTCGCGGATGTCGTCGTCACTGTCGAAGGTACGGCCGCATACGGCAGCTCGTCAGAGTTTCCGTCGGCGAGCACGTACGGCGACCGGCAGAAGCCGTCCCCGCGGTCCGGTGTGGCCTGGGAGAAGCCCTGCCCGTCGGGCTGGAGCCAGAGGTTGCCGCCCCGGGTCGCTCCGCCGGCGATGCTGGTACCGACTGCGGCCGGTCGGCTCCAGATGTTCGGCTGCGGGGTGTTGCCGAAGACCACGTTCCGCGCGTTCTCGAACCGGTTGTTCGTGAACGTGTTGCCGCCGGTTGAGAAGAGGTAGACTCCGCCGTCGCTGTTCCCGCCGATCACGCAGTCCCGGGCCGTCGCTCCGTTCGACGAGGCGAACACGACCCCGTAGCCGTTCTCCAAGCATCGGTCGCCCGTGAGGACCGTGTTGTGCGCGCCCTGGTTGGCGCCGATCCCGACACGGTTTCCTGAGGCCGTCACGTCCTCCACCCGGCACCCCGCCGCCCCGACCAGGTAGACCCCGTACTGGAACCCCTCGACGCGGAGGTTCCGGATCGTGACGTTCTGCGGAGGCGCGAGGCCGTGAGCCACATGGATGCCGGCCGCGTCCCGGTTCTTCCCTGGGCCCTGGACGAGGTGGCCGCCGCCCTCGATCACCACATCTGAGGCCGAGACCGTGATCGCGGCAAGCCCGGTCGTATAGGTGATGTCCGCGGTCAGGCGATAGGTCCCCGGCTCCCGGATCTCGGTCGGCCCGCTGATATCCACCGCCCCGACGCAGGAGACGAACAGGAGGACGAGGACCACGACGTACAATGGCCGGAAACGGCGGAGAATCGGGTGCCGGCGAGAGACCGGGCGTCGTGCAGGGTCCAGGAATTCCCCTCCATCGGGCCCCGTGGCGACGGGGTCGGATCTATTCTAAACTATCGCTTCGGGGATATTTCAGAGTATGTCCGGCGACGATCGAAAAAAGAGAGGAGTCAGCGGAATTGTTGCCAGAGGATGCGCCCCATCACCCTGAAGGTGAAGTCGAGCTCCTCGAAGGAGGGGATCTGGTGCTCGCGCAGGATGCTCCGGCCGCGCTGCATCGAGTCGCCGCCGAGAAGCGTCCCGACGATCATCTTGCCGGTCAGTCCCGAGAACCGGACGATCTCGTTCGCGATCTGCTCCGAGCTCAGCACCAGGTTCGGGAACGAGACCACGAA
Source organism: Methanoregulaceae archaeon UXB-2016 (assembly GCA_004332335.1). Lineage (GTDB taxonomy): Archaea > Halobacteriota > Methanomicrobia > Methanomicrobiales > Methanospirillaceae > UBA288. Next base: position 30,723 of record SISS01000034.1, on the reverse strand, counting down.
GGCGATGTCCCAGAGGTCGTCGTGCTTTGCCAGCAGCTCGAAGGTCTTCTGGAAACGCTTATCGGTCGCGTCGCCGAGCAGGTCGATCGGGTTGTTCTTGTTCCAGAACTCCGGCAGGAACCCGTTCATCTCCTCGACGATCTCGGGCGGCAGGTCGACGAGCTCGATCCCGTACCGCTCGGAGTAATCGGACGAGAGCACGGCAAAGCCGCCCGCGTTCGTGATCACGACCGCGCGCTTGCCCTGGGGATAGCCCTTGGGCGACGCGAGCATCTCGGCGACCTGGAACGTGCCCGTCAGCGTGTGGACGGGGATGACGCCCGAGCGCCGGAACGCCTCCATGTAGACGTCGTACGACCCCGAGAGCGAGCCCGTGTGCGACGAGGCCGCGGCCTGCCCCTTTGTGGAGGAGCCGGACTTGATCGCGACCACCGGCTTCTCGCGTGCGACCTCCTCGACGACCTTCATGAAGGCCTTGCCGTTCTTGATCTCCTCGATATAGAGGATGACTCCCTTGGTCTTCGGGTCGCGCTTGACCCAGTTCAGGTAGTCGAGGAAGTTCAGGTCCGCCTGATTGCCGACCGAGACGACTGCCGAGAAGCCGATGTCCTCTGCGAGCGACCAGTCAACGACCGTATTGATGATCGCGCCCGACTGCGAGATGAACGCGATGTTCCCGGCGCGGGGGGACTCGTGGACGTAGGTAGTGTCGAGGCCGCGGGGCGGCACGATCAGGCCGAGGCAGTTCGGGCCGATGATCCGGGTCCCGTAGCCCTTTGCGATCGCCATGATCCGCTCCTCGAGGGCCCTGCCCGTCTCACCCATCTCCTTGAAACCGGCCGTGATCACCACGACGATCGGAATCCCCTTCTGGCCGCACTCCTCGATCACCATCGGCACGAAGTTCGCGGGTACCGTGACGACGGCCATATCGACCGGTGCCGGAATGTCCTTGACCGATCGGTAGGCCTTGAGTCCCTGGACATCGCTGCGCTTGTTGTTGACCGGATAGAGCTGCCCCGGGAACTGGAGCAGGTTGTGCATGACCGCGTATCCCATCTTCTTGGAGTCGGACGAAGCGCCGATGACCGCGACCGAGCGGGGGTTGAAGTACTCAAGCGGGAGCTCGAGCCGGTCTTCGATCACGAGCTCCGGGGGGTGGTCGTCCACGATGACGCGGGCGTCGACCGCGAGGCTCCCCTTTTCGTAGAGCCGGAGCGGGTTGATGTCGAACTCGACCACGTTCGCGGCCTCCTCGAAGAAGCGGGCGACCGAGAGGATGGTCTGGACGAGCCCCTCCTCGTCGCGGGGCTTCATCCCGCGGTACCCGGCGATCAGGGGGTAGGCGTTGATCTCATGGACCATGCACCGGACCTCCTCCTCGGTGATCGGGAGAATGCGGAGGGTCACGTCCTTCATCAGCTCGACGAGGGTGCCGCCCATGCCGAACGTGAGGACCTTGCCGAAGGCCGGATCGGTCTTGCCGCCGATGATCAGCTCGAGCCCGGGCGCGGCCTGCTCCTCGACGATCACACCCACGATCTCGGCCTCGCTGTCGTACTCCTTGGCGGACTCGACGATCTTGGTGAACGCGGCTGCCGCCTGCTCCTCAGACCCGACGCCCACGATGACACCCCCTGCGTCCGACTTGTGGACGATCTGGGGCGAGACGATCTTCATCACAACGGGGAAACCGATCCGTTCGGCCGCCGCTCCCGCCGCCTTGGGTGAGGTCACGCTCTCAAATGCTGGAACGGGCACGCCGTACTCACGGAGCAGGTCGTACCCCTCGGACTCGCTGAGCATTCTTCGGGTCATGGTATCCTAATCTTAAATCATGATAATTTTCGTCGATTAACGTATAACCTTTCGCTCATCGTGATAGATTCCGGAGTGGAGGGTTAAAAACAGGGAAGAGATGCGCCGGTTCAGGCGGCGAGCTCGCGGACCTTCGCGATATTGCCGGCGCCGTCCCGCCGTCCGTCCTCCGGGGTCTCGCAGATGAACGGCAGGTCGCGGAACTCGGGGCGGTGGAGGAGGAGCCGGAATCCCTCCTCGCCGATCGCGCCGAGGCCGACATGCTCGTGCCGGTCGAGTCCCGAGCCGAGCGCTCCCTTCGAGTCGTTGCAGTGGACCACGCGGAGGCGGGCAAGACCGATCGCGTCGTCGAACCCGGCGAGCACTCCGTCCACGCCGTCCTGCGTCCGAAGGTCGTACCCGGCGCCGAAGGCGTGGCAGGTGTCGAAGCAGACGCCGAGCCGGTCGGGGCAGGCGCACCCCTCGAGGATCCGGGCGATCGAAGCGAAGTGGGATCCGACGCTGTTCTTCTCGCCGGCCGTGTTCTCGATGAGGAGCATCACGCCGGGGGGGGCCGACCCCACGGCCCGATTGAGGCCCGCGATCACGCGCGCCTCGCCGACGGCGTCCCCCGCACCCAGGTGATGGCCGAGGTGGGTCACCACATAGGGAATGCCGAGCGCGGCGGCCCGGACGAGCTCGTCCTCGAGCCCCTGCACCGAGCGTTCGTACGGCTCGTCCTTCGGGGAGGCCAGGTTCGGCAGGTATGGCATGTGGTCGACCGCCGGAGCCATGCCCGAGACGGCGAGTGCCGAGCGAAACCGGGCCGCGTCCTCGTCGGAGAGGGGCTTTGCGGCCCATCCCCTCGGGTTTCTCGAGAAGATCTGAAACGTATCGCACCCGATCTCAGCGGCCCGCGCCACCGCCCGTTCGATCGATCCCGCGATCGAGACATGCACACCGACCCTGACCATACCAGACTCCGCCTCCTCAGGTGGACCCGGAAGGACCATCAGATTTTCGTCGGCGTGGAGGAGCCGGGTCGGCAATTCTTAAATGCTCGACCGGCCTATAGGATAAGGCAACGGGCCGATAGATCAGGGGTAGATCGCTACCTTGGCATGGTAGAGGCCGCGGGTTCAATTCCCGCTCGGTCCATTGTTCTTCGATTCCTTTTGTCTTCTTCTGGAAACTCCACTCTCGTAACCTGCGAACGGGACCTACAGGACGGCCGATGACGTACGCGCTCATCACCTCCGGCCCCGACTTCCGGTCATGGTGAGGGATTGGGGCGGACGGAACGCGCGCCGCCGAAGGCCGACACCAACTGTTTTACCTGCGCTGGCGTACAGTATCTCTGATCTATTGTGGGCTTGAGAGAGGTGCTGATCCCGCAGGACCAGGTCTTCTTCGACCTGTTCGAGGAGCTGGTCGACATCGTGGTCGAGGCAGCCGACCTGCTCGTGCGTTTTACCGAGTCCGGGACGAACCCGGTCGAGTGCTGTCCGCAGATGAAGGACCTGGAGCACGCGGGGGATACGGTCACGCACCGTATCTACCATCACCTGAACCGGACGTTCATCACGCCTCTCGAGCCCGAGGAGATCTCCCGCCTCGCCTCGGTCCTGGACGATGTCCTGGACTGCGTCGAGGGGTCGGTCCAGAAGATGCGGGTCTACGGAGTCGAGGAGTCGGACGACGTGATGCGGCAGCTCGCGAAGCTGATCCAGCTCTCGACCGTTGAACTGCAGGGCGCGATCCGGGGCCTGAGAAAGCTCAAGGACGCGAAGGACGTGGGCGCGAGGGTGATCGAGATCAACCGGCTCGAGAACCTGGCGGACGACGTGCTCGGGCACGCCTTCATGGACCTCTTCCGGACGAACGACGCGATCCGGATCCTGAAGCTCAAGGACGTGTACGAGGAGCTCGAGCGGGCCACCGACCGCTGCGAGACCGTCGCGAACATCATCTCCGACATCGTGATCCGGCATACCTGAGATACACCGGGTCCTCCGGAACTCTTTTTTGCTCGCCCAATCCGAGCCGTCGGCCCTCCTGAGATGGCGCAAAAAAAGGGCTTGGTAGCCGCTCAGAGAAAGAAACTCAGGCCGTAAAAGGCGATGAACCCGATTGCGGCACTGGCCGGGATCGTCAGGATCCAGGCTCCGACGATGTTCCGTGCGATGCCCCACCGCACCGCGCCGGGCCCCTTTGTCGTGCCCACGCCCATGATGGCCGAGCTGATGATGTGGGTGGTGCTCACCGGGATCCCGGCGATCGACATCCCGATGATCGTCCCCGCGCTCACCGTCTCGGCCGCGAATCCGTGGACCGGGCGGAGCCGGGTGATCTTGTAACCCATCGTCTTCACGATCCGCCAGCCCCCCGAGAAGGTGCCGAGCGCGATCGCGGCGTGCGCCGCCAGGATCACCCAGAGCGGGACCGGCAGGTGATTGGGGTCGATATCCGCACCGAAATATCCGATACTGAAGAGAAGGGGCGTGATGATCCCCATCGTCTTCTGCGCGTCGTTCGTGCCGTGGCTGAAGCTGTAGGCCGCGGCCGAGAGGAGCTGCAGACGCCTGAAGTATTTGTCCGCCAGCTCCCGCGGATGGTTCCTGGAGAGACGGAGCACCAGGACCATGAAGAGGAAGCCCACGATGAGCCCGATGATCGGCGAGATCACCATGAACTGGGCCACCACCACGACGGTCGATATCTTCACTGCGGCGATGCCCGCTGCCGAGATCCCGGCCCCGGCGAGCCCGCCGATCAGGGCGTGCGACGAGGAGGTCGGGAGGCCGATGACCCAGGTGATGAGGTTCCAGCTGATCGCTCCGATCAGGGCGGAGAGCACGATGTACGGCACGATCTCGGTCGCCACGTAGTCCAGGTTGATGATCTTGCTGATTGTGCTCGCGACCGCAACGCCGAAACCGAAGGCGGCGATGAAGTTGAAGAACGCCGCAAACGCGACTGCCGCCCTCGGGGAGAGGACCCTGGTCGAGACCACTGTCGAGATCGAGTTGGCCGAGTCGTGGAAGCCGTTCGTGAAATCGAAGATCAGGGCGATACCGATGATCAGGATAATCAGTTCGAGAGGCGGGCTCGGCATCTTATGCATATTCTGTCAGGAGACCACATGAAGGATCGGATCTCCCTCTGCCCCGGAGCCCGTGCGCACCGCCCTGCTTCATGCCGGTCCATGAGCTCCCCAGGTCGGGGTATGGGTCATATGGGCTCTGTCTATCCGGGGGCCGCGGAGTAGACCTTGCGGAAGTACCGGCAGTGCCCGGCGATCGGACACTCCGCGCACCGGGGCCGGCGGGCCGTGCAGATCGCCCGGCCGTGCGCGATCAGCAGGTCGGTCAGAGCCCCCCACGCCTCCCGGGGGTGGCAGGCCATGAGGTCGCGTTCGACCCGGCCCGGATCGACGTGGTCCGTGTATCCGATCCGGTGGGCGAGTCGGAGCACGTGGGTGTCCACGGCGATCCCCTCGTTCCGGCCGAGCCCGTGATAGAGGACGATGTTCGCCGTCTTTCGCCCGACCCCGGGGAGCCGGACGAGGTCCTCCATCGTCGACGGGACCTTCCCCCCGAACTCGTCGACAAGCATCCGGGCTGCGCCCATGATATGCCGGGCCTTCGCCCGGAAGAACCCGGTCGGGTGGATGATCGCTTCGAGATCGGTCCGGTCCGCCCGGGCCAGAGCCTCGGGGGTCGGGTACCGGGAGAAGAGCGGGCCGCGGATCGCCCAGACCTGCGCGTCCGTTGTCTGGGCTGAGAGGATGGTCAGGACGAGCACCTGGAACGGACTGGAGAAGAAGTCCTGCGGGTCGCAGGCGTGCGGATAGACAGTCGCAAGCGTCTCGTAGATCAGGGAACAGGTTGCGTCGTCCACGAATGGGGTAGGGCAGATTCGAACTGCCGTCAAAGCGTCCCAAACGCTCTAGGATAACCAGGCTACCCTACTACCCCGGCGCCCAGATCGATTGGAGCCGCCGGGGGAAAAGCATTCGTGTTCAGGCCGCGGGCCCCCCCGTCAGAGCGGGAGCGGGGAGCAGGCCCCGTGCGCGACGATCGTCCCGACGAAGACGCCGGTCAGGATCGCGTCCACGATCCGGGCCGGGTCGCGCCCTTCGAGCACGACCATCGGGCACCCCGATCGCTCCACGACCTTGGCCGCGACGAGATCGATCACCGTGTTCGACCCGGCGCTCAGGCGCTCGCGGCTGACGAGCGCCAGGAGCTCGGCGGGGGTCATGGTCTCGTACCGGATCGCGTCCGGATCGCGTTTCGGGTCGGCCGTGAAGATCCCCGGGACCGAGGTCGCGTTCACGAGCAGGTCGGCCCCGACCTCCTCGGCCAGGACGGCCGCGACGGCGTCCGTCGTCTGCCCCGGCGCCACTCCGCCCATCACGACGACCCGGCCCGCAAGCCCGGCGACCCGGGCCCCGGTGTAGGTCTCGGGGACGCACGGGTATGCTGCACGGCCGAGAGCCGCGATCAGGAGCCGGGCGTTCAGGCGCGTGACCAGGATCCCGAGCTCGTCGAGGGTGGCCTCGTCGACCCCGAGGTCGCGGGCGCAGCCGATGTACCGCCGCGCCTCGCCGCCGCCGCCGACCACGACGAAGACCTGGAACCGGTCGGCAAGCCGGCCGAGCGCCTCTGCGTATGCTGAGAGGGTGTTTGTCTCGAGCGAGGGGATCAGGACCGATCCTCCGAGGGAGAGCACGATCGTCTTCACGCCCGTCCTCCGGGCTGTCGCGAGGGACCCGACATCTGAGGAATTAATGGCCATGAAGACCAGATATACCTGTTGCGATGTTTCAGTGTCCTTCGTGCGGGTCCCGCGAGATCTTTCCGGTCGCCGGCGGCTATCTCGGGCCGGTCTACCTCTGCCACGTCTGCGGGTATCGGGGCTCCCTCGTGCTCGAGGCCGATGTCGACTGCGACGACGAGGACCGGGATTAATATAGATGGGGCTCCGATTCGGGGATCGGTGGCGTCCATGCACGAGGCTTTGCTCTACACGGGAAACCCCGACCGGACCACGGACTGTCGGCTCTGCAACCATCGGTGCCATATCGCGGACGGTCGGGCCGGGCGGTGCGGAGTCCGCCTGAACCGGGAGGGCCGCCTCTATACGGCCTCGTACGGCCGGGTCAGCGCCGAGAACGTGGACCCGATCGAGAAGAAGCCGCTCAACCACTTCCTACCCGGCACCCTCTGCTACTCGCTCGGGTCGGTCGGGTGCAACTTCACCTGCGAGCACTGCCAGAACTGGCAGCTCTCCCGTGCCGAACGAGCGATCACGTCCCTGCCCGAGATCACCCCCGAGAAGGCCGTCGAGCACGCCCTCGCCACGGGTGCGGCCTCGGTCGCCTGGACCTACAACGAGCCGACCATGTCCTTCGAGTTCTCGCTCGATATGGCGCGGCTCGCCCGTCAGGCCGGCCTCGGCACAGTCTACGTCACGAACGGCTACATGACCGAGGAGGCCGTCGACGAGCTCGCCCCCATGCTGAACGCGTTCCGGGTCGACCTGAAGGCCTTTGACGAGACGTTCTACCGCGACGTCTGCGGCGCGCACCTCGACCCGGTCCTCACCTCGACCGAACGGGCGAAGGAGGTCGGCATGCACGTCGAGACGGTCACGCTCGTAATCCCGGGCCTGAACGATGCGCCCGAGCAGATCGAGGGGTTGATCCGATGGGTCGTCGAGCACCTGGGGCCGGAGACGCCCATGCACTTCACCCGCTTTCACCCCGACTACCGGATGCGGGACCGGCCGGCGACGCCAATCCGGGCGCTCGAGCAGATCTACGAGCGGGCGCGCGAGCTCGGAATCCGCTACCCATACCTCGGGAACGTCGGCGGACACCGGTACGAGAACACCTGGTGCCCGAAGTGCAGGAACCTCCTGATCGAGCGGAACCTGATGCAGGGGCGCATCCAGGGGCTCGAGAACGGGCGATGCCGGCAGTGTGGCGAGGCGGTCCCGATTGTCCGAGAGATTTCCCGTGCCTGAGCAGACGCGGTTCCTCGTGGACCGGATGCTCGGCCCGCTCGTTCGCTATCTCCGCTTCCTCGGCTACGACACCCTGGCCGCGACAGAGCTCGGTCCGGGAGGGCCCGACGAGGACACCGTGCTCCTCCGTCGCGCCGTCGACGAGGGGCGCGTCCTCCTCACTCGGGACCATGAGCTCGCCCGACGCGGAGGGATCCTGGTCCCCGGCAGGGACGTGCTCGAACAGGTGGCCGCCCTCACCCGATCGGACCTCGTCGAACCCGTGCTCCGGCTCACCCGGTGCTCGGTCTGCAATTTTCCCCTCCGACCCGCCTCGACCAGCGAGATCGCGGCCGCCCCGTACGCACCTTTCAAACCCGGAGAGACCGAGTTCTTCTGGTGCGACCCGTGCGGTCATCTGTACTGGTTCGGGTCCCATGCAGCGGACCTGGCCGCCCGTCTCCGGAGCGTCGAAACGGTAACCGACTCGAAACTCGATAATACCTGATGGAAATATATACTTCGGATCTAAAACATAGAGATTGATCTCTCACGACTCCGACAATTGGAGGTTGAGGCATGAGCATGACAGACGTGCAGACAGAAACGGATCCCGATGGCGAGTGCGACCGACCTCGGGCCCCGGCGGATCAGAGATTGTACATCAATCGCGAGCTGAGCTGGGTGGAGTTCAACCGGCGGGTGCTCGACGAGGCGCTCGATGCTTCGCACCCACTCCTCGAACGGATCAAGTTCCTTGCGATCTTTGCCAATAACCTCGACGAATTCTTCATGATCCGGGTGGCCGGCCTGCAGCGTCAGAGGCTCGAAGGCTCTGTCGGAACACACCCCGACGGCATGACCCCCCATCAGCAGCTGACGGAGATCCGAAAAGCACTGATACCGCTCCTGCAGTCGGCCGAACAGTGCTGGAACGACGAACTCCTCCCGAGCCTCGATCGCGCGGGGATCAGGATCCGGCAGGTCGCAGAGCTGGACCAGGTATCGAGGGGGCGCCTCCGCCAGCTCTTCGAGTCCGATATCTTTCCGGTCCTGACCCCGCTTGCCTTCGACACGTCGCACCCGTTCCCGTTCATCTCGAACCTCTCGCTCAACCTCGCGATCATTGTGCGCGATCCTGAAAACGGCGATCGATTCGCGCGTCTCAAGGTTCCGGTCGGGATCTATCCCCGGCTGATCGCCATCCCTCCGGATGCAGAAGGATCTCAGGCCTCCCCCTGTGTCCGGGAGTTCGTCTTCCTCGAAGACCTGATCGCGGCAAACCTCGACATGCTCTTTCCCGGTCTCGTCGTCCTCGAGGCATATCCCTTTCGGATCACGCGCAATGCCGACCAGGAGATCGAGGAGGACGAGGCCTCCGATCTCCTGACTGCAGTAGAGGAGAGCGTGGAGATGCGGCGGGTGGGCCAACCCGTCCGGGTCGAGGTCGAACGTGCGATGCCCGAGACGCGGTGCGACTTCGTCGCGCGCCACCTCGGGGTCGGTAAGGAAATGATCTATCGGAACGACGGTCCGATCGGGATGGCGGACCTGATGCAGCTAGCCTCCCTCCCCCGCCCCGAACACCGTGACCCGCCTTTTTACCCCGCGGTGCCGCCCGCCCTCGCCGCCGAGGAGGATCCCTTCGCCGCGATCCGGCGCGGGGACATCCTGCTTTACCATCCGTACGACTCGTTCACGCCCTTCATCACGTTCCTGCAGCGGGCGGCGTCCGATCCCGATGTGCTCGCCATCAAGATGACCCTCTACCGGGTCGGACCAAACTCGCCGGTGGTCGACGCGCTGATGGAGGCACGGGAGAACGGCAAGCAGGTCACGGCCCTGATTGAGCTCAAGGCACGATTCGACGAGGAGAACAATATCGGATGGGCTCGGGCCCTCGAGCGGGACGGGGTCCACGTGGTCTACGGCCTCGTCGGGGTCAAGGTCCATGCCAAGGTCTGCATGGTGGTCCGTCGAGAGCCCTCCGGTATCGTCCGATACGTCCACCTCGGGACGGGGAACTACAATCCGGGCACGGCGAGAGTCTACACTGATATCGGGCTATTTACCGTGGACAGCTCGATCGGGGCGGACGTATCGGACCTCTTCAATTTTCTGACCGGGTATGCTCGGATCAGCCGGTACCGTCGCCTGCTGGTTGCGCCCGTCTCTCTCCGCTCCGGTCTGCTATCCAGGATCGAACGCGAGATCGAGGTTCATCGTGCCCACGGAAACGGGCATATCGCCTTCAAGATGAACGCCCTTGTCGACCGGGACTGTATCAACGCCCTGTACCGGGCCTCGGAGGCTGGCGTGCGGGTGGACCTCCAGGTCCGCGGCATCTGCTGCCTCCGGCCGGGCATCCCAGGGCTCTCCGAACGGATCACGGTCAGTTCGATCGTCGGCCGATTCCTCGAACACTCGCGGATCTACTACTTCCGTAACGGGGGCGATGAAGAGATCCTCTCCGGGTCGGCCGATCTGATGCCCCGTAACCTGGATAGACGAGTGGAGATACTCTTCCCCTTCAACGACCCGGCCATCAGGGGGGTGGTCGCCCACCAGATTCTCGACATCCACCTTCAGGACACGGCCAAGGCCAGGCGGCTCCGGGCCGACGGCTCGTACGAACGGGTCATCCCGGAAAACGGAGCCGAACCCTTCGATACGCAGGCATGGATGATCGATCACCGGGGCGAGTGGTTCACTGCCGCCGGACAGAACGACGGCTCGCTGAAGCCGCGCGAATTTTGCTGAGACGGTCATGTCACGACGTGGAAAGGTTCGGCGGACGCCCGGTCGCGATCCCGGTTATTGCCTCTATTGTGCACGGCTCCTCATGGGTCTCCTCCCCGACCTCCACAGGGAGATCGACGGGGTTCGGGCCGGAGAAGATATCGAGTTCGTCCATCGGATGCGGGTCGCATCCCGCCGGGTGCGTGCGGCGCTCCCCCTGCTGGAGGGGTGTGTCGGCGATCGGGAGTTCCGACGCTGGCTGCGCGGGGTCCGGGGGATCACCCGTGCTCTCGGCGCCGCTCGGGATGCCGACGTCCAGATCGACTTTCTCCTTTCGTATGCAGGACGTCTCCCCGAGCGACCGGACCCGACCGAACCCGGGCTCCACGTGATCGCCGCTGCCGACGGCTCCGTCCCACCCGAGATGTCGATTCGCACCCATGCCCACCCGGCTCTGCCGGCCACCACGGCATCCCCACCGCCCGAAGAGGTACGTCAACCGCTCTTTCCTGGATTCCGCAGCCTGCTCGCGCGATTTGCAGTCGCTCTCAAACGAAGGCGTGATATCGAAGCGCAACTCCCCGATCCCGCGAGGGTCGCTCCGTCGGGACAGCAGGGGATCGAGTGCCTCCTCCTCCGGCTCGAGCAGGAACGGGAGCGGCTCCAACCGGATGTCGTCTCCGGGCTCGACGTCATGGAGTCCTCGCGCCTACTGGAGGAGATGGCCGAGCGGTTCAGGACCCTGGAGGTCAGGCTCCGGCTCGATGGTGCGGATCCTCGTTCTGCGACCGTATACGACACGGCATACCTCCAGTCCATGCTCCGCATCGACGGGCTCAACGTCCATGCCCCCGCCCTATCCGACTCGGGCCGGGTGGATGAACACCATGAGATGCGGATCGCCGCCAAGCGCTTTCGGTACACGCTCGAGGCCTTCGGGGCGCTCTTCGACGACGGGCTCAAGGGAGAACTCAGGGTCCTCAAACGCCTCCAGGACCTCCTCGGCGAGATGCACGACTGCGATGTCTGGCTCGAGATGCTGCCGATCTTCCTCGAGGAAGAACGAACGCGGACGATCGCCTATTTCGGCCACGACGGTTTCTTCATCTTTATCGAACCGGGCGTCCGTCACCTGATCGAGGACCGTCGCGCCGAGCGGACCCGGATTCATGCACATGCGGTCGAATACTGGAACGAGTTGCAGGAGAACCGGTTCTTCGAACATCTCCAGGAGCGGCTCCTTCATGCCCGGGACGAGACGATGAAACCTCCCGCAGGTCTCGAGCATTTGAACGAAGGGACCGGCCCTGCGAGGATTGCGCTGATCGCGGATGTCTACGGCAATCTCCCCGCTCTCGAGGCCGTGATCGCGGATGCGACGATGCGTGGAGCGACCGGTTTCATCAACGCCGGCGACCTGGTCGGGTACGGGTCCTCGCCGGACGAGGTGATCCGTCGCCTGCAGGAGATCGGATCGATCGACATCGCTGGCAAGATGGACAGGAAGGTCGTCAGGGCGGCACGGAAAGGGCGGAGATTATCGGGCGACGATACCTCGGACCCGGCCCGGGTTGCAGGGGTTCTCTCCCCGGCTCGGCTCACCTACCTCGAGAACCTGCCCTCGACCCGGCGTTTCATGCTCCGGGGGGTCAGGCTCCTGGTCACCAATGCCGCCCCCGGGGGTGGAAAGGATGCCTTTTCCCCAGACCTTCCCGACGATCGGGTTCCTGCAACGAGGGGGAACACCGAAGCCGACGTGGTCATCGTGGGGCACACCCACCGCCCCATGGCTCGGACCACCGGGGGCGTCAGGTACCTCAACCCGGGAAGCGTCGGCCGATCAGAAGCCGGCAGGGACAGGGCCGACTACGCCCTGTTACAGCTCTTCCCCTTCGACATCTGCCATTTCTCGATCAACCTGAACCGGGAGGGAGAAAACGCCCCGGACACAGCCGTACCCGCAGCGATCCCACCCGGGGTGATCCCCGATGAAGGGTGAGCCGGCCGTGGTCGACCGTGTTCGCGACATGATGCGCTCGTACGCATGCGACACGGCACATGCCGAACAGGTGGCCTTCCTGGCCGAGCGTCTCTTCGACGGCCTGACCCAGCTCCACGCCCTCGCGTCCACGGATCGGCACCTCCTGGTCTCGGCAGGCCTCCTTCACGACATCGGTTGGAGCGGGGGCCGGCGGGGACACCACCGCCGCTCCTGCGAGATGATCCGGAGCGATCGGAGCCTGCCGTTCGAAGAGCCAGACCGTACGATCGTCGCCCTCGTCGCCCGGTATCACCGTCGGTCTCTTCCCGACCCGGCTCGCCATCCGGTCTACGGTGCCATGGACGAGGCGAACGGGGCCAGGGTACGGTGGCTCGGCGCGATGCTTCGCCTTGCGGACGAGCTCGACCATGACCATGAACAGGTGGTCACGGACCTCCGGTGCGGCCTCGATGCGAAGACGATCACGGTCCGTTGCCGGGTCCGACGCCCCGTGGCCGAGACCGTGAGCGAGACGGTGACCAGGGCGGACCTTCTCGAACAGGTCAGCGGACTTCGATGCAGGATCGTCCGGGAGCGAGACTGATGGAACGCGAACGGGTGGTCGCCTTCTTCGATATCGGGACGAATTCGGTCCGCCTGCTCTGCGTGCGGATTCATCCTGACGGATCGTACGCGGTCCTGAGCGAACAGAAGGAAGCGATCCGCCTGGGGGAGGGGAGACTGACGGATGAACGACTCTCCGGGGCGGCCATGGAACGAGCGAGCCGCGTGCTCCGACGCTTTGTCGACCTTGCCCGCTCGTTCGGCGCCGCCGAGCTCGTCGCCGTCGCGACGTCGGCCACCCGCGAGGCGTCGAACCAGGGAGCGTTCCTCGAACGCCTGAAGCGCGAGGTGGGACTCGATGTCCACGTGGTCTCGGGGCCCGAAGAGGCGCGGCTGATCTATCTCGGGGTCTCGAGCGGGCTCATGCTCGACGGAGCATCGGCACTCTTCGTCGACATCGGCGGGGGGAGTACGGAGATCGTCGTCGGAGACGCCTGCACGCACCGGCATCTGACGAGCACCAGGATCGGGGCGGTCCGGCTCGGGGCACTCTTTCCGCCGAGGGACCGCGGAGGGGCCTACTCGACGGCCGAGTACCAGGCCATGCTCGAGTATTGCCGCTCAACCCTGGTCCGGCCGCTCGAGCAGATTCGTGAATATCGGGTCCACCGGGTTATCGGCTCCTCGGGGACGATCCAGACCCTGGCCGAGGTCTCCGGAGGGATGTCGACGAATACCGTGGCCGACTCGCCCGTCTCCCTCACACGAAGAGGCCTGCGGCGTGCTGCCCGGCATATGCTCACCCTGACGCTCACGGAGCGCAGGGCGGTGCCGGGGATGAATCCCGGCCGGGCCGATATCATCGTGCCCGGGGCCGCCATCCTCGAGTCGATCCTCGAGCATCTCGAACTCGAGACCGTGACGATCACCAACCGCGGGCTCAAAGAGGGTCTCCTGGTGGACTACCTCCTGCGGCACGGCTACCTGCCGCCGCACGGTGCTGTCTCGGTCCGCGAGCAATCGGTCTCCCGTCTTGCCCGGGTGTGCGGATGCGCAGAAGCGCACGCCGATCACGTCCGCCGGCTTGCCCGACAGCTCTTTGACTCGGGGCGGACGATCGGGCTTCACCGGATCGGGGAAGGAGAACGTGAACTCATGGAGTATGCAGCGACTCTTCACGACTGCGGGACCTTCATCTCGTTCACCGACCACCAGGTCCACTCCCAGTATATCATCACGCACGCGGAGCTGCTGGGGTTCGACGAGCGCGAGGTCGCGATCATGGGCATGATCGCCCGGTTTCACCGAAAGAAGTTCCCCGGCAGCCGGAATCCCGGGCTCTCCGCCGTTGCCGAGCCCGATCGCCGGACCGTCCTGGAGCTGGCAGTGCTGCTACGGCTCGCCGAGAGCCTCGACCGGACCCACTCGGGGCTCGTGGAATCGGCCGTCTTCGAGGAACACGGCAGGGCCGTCCACCTGGTGATCACGAGCCCCGGGGAATGCCACCTGGAGCAGTGGGGGGTCGAGAACCAGACAGGGCCGTTTTGCAGGGTCTTCGGCCGGCAACTCGTGGTCCCGGCGCACCGAGCAGTGCCGGAGGAAGAGGTATGCACTATCCAATCCGATACCTAACGCCGCGGCGGATCGCTCTCTTCGCGGTTGTCGAGACCCTGGCGGCCGCAGTCTTCGTGGGCACAGCCGTGGTGGTCTATCCCCCGGCCCTGGGCACGATGGCGCTCCTGCTCGTAGCGATGCTCGCAATCACGGTCATGCTGCTCGTCACCAGGTCCTGATGATGCTCTAGAGGAGCCGGGCGGTCATGACGCGGAGAGCTCCGGGAGCCACGCCGATCTCGATCGGCGTCATCGGCCCCTTCTCACCGTCGACGATCACCGGTCGGGGCGGATCGGTCACGATCGTCGCCCGGGCGGCCCGTGTTCGGCGCATCTCGGGATCGCGCAGGTGGAGCCCGAGCACGAACCGCGCCCAGAACCGGAGCCCCTGCCATCGACTGATCGAGGCGAGGGCGAGCAGGTCGAGGAGTCCGTCGTCGATCCTGGCTTCCGGCGCGATCGGAAGGGTACCGAGGTGGGTCCCGTTCACGACCATCAGCTGGCGCGTAAGGAAGCGTTCCCGACCCGCATCGGTCGTGATGGTGCAGCAGAAGAGGCGCTGACGGAGGAGGTACCCGAACTCGTAGAAGACGTACCCGATCGAACCGAGCCATCGCTTTACCCCGCGGGGGGTCGCGCGGATCACCTCCCGCGAATATCCGATGGAGAGGTTGTTGGCAAAGAACTTGCCGTTGAGGAGACCGAGGTCGACCACGATCTCCCGGCCGTCGACGATCACATCGACCGCTGCGACGAGGTCCATGGGCACCCCGATCGACCGGGCGAAGTTGTTCGCGGTCCCGAGCGGGAGGACGCCGAGCACGACCTCGCGCCGGGCCATCGCCGGAAGGACGGCTCGGAGGGTCCCATCCCCGCCTCCGACGATCACGAGCGGGACACCACTGTCGACCGCCTCACGGACCCGCGCAACCGCCTCGTCCGTCCGCTCTACCATATATGTGCCGACCAGGCGGAGCCCCCCTGCCTCGAGGAGATCGCGGATCGATTCGAAGAGCCGCCGACCGCGGCGGGACCCGGCCGCGACCACCAAGACGGCTTCTCTCTCCTGGCGCTCCTCGTTCGGCATGGTACCTCTCACCTCCAATACCATGGGATGCGGATAAAGATTTGCGTGACAGGGCCCGGCCGGCTTGAATATCAGCCTCTCGCGCACCTTCGCAGAGAAGGTCGTGCATACGCCCTCCGATCCCGGGGGCCAAGTTTCGGTCGACCTGAATCATTAAATTGAGGGCGGCCGGCCAGTCCGGCCGGGTCGGGTTCATTCGCGGCGAGGAGCGCGTGAGCCAGCGCCTGGCCGATCTCGGGCTGACACCGGGCACCGAGCTGACCCTGGTGCGGGCTCACCCGGGCTCGGGGCCGGTCGAGCTGCTCGTGCGGCAGACGTCAATCGCCGTAGATCGGGGGATCGCGGACCAGATCTTTCTGGCCGATGACGGGGTGACGCAGCCATGAGCGGCTGCCCCGGATGCACCGCGCACCGCTCGCCCTCGCCGGCAACGCGAATGCGGGCAAGAGCTCCATCTTCACGCGCCTGACCGGGGTGGCCCAGGTGGTCGGCAACTGACCGGGCAATACCGTCGAACGGCCCGAGCTCGTGGTCAACGTGGTCGACGCCACGGCCCTCGAACGGAACCTCTTCTTCACGCTCCAGCTCCTCGAGCTGGGACTGCCCATGGTGTTCGCGCTCAACCTGGTCGACCTGGCCGCGCGCCGCGGCATCCGTCTTGACCCGGTCGTCCTCGGAGAGCGGCTCGGCCTTCCAGTGGTCAGGACCGTGGGCACGAGCGGGAGCGGTCTCGGCGAGCTGACACAGACGATCGCCGACTCCGAGGGGCCGAGGCTCCTGCCGCGCCGGCTCAGCTACGAGCCGGCGATCGAGGCCGCGCTCGAAGGCCTCGCCGCGGGCCTCGATGGAGTCGAACAGCCCTATCCGGTCCGATGGGCCGCCCTCAAGCTCCTCGAGGGAGACGAAGAACTCCTCCGGTTCTTCCAGTCCTCTGCGCCGACCCTCGTCGCGAGGGCGACGGCCGAGCGCACGGCCCTCGAGGTACGGTACGTGACGCGGATCGGGACCGTGATCAGCACCCAGCGGTACGAACAGGCCGAGGCGATCGCCTCGGCTGTCCAGGGCGGGAAGACGGGCACGCCCCGGATCGCGGACCGGATCGATCGTGTCGCCCTGCACCCGGTGCTCGGGTACCTGCTGATTGCAGGGGTCCTCGGCGGCCTTCTCGCCTGGACCTTCACCATCGGGGCCGGTCTCTCCGAGCTCCTGGTGGCAGCGTTCGGCCTGTTCGGCTCGCTCGATCCGGTGACGCAGGGTTCCCTTCCCGTGCTCCTCTGGAGCGGCGCCTACACGGGGCTCGGGGCGGGGGTCACACTCGTGGTCCCGTTCGTGCTGCGGTTCTACCTGCTCCTGGCCGTGATCGAGGATTCCGGGTACCTGACCCGGATCTCGGTGATGCTCGACCGCGTGATGCACCCCCTCGGGCTCCACGGCAAGGCGATCATACCCCTGGTCATGTGGGCTACGGGTGCAGCGTGCCGGCCTGCGGGGCCTGCCGGATCATGGAGACGGGGCGGCAGAAGCTGATCGCAGCGGTCCTGTGCACGCTCATCCCCTGCTCGGCGCGGACGGTTGTGATCCTCGGGCTGGTCGCGGCCACGGTCGGGGTCTGGTGGGCCCTCGCCCTCTACCTCTTCGACCTCGTTCTGATCGGCGTGGTTGGGCGAATCGGGACCAGAGTCCTCCCGGGCACCTCGACAGGCCTCGTGACGGAGATGCCGGACTACCACATCCCCTCGCTCCGGGTCGTCCTGGCACAGACATGGATGAGGACGCGATCGCTCTTCGTCATGGTCCTGCCGGCGTACGTTCTGAGCAGCGCTCTGCTCCAGGTGGCCTACTCCGCCGGCTGGCTCGACCTGCTCAGCGGGCTTCTGGCGCCGGTCACGACGGGCTGGCTCGGCCTGCCGGCCATCGCGGGTGTCGTGATCCTTGCGGGCATGGTCCGCAAGGAACTGACGATCCTGATGCTCGACGTGATCATGGGGACGACCGATATGGCGACGGTCCTCGCGCCCGTGCAGCTGGTCGTGCTCGCGCTCGTCACGATGATCTCCGTGCCCTGCGTCGCCACCCTCGCCGCGCTCGCCCGCGAGTTCGGATGGGGGCGGACCGGTGCGATCGCGGTGGCCGAGACCGGCCTCGCCCTCCTGCTCGGCGGGTTCGCCTTCCGGCTGCTCGGGCCGATCCTCGGAGCTGCCTAGGCGGTCCGATCGATGGGAGCAGGAGCTGCATCCGCCCCTGCCGGCAGCTCCCGGAGAAGAGGCAGGCCGATCCCGGCGAGGTTGTCCTTCATGAAGACCGCCGCGCCCGCCTCACGCGCCCGCGCCACGAGCCGCTCGACCCACTCCCGCGGGGGAAGGCGCAGGGGCTGGGTGCGGGCCCCGATCAGGAGCGCATCGATCCCCTCGAGGTCGGGGTCCAGCGGCTCCAGGAGCGGCTCGAACGAGACGAACGTGGTCCGCTTGAGAGGTCGGAGGGCGTCGATCCGGTCGAGCACGACGGTCCGGTCCACGGTCGTGCCGTACCACGCATTCTCGGGAAGCGTGAGCGCCGCATACCGCGCCGGGTTCTTGGTCAGGAACTGAAAGGTGTGGCGCGGACAGGCCCGGACGACCTCCATGACCGCGTTGATCCATTCGTCCGGGACCCAAGGGCCGAAGAGGTCGGCCATCGAGCAGACGAAGACCCGGGACGGCCGTTTCACCCGGCAGGGCTGCTCGAGCCGTTCGGGGTGGAACGCGGGGGCGAAGCCGGACGGAAAGTTGGCCGGGAACCGCGCCGTCAGCCTCCGGGCATAGCAGTAGTCGCAGGCATAGAGACACCCGGTCACCGGGTTCCAGGTGAAGTCCGTCCACTCGATCCGCGTCCGGTTCACGACTCCTCCGCCATCGTGAACCGCCAGGAGCAGTACTCGTCGGGCGGGTGGGGGTCGGGCGGGGCGTGGAGGCACTCGACCCGGATCCGCGGGTCGACCTCGTGCGCAAAGGCGGTGAACTCGGCGCGGTGCATCTCCCTGCAGAAGTACTCGCCGAGGCCTCGCCGGAGCCGCGCCTCCTGTGACGGGCAGGACGGGACCGTGATCGCGACCTCTTCCGGTCGCTCCTCGATCGTATAGCCCACGATGATCGCCCACGGAAAGAGCCGCAGCGTCTCGACGAACCCGGCGAGGCCGGTCCGGGTGATCCCGAAGCGGCGGCGCAGATCCTTCGCGGCCATGCCGGCCACCCGCCCCCAGACGCGCTCGTTCATGGCCTCGGCCGCCTCCTGACCGGACGTTGCCGCGGTCTCGATGAACCAGAACGCGTCCACGACCCGATAGTGCCAGAGGAGGAAGTCGAGGTATTCGCGCAGGGTCTCCCTGTCCATCGTCTCCGGGCGGACGTCCATCACACCATCTCCGGAGCTTGAACGTGCGGGCAAACTATTTATGGGATCGGGCCAGGGGTAGGCTGCCCGTCAGAGGCCGTACGAGAATGTAATGGCCGTTAATCGGCCAAAAAAGTTCAAAACGGAGAGAACGATCATGGCAGCCTTCAGACCCTTTGATATGGACGGGACCCCGATCAACGATCAGCCCATGAGCTGGACCGGGATCGTGAACGAACCCTACGACAAGACCCGCGTGGACGCCTACACGCGGACCCGGATCATCCTGATGAACGGGATCGAGACCAATGCGGTCCTGACCAGCCACAATGTCCATCGGATGTGCTCTGACCCCGAGGTCAAGCGGCAGCTGGCCGCGATCCGGCGGGCCGACTCCCAGCACCAGCAGGTGATCGACTGGCTCAACCCGGTCGAGCAGTCGATCATGGAGACAACGATCGGCTACGAGCAGGTCGCCGTCGACCTGACCGCGGACCTCGCGCAGAACGAGCCCGATCCGTACGTCCAACAGACCCTGGACTTCGCCCTGCTCGAGGACTTCGATCACCTCTTCCGGTTCTCGTGCCTGCTCGAGCTGATGGAGGGCAAGAACCCCGAGTCGATCACCCAGGGCAAGACCGAGATCAAGCCCGGGAGGCCCACGGCCATCGAGCACCGCAACCCCGACGACAGCATGCGCAAGCACTACGACCGGAATGCGGCCGACATCAAGACCAAGATGAACTACTACACGATCACCGCCGGCGAGCAGCAGACCGAGCTCTACTACAAGACCCACGGATCCATGTTCGCCGAGCCCCTGCCGCGCCTCCTCTACGCCGAGATCGCCGAGATCGAGGAGCAGCACGTGACCCAGTACGGCGGGCTCGGCGACCCGAACGAGACCATGCTCGAGAAGGCGGCCCTGATCCAGCTGAACGAGGCCTATCTCTACTACTCGAATCTCCAGACCGAGACGAACCCGTGGATGAAGGTGATCTGGGAGCGCCTCCTCAAGGACGAGATCGGGCATGTTGCTGCAGTCAACGACCTGATGATGAAGTACGAGAAGCGGGGCATCGAGGAGGTCATGGGCACCGACCGGATCGGGCCCCTGGTCGTCTTCAAGGAGAACAAGGACTACGTCAACCGCGTGCTCAAGGAGCAGGTCGACCTCGCGCCCGTGGGCAGGACGATGGAGTATGTACGGACCCGCGACCTCCCCGACGAGTGGCCCTCGTTCCTCTATCAGCGACGCGTAAACGCCGGCGGGGTGCCCAGCGATATGGTGGTCGAGCGGCACGGCGGCGCGCTGGCCCAGCGCGCGAACGGCGAAGCCCCCCAGCGTGCCCTCCGCGAGATGAACGACCGCGCCGACCGCGCCCTCGGATCTCGTCTGATGGTGGCCCGCTGAACAACGGCACCTCATCACTCTTTTTTTTCATCACCCCCGGGTCCAGGCGATCGATCCGCGACCTGTAGAGATGTATAAACAAAAAGTATATCATCAGACAAAATCATTTTTAAATGACAGCGCGGCCCGGAGGCTCCTGGTCTTCTGCGATTGGTTCAATCCCTGCTGAGCCGTGCGGATAGTGCCTCAGAGCATGAACTACGATGTCGAGCCCCATCCACGAGCCGGTATTGTCGGTCTTTTTATTATCGATTGCATATGCCTATTCCCGTAGGGGCACGCCCAGCAGGCTCTCCCAGGGCACGCGCCGGGACGGGGGGGACTCAGGCAGACGTTCTTCGTCGGCGTCCACTCCGCACGCTCTTCAGGCATGGTGCGAAGATGACGGCATCGGCACGATCATCTGCATGAAGCACCTCTCTGAGCGGGGCCTCGGGAAGAGCTCCGGGCGTCTCCCTGCCCGTGAGAGCAGCTGCGGAGGACGGCGGGCTCCGGCCGGGAGAGACTTGCCCGTGCGAACCTGGCGTCGCGATCGTGAGAGAGAAGCATGAATCTCCGGGCGACGAGCTTGCTGGCGATCGGCCTCGCCATGGCCGTGATCGTCCTCGTCATGCTCGTCTACAGCCTCACGATCCTCGAGGGAGGGTACGTCGCGCTTGAAGAGGAACATATCATGGGCGAGACCGGGCAGGCCATGGCCTTCCTATCGGGCCACCTGGACTCCATCGACGCGGCACTGCGGGACTATGCGGCCTGGAACGAGACCTACGACTACATCGGGGGGCGCAGTCCCGAGTACGAGCGCGTAAACTTCCGGCCCGAACTCTTTGAGGACGCGAAGATCGACGCAATGCTGCTCTTCGACCGCGAAGGGCACCTCGTCCACGGGCGCGAGTACAATACGTCGACCGGGGATCTCGAGGCGGTCCGACCGGCCGTGATCGGGGCCCTGAACCGTGTCGCGATCATCCGCCGTGCGATCGATCGCGAGCAGGGAGAGGTCGGCTTCATCGGCCTCCCCGAGCATGTGGGGCTGATCGCGGTGGAGCCGGTCCTGCACGATGACTACAGCGGCCCTGCTGCCGGCGCGATGGTGATGATCACAGAACTCGATACACCCATGCTCGAGTCGTTCTCACGCATACACGGGCAGCCGATCCGGGTGATCCGCCCGGACCAGATCCCCGGCGGAATCGACCGCCGCCTGGAGGAGACGGGCACTCCGGAGGGCGTCGCCGTTCGCGCAGTCTACTCCAACGAGTCGACCGCCTTCGGTCTCTACCCGATAGAGGATATCGATCGGGCTGCCATCGGCCTGGTCCTGGTCGAGGTCGCACGGTCGATTCACCAGAACGGCATGGCGGCAGTCATATCGTTCATCCTCTCGTCCCTCCTGATCTGCGGCGTCTTCTCCGGGATCGCTCTCTGGCTCATCGATGCACGGGTCCTGCGCCGGATCTCGATCATCGCCCTGCAGGTTCAGCGGATCCGGGAAGGCGAGACGGCCCGGCCGATCCCCGACCTCGGCGGACAGGACGAACTGAACCGACTGGCCGGATCGATCAATGCAATGGTGGACGAGATCTCGGCGGCGAACACCCGGTACCGGACACTGGCCGAGACGGCCGAGGAGATCATTCTCCTGGTCGGGCCTGAGAAGGCCGTCGAGTACATCAACCCCTACGCATCACGGTGATTCGGGGTCACGTGGAGGCCGGGCCTCTCGGCCTCGGCCCTGGCGGGAGGCCACGAGGAGTTCTGCAATGAGCTCTTCGTCACGGCGTTCGCTTCGGGATCCCCGGTCCGCCGAGAGGTCGCATTCACCATCCGCGGCGAGGACCGCATGCTCGACTGCACCGCGATCCCGCTCTCGGAGGAGCTGAACGGCATTGCCGGGCTGATGCTGATCGCCCGGGACGTGACCGAGCGGCGACGACACGAAGAAGACCGGATTCGTCTTGCCCGGTTCGAGACCCTCGGGGTGATGGCCGGCTCGGTGGCACACCAGTTCAACAATCTGATCACGATCATTCACGGCAACCTGACGCTGGCCGAACAGTACCGGACGGACCCGGTTTTGGTCCGACGGTTTGTCCAGGCCGCCGACAGAGCTGCCGGCCGGGCGACGATCGAGACGAACCGGCTCATCACGTTCGCCCATGGAGGGGAGCCGATCCTCAGGCAGACGCAGCTCCTGCCCGTGATCGAGGAGGTGATCGAGCTGACCGGGCGATGGACCGATCCCCTTGTCACGCTCGAGTCGGAACCCGGACTCCCGGCGATCCCGATCGACCGCCGACAGGTCTTCGGAGCCCTCGCCGAGATCCTTCGGAATGCCCGCGATGCGGCCGGCCCCGGCGGGCGGATCGCACTCTCGGTCTCTACCGTAGGGGACGGAGCAGGGGTCGGGCTGCCTCCCGGAGCGTATGTCGCGATCGTCGTCGAAGACACGGGTCCCGGGATTCGAGACAAGCTCCTCCCCACGGTCTTCGACCTGAACGTGACCACGAAGGAGGGTGCGGCCGGGATCGGCCTGACCCTGGCCCGGTCCGTGGTCCGAAAGCATGGCGGGGACGTGCGGATCTCGGCCACGGGCCCGGAGGGAACCTCCGTCACAATCTACCTTCCTATCACGATCACTGCGGGAGAGAAAGGATGAGGGGGCGGGTGCTGGTCGTGGACGACGAGGTCGCCCTCGCCGAGCTGATCCGCTTCTGGCTCGATTCACAGGGCTTCGACGTCGTTCTCGCGCATGAGGGCGAAGCAGCCATCCGGGCGTACGAGGAGGGCCGTTTTGCAGGGGAACCCGTTCGATGCCGTGCTGCTCGACCTGATCGTGCCGAACGGGCTGGGCGGGCAGGCCACCCTGCAGCGGCTCAGGGCACTCCACCCGGGAGGTGAAAGCGATCGTCTGCTCAGGGTATTCTCATGACCCGATCATGGCCCTGCACGAGGCCTACGGCTTCGACGGGATCGTCCCGAAGCCGTTCAATCTGGCAGGCCTTGCAGAAGAGGTCGAGCGCGTGATCTCCCTGAGGCCACACGGGTCCGGCCGGTGACCCTCGCGGGGCGGCAGCTTCGCGGAATCCGGTGGAGCCCGGTCACCCGGCGGCCTTCCCGAGCCCGGGCCGCGTCCTCGCATCACCACCGGAGCCCGAGGGCCCGGTCTTCGACCGGGATGCGAGAGGCCGCCGCAGGGTCCTGTGATCTACAGTTTATCTTCCACCGTGCCGATACTACTGGCGGAGACGGCAGGGCTACAGGGACCGACGGAGTGCGGTCCCGGGCAACCCGATCTCACGGACGATTACATGACGAGATCGAGATACGCACTCTCCGGGCTATCACTCCTGCTTGCCCTCGCGATCATCACGGCCGGCTGCACGGGGGCCTCATCCCCTTCGCCGAAGCCGAATAGCACCGGCCCTCAGATCGAACGCGGAGGCTCCAGCGTCGACCAGCCGCTCACCTACGGGACGGAGAACCTGACCCTCGAGTCGGCCCGGGCGCTCATCCAGAACCTCACCGAGAGGGAGTACAACACCTCCTCCCTCGAGTCCGCCCTGGAGACGGGCAACCTCGAGAGCGTGCAGCGATTCCTCGACCAGTTCTGGCGGGAGCACCCCGAAGCGCACTCCTACCCTCCCGAGCTCTCTATCGACCGGATCACCGGGACCGTCATGAACCTGACGGCGAGCGGAAACAACCTGTCGGCGGTCCAGGGGGCCCTGGAGCGTGGTGACGCCGATGCCGCCCGCACCCTCCTCGAACAGTTCCTGCAGGAGCATCCCGAGGCGGAGCTCGGATCGCACGTGGCCGAGCTCTGGGCAGCGGGGTTCGACATCTCCGCCTCCCAGACCGCACTCGACGCCGGAGACGTCGGCCGAACGCGGGAGTTCCTCAGAAACCTGACCCCGTCGGACCAGAGCAACCGTCGATCGCCGACCCCTACCTCGAGATAGCGCCGGAGAGGCTCGATACATCCTGCGTTCGGCCCCAGGTCCGCCGATGCGGAGCGGCGGTCGAGGGACGACGTTTCGTCACGGTTCCGTCTGCCTCCGAGGAGATATTCTCCGGCGGCCGGGCCCACAGCTCTATCGGTGGAATCGTCGTAGGGTACGGCGATGACAGCAGAAGAGTCGGAACGTGCAGTCGCGCTCTTCGAGCGCGGTTATTCCTGCTCGCAGGCGATCTGCCAGGCGTACGGCGAGGCCCTCGGGCTCCCGCAGGGCGAGGCGGCCAAGGGTAGCCGCCGGGTTCGGCGCGGGCATCGCCCGCACGGACCAGATCTGCGGTGCGGTCTCGGGGGGAGTGATGGTGCTCGGCCTTGCGCACGGCGGGACGACCCCCGGCGATGCTGCCGCGCGGGAGGCCACCTATGCAGACGTTCAACGGTTCCTCGCCGCGTTCACGGCCGCCCACGGGTCCGTGCGCTGCTCGGACCTGCTCGGGTACAACCTCGGAGACCCCGACGAATTTGCGGCCGCGCGCGAGGCGGGCGTCGTCCGTGAACGCTGCCCGGGGCTGGTCCGATCGGCCGGCCGGCTGCTCGATCAGGTGATCGAGGACCGGAGCTGAGCCGCCTCCGGCGGCTTGATCCCGGCCGCCACCTCGCCCCACGCCTTCGCGAGCACGCGGCGGTAGTAGTGCCGGTCGGCGGCCTCCGCCTCCCAGGCGCAGTCGGCCAGCCCGGCCCGGGCGTCCCGGACCACGTACCGGATCGTCATCCCCGGGGCAACCGGCACACCGGCGCGACGGTAAGCCTCGACCGCGCCCCGCTCCGGGCACCGCCGCGTGTATTCCACGGTCGAGATCCGGCGGGCGATGACCAGGTCGTCGAGCGGCGCCGAGGCCAGTCCGTCGCAGTAGGTCCCGTACAGGGTCCGGAGCGCGGGTGAGAGCGTAAGGAGTTCGGCGACCGAGCGCGCCCGGCCCATCATCGAGAGCGCCTCGCTCTGAAATCGCTGCACGTACGCGGGGCAGTCCCCCCGCCGCGCCATGATCCCCCGGACCTTCACCTCGCCGTCCCGGAGCCGGCCGTAGTACCAGGTGTAGGCACCGGTCCCATCCCGTTGGGGCAGAAAGACCACCCAGTCGTAGGTCTCGACCTCGGTCCGGTACCCGCTCCCGGCCTCGACCGCGGCCTTCAGCTCTCCGATCGGCTCGCCCTGGACGAAGAGGCAGTCCGTTATCCCGTGCAGCACCCGGAAGCCGAGGGCCTCGGCCGTCTCCTTCGCCTCGATCAGGGCCTCGCGCGCATGGCGGGTGATCGCCTCGTGGACGTCGACCCGGCCGAACCGGGCGTTCTTGTACCCGGTGTACCCGAAACAGGTCACGAGCATCCACTTCAGCACCGAGTCCACCCCGGCGATCGCCGGGTCGTCCCGCTTCGCCGCCTTGGTCTCGATCCGGAGATCGAGGAGGGGACGGAGGCATTCGGCGAGGAAGCCCGGTCGGTCGGGAGCGTCGACCGTCTCGGGCGAGAGGTTGTGCCTGACGATGATCGACGGGTAGAGCGAGGTGAAGTCGATCTGGTGAACGCGCTCGTACACCCCCGGGACCGGCTGGAACATCATCCCGCCCCGGTCGGCGGCCCGGAGGGCTGCGGCCGGCTTGACCCGTTCGGCATCGGTCTTCTGCCAGGGCACCGCGATCCCGCGGGCGAGGGCCGTGTATACCTCGAAGGCCGAGACGAGCGTCCCCGGTGTGAACCGCGCAGTCCGGTTCGGCGAGAGCCCCGTGATCCGGGCCGCGACGAGCACGCCCGGAAGGCCGCCCTCGCGGTAGGTGAAGGACTGCTCGGTGTCGATCAGGAGCCGGCCGGCCGGGACCATCGCCTTCGGCCGGTGATACATCCGGCCGTAGGAGAAGTACGAGCGCGAGTCGAGGGTGACGTGCCGCCCGGTCCGCGAGAGCGTGGCGGGAACGCCGTACGCGTCGGCTGCACCGAGGAGCCGCTTCATCCAGGTGTCGGCGTTCGGAAAGAGGACCACGTCGGGGTCGATCGCCTCGACAAGGCCGAAGAGGTCCCTGAGCACGGTCCCTTCGTTGCCCTCGAGGCGACGGGACCGGCCGTCTGTCGTGACGGTGCAGCCCGCAATCGCGGCCGAACGGACCGGGTCGCCGTCGACGGCGAGCTCCAGCACGGCGAGCTCCCGGTCGAGGGCCGTCGAGAACCGCTCGTCGCCCGGCCCGGCGCAGGGCAGGAGGCCCTGCTCGGCGAGGTAGCGCTGGTCGCGACGGACGTCGACGTTGTAGCATCGGGCCGCGTACCGTGTCTGCCGGAGGACCGCCTCGGCCACCTCCCGGCCGGCCCCGATTCGCCAGCCGGACCCCTCGCCGTGAATGGTCCGGACCACGACCGGCTCGGCCCCAACCGCTGCGTCGAGCGCCTCGACGAGCTCCCAGTGGCGGGCCGGGTCGGGGAGCGTCAGGAGGAACGAGGGCGGACACGTCCGCCGCTCGACCGCGCCGCCGGGCCCCCACAGCGCGATCCGGTCGCGTTCGACCGAGGTGTCGAGGATCCACATCCTCAGCCCCATCCGGTCTCGGCGAGCGTGCGCTGCGCCGGGCGGCGGTGTCCGCCCACGGCGCGGGCCGGCGCCTCCGCACGAGAGGGCGGGAGCGCACCGTAGAGGTAGACGACCTGGTCGGCCGGGCGCGAGAGCGCCCGGAAGCCGCGATCGGCCCTCCCGACATAGAGGAGGACGAGCGACGACCGGGCGAGCTCGCTGAGCGCCTGTCCGGCGGCATGGACCACCTCCTGCTGCTCCCCCTCGATCGCCGAGAAGAGCTCGGGGTCGTACTCGACGAGCACGATGGAGTGGTAGGCCTCTTGAAGGGCGACCAGGAGCTGGTGGATCGTCATGCAGCTCTGGACCTCAAGGGCCGGCGCCCGCCGGGGGAGGCGGTGGAGGAGGCGGGACGAGATCCCGTAGAGATAGAGGGTCATGAACCGGTCGAGCTCGGGCCGGCCGAGGAGGCCGAGCAGGGGCTCGGGCGGTGCGACGAGCGCCGTGTACCGCCCCTGCTCGAGTGGCACCCCGGGCGGATCAAACCAGAGCCGCACGCACCCTCACCCCCGACGGGCATGGAGCCGGCAGGGCCGCTGTTGCCCAGGCCTGCGGACGAGCGGATGGGGGGGGCGCTGCCCCTGCAGTGCCGAAAGCCGCAGCTTTATGCGAACGGCCTCCAATATAGTAATGTGGTCCCGTCCGACCGCCGCGTTGGTACCGGGGAGGGGTGGAGGGGCCACGTCCGTTTTCACGCGACATCGCCATCACGTCGAGTCTGGACCGCCGTCATGGTGACGGCAACTGTCGGTAGGGTACTCGGTGATCGACTATTTGATAGCGGTCCTCGCGGGGTAAAAGTGAGGGGCGCATTCGATCGAAACGGTCCGGGGCACGTCCCTGCCGCCCGAAACCAGGCCCTGGCTGCGGTCAGCGAGCGCATGGAGAAAGAATGGGGGCCGGGCGGCCCTCCGCCGGACACCCGTATCGGAAAGGGTGCTGCTCCGGCCGTGGGTTTTACTCGGTCGTCTTGCCGTCGAAGTGCTCCTCGTTCTCGAGGGCTTCCTTTCGTGTCCGGCGCACGATGCCGTCCTGGTGCTCGGGCGGCGAGTAGATCGTATAGAGCTTGAGGTCGGCCGTCTTGGACGTGTTCACCACGTTGTGCTTGGCACCGCTCGGCACGATCACACCGCTACCGTCCTTCACCGCGCTCTCGACGTCGTCGATCACGACCTTGCCCTCACCCTCTTCGAAACGGAAGAACTGGTCGACATCATCGTGCACCTCCTCGCCGATCTCCTCGCCCGGCCTGAGGGTCATCAGGACGAGCTGGCTGTACTTCCCCGTGTAGAGGACCCGGCGGAAGTCCGTGTTCTTGGTCGTCGCGCTCTCAATATCGGTAACGAATCCTTTCTTCATTGTCCAACTCCCAGTGGTCTGCCATCGGTGGATGGCATTGGCAGAATAATGGGAACCAGGTATTTCAGCCTTTGGATCTGCGGGCTCGACGCGAGACTGCAATGGGTCGCAACGGCCTCCTACCCGCCGGACCGCCCGGCCTTCGTGCGGTCGCTCAGGCCGCCGACAGGGTGAAGGAGAAGGTCGAGCCCTCGCCCGGGGTCGACTCGACCCGGATCCGACCGCCGTGCCGTTCGACGATCTTCTTGACGACCGCGAGGCCGATGCCCGTGCCCGGGTAGGCGTCCCTGGTGTGGAGCCGCTGGAAGATCACGAAGATCCGGTCGAAGTACTCGGCCTCGATCCCGATCCCGTTGTCCTTCACCGTGAAACGCCAGGACGTCCCCGCAGGCTCGGCCGAGATGCGTATCGCGGGAGCTACGCCGGGATGGCGGTACTTCAGGGCGTTGCCGATCAGGTTCGTGAAGACCTGCGCGAGCTGGGCTGCGTCGGCCAGGACCGTCGGGAGCTGGTCGGCGACCACAGTCGCGCCCGCCTCACGGATCGCCACCTCCATCAGCCGGAGCACGTCGGCCACGACCTCCGCGGCGTCCGTCGGGGAGAGGGGTTTCGCCTGCGTCTCGACACGCGAGAGCTGGAGCAGGTCCTGGATCAGGGCCTGCATTCGCTGCCCTCCTTCGGTGATGTAGCCGAGGTACTCGTCCGCGTCCGCGTCGAGCCGGCCCCGGTACTTCCGTACGAGGAGCTGGCTGAAGCTGACGATCGACCGGAGCGGCTCCTGGAGGTCGTGGCTGGCCACGTACGCGAACCGCTGCAGCTCCTCGTTCGACCGCTGCAGGTCGTCCATGTACGATTCCAGGGCCCGCTCGCTCTCCCGGAGCTTCGTGATGTCGAGGGCGCTGAAGACGACGTTCTGGTTGGGAAGGGAGAGGTCGACCGGCGACGAGCTGAGCAGAATGTCGAGGACCGTGCCGTCCTTGGTCCGCCACTGCGTCTCGACAGCGCCTCTTCCGCTCTCGGCGATCTGGGCGTATTTCTCCTGTCCGACGTATGCGTACGTCTCATCGGAAGGATAGAGCAGGCGCGCGTCCTGCCCGATCAGCTCGTCCTGGGCGTAACCGGTCATCCGGCAGAGCGGGGCGTTGACCTCGGTGATCATGCGGTCCGAGACAATGCCGATGCCGATGGGAACGGCCCGAAAGATCCCCTGCAGGGTCCGCTCCCGCTCCCGCAGGGCCTCCTCGATCCGCTTCCGCCGGGTGATCTCCTCGACCGTGGCGCTGATCGCGACGATCGTGCCCGACGCGCCCCTGAGGGGAGCCCAGTGCGCGTTCCAGTGCCGGAGCACGTCGGGGGTCGTCGGGGCTGTCCCGCACAGCTCGAGGTCGAGCTGCTCTCCCGTCTCGATTACCCTTCGCATCGTCGTTTCGATCTGGCGGCCCAGGTCCGGCATGATCTCAGCCGGTGTTCGGCCGATATGCGCCTCGACCGGGGCGCCCGCAATCTCGGCGAAACGCCGGCTGAGGCGGACGAAGCGGAGCTCGGTATCGAGGACGCAGAGCCCGATCGGCGCCGTATCGTAGATGATCTCGATCTCCTCGAGCCGATTCCAGGCCTTTTCCTCGCTGATCTCCAGCCGCGCCGCATAGTCCTTCAGGGCGTCCTCGACCCGCTTGGCCTCGGTGACGTCGCGGAGGACGACCTGGACCGCATGACGCCCTCCGTGGGGGATCCGTGCTCCGCGCCCCTGGATCGTGACCGTCAGCCCGTCCATGCGGAGGAGGTCCACCGTGGTGAGCGGGCTCTCCTCGCCCCGCAGGTCCGTCTCGACGTTCCACCCCACGTGCTCCCTCATGTCGGGATGGACGATGTCGAGCACCGGCCGGCCGACGAGGTCGCTCTCCCCGGCGGCGCCGAGGAGGGCAACGGCTGCCGGGTTGACAAAGACGATCTTCCCGTCCTGGTGGATCAGGATCGCGTCCGGCGCGAGCTCGATCAGGTTTCGGTACTTCGTCTCGCTCTCGACGAGCTCTCCCCGCAGGCGCTCGGGCTCGGTCACGTCGTGCCATATGGAGAGGACGCCGAGGATCCCCCCCTCCCCGAGGAGCGGGGTGGCTGTGATCTCAGTACTTCGCTAATTTCCCTCCGTGTCATCTTTCATTCGTCAGTGCTCCCCGTCCTCTTTGACTATCCCGGGTTTCTGAAGGCCGGAATGTTCC
>SISS01000033.1 GCA_004332335.1 Methanoregulaceae archaeon UXB-2016 | reverse complement strand
TACAACGACTCGGTCGACCTCCGCACCCACTACGCTGGCGCGCAGAATACGACCGCGACGTCGAACGCGACCGCAACTGCAGGCAGCCAGCAGGGTAGCGGGATGCTCCCCTACATCGTCGTGATCGCCGTGATCGCCGTGATCGGGATCGGGGCCGTCCTGTACCAGCGGCGGAATCGCTGGGACGAGCTCGGATGAGCCGGGCCGTCGCGCAACTCTTTTTACCAATGAGATCACCATCGCCAGAACACCAGGAGTGAAT
This sequence comes from Methanoregulaceae archaeon UXB-2016, assembly GCA_004332335.1. Lineage (GTDB taxonomy): Archaea > Halobacteriota > Methanomicrobia > Methanomicrobiales > Methanospirillaceae > UBA288. Next base: position 27,051 of record SISS01000033.1, on the reverse strand, counting down.
GGCACGGTCGATGCATCGTATGCCGGGGTCAGGGACCACCTGGACCGTCTGATTGCGGGCGTCAGGGCCGAGCTGGCCGGCGAGACGGTCGAGCTGGCACGGCTCGATCGTCCGGACGAACACCGCGCCCTCTCGCGCCTGCTCGTGCTCGACCTTCTCCTTGCCAACGTCCTTCTCTGGCTTGTGCTGCCGGAGTACGCCCTCTACTGGATCACGGCCAGCTTCTTCCTCTACGTGATCTACCCGTTCCTCCTCCTGATCCCGTCGGCCAACTCCGGCAAGAGCGAACCAGGCACGAACCAGAGTGGCCCGATCACCGACCGCCTCGGAAAGATCGGGCTTGCCGATCACCGCGGGCTGATTGCCCGGATCTTCTGGAACTCGTTCTTCATCAACAGCCAGCCCCTCGCGCCGGCCTTTCTGGCCGTGTACGGACTCAACCTCGTCTTCTCATTCACCGGCGGGTACGGCCTGCTCGGGTGGCTGATCGGGTTTCAGTCGGCCGCGATCATGCTCTTCTACCTGGCGATCGCGGTCCTCCGGCCCTATTCCGGCGGGTTCCTCGACTCATTGATCGATATCCAGAACAACGTATACGGGAAGATCCACTGCCGCGTCGCGCCCCTCTGGCGGGTGGTGCTGCCGATCGGGCTCGCGGCCGGGCTCGTTGCCCTCCTCCTGATCGCGGCCATGCTCCTGCCCGGGTTCACCCTCGGCGTCATCTGGAACTCCAGGGCGACCGTGACCGGGCTGGGCTTCCTTCCGGTCCTCTTTCTGCTGATATGCCAGGTGATCCTGGTGCGGTACACGCAGGGAACGTCGAGCCGCCGTCTGGTCCGACAGCTCAGGGAACGAAAGATCGCCATCCTGAAGCGGCACGTCCTCACCCCGCTCGAAGAGTATCGGAGAGGGCTCGACAGCGCCTCGCCCGGGATACTCGACCGGTTCGCCCGGGACTTCTCGGACATCCGGGCGACCTTCCTCTCCGCGAAGGTCTACCGCATGCAGGCTCAGGACATTGCAGGCCTCTTTCCGATCTATGTGGTCGTTCCCGACCTCGATCTGCTCCTGAACAGCGAGACCATCCGGATCCTGGACGAGCAGCCGGGCTCGCGGCAGATCCTGTAAAAAGAGGGCGTTCAGGTGATGGGGCCGGGAACGGCCGCTTCTTCCTCGATATTGCAGACGCCTGCGAGTGCCTTGAGCCCGGCCTCCTCCATGCGCCACAGGACGAGGCCTGCGACCGCGCCGAGCGTGCCGCCGCCCTCGACGGCCCGGGTCAGGGCCTCTATCGCAGGCTCCCCGATCCGGTTCAGGGCGAGCGCGGCGAAGTCCCGGAGCTCCTCGTCCCCCTCCACCCCAAGCATCTCCACGAGAGGGTCGACCGCATCGGGGCCGAGCTGGGCGAGGGAGGCGGCGGCGTAGCGTCGAAAATCGGGGTCACGTCGTTCCCGAAGCGCTGCGATCAACGGGGCAAGGGCCGGGCGGCCGACCCGGGCGAGCGAGACGGCATAGTACCAGCGCGCATCATCATCGCCCGTGCCGGCGAGGGCCTCGATCAGGGGCCCGACAGCGGCCTCTCCTCTCTTCCCGAGCTCCCGCGAGGCCTCGCGCCGCTCCTCCATTCCCCCGGTCCGGATCTGTTCGATCCATCTATCGGTCTCATTCGTCTCGAGCATCATGATCACGTCCTGCAGTCTGACCGATCGGAGACAGGCCCGAATGCCCCCCGGGCCCCGGAGCCAGATGAACTTCGCGCTGGGGGAAGGGGAACTCGATCCCGCCGGCCTCAAGCCCCTGTTTCAGTTCCAGGAGGAGCTCGTTCCGGGTCCGTTCCCATCGCGGCGACGGTGCCCAGGCCCGGATCGTCAGCTCGACCTGAGAGTCGGCCAGACCCGAGACAAAAGCCTGTGGTTCAGGCTCCCTCAGCACGAAGGGGTGGCGCTCTGCGATCGCGATCATCATCGCGATCACCCGGGCTGCATCATCCTGGTACCGGATGCCGAGCGTGAACTGGATCCGGCGCGCCGCATTGGCGACGTAGTTCGAGATGCTGGACTGGAAGACCACCTGGTTCGGCACCCGGACGAAGACCCCGTCGTATGTCCGCAGATGTGTGGACATGATATGGATATCCTCCACGTAGCCGGTCATGGTGCCGATCGCCACCTCATCCCCCATCTTGATCGGATGCTCGACAATGAGCAGCATCCCAGATAAAAAGTTCGATACCACGGACTGGCTGGCGAACCCGATCACGATGCCCGCAAGACCGCCCGCGACCAGCAGCCCCGAGAGGTCGAGGTCGAGCTGGGGGGGCAGAACGACGATCAGGACGAAGAAGAGGGTCCCGATGTTGAGGGACTTGAGAAAGATGTTGAGGGTATCCCCCGAGATCTTCCCCACGAGGATCCGCCTGAGATAGGACGAGAGAGCCCTCATGGCGACCAGGACGATCAGGACCGTGATCAGCATGACCACGAGGTCGCCGACCGTGAGGGTTCCCCAGAGCGGCTCGTCCCAGATCACCGGACACCCGCCTCCATGGTGCAGCATGGCCGGGAGAGACCCGGGATCCGCTTCGACGACAGGAGCTCCGTTGCACGGGTCCAGCCCGGCATCAGCGGCTCGTCCTGGACCTCCGTCTCGGCATGGCTCGAACGGAGGATACGCATGGACCCGACCATGCCGACCCGGTCTCCGAACCAGAGTTTCATGCCGCGACAGTCAAAGACCGCACGGCCGACCTCGACCCAGTCCCGGGTCTGGTTGCGGATCGAGAGGCGAAGCACCCCCTCCACGTACGGGTCCGGCGTGGGACGCCCCACCGAGAGCCGGCTCCGGTACCACCGCGTCACGAAACCCCCGGTCAGGGGTCCGTAGAGCGAGAACTTGGGACGGTTGAGGGAGAAGAGGTCAATCAGATCGGTCGCACCCGGACTGCAGACAAAGACACCGAGGTCGAACGGAAAGAGGAGGTGGACCACCTGCTCCTCGCCGGGTCCGATCAGGTGCGGGTCGAAGGCGAGTTCCAGGAACTGGGTGATCTCTTCGGGGAGGCGGAGCGGCTCGACCGGGTGCAGCACGAGCCTGTGACCGGAACCGACCTGTTTTCGCACGGGCGTGCTCCCGGCATGCTCACGGACATAGACCGGCATGTCGTCTCCGGTCTCGAGGCGGATACGGTGCTCTCCGATGGCGATCGTTGTTCCGGGCGAGAGAGGGCCGAACACTGGGATCAGGTTCGGTCGGGACGGCCTTAACGGATTCGGAATGGTCACCCGGAGGGATTGAGACGGAGGAGGGCGACGGCCGAGGCCCGCCGGACCGACTCGGCCGGGTCCCGGACGGCGACAAGCAACCCCTCGATCGCGGCCGGATCCCCGATCAGGCCAAGGGCTTCGGCTGCCCCCTGCCGAATCCGCACATCCGGGTCCTCGAGGGCGAGGGTGAGCAGGGGAAGCGCCGGCGATCCCAGCCGGGCGAGGGCCGAGACCGCGCGCCCACGCACGAAGCGGTCGGGGTCGGCGAGCCGCCGGATCAGGGCCGGGGCCGCGCGTCGATCGCCAATCTCGCCGAGGGCCACGCACGCCTTCCATCGGACATCGGGATCGGTGTGCGCGGCGAGGGTCATAAGACCGTCCAGGGCCACAGAGCCGAGCTGCACCAGGGCTTCGGCAGCCCGCCAGCGGACGCCCTCCTCGTCCGGCCCCTCCAGTGCGGCGATGAGGGCCGGCATCGAGGCCGGGTCACCGAGCTGACCGAGGGCGACTGCCGCGAGATGACGCACGGCCGGCTCACCCCGTGCGAGAAGCCGGACGAGGCCGGCTACGTCCCCGCGTTCGCGAAGACGTGCCACCCGGCGTTCGGGGTCGAAGCGCCCGAGGATGAGATCGAACCAGCCCATGGAGGTACGGGGATGGACGTCGAAAGAGAAAAGGTCAGCTCGTGGCCGCCGCCACGCAGGCCTCGAGCGGCGCGAGCCGCGCCTCGGCCCCGCACATGCTCGGCATGTACGCAAGCCCCTTGCCGCTGTTCGTCATGATCGCGGCGTAGCGCTCGAGGGCAGGCGAGACGACCATGCAGGTATCGGCATAGACCCGCGCCCCGCTCCGCTCGATCGCGGCGACCTCGGTCGGGTGCTCGGCGATCACGCGCCTTGCCGCAAAGACGTAGAGCGGCTTCGTCGTCCGCCTGCCATCGAGCAGGGCTGCGATCCGGGCGAGCTCCTCGCCCGAGCAGTGGGGGCAGCCGAGCGCGACCGCCTCCACGGGGAGATCGGACCAGACCGCCTCGACCTCGGCGGCCGTGACCGTGATCGTCTCGAGGGGCCCGGTCTCGAAGGGAAAGACGCGGGACTCGGGGGTGATCCGGTCGACGTGGAAGAGCGCGACCGCGCCCGTCGCGGCCATCGCGGCCCCCAGGCTCTTTAGCCCGTCTCTATTCGGCCGGATGCCGCGGAAGAACGGGATCCGGGCCCCGACCTCTCTCCCGGCGAGGACGCCGAGGGCTCCGTACCAGCCACCGTCGGGTGCCTCGGGCGCGCCCTCGACCTCGATCACGACGGTCGGCCGGCGGTTCTTGACAAGGTGCAGGCCGTAGAAAGGCGTCTTCCCGACGAGGGCCGCGGCGAGCGCGGAGGGGCCGCCCTCGCGGTTGGTCCGGGCGCCGATGACCGAGTTCGCATAGCAGACGGCCGAGGACTCGGACCAGGCGAGGTGGTCGCCGTAGTTCGTGATCGCGAGGTAGTACGGGGTGCAGGTGCACTCGAGACGAATCCCGAGGCGGCGGTAGACCCGGACCACCTCCTCCTGCTTGCGGGCGAACTCGGCGGAGATCCCCATCTCCTGCCAGCGCTCGAGATCCATGCCGACCGGGTTCAGGACGGCAGGCACGACCGCGCGGGCGTCGAGAGAGGAGAGCCATTCGAGGCCCCAGTCGCCGATCGTCTTGTACGAGGCCCCCGAGACCTGGGCCGATGCGATCGGTACGAGCCTCTCCGCTCCGTACACCGCCCCGAGCCCGACCAGGAGCTCCATGAACCGCTGCCGGGTCTCACCGAACTCGCCAGCGAGGATTCGTTCGTCGTCACGGTCAAGGTGCATCGTGCCACCCCGCCCTGACGAACTCGTCCTCTCGTCCCATGTCCATGGTCGCGTCGACCCCGATCTTGACGTTCGTGCCGTCGGCCATGCGCGACGGGTCGAGGGAGGAGCCGCGGGCGCCCGCCACGACGAGCAGGTCCGTATCGCCCCGGACCCGGGTCGCGATCGCGTACTCGACCTCGGCCATGTCGCAGGGATCGATGTCCTCGTCCACGACCACGACGTGTTTCAGGGAGGTGTGGGCCGCGAACGCAGCCATGCAGGCGTTCTTGCCGTCGCCATTCGTCGCCTTCCGGACCTGGACCACGGCGTGGAGGTAGCCGCACCCTCCCGGTGTCAGGACCACGTTCCGGACCGTCGTGACCCCGGCGACCGCGCGGTAGATCTTGGGCTCGTACGGCGCCCCCATCAGGGCCTTGTGCTCGGCCCCGCCCGGGAGGATCCCGTGGTAAATCGGATCCGGCCTGACCGCCATCCCCGAGAGCTCGATCACGGGCTGGACCCGTACAGGGTCGTAGGTGCCCGTGATGTCGACGAAGGGCCCTTCATCGGACGTGCCGGCGCCCATGTGCCCCTCGAGCACGATCTCGGCATCGGGCACGAGCACACCGTTCGAGCACTCGCGGACGCCTAGTTCGCCCCCGAGGAGCTCGGCTCCGTACGCAAGCTCCTTCCCCTCCGGGACGCGCGTGCAGGCCGCGAGCATCACGGCCGGGTGGACCCCGATCGCGATCGCGACCGGCAGGGCCTCGCCCGCCTCACGCGCCTGCCGGTGGAGGTTGAAGGTGTGGCGTCCCTCGACGATCCGGGCCACGAGCCGGTCCTTTCCCTGCACGAGCATCCGGTGGACCGAGGCGTTCTCGACCCCGCCGAAACGGGAGCAGACGATCCCGCCCGTGATATACCGCCCCGCATCCAGCGGGTAGTGCTTCATGACCGGGATCCGGTCGAGGTCGATCTTCCCCGTCTCGAGGGGTCCGTCGACCCCGACCCGGCCGTCGAATCGGGCGTCCGCGAGCGTGGCGAGCACCCGGTCGGCAGGCAGGTCGAGGGCCCGCGCGATCGAGGCGCGGTCCGAGACGAGGTTCATGACGCCGCGCCAACCGTTCCCGAGGTCGTTGAAGAGGAGCATTCGATCGGTCGCGGCCGAGCGCTTCGGCGCGTCGTAGACCGTTGAGACCGGCTCGGCGACCTCGATAGCACGGCCGTCCTCCCGCATCCGTGCGATATAATCCCGCATCGTGGTATCGTTACGCATCGTATCCCTCCCAGCGCGGGCCGAGCGCGTGCTCGACCCCGAGGTGGTCGAGAACCCGGCCGACCACCATCTCGACCAGATCGTCGACCGTCTTCGGCCGGCCGTAGAAACCCGGGCTCGCGACCATCACGGTCGCACCGGCCTCGTCCGCGGCGAGCATGTTCCGGAGGTGGACCCGCGAAAGGGGCATCTCGCGCACGAGCAGCACGAGCGGCCGCCGCTCCTTGAGGGTCACGTCCGCCGCCCGCGCCAGAAGCGAGGCCGAGAGTCCGTGAGCGATCGAGGCGAGGGTCTTGGTGCTGCAGGGCACAACGGCCATCCCGTCGGACCGGTGCGAGCCCGAGGCGATCGCGGCGGCGAGGTCGCTGTCCGGGTGGACGATCACGTCGAGATCATCGTAGCGGACCCCCTCGTGGGTCGCGATTGCCCGTGCCTGCTTCGTGACGACCAGGTGAACCGTCGCCTCGTCGGCCAGCACCTCGAGCAGCCGGCGGGCGTACGGGGCCCCGCTCGCCCCGGAGACTCCCACCACGAACTCCTTTCTCCGGCTCATTCTCCAGGCTCCTGCGTACTCGTTGGGCGGGGAGGCTCATGAGCCTATGCCGCCCATCGCAGGACGCACGCCTTATCCGTTCCAGGGGCGACTACTCGACGACGTATGCCCGCCTCATCCGAGCGCCGGCTCGAAGACCTCTCACGGTACATCGTGACCCCGCCACCGTGGCCCTTCTCGGTCGGGGTCATCGTGCTCTTCGGCCTCGCGGTCGAGGCGATGTCGGCCCTGGGCGGCCGAGCCGGGACAGACACGGTCGACTGGTTCGGGGTCCTGGGATACCTGGTGCCGGGGCTCGCGGCGGCGGGGCTCAGCGCGTGGTTGGTGCCGCTCTTTCGCCGGGCACCTGCCTGGCCCGCTCTCCTGGCGGCGGGCGGGACGATAGTCCTGGTCGTGGTCTCGCTCCTGCCGGCGCCGCTCGTGCTCCCAGACTCCTTTCCGGCCATGTACGCGCTCGCGCTCGGAGCGGTCTTCGGCCTCCACCTCCTCGCCCTGGCCGCGATCGCGGACCGGCGGCTCTCCCGGGTCCTGGTCCCTGCGCTCGTCCCGGGCGTGCTCGGGGCGGTCGCCCTTGCGCGCGAGTTCGGCGGGAGCGCCGCCCTGCCCGCCCTCGCAGCCCTCCTCGTGGCCGGTCTCTTCGTACTCGCATTCGTCCGGTTCATCGAGCGCCCGGTCCGAGCGGCCTTCGGCCTGCCCCTCCTCGCCCTCTCGAACGCGTTCGCGTCTCACCTGATCGCAGGCTCACATGCGCTCGACGACTGCTTCGAACGGCTTGGCGAGGAGGTCCGGGTCCTCCAGACCACGCTCCATCTTCGCCGCAAGGGTCGGCCGGCCATCATCGTGACCGTCCCGAACCTCCATCCGGGCCCGCTGGGGGAGATCGGCTCCTCGAACCTGCCGGCCGAGCTCTCGGCCCGCCTCGGCGGCGAGACCCTCGTCCTGCACGGGTGCGCGACCCACGACTTCAACCTGGTCTCGTCGAACGGCGTCGAGGCGATCGCAGGCGCCGTCGAGGGAGGCCGGGCTAGCCTTCACCACCGTCCGCTCGCCGGCCCCTCGTCGCGGGTCAGGGATGAGACGGTCGAGGTCCTGGTACAGCCCTTCGGCGATACGGTCCTTGCGGCGGCCACCCGGTCGCCACTCACGACCGACGACCTCGACTACGGAATCGGACTCGCAGTCCAGCGCGGGGCCGCGCCCTTCGCCCACGTTGCCTTCGCAGATGCGCACAACTGCATGCACGAGGTCCCGCCGCCGGTCGAGGCCGCCTCGCCGCTCGGCACTGAGTACCTCGCCGCGGCGGATCGGGGACTCGTTGCGGCCTCCGGAACGGCACAGGGGGCCTTCGAGGCCGGAGTCGCCCGGAGGAGCGTGCCGTTCGGTCGCCGGGAAGGCTTCGGCGAGCTCGGGGTCCAGTCCCTCGGGATCCGGGCTGGGGGGCAGATCACGGCCTGGGTGCTCCTCGACGGCAACAATCTCCTCGCCGGGGTCCGCGAACAGGTCCGCGCCGCCGTGCTCGACCTCGTGGACGAATGCGAACTCCTGACGACCGACACTCATGTCGTGAACACGCTCTCGGGGCGGAATCCGATCGGGCTCGCGGTCCCGGTCGAGGCATTCCTGCCGTACATCCTCGAAACGGTCGGGGCAGCGCTCGACGACCTCGCGCCGGCCGAGGCCGCCGGCTCCACAGTCCTGATCGACGGGGTCCGGGTCTTCGGGTACGGTCGTGTGGGGCAGCTCGGTACGACCGCGGCCGCCCTGCTGGCCATGCTCGGCCCGGTCGCCGCAGTCCTGCTCGCGTTCGCGCTCCTCTCGACCCTCGGGGCGTACCTGCTCCTCGCGTGAGCCCGTCAGTCCGGAACGACCGGGTGCATGAACGGAAGGGCGCCGCGGACCTCGTTCCGAATCCCTTCGTGAAGCCCGTCCTCGTCCTCGGGGAGGAGGGCGTAGAGACGGAGGGCGTAAAGGGCATAGTTCGAGAGGATCGACATCAGAGACCGGGGGTGCTCCATGATAGGCTCCGATAGGCCTGTCGCGAGGTCCAGGATCCGGATCGACTGCTCGCCGCTCTGGCCGCTCTCGTACGACGAGATCAGGTGCGGGGTCTTGGTGAGCTCGCTGACGTGGTCCCAGACGAAGAACTGCTCCTCGGGGACGCCGAACCCCGCGGCCAGCCGGGGGATCAGCGCCCTGAGCATCGTCCGCTTTGCCGTGAACTCCTCGCGGGTCGAGCGTTCCCGGCAGAGCAGCACCTCGTACTCGGCCACGAGCCGCGGCGGCCGGCGCTCGACCAGGGCCCTGACCATCGACCGGACCGGCTCGGCAAGAGGCTCTATGGCAAGCGCGCGGAGGCGTCCCTGGATCGCCACGTCGTCGAAGCGGTACCATGCCTCCGTGCCGAGCATGGCCGTGATTGCCGAGGCCGAGCAGTCGAGGTCCCCACGCTCGAAGAGTGACAGGAGCACGGCCTTGTACACGTGGTCGAAGGCGATCACGGTCTTGTAGAACGGGATCTGCTGATAATCGAAGAAGCGGCAGAGCAGGAAGTGGTCTGCAGGCCGGATCGCGCTCGGTGCGAGTGCGATCTTACCGGACGCGTCGATGGTGGTCTTTGCAAGAAGGTAGTCGATGTCGACCGAGCCGTACGGGAGGCCGGTGTGGGAGGCGGTCCGGAGCAGATAGTCGATGCGGTCCGCATCGAGATCGGACGAGATCAGGTTCTCATACAGGGCGGGGGCCTCGTGCGTGAAGATCGAGGCGACCTCGTCGGGAGAGAAACCGGCCGTCTCGAGGACGCTCCGAAGCTCCGAGTCCCTGCGAAGGACCTCCCGGCCCAGCATCTCGTGGGAGAGCGCCCCCCCGGGCCGGTCGTGATAGAACCGGACGACCGCGTCCTCGGTCAGATGGCTGAAGGGATAGTGACCGATATCGTGGAGGAGGCCAGCAAGACGGTAGAGCTGGACCGTGCGCGCATCGTAGGAGCCGCGTTCGGCAAGCGAATTGAAGATCCGCCCCGTGATATGACAGACACCGAGCGAGTGCTCGAAACGGGAGTAGTCGGCCCCCGGAAAGACGAGGTACGCGAGGCCGAGCTGCCGTACGGTTCGAAGGCGCTGGAAGGCCTGCGTATCGACCACGGCCAGCTCGAGCGCCGAGAGGCCGATCGTGCCATGGACCGGGTCTGCTATCCGGACCGCGTTGTAGCCGCGCATGAGTGCACCTCGCATCGCCGCTAATCCAGATGAACCCACCGGACCCTCGCGAAGAAGACTTAATGCCGGCCCCCTCCCATCTGAGCGTGATGGAGAGAGAGTTCTCCCGGTACGGCGGAGTCCGGTTCGGTCCTCCCGACCTCCGGGCGCTCGAGAGCGAGGGGTATGCGGCCGTGGACATGCACGTCCACACGACCCATTCGGACGGGCTGATCCAGGTCGGGGACGCGCTCGCCCGGGGCCGGCGGATGGGGACCTCGTTCGCCGTCACGGATCACAACACGGTAGGAGGCGCGGTCGAGGCGGTCCGGAGGGCGGAGCCGGGTCAGATCGTCGTGCCCGGGATCGAGGTCTCGGCCGCCGAGGGGCCCCACCTCCTCCTCTACTTCTACTCGGTCGACGACCTGGTCGACTATCACCGTGAGGTGGTGGTGCCGGCGCTCCAGGCGAGCCCGTACCTCGCGACCACTCTCCCGACGGACGAGGTCCTCGCCGGGATTGATGGGCGCGACGCGCTCGCTGTCGCAGCCCACCCCTTCGGGTACCTCTTCCTCTGCCGGGGGGTCTGCAAGGCGATCGCGGCCGGCGAACTCGCGCCCGAGGTGCTCTGCCGGCTCGACGGACTCGAGGGGGTCTGCGGCGGCATGACCCGGACCCAGAACAACAGGGCGATCGCGTTCGCGGCCGACCACGATCTGTTCCTGACCGGGGGGACCGACGCCCACCTGCTCAGCGAACTCGGGATGGTCGTGACCGCGGCCCGGGCCGGCTCGGTCGAGGAGTTCCTCGACGCGGTCCGGCGGGGCGACGCCCTGCTCTGGGGGCAGGAGAAGACGATGATCGAGAAGACGGTCCAGGCCACGGCCGTGCTGCCCCGGTACGCGCCCTACCTCGGTTCGTCCCTCGGGGTCCACTACCGGCAGAATGCGCCCCGGGCGCTCAGGTACCTGACCGGAGATCGGAAACGGCAGCCGTGACCTAGCCTCGGGCCTTCCCGGCGGCCGCACGATCCAGGGCCGCCACCAGGCCGCAAGGATCGTCAGTCCCGATCCGGGCTCGTCGGCCGTCTCTCAGTTCTATCTCGACCGCGGAGGACCCCAATACGTTATAGAGCCATCCGTCGGGGGTGTAGTGGATACCCCAGCCGTACCACCACGGGTTCCGGACGACACGCCAGGCGCGGAGCTCGCCAACGGGCCAGGCCTTCCGAACGAGGCCCTGGCCGAACGCAATCGAGAGGGTGCCCCCGTCGACCTCGACCGTCAGGAACGGGAAGATGACGAGGGTCGCGAGCAGTATGGCGAGCACGACGAGCGTGACCGGGTGCCACCCGACGACCAGGGAGACCCCGACGAGGTACACGCACATGCCCCCAACCAGGACGAGGAGCAGGTCGCCCCGCTGGGTGTGGCGGTACCCACTCTGCTCAGAGGAGATAATCGACCACGATCCCGCCTGCATAGAGGGCCATTGCTACGTGAAAGAGCGGGAGCACCCGAAGGCCGATCGCCTCCTCGGGGCGGCGGAGCAGGAGCAGGTTCGCGACCATCACGCAGGCGAGCCCCGCCACGAGCCCCGCGCGAGCGAGCGGGCCGAGAAAGCCGGCGAAGAGGACGGCCGCGGCTCCATGGAGGAGCGAGAAGGCGAGGACCCAGCGGGCTGTGCCGGCCATGCCGTAGAGCACGGGGATGGTCCGGGGTTCCCGGGCCCGGTCGTTCGTGATGTCCGCCATATCGTTGACCCCGAGGTGGGCGAGGGCGAAGGGATAGAAGAAGACGAAGTAGAGGAGAGCGGCGGAGTCGGGATGGCCGAGCACGAGGTACCCGGCGACGGGGAAGAGGGCGAAGTCGGTCCGCCCGAGGAGCTGCGCGATGGGATGCCGCTGCCGGCGCTTCAAGCGCTGGTACGAAAACTCGGCAAGATAGCTCCAGCCCATGATCGCAAGCAGATAGACCGAGTGGGGATATGGGAGGGTCAGGATCAGCGCCCCGGCGGCGACCGCGAGGAGCACGGCCAACAGGCGGGCCCGTTCCGGAGAGACCGTTCCCTCCGCGAGCGGACGCGTCCCGAACGGGCGCCAGTACCGGCTCAAGCGGGGGTCCACGTCCCGCCGGTCGAGGTCGCGATCGACGTAGTCGTTCAGCACCAGGCCCGCAGTGAAGCCGAAGAGCGCGATCAGGACCGCGGTGAGCAGCACTGTCCCGCTGAGCCCGCCGTAGGCCGTCGCGGCCAGCAGGGTGCCCGAGCAGAAGAGGAGAGGCCATGCCGGGGCGAAGTGCACCCGGACGAGGTCGAGGTACGGGGCAAGAGCAGTGCGCATCCGTATCCCCCGGTGGGCGTTTGTCCCATACATACCTGGCGGAGGGTTGATGCTCGATTCAGGCAGAGGAGACAGCATTGCAGGCACCTTACCCCCCATGCTGACCATCGGCCACTCGGTCCGGCCGATCGAGGCCTTCGTCGGGCTCCTCGTGCGGTACGGCTGCGAGACGGTCGTCGACGTCCGGAGCCTGCCGCGCTCACGGCACAATCCACAGTTCAATCGCGACGCGCTCGCGACCTCGCTCGCCGGGCAGGAGATCGCCTATCGCCACTGCGCGCCCCTCGGCGGCCTTCGCCGACCCCTGCCGGCGGGCGAGTCCTTGAACCGCGGGCTGCGAAACGAGCGGTTCAGGGCCTACGCCGATCACATGCAGACCGACGAGTTCGCGAGCGCGCTCACGAGGCTGGTCGATCTCGCCTCCACCCGGCGGTGCGCAGTCATGTGCGCCGAGGCCGTCCCCTGGCACTGTCATAGGTCGCTCCTGGCGAACGCGCTCGTCGCGCGGGGGTGTCGCGTCCTCCACATCATCGATGAGGACCGTGCCCAGGAGCATCGGCTCCATGAGGAGGCGCGGGCCGCGGACGGTCGAGTCATCTACCCGGACCGGGATGGGCAACACCAGCTCGACCGGTGGCTCTAGCGGGCCTGCGCCCGCGGGCCGGCCTCGTTCAGCCGGTCGACATAGTCCTCGAAAAGGTGGATCCGGGTCGAGACCGGGAACGGCGAGCCCTGGATGCTGATGATCGCATCGCCACGCGCGAGCGTCTGGATCTCCGTGTTCATGCTCGTCAGGTTCTGCTTCGCATTCCCCGCGACGATGTTCCGGTCGAGCTGGTCCGAGAGGCCCATCACCACATAGGTGTTGAGCTGCGCGAGGATCCGGGGGTCGATATTCTTCGGCTGCTGGGTCACGAGGCAGAGGCCGACCCCGAACTTGCGCCCCTCCATCGCGCACTCGCGGAAGACCTGGGTCGACTGGTTCGCGTTCGCAAGCACCCGCTGGGCCTCCTCGATCGCGATCACGACCTGCCGGTTGCCCATCCCCTCGGCCGAGAGCGTGTGCTGCTTATGCGCACGGAGGACCGACCGGGTCATTGCGGCGAGCGCGAAGAGCTCGCCGCGCTCACTCATGCCGGGGATGTCGATCAGCACGACCTTGTTCTGGCTGAGGTCGTTGAGGATTGCCGGGATCGACGAGCCGAAACGGTGGAAGAAGGCCCGGTTCTCCTCGACGAGGGTCTCGACCCGCCGCTGGGTCATGTGAAGCGGGCCGAGGCTGTAGTTCCGGAGCGTGTCCGTGATCTCGGGATGCCGGCCGATCCCGCTCGTGGTCTTAAGGGGGGAGGGGAGCGAGTCGACTCCCTCGTTGATGAAGAAGTCGATCACGTCCGAGCCCGGCAGGCTGTCGAGCGACTCGACCACCTCGACGAGCGGGAGGGAGAGCTCGTACAGGAACCCGAGGTCGCCCATCCGGAAGTCGTCGTGCTCGATCCGGAGCTCCTTCAGCCCGTAGTGCTCCCGCTCGTCGGCAGGTCGGGTCGAGTAGACCGAGACGCCGTCGCGCGCGGCCGTGTACTCGATCAGCCCCTTGATGCGCCGCCCTTTGACCCGGTATCCGGTCACGTACTCACCGTGGGGGTCGATGACCAGGAGGCCGAACTGCCGCCGGCGCATGGCCGAAGCGCAGAAGACCTTCATGAAGTTCGACTTGCCCATGCCCGTCGTCGCGAAGATGCCCATGTGCGAGGCGAGCACCTCCGACGGGATCGAGACAGTCACGCCCTGGAGGACCCCGAGGCCTGCGCGCATCAGCCCGACCTCCATGTCCCCCATCGACCGTTTCAGGAAGTCGAGGTCGGCCTGGTCGGGGCGCGAGACCTCGGAGAAGGTGGTCGGCGAGGTGATCGGCGGGCGAAAGCGCCCCTCCGTGTCGACGAGGCCGAGGGGGTGCAGGTTCACGACGAGGTTCGGGTCGGCCGAGAAGGCTCCGCTCGCGGTCTCGTGCAGGATGTCCGTCACCTTGGAGTAGAAGATGAAGCCCTTGTCGTGGTCGACGAGCTTGAGGATATCTCCGACAAAGAGGACCGCGTTCGAAGGGACCACGATCCGATAGGAGAGTACCGAGGTGCTGATCAGGCGGAAACCGGTAGTATCGTCGGACATGGGAGATCCCTTTCGCTGATGAGAGATGGTGTTGATGGGGATATATACAATCGCTTTTTTGGGCCGGCAAACGGATTCAGCCGCCTCCGCTGCCCACCCCGCGAGAGTGGCGCAGACCCCGTCGGGCCTCGGGCTGCCCTGCAGCACCAGGACCCCCTTCGGCCGCCGGGGGAGGCGGGGCGCGGGGCCTGGCGGGCCTGGGGAACCGCTCGGAGGTGGCGCGCCGCACAGCCTCCCAGTCCCGGGCCTTCCGACGGGCTGCCCGATCGGCATCGATAGGCAGGGGGGGGGTACTCGTAGGTGTTGGTCGAGAAGAGGGGGAGGACCAGCTCCCGGTGTCAAAGAGGAGGAGATACCTCACCATGCCCGGATAGACGACGGTGAGATCCTCTCTGTACAGCGACAGAACGCCCGCCCCCGATGGGGCGGGGAGCCGACCCGGCTCAGCAGTTCCTGCATCTCTCCTCTATCAGCAGGACGGTCGCCCATCCTCAAAGGATCAGGGCTTGGGCGCATATTCGCGAGCGATGTGCCGGCGGACCATCCGTTCGACGAACGCGGCCGCCAAACGGTCGACCGGCGAAAACGCGCCTCGACGTAGAAGTCGCGGTCCGCGAGGGGGCGGTAGAAGGCCGTGTCGGCCGGGCATGCGTCGGGTCGGGCCAGCGTGATCGCGCGCATGGACCGGAACTGGAACAGGCGCCAGCGCTCGGGGCGGTACGGCCCGGTGCGGTTGAGGGCTTCATGGAGTCGTTTTGCGGCACAATCGAGGGCCCTGTCCGCCTCCCGCCGGCTCTCGTCCCCGGCGCCGAGGCGAGGGTGGACGCCGATCCCGACCTCGTCGACAAAGACGAAGCCCCAGGAGGCCGGGCCGGTCTGTATCGCACTGAGCGTCTCCTTCAGCCCGAACGGGCCGCCGCTTGTCGCGACCGCGAGCGCGGGCTTCGCGTAGAATCGCGGGCGGTGGCAGCACCACGCGAACCGGTCGACGAAGGTCTTGTACAGGCCCGAGACGTTCTGGACATAGTTCGGCGAGGCGAAGATCGCGCCATCGCAGGCATCCAGCCGGGCGAGGACGTCGTCGCGCGCGTCACGACAGGGGCAGCGCTCTTCGCCCTCGGCCAGGCAGAGAAAGCAGCCCCGGCAGGGCTCGAGCCCGGCCTCGCGGAGGAGGAGGTATTCGACCTCGACGCCGCCGAGCATGACCAGACGCTCCTCGATCGCCTGGACGGCACGGTAGGTTGCGCCCCGGTGGGGGCTGCCAATGACGGCGAGGACCCTCTTCATCTACGATCCCGGTGTGCTTCATCCGATATGATGGTTGAGGTCGCCGACGAGGCAGTCAGAGCCCTGCACCGTCTAAAAAAAAGAAAGGGTTGCCGCCTTCACCACCAGTCCTGGAGATGACGACTTATTCCATCCCCATGTCGATACGGAAGACGGCGATCACTGCACCCTTCCCGTCCTTGATGGGCGCGTAGCCCGTGAAACCCGTGCCACACTGGTCGGTGTAGACATCAGTCGCACCGGACGCGTTCACCGCGGGCGGTATCTGCGACGGCAGTTCGATCTCTGTGTCGCCCAGGTGCGAGGAGTCGGCGCTGCCGGACTCCGAGTCGGCCACGAAACGGGTCGTGCCATTCACCTGCTGGAAGATATCGATGTAGTCGATCCGCGAGTCCTGAACCTCCATCTCCTTGAGCTGTCGGGCGAGGGCCAGGTACTCCGTCGAGTTCTCGCCCCCGGCGATGGCCATGGTCAGGACCCCGGCATCTATCCGTGCAGCGAGCGTGGCTGCCTCCCCGGCGATCATGCGCTTCAGGTCATCGAACCGCACGTCGACAAGGAGCAGCCCGACCATAGCCCCTGTGCTGTTGCGGACCGGCGCGTACCCCGAGACAAAGGTCCCCCACTCGTCGGTGTAGACCCCGGTCGCACCGGGAGCGGTCACGTTGTTGGGAAGTCCGGTCGGGGTGTACGTGAGGAGATCTCCCGGGCTCGAGCCGTTCGTCTGGCCGTAGGCCGCGTCGACCATGAACCTGGAGGTCCCGTTCGCCTGCTCGATCGTGTAGACGTATGCGGCCTCTGGGTCCGCCGCCTTTATCGCCTGCAGATCGTGCAACACCGTGGCGAACTCAGGGAGTTCGGGCCCCGCACCATGGCGAGGGTCAGGTTGTCGCCGCTGATTCGGGCCGCATATGATTCGGGCCGCATATGAGACGGTGCGCGCGGCCAGCTCGCCCCGAATCGTGAGGTCGGACTGGTTCGCGACTGCCGTCGACGTTGGGACCGCAGTCACGAGCATCGACGCGGGCGTCGCCGTGGTGTTGTTGCCGGCGGGCGTGGTCGTGCAGCCGGCCGCGCAGAGCATGACGATGAGGAGCCCGCCATGAGAGCGAAAGTACCTGTGTTTCGGATCATTCTGATCAGAAAAAAAGTGATTCTGATGGAAAAAGATAATGAATCTGTTTCTGAGTCGGGCCCCAGGGACCGATCCGTGCCCACAATGGCGCTTGCTCGCCTGACTCAGTGCTCGACAGGGCGCTTCAGCACCAGGATCCGCCGCGTCAAACTCTTATGCACGCGCTGCTCGAACCGGTCGACGACCTCGAGGTGGCGCGCCGCGATCCCGTCGATCGGGCGGTGCGTGACGATCACGGCCCGCCGACCGGGCTTCAGGACGCGGGCGACCTCGGCGAGCGACTCGTCGTAAAGCCGGTCGAGGGTGTCGCCCCGGATCTGGACGGACTGGCCGTACGGCAGGTCCGAGACGACCGCGTCGACCGAGGCCGTTCCGAGCGGGAGACGGGCCGCGTCGGCGAGCGCCACGTCGGCTCCGGGCAGGTTCAGGCACGCGCCCCCGAGCATCAGGGGGTCGACGTCCAGGCCGAGGGAGTGGACGTCGATGAGCGCGGCCTCGATCAGGGTCCCGCCGGTCCCCACGAACGGATCGACCAGGATCTCGCCGGGCTCGACTCCGGAGAGGTTGACGAGTGTACGGGACATGCGCGGCATCATCACGCCGGGGTGGAAGAATGGGCGCGAGAAGGGCCGGCGGGCGTCGATCGAGCGTCGATCGGGCTCGAAGAGAAGCCGGCCGAGATAGCACCGGTGGGCCGAGCAGACGAGGCCGTAGGTCACCTCGGGCGACGAGAGCGAGACCCGGCCCGTGATCAGGCCGCCGAGCCGCCGCTCGAGCGCGAGCTCCTGCGTCGCAAGGACCGTGCCCTCGACCTTCTTGACCCGGACCACGTAGGTCCCGGCGGGCTCGAGGGCCGCGTCGCGGACCATCGCGTCGACCGCCGAATCGGTGGCAGGGGACTCCGCGATGTACTCGTAGACCCGGTGGGTCAGGGCGAGCCGCGCAAGGCGGGACGGATCGGAGCACTCCCCGATCGCGACCTGGGGAAGGATCTGCTCGACCCGGACCGCGCACCGGAGTTCGGCGGCCGGGAGCAGGGGGTGCTCCCCCGAGAGGAGGCAGATGACCTTCATTCGGAGACCGGTCAGAGGTTCCGCCGCATGCGGGCCTGGAGCCCGAAGTACTCGGAGAACCCGATCGCCGAGCACTGGTCGACCGTGGTCGAGTCGAACGAGGCGAGGTCGTCCGAGTAGAGCCCGTTCGGCGAGGAGCGGCCGAGCACGCGGACCCCACCCTTGAAGAGCCGCAGGTCTACCGTACCGTTCACAGCCGCCTGGGTCTCGTCGATGAAGGCGTTCAGGGCCGCGTAGAGCGGCTCGTACACGAGCCCCATGTAGGCGAGCTCGGACCACTTCTCGTCGACCGAGGCCTTGAACGCGAGCTCCTGCCGGGTCAGGACGAGCCTCTCGAGGTCGCGGTGCGCCGCGAGCAGCACGGTCGCGGCCGGGTGCTCGTAGCACTCGCGGGCCTTGATGCCCAGAACCCGATCTTCGATCATGTCGTTGCGGCCGATGCCGTGGGCGCCGGCGAGCCGGTTCAGGGCCACGATCAGGTCGAAGCCCTTCATCAGCTGGCCGTCGAGCGCGACCGGGAAGCCCTCTTCGAAGGTGATCGAGATGTCGGCCGGGATATCGGGGGCCGCCTCGGGAGCCGTGGTCCAGTGCCAGATCTCCTCGGGGGGATGATACGCCGGGTCCTCGAGCCTGCCGCCCTCGATCGACCGGGACCAGCAGTTCTCGTCCATGGACCAGGGCTTCTCCTTCGCGACCGGGACCGGGATATTGTGCTCCTCGGCGTACTCGATCTCCCACTCGCGGGTCAGGTTCTGCTCGCGGATCGGAGCGACCACCTCGAGGCCCGAGGCGCGGACGATGAAGTCGAATCGGAGCTGGTCGTTGCCCTTGCCCGTGCAGCCGTGCGCAATCGCGGTCGCACCCTCCTCCTTCGCTATCCGGACGCACTCCTCCGCGATCACGGGCCGGGCGAGCGAGGTGCCCATCGGGTAGCCCTCATAGGACCCGTTCGCCCGAATCGAGGGAAAGACCCCTTCGCAGACGAACCGCTCCCGAGCGTCGATCGTATAGTGCTTGTCGGCGATCCGGTTCCCTTTCTCGGTCGCCATCCGGATGTCGTCCTCAGTCTGACCGACGTCGACCGCGACCGTGATCACGCGGTCGTATCCGTACCGCTCCTTCAGGAGCGGGACGCAGATCGAGGTGTCGAGCCCGCCCGAGAAGGCGAGCACAATCGTTCCCTTGCCCATCGAGTTCACCAGAATTCGCAGGGGAATGGTTCGCGGGAAAGGGTAATAGAGTTTCACCCGGCGCGCGGAGCAGGTCGTCGCCGCCGCTGCAGGCGCTTGGCGACGAAGACGCCGACGACCGCGACTGCGAGCGCAGGGTAAAGGGCCGCGAGGAACGGGTTGCCGAAGTAGATGTCGCTCATTAGGGCACCGTGGATCGAGCCGAGGAGCAGGGCCGCGTACAGGAGCAGATGGACGTACCGCCACTCCCGGACCTGGCGCCGGAGCAGGCTCCCGATCACCCCGATATAGATGAGCGGCAGGGCGATCCGGCCTGCATTCGGTACGTACCCCTCCAGCAGGGGCACGACCGGGAGGAAGACCGCGAGCGACGCCGAACGGGCGGCGACGAGGACCGGGTGTAGCGTGATCGCGGCCAGGCCGATCCCCGCAAAGAGGTGGTGGACCCGGAGAAACGGCTCCCCGAAGATGCGGCGAACATCGGCGAGGAACGGGGCGAGGAGGAGCGCGATCGCCATCGCGAGAAAGCCCCAGAGCGAGGCGAGGCGGATGCCGAGCGTCAGGGGGTTGCGGACAGGGACGGCGAAGACGACCACGCCGATCGCCAGGAAGACGAGCACGATCGCGACCATCACCACCACGCCGGTCCGTGTAAGAGGGGGCATGGCATCGACTTGTCCCGATCGGGTATGAACGTTGTGCAGCAGGGAGACCCCGTTTATTGTTTTTTTTCAGAAATCTCTGATAATTCAGTAAAGTAAATTTAGTCGTGAACCGAACAGAGGAGGTAATGACGGACGAGAGCACGTGCCGGCTCGAGGCCCTGGTGACGGTGGACGAGCGCGGCCAGATGGTGCTGCCCAAGGACCTTCGCGAACGGCTCGGGATCGGACCGGGCGACAAGCTCGCGGTCAGCTCGTGCGAGTGCGGCGGCGAGGTCTGTTGCCTCGTGCTGATGCGGGCCAACCGGCTCAATGGAATGGTCCGCGGGGTGCTCGGCCCCGTCATGCGAGAGGTACTCTGATGGAACGAGACGAACAGATTCACGAGGCGGTCCGGGAGGGGTACACCCGCGTCGCCGAGAAGGCCTCCGGGTGCGGCTGCGGCCCCAGCTGTTGCGGCAGCGCCGACCCCTGGGAGCTCAGCGGAAAGATCGGCTATACGGACGAGGAGATGAATACCGTGCCCGATGGCGCGAACCTCGGGCTCGGGTGCGGCAACCCCATCGCGCTCGCCAACCTCGCTCCCGGAGAGACCGTGCTCGACCTTGGCTCGGGGGCCGGCTTCGACGCGTTCCTTGCCGCACAGCGAGTGGGAGAGAAGGGTCACGTGATCGGCGTCGACATGACGCCGGCCATGCTCGCTAAGGCCCGCGAGAACGCCCGGGCCGGCGGGTATAAGAACGTCGAGTTCCGCCTCGGCGAGATCGAACACCTGCCTGTCGCCGACCAGTCGGTCGACGCGATCATCTCGAACTGCGTGATCAACCTCTCGCCTGCAAAGGACCAGGTCTTTCTCGAGGCGTTCCGCGTGCTGAAGCCCGGCGGCCGGCTGCTCGTCTCTGACATGGTGATGGCCGGCGAGCTGCCCGAACGCGTGAAAAATTCGATCAGGGCCTATGTCGGCTGCATCGCCGGCGCGGTCTCGCGCGAGCGCTACCTCGCCCTCATCCGTCGGGCCGGTTTTACCGGAGTCGAAGTCGTCGAGGAGGCGTCCTTCCCCCTCAGCTGCATGGCAAACGACCCGACCGCACAGGCGGTCTTCGGCGACCTCGAGCTCACGCCCGACGAGCTCAGGGTGACCGAGTCTGCGATCGCGTCGGTCCGGGTCCGGGCCGTCCGCCCTGAATAAACAAAGTGCGCTGACTCGCCAGGGGAGAGCCCGCCGATACGCGGGCTGCCTCCTCCCCCGAGTCGCCGTCGCCCCTGCCCGGGTCCGGGACAGGTTTTTTTAGACCGGCCAGGCCGGAAGATCGGAAAAAAGGGACTCAGCGGGTCCCGAGATAGTGACCGAGCGGCTCGAGCGTGAGCTGGCTCTTGCTGATCGCCTCGATCGCGAGGGCTGCAGCCCGGGCCGCCGCAAGGGTCGTGATGTACGGCACCCCGAAGTCGACGGCCATCCGCATGATCCGGTAGTGGTCCTGGCGCGAGGCCTTGTCGACCGGGGTGTTCACGATCAGCTGGATCTCGCCGCGGCGCATCATGTCGATCACGTTCGGCGAGCCCTCCTGGACCTTGCGCACGAGATGGGCCTCGATCCCGTCATCCTGCAGGGCCTCGACGGTCCCCTGGGTCCCGTAGATCGAGAGGCCGAGCTCGACCAGGGTCCGGGCGATGAACCGGAGTTCCGCCTGCTGGTCGGTGGTGACCGAGATGAAGACGTTGCCCGAGGTGGGCAGGGCGTTGTCGGCAGCGATCAGGGCCTTGTAATAGGCCCGGCCGAAGTCGTAGTCGATCCCCATCACCTCGCCCGTCGACTTCATCTCGGGCCCGAGGACGGTGTCGACGCCGGGGAGCTTGTTGAAGGGGAGGAGAACCTCCTTGACCGCGACATGGTCGAAAGAGCGCTCCTCGCATCCGAGCTCGGCGAGCGGCCGGCCGATCATCACCCTGGCCGCGACCTTCGCAAGCGGAACGCCGGTCGCCTTCGAGACGAACGGCACGGTTCGCGAGGCCCGCGGGTTCGCCTCGAGAACGTAGACCGTGTCGTCCTTGACCGCGAGCTGGATGTTGACGAGCCCGACAACTCCGAGCTCGAGCGCGATCCGGCGCGTGTAGTCGCGGACCCGCTCGATCACCGAGTCCGAGAGGGACTGGGTGGGGATCACGCACGCCGAGTCGCCCGAGTGGACCCCGGCCTCCTCGATGTGCTCCATGATCCCGCCGATCAGCACGTCCGTACCGTCCGAGACCGCGTCCACGTCGAGCTCGATCGCCTCCTGAAGGAACGAATCGATCAGGACCGGGTGCGTGCGCGAGACCCGGATCGCCTCCTTCATGTAGGTCCCGAGCTCGACGTCGTCGTGAACGATCTCCATCGCGCGTCCGCCGAGCACGTAGCTCGGCCGGACGAGGACCGGGTACCCGATCTCGTTCGCCATCCGCATGGCGTCCTCCTCGGAGTAGGCCGAGGAGTTCGGCGGGCTCGGGATGGCAAGCCGGTCGAGCAGCTCCGAGAACCGGTCCCGGTCCTCGGCCATGTCCATCGCGTCCGGACTCGTCCCGAGGATCCGGACCGCGAGGCCCTGCGCCTCGATCGCGCGCTGGAGAGGGACCGCGAGGTTGACCGCGTTCTGTCCCCCGAACTGGACCATGACCCCCTCGTAGTCGTCGGCCAGGAGGATGTTCATCACATCCTCAAGCTGCATTGGCTCGAAGAAGAGCCGGTCAGAGGTGTCGAAGTCGGTCGAGACCGTCTCGGGGTTGTTGTTGACGATATGGACCTCGAGCCCCTCCTCGCGGAGGGCTGTCACCGCGTGGACCGTGCAGTAGTCGAACTCGATCCCCTGACCGATCCGGATAGGGCCCGAGCCGAGGATCAGGACCTTCCGGTTGCCGGTCGAGGTCAGTTCGGTCACGGACTCGGCGGTCGAATAGAAGTACGGTGTCTCGGTCGGGAACTCGGCCGCGCAGGTATCGACCATCTTGAACGCGGGGAGGCCGAAGAGTGCCTCAAGGACGGTCGACACCATGCCCGTCATCTCGCCGAGCTCGGTCACGGAGAAGCCGTACTGCCGGGCGAGCAGGAGATCGGCCTCGGCCGGCCCCCTCGGGTCCTGGAGTCGGCGCTCCAGCTCGACGATGTTCCGAATCTTCTCGAGGAAGAACGGCGTGATGTAGGTGAGTCGCGCCACCTCCTCGACGGAGAAGCCCTGCCGGAACGCGTCGAAGAGGCAGCCGAAGCGCTCGTCGGTCGGATGCGAGAGGAGCATCCGTATCTCGTTCTTATCCGTATGGGTCGCGATGTCCGTGTCGAGCGAGCGGAGCGCCTTCTTGAAGCCCTCCTCGATCGTCCGGCCGATCGCCATCACCTCGCCCGTCGACTTCATCGCGGTCGTCAGCGTCCGGTCGGCGCGCGTGAACTTGTCGAAGGGCCAGCGCGGCACCTTGACCACGATGTAGTCGATCGCAGGCTCAAATGAGGAGGGCGTGCAGCCCGTGACCGTGTTCGTGATCTCGTCGAGAGTGAGGCCGATCGCGATCTTGGCCGAGACCCGCGCGATCGGGTATCCGGTCGCCTTCGAGGCGAGGGCCGACGAGCGCGAGACACGGGGGTTCACCTCGATCACGCGATAGTCGCCGTCTTTGAAACCGAACTGGATGTTGCAGCCTCCCTGGACGCCGAGTGCACGGATGATCTTGATCGAGGCCGTCCGGAGGAGCTGGAACTCGTCGTCGCGGAGCGTCAGGATCGGGGCGACCACGACCGATTCGCCCGTGTGAATCCCCATCGCATCGACGTTCTCCATCCCGCAGACGATGATGCAGCAGTCGTTCTTGTCGCGCATCACCTCGAACTCGATCTCCTTCCAGCCGATCACCGACTCCTCGACGAGGACCTGGTGGATGCGGGAGTACTGGAGGCCGAGCTCGACGATCCGCCGGAGCTCCTCGGCCGTGTTGGCCACACCGCCGCCGGCTCCGCCGAGTGTGTAGGCCGGCCGGATGATCGCGGGCAGGCCCACGATTCCCAGGGCCTCGTCGATCTGATCGACCGAGTTGATGATCATCGACCGCGGGACCGGCTCGCCGATCTCCTGCATCAGGGCCTTGAACTGCTCGCGGTCCTCGCCGCGATAGATCGCCTCGAGGGGCGTGCCCAGGATCTCGACGCCCTCGAGCGCCCCCATCTCGGCGAGCTCGGCCGTCAGGTTCAGGCCGGTCTGGCCTCCCATCCCCGAGAGGATCCCGTCGGGCCGCTCCTTCTCGATGATCTTGGCGATGATCGGGGCCTTGAGGGGCTCGATGTAGATCACGTCGGCCGTGTCG
Organism: Methanoregulaceae archaeon UXB-2016; assembly: GCA_004332335.1. Taxonomy (GTDB): domain Archaea; phylum Halobacteriota; class Methanomicrobia; order Methanomicrobiales; family Methanospirillaceae; genus UBA288. The sequence continues at coordinate 2,761 of SISS01000033.1, read as the reverse complement.
GGATCGGTCTGGATCGTGGCCGGGTTCGAGTTGACGAGCACGACCTCGATCCCCTCCTCGCGCAGGGCCCGACAGGCCTGCGTGCCGGAGAAGTCGAACTCGGCCGCCTGGCCAATCTGGATCGGGCCCGAGCCGATCAGCATCACCTTCCGGATATCGGTCCGCTTGGGCATCAGATCCTCCGCATCATACTGTCAAAGAAGTGAGACTCGGTGTCGCGGGGCCCGCCATGGGCCTCGGGATGGAACTGGACGCAGTGGATGTCGAGGTCGGGGACCTCGAAGCCCTCGACCGTTCCGTCGTTCAGGTTCGTGTAGCAGGCATCCGCTCCCTCAGGAAGGGACTCGCAGTCGACGACGAAGCCATGGTTCTGGGTCGTGATGAAGATCTGGCCGTCGCGGAACCGGACCGGCTGGTTCGAACCCCGGTGCCCGAACTTCATCTTGTGCGTGGTCCCGCCGAGCGCGAGCGCTGTGAGCTGGTTGCCCATGCAGATCCCGAAGATTGGCAGGGTGCCGATCAGGTCGCTGATGCAGCGGATTGCCGCGGTCGCGCGCTGCGGGTCCCCCGGACCGTTCGAGATGAAGAGGGCGTCGGGGTTCCAGGCCTCGATCAGATCGGCCGGGGTGTCGTGCGGGAAGATCCCGATATCGGCGCCGCGGCGAAAGAGGCTGATCACCATGTTTTTCTTGATCCCGAGGTCGATCACGGCCACGCGCTTCCCCTTGCCCGGAACCTCGTAAAGCTCCGGAGTCGAGACGAGCGGGATCCAGTCCTGCTCCGTGATCGGTGTCACGGCACGCGCCAGTTCGACCGCGTACTCGGATGTCGCCTCGTCGCCGCAGACAAGCGCAGCCCGGAGAGCACCGTGCTGCCGCGTCCGGATCGTGAGCGCCCGGGTGTCGATCCCCGTGCACCCGAGGAGACCGTGGTCGCGGAAGTATCTCCCGATCGATTCGTTCGCATCGGGTACCTCGGCCACCTCGCGCGTGACACACCCGAGCGCCTTCACCTCCGGCGATTGAAAGTTCTTTGTATCGACCCCGTAGTTCCCGATCTGCGGGAACGTGAACATCAGGATCTGCCCGGCATAACTCGCGTCGGTCAGGGCCTCCATATAGCCCGTCATCTGGGTCGTGAAGACGAGCTCTCCCGCTGTCTCGCCCTCAACCCCGAACCCCGTTCCGACGACCGAGGTGCCGTCTTCGAGCCCCAGCACCGCCTTCATGAATAACCAGATCCATTGGGCGGGGATCGTTATTAACCGTACTGAGACGGCGAAAAAAAGAGATGGATCGAGTTCAGGCTCAGATGAGCTTGAAGATGGGGTGGTTCTCGGACTTGACGTCGACCCCGAGGTCGCGCGCCGCTTCGAGGACCGTGATGTCGCCGTAAGCCTGGGCCGTGATCATCGCCTCGACGTTCTCGATCGGCCCGAACATGATCAGGTCGGCGCCAAGCGTCGTGGCGATCAGGTTGCAGCCGATATCGGGGGCGGACCAGGCGGCCTGGATCATACCGTCCATACCACCCAGGTAGTGGTGGAGGAGCTGAGCCGTGACCTTGTCCTTGCCCTCCAGCGACGCGGCCATCTTGGACGGGTTCTTCTTTGAGCCCTTCCACCGCTTGAGCCAGGTCCACGAGACGGTCATGTTGTGGTATGCGCCGCCCGTGGGGTAGCCGTGGATCGCCTTGCAGGCGAGGATCTCACGGTACGAGCCGCCCGAGCCGAGCCCGAGGGGGGTCGCAGCCGTATCCAGGATCGGACGGGTGATCCCGGCCTCCTGGGCGATCTGTAGCATGGACTTCTCCTGGCCGGCGACGCCGCCCTCGTTCAGCACCTTCTGGCGCCCGGCGACCGAGGGGTCGCCCGGGTTGAACGCGAGCACGATCGCGGCGTTGACGTCCGACGCGGCGATCACGTCGATGTTCTCCTGCGAGATTGAGCCGTTGATCGAGTTGTAGATCGCGCGGTCCGCGACGCCGACCTCGGTGACGTACCTTGTCGCGTGGGCCAGGGCCGCCGGATCCGACGAGTCCATCAGGAACGCCGTCTTGGTGTCAACCCTGGTGAACCAGTCGATGTATTTCTCGAGCGCCGGGCCGAACTCACCGATGATCTGGATGAAGAACGGGATACCGGTGATATCGGTCAGCTCGAGGCAGCGGTTCCAGAGCCCCTCTGCCGTGTCCTCGTCGATCTCGCCTGTGTGGTCGTTCTTCACAATCTCGTGCTTGTTGTAGAAGATCGAAGCGCCGAGCACGGTCGGGTACTCGCCGGGCTGGCCTCCGATCTTGGTGCCGTTGAAATCCCAGACACTCTGTTCCTTCTCAAACCTGAACATGGTTTCTCACACCTCCAAAGTTACTGCATCAGCATGGCCAGCTTCGGCAGCAGGATACTGATGATGATGAAGACCATCAGTCCCGCCACGAGGCCGTACAGGATCCCGATGTCGCGTCCGATCTTCCGGCCCACACGCTGGGCGATCTCGGCGTCCGCGAACTCGATCTTCTTCTCGATCCCGTCGAGCCGGCGTTCGATCTCGAGGAACTGGGGGTTCGCCGAGGCCGACGCGACCTCGGTACCGCCGCCGCCCGTCTCCTTGACCTCGACGACGATCGGGTCGCCGGCAAAGGCGCCCGGATCGCGGGCGGTCAGCTCGGCGATCTTCGCCTTGATCTGACCGAGGTCCTCGGTCTCCATGATGTTGACGACCTCGATCTGCTCCTGGAAGCGCTTGATCGCGGCATCGTCGAC
>SISS01000032.1 GCA_004332335.1 Methanoregulaceae archaeon UXB-2016 | reverse complement strand
CAGGGTCGTGCCCGTCCCGAGCGCGGTGAGGAGGTCGAGGGTCCGCTGCCCGGCGCGCCGGTACCCCGGGACGTCCGAGCAGCCCTCGAGGAAGCGCGAGCCGATCACGAGGTCCGCCTCGCCGTTGAGGACGGGGCCGAGGACGCGCGGGATCTCCGCGGGCAGGTGCTGGCCGTCCGCGTCGAGCATCACCACCGCCTGGAACCCATGCCGGCGTGCGGCCGCAACCCCCTCTCGCACCGCGGCCGCCTTCCCCATGTTCCGGGGCAGGCGGATGACCTCCGCGCCGGCCTCCCGGGCCAGCCGCGCGGTCTCGTCCGAGGAGCCGTCGTCGACAACCAGGACGTGCTCGACGAACCGCCGGGTGCCGAGGACCACGGACCCGATGACGGCCGCCTCGTTGTACGCCGGGATGACGGCGGCCGGGGGTGCATCCATGACGGGGGAGCTCCGGACGACCGCTGTCAGGCTCACGGTCTCCTCCCATGCAGCTGTCGATCGTCGTCAGACCCGGCAGTCCTGCCCGTGTCTCCTGGCAGGCGCACCGCCGCGGTCACGGGCCGGCCGGTCGCGATGATCGAGCCCCCCTCCATCGCACGACACATCTGTTCCCGTGTCCGCGTGATCACCGTGACCTCGCGGGACGCCGCGAATCCCGCAGGGATGCGGGGTCCGGGAGCGACCTGAAGAGGTCTCGAGCCGGGAGAAGAGTTCCGCTCGCGCCCGGGAGCTGTGCGTTGCCCGCCGTCCGGCGAATCGGTGCGGCGCGGGTTCTGATCGGGTGCCGGTTGCTTGGTCATGGTGCTCCTGGATGAGGGGTTCGATCGGCGGAAATTCGGGGTTGGATTGGCGCTGACGGATACCGGACGGTGTATGTAATTTTCATTATCTATTCTATCAGCGATTAAACTAACGATTCAAGGTGCAAGGGCATCGGAATTGGACGGCCGGCAATGTCCATAAACTTTGAATTGTACTGAAAAACATTTCTTCCGGAATTTCGAAATATATGCCGTCAGATATGAAATTGGGGAGGCGTGCACGGAGATTCCGTACCGCCGGGTCGTCCCCGGGGGCGATCGCGGGGTCTGCGGTCCCCGCGCGCCACCGCTGCCGGCGCGTGTGCCGGCATTAAGATAACCGTGCAGACGAAAAGGATCAGGGAATGAAGGGAGGGGCCGGGAAGGCGTTTATCGTAGTCCTCGTCATCTGGACCCTGGTTGTCACCGCCTTCATGCTCATGAACCGCGCGCTCGACCTCGAGGTCTTCTTCGTCCTCGCCCTCATCGGCGCCCTCGTGGTCGTCGAGCTGGTCGACCCGGTCTCGGTCCAGCCCCGGTATATCCGGTGGATCAAGTACGGGGTCGGCGCCGGCGTCCTCCTCTTCGGCTGGATCGTCGCGAACAAGGTCCTGGAGATCCTGGCAAGATGAGGCGCGCCCTCCTGCCGGCGCTCGGCGCCGTGCTCCTCGCCCTGCTCCTGGTCTCGCTCTTCGTCTCCCAGCCGCTCCTCTTCAGCGGCAAGGCATCCGACCGGACGCCGTTCCACGACAATCTCGCGGTCACGGGCAACCAGACGAAGACCGACGGCGCCCTGGTCCTCCCCGAGTGGGCGCAGTCCCTGAACCTGACGGGCCCGCTCGCGCTCGACATCCGGTTGAAGGACTTCGACGCGGCCGGCATGGACCTCGAGCAGTACCTCCGCTCGGCCGGGTCTCTCAACGGGCTCGTGGTCCGGCTCGACCTCTCCGGCTCGGACGTGGCCGCGTTCCAGCGGAACAACACCGCGAACGTGCAGTCCCTGCGCCGGCTCCTGAACCAGACCGAGGAGTTCGACCGCCTGCGCGGCCTCGAGATCCAGTACCGCGACGAGCGGAACCCGGCCATGCTCCGCTCGGTCGAGCTCCGGGGCGACGAGCTCCGGAAACTCGTCCGGGAGAACTACGCGGGGTACGCGGGCCGGAGCGAGAACGTGGTCAACCTCTCGCAGCGGTTCGGGCTGAACACGACCGGGTACGAGCAGAGCGTGCTCGACTTCGCCGGGGTCGTGGCCATGATCGAGGCCGAGCAGGGGACCCGCGCGGAGGAGGTGCCGCAGGCGATCGAGGCGATCCGGCGCGGGGCCGAGGTGCCGAAGCTCACCTTCGAGGTCGTGCCCGACCGCGGCGCCTACCGCGACCTGCTTGCCATGCGGGGGCGCGCGCCGGCCGGCATGGAGGTCACGGTCTTCTCCGACGGGAGGCCGCTCGCCGGGGTCGTCGCGGGGGCCGACGGCGCGTTCTCGTTCCCGTACACCCTCGAGCGGATCGAGGCCGGCCTCCACCGGGCCTACGCCTCGGCCGGCACGGGGCTTTCGCCCGAGGCGCCCTTCACGGTGGTGCGGCAGAACACCACGCTCGCCCTCGCCGCCCGCCTCGCGGAGGCGAACGGCACCCACCGGGCGATCTGCACGGGCAACCTGACGGCCGAGAGCGGGAGGCCCGTCCGCGACGCGCCGATCGCGCTTCTCCTCGATGGGAGGCGAGCCGCGAGCGCGGTGACCGCCGACAACGGCAGCTACCGCGCCGAGCTCCCGAACCTGACCGGGGGGGCGCATACGCTCAAGGCGCGCTTCGACCCGGCCGGCTTCCCCCTGAACGGTTCGGAGAGCGCGCCGGTCGTGCTCGAGGTCCCGACTCTCGCCTGGCTGATCACGGCCCTCGTCTACGCCGCGGGCCTCGCCCTCGCGCTCGCGGGTGCGGTCCTCTACCTCCGCCGGCGAAAGACCGTGCCCCCCGTCTCGCAGGCGGGCAGGGCCCCGCCGCCCATGCCCGAGCTCCACCTCCCGCCGGTCCCGACCCTCGAGGAGGCCACGGCCGCGGTCGAGGCGCTGACCGGGCCGGTCGACGGCCGCCAGGGGATCACGTGGCTGTACCGCCAGACCGTCCGGCAGCTCGACCTGCGGAACCCCGGCCGCGCCCTGCGGTCGAAGACGCCGCGCGAGCTCAGGGTCATCACGGCGGACCGGCCCTGGGGGGCGTCCTTCGCCGAGCTCGTGGCGATCCACGAGCGGGTCCGGCATATGGGCGCGACACCGACAGAAGAAGATATCCGCCGGACAAAAGAGATCTGTATCGCGGTAATGACCGGGGTGGAGTGAGCATGAGACAGGGGATGGGTATGGTGCTGCTGCTGATCGTCGCCGTGACGGCGGCACTCGTGGCGGACGTGTCGGGAGCGGAGAACATGACGACGGGAATCCCGGGGCTGGCGAACGAATCCGGGGGGGCATCGTCCTTCCTGAATGCCTCCGCCGGCGCGGCCGGGTTCTCCGGCGGCGGCCTGTCCGCTCGTACCGCTGGGAACGCGACCCTCGACCTCGACCGTGCCTCGGCCGCCTACGGCGAGATCGTCCGGGTCACGGGCCGGGCCCTCCCCGGCGCCCCGGTCGCCCTGCTCGTCGACGGGAACCAGACCGCCGCGGCGACGGCCGGCCCCGACGGCGCCTTCGCGTTCGACTACCGGATCGGCCGCCTCGCGGCCGGCGCTCACGAGGTCGCGGTCGAGGCCGGGTCCGCCCGGAGCGATGCCCGGACCCTCGCGGTCCAGGCCGCCGCGCCCCAGGTCCTCCTGACGGCCCTGTCCGTGGTGGAGAACGGCCGGCCGTTCCTCCGCTGCAGGGGCAACGTGACCCTCGACAACCGGCCCGTGGCCGGGGCCGGCGTCCGGCTCGTCTTCAGGGATTTCGGTAAGGTGAACTGCACGACCCGGGACGACGGCAGCTTCAGCCTCCTGGTCGATACGGGTGAGGGGACCCGGACCGTGATCGCCGAGCTCGTCCCCGGTGACCTCCCCCTCCTCGCGGCCGCGAGCTCACCGGTCACGGCGACCGTGCCCGGATCCCCCGGCGAAGAGCCCCTGCCGACGGCGTCTCCGTCCCCAACCGCTGCCCTGCCTGCCCCTGGGAACGTGACCCTCGACCTCGACCGGAGTTCGGCCGCCTACGGCGAGACGGTCCGGGTCACGGGCCGGGCCCTCCCCGGCGCTCCGGTCGCCCTGCTCATCGACGGGAACCAGACCGCCACGGCCACCGCGGGTTCCGACGGCGCCTTCGCGTTCGACTACCGGATCGGGCGCCTCGCGGCCGGCGCTCACGAGATCGCAGTGGAGGCCGGAGCCGCCCGGAGCGATGCCCGCACCCTCGCGGTCCGGGCCGCCGAACCGCATCTCAACCTCTCGGTCGTGCCCGTGATGGAGAACAACAGGTCGTTCCTTCGCTGTGAAGGGAATGCGACCCTCGATAACCGGCCCGTGGCCGGGGTCGGGATCCGGCTCGTCTTCGGGGGGATCGGCACGGTGAACTGCACGACCCGGGACGACGGCAGCTTCGGCCTCCTGGTCGACACGGGTGAGGGGACCCGGACCGTGTACGCCGAGCTCGTCCCCGGAGATCTCCCCCTCCTCGCGGCCGCGAGCGCACCGGTCACGGCGACCGTGCCCGGGTCGTTCCCCTGGCTCCTGATCGTGGGCGGCGGCATCCTCGCGATCGTGCTGGCCGGCGCCGGCCTCTTCTTCTGGCGACGGAAACCCCGTCCCGAGCCCGAAGTCGTCACTCCGGCCTCATCCTCCGCGCCAGGGCCGGCGCCCGCCGTGCGCGAGGACCTCCGTGCGGTCGCCGCCGGGATCGCGGCCGGCCCGCCCCGCGAGGGGATCCGGGCCGCCTACCGCGAGCTCCTCCGGCGCCTCGAGCTTCGGACGGGGCAGAAGGGCCTCCTCTCCACCACCCCGCGCGAGCTCGCCCTGTCCTGTGCAGGCACGCCGTTCGGGCCGGCCCTGGCCGATGCGGGTCGCCTGTACGAGGAGGTCGTCGACGCCGGCCGCCCGGCCACGGACGATGATCGAAGGCGGATGATCGACCTCTTCGTGACGGTCCTGAGCGCGGCGGAGGGGGAGGATTAACGCCGTCCGCTGGGCTGTCGGCCTGGTCGTCCTGATCGGCGCGGTCGTCCTCTTCCTCCACGTCTCCGCGACCGACCAGGAGTTCAGCCGGTACAACCCCGCGTGGAACGGCACCTCGTCCTTCTTTGCCGACCGCGACCCCGGACGGACGATCTGGCTTGATGATTACAGTGACCTCGGGGGCCGGACGAACGCGACCCTCCTCGTGATCGCGCCCCGGGCGGCGCCGTCGCGGGACCAGGCCGAGGCTGTCCGCGCCTTCCTCGGGGCCGGCAACACCGTGGTCGTGGCCGACGACTTCAACCGGGGCAGCGACTACCTCGCCGCGATCGGCGCCACGATCCGCTTCGGGGCGGGCAACCTCTCGAGCCTGGACCGGGCGTACGAGACCCCTACGGCTCCCTTCGGGTTCCCGGCCCCGGGCGCTCCGGTTGTCGCGAACCTCACGCAGGTGATCTTCGACCGGCCGGTCGCGGTCCTGGGAGGCGACCCGGTCCTCGAGACCTCGCGCCTCTCCTGGATCGATGCCGACGGCAGCGGCCGTATCGAGCCGGGCGAGCCGCTCGGCCGCTTCACCCTGGCGGCCGGGGAGCCCGTCGGGGGCGGGCGCGTCGTGGCCCTCGGCGACGCGAGCCTCTTCATCAACGCGATGGACCGGGTCCGGGGGGGCGACAACCGGGCCTTCCTCGACCATCTCCTCGGCGAACGGTCCGTCCTGGTGGTCGAGCAGGGCCTGAGCCGGACCGTCGATGCCGATGGGATGATCAACACGATTTTATGGGTACAGGGAAAAACAATTCTCATTCTCGCCATCGCTGCGCTCGCCCTCATCGGCGTGGTGCTGCTCTTCAGGCGAAACTTCAGCGGGGAACGGGACACATGGACGAGATGAGCGGTCGCGTGCCGCAGGAGAGGATCGACCGCCTGGCCGCGGTCCACGAACGGCTCCGGTCGACGGTCGAGCAGTACGTGGTCGGCAACCGCGAGCTGATCGACCTGATCACGATCGGGCTTCTGACCGGTGGCCACGTCCTGATCGACGGCGTGCCGGGCACGGCCAAGACCACGATCAGCAAGATCGTCGCCCACCTGATCGGGTACGAGTTCCGGCGGGTCCAGGGTGCGGTCGACACCCAGCCGGCCGACATCATCGGGGTCCGGATCTACGACGCGGCCACGCGCGAGTTCGTGCTCCAGAAGGGGCCGATCTTCTCGAACTTCGTGATGATCGACGAGATCAACCGCCTGACCCCCAAGACCCAGTCGGCGTTCATCGAGGCCATGGCCGAGCGCCAGACCACGATCGACGGCCAGACCTATCCCCTCGCCGACCCCTACTTCGTGATCGCGACCCAGAACACCCAGGAGTTCGAGGGGACGTTCCCCCTGATCGAGGCCCAGCGCGACCGGTTCATGTTCAGCATGACCCTGTCGCACCTCGAGCGCGAGAACGAGCGGGAGATCCTCCGGCGCGCCCAGGGCGGCGAGCTCAACTTCGCCGCCTACGAGAGCCGGATCGGCCCGCTCGTCACGGTCGACGAGATCCGGAGCATGGCCGCGGACTGCGAGGAGGTCTACGTCGACGAGGAGGTCCTCCGCTACATCCTCGACATCGTGGTCGCGAGCCGGGGCCACGGCGACGTCCGGCTCGGCACCTCGACCCGCGGCTCGCTCGCCCTGCTCGCCGGGGCCAAGGTCCATGCCGCGATCGAGGCGCGGAACTACGTGATCCCCGACGACGTCAAGCGGATGGCCTTCCCCGTGCTGGGCCACCGCCTGATCCTGGAGCGCGAGGCCGAGATCGGCCGTGTCTCGGTCCACCAGGTGATCGACGAGATCCTCGAGACCGTCGAGGTGGCCTGATCGGTGGAGCCGACCGCGAGGACCGGGGCGCTCGCCGCCGCCGCGGGCGTGCTCGGCGCGGCCGCACTCTACCTGGACGCTCCGGCCGTCCTGGCCCCCGCCGCGGCCCTCTCCCTCTTCCTCCTCGGCCGTGCCGGGCTCCTCGAGTACCGGGCGCTCCGGGTCCTCGACACCTGCGTCCTCGAGCGGACGGTCGCGCCCGAGGTCGTGCGCCAGGGGGGCGAGGCAGCGGTCGAGGGGCGCCTCGCGCTCCGTTCCCCGGACGGCGTCGCCGTGACCGCAACCGACCTCCTCCCGGCCGGGCTCGTGGCGGGGAGCGCCGGGACCGCCTACCGCGAGGAGGCCGGGGGCCTCGTGGCCCGGTATACGGTCACCCCGTTGCTCCCGGGCGAGCTCGGGTTTCGTGGCCTCCGCCTGGAGTGCGCCGACCCGTTCTTCCGGACCTCCTTCGACCTGGCCGGGCCCGGGTTCCGGGAGCCCCCGGTCCGCGTGATCGGCGCCTTTGCCGAGCGGCACGGGCCGGTCTTCGGCGTGGGGGTCGGCGAGCGGGAGTCCGAACGGCGGCTGATGCTCCGCGGCCAGGGGATCCGGGCCTTCCGTCCGTACCTTTCGGGGGACGACATGGCCCTGATCGACTGGAAGCTCTCGGCCAAGCACAGCCGGTTCTTCGTCCGCGAGCCGACGAGCCAGGTCGGCGGCGCGCCTCTCATGGTGGTCGACCTCCCCGACGCCTCGCGGCCCCGGGACGGGGAGGCCTGCGACCGGCTCGTCTCCCTGGTCGGGCGCGAGCTCGAGGGAGTCGTCCGCGAGTTCGGGGCCTGCTCCCTGCTCGTCCTCTCGGACGGGGCCGTGATCGCCTACCGCCACCGCGAGCAGAGCCTGGCCGAGCTCCTCCGCCTGGTCACCCTCCCCCGGCCTGCCTTCTCGGCGGGCTTCTACCGGGTCCGTGACCCGGTCTTTCTCCGTCGCCGCGTCCGCCTGGCCGAGCGGACGGGCTCCGCCTTCGGGGCGAGGCTGGCCCCGGTCCTGACCGCGTTCCGGGCGGGGCAGGCCGGGCGGTGGTTCCAGGAGCAGGTCGACCCGGCCCTGCTCGCGGCCCCCGAGCGCGAGATCACGATCTACGCGGTCGGGCGCGGCGACCCGGGCGCGATCAACCTCCTGGTCCTGGCCGCGGACCGACTCCAAAAGGCTGTCAGGGTCGTGCTCGTGGCCCCGGAACCAGGTTTCTCCGACCGGGTCGCCACGTACGGCGCCACCCGCCTGGAGGTCGCATGACCGACGCCGAGCGCCTCGAGCGGGCCGCCGCCGGGCTCCTCCTGGCCGTGGCGCTCGCCTCCTGGCTCGTGCCGGGGGGGGACCCGGTCCTGAAGGCCGCCGGCGTCGCGGCCGCGGCCGGCATGCTCGCCGGCCTGTTCCGGGGCCTCGACCTCCTCGGGCTCCTCTGCCTGGGCGAGATCGGGGCCGTCGCCCTCGGCCTGGTCGGCCTCGCCTGGGGCGCGGCCGCGCAGGTGCTGGTCATGGTCTGGCTGACCGCGGCGACCGGCGGGGGCCGGCCCCTCCTCTACGGGATCCCCGTGCTCGCGGGCCTCGGCGGGGCCCTGGCCCTCGCGTCCGACCGGGTCCTGTTCGGACTGGTCGCGCTCGTGCTCGTCTCGGCCGCGGGCGTCCTCGCGATCGGCGGGGTCGAGCAGTGGGTCCGGCGGAGGGTGGCCGCATGAACCTCTCAGGGCTTCGGGGCCCTCTCGGTGCGGGCGGGCTCCTCGTGGGCCTCTCGGTCCTGCTCCTGCTCGTGGCCGCCGTGAGCGGCCGCGGCGACCTGACCAGCGCGACCCTCGTGCTCGTCGGCGTGGGGTCCCTGATCGGGGGCCTCTTCCTCCTTGCGTTCACCCGGGAGGAGCCCCTGCCCGCCGGGACGGCGGCCCTGCTCGCACCCCAGGCCGTGATCGACCTCGCCCGCCTCTGCGCGGACCTCGGGGTCCAGGGGAACGCTCACATCGTGCGCACGGAGACCGGTCTGGTCCAGCTGGTCCCGGTCGCGGCCGACTCCCCGCCGCCGGTCCCGGCCGACGACGACTACTCGTTCCAGCTCGCCGGGGACGGGGGGGCCGTCCGGCTCTTACCCACCGGTCTCACCCTGCTGCGCGATCTCCAGGAGCGGCACCGCCTTGTCCTCCCGGCCGAGCTCGCGGGGGTCGCGGTTGCAATACGAGAGGTCGGCGAGGTGGCCCTCCTCCTGGCCGACAAGGTCGAGGCCGTGCCCGAGGGCGACGGGATCGTGGTCCGTCTCGAGGGGTACCGCCTCTTTGAGGGCTGCCGCCGGGTCAGGGCCGAGTCCCCCCGGGCCTGCACCATGATCGGCTGCCCGGTCTGCAGCCTCTTTGCCTGCATGGTCGCCGAGGGGACGGGCCGGACCTGCGTGATCGACCGGGTCGCGGTCGACGAGAAGGGCCGCGAGGTCCGGCTCGCCCTCCGCCTCTTATCCTGACCGGAGCCTGTACCAGATGTGCAGGTCCCGGTAGCTCGCATCGATCCGCGCTCGCCCCGTGACCTCTTCTGCGGGCACGGTCTCGTTGAAGAGCAGGAACTCGAGCTTGTTGTATCCCGGCGCGGCGACCGTGAAGTTCACGCGCTGCTCCGCAGTCTGGTTGTGCGGGATCGTCACCGCGTACCGGTCGAGGAGGCGCATTCGGTCGATCGACGAGGTGTTCGTGGCCGGGTCGAAGGACTGGTTGACCAGCAGGGTCTCGACCGTGTACCTCACGTCCCGGTACTCGTGGTTCCCGACCCCGACCGTGACGAACTGGGAGGTGTTCGGGGCGAAGGCGGTCGGGTACTCGGCCGCCTTGCCCTCGGCCCCGAGCACGTAGAACTCGGAGAAGTGCTCGCCCTCCTTGGGGACCGCGATCACGAACGCGGTCGTGCCGACCGCGGCCACGATCGAGAGGAGCAGCACGACCGAGAGCGCCCGGTCGAGGGGGGTGCCGTCGGCGCTGAAGAGCTCGCTCCTGGCGGACTCGACCGCGTCGCGGACCGGCAGGACCAGCTGCGCATCGGCCGGGAGGGAGAGCCGCCGGAACATCGCGGCTCCGGCCATCAGGAGCGTGAACCCGGCGAGCGAGAGCAGGACCGGGTCCAGCCGGATCCCCCAGGGCGTGTAGTTGAGCACGAGCCCGATCAGGGGCACGACCGCGATCGAGAGGCCGAACGAGAGGGCGACCCGCTCGATCCAGTCCAGGTCGTCCTGGCGCGGAAAGAGGGCCGCGATCAGGACATAGCCAGGCACGAAGAGCACCATGGGCAGGCCCGCGACCACGCGGAGCGGGGTCTGGTTCAGCACGGGCACGTAGACCGCGATCAGGGTCAGGGCGGTCCAGGCCAGCGCGGCCGCGAGGTCGACGGGCGGCCGGGCCGAGCGGGCCGGGTCATGGATGAGGGATTTTCGGGTCACAGGCTCTCCTGTCAGCTCCTGGGATCAATGGGGGCCGTGGGTATTTGAGGGCGATCAAGGGGATACCCCCGCCTCGAGAAACGGAGGGCCGCGAGCGCGGCGAGGAGGATCACGAGCCCGCCGAGCACGTTGTACTGGGGGTCGTGCCACCCGGTCAGGGGGGTGTATCGGTGCGTGAGCCCCTGGCGGAGGGCGAAGAGGCCGGCCACGACCAGGGCCGGGACCGCGGCGAGGGCGAGCGTGCGGAGCGCCGGCCCGGCCCTGCGCTCAAGCCACCGGCCCGCCCGCGGGACCACGAGGGGGAGCAGGACCAGGCAGAGGAGGAGGCCCGAGACCCATTCGACCGGGTTCTGGAGCTCGGAGAGGAAGGCGCGGAGGAACCAGCCCTCGACACCGCTCTGTGAGAACGGGCCGAGGAACGGGTAGAGCCAGTCCTGGGGCTGCTCCCACATCAGGTCCAGGGCCTGGTGCGTGCCGACGCCCACGGCCAGGGCGAGGAGGCCGGGCCGACGGTACCGGGCATAGACCGCTCCCCCGGCCACGAGGAGCGCGGCCAGCAGGAGGAGCGTATGCAGGTAGATCCGGCCCCCGCCGATGGTCTCCGCCAGCAGCAGCAGGCCGAGCGGCTTGTCCACGAGGTCCGGCAGCAGGGCCCCAAGGATGCACGGTACGATCGCGGCGTGGGTCCGGAGCCGATCGTCCAGCAGGAATCCGACTACGGCCCCCGTAAAAAGGTGAAAGAAGAGGAACATCCCGGGTGGCCGCTCGGGGAGATCACCCGCGGTGGACGACCGCGGGGAGCTCCGTGCCGCCCGGGAGGCTCTCCCGGTGCCCGTCGGGGAACGTCAGGGTGATCGACGAGGGCGAGAGGTCCGGGCGGACGAGGGGAGCGAACCAGTACCGGTCGAGAAGCCGGCCGAAGACCGCGAAGTCGACACGGGGCGTGGTATAGGATTCCCGATCGACCCGGGCGAAGTGCGGGACCGTGAAGCGGACCCGGTCCTGGCCCAGGTGATCGATCCGGACATCGCGCCCGGAGAGCCGGCTCAGGACCGTGCCGAGCTCCTGCTCGGGGGCCGCGATCGCGAGGTAGACGCCGACGCGCTCGATCCAGGAGAGCCCGTACGCGAGCTCGACCTGCGCGTCGCCGGTCGGGGCGATCGTGACCTCGAGGGCGCCGGCCTCGAACGCCCCGGCCGGCAGGACCAGGAGCGCGGCGAGCAGGGTCAGCAGGCAGAGTTGATGAAGATCCATCTGTCCAGTCCGTTCTGCGTGCAGGGGAAAGAATGTGTCGGTCGGGAACAATTTCGAAATCTTTTTGAGCTCGCCCGGGAATCATTCAACTGTGCCCCGGGCATGGCATGAGACGGCAGTCTCTCCGATCATCGGCGCGCTCCTGATGGTGGCGCTGGTGGTGCTCCTCGCGTTGATACTCCTCTCCCTCTTCTCCCTCCCGCATCTCTGCGACCCGCTCCCGCCCACGGCGATCGAGGTCGTCCTGATCCACGACTATAACGAGAAGGGGACGGTCCTGAACTACGACAGTCGCGTCCTTCTCCGGTATCTCGGGACGGAACGCCTGCCGAACCGTCCGCTGAGCGCCCGGTTCTATGTCGACGATCGGCTGATCAAGAGCGAGATCTCGACCTTTCACGGCGAGAGCTTCATCCCCACGCATCACTACGGCGTCGAGCGGATGGAGGGCCTGGGCTGCCAGGGGGAGCTCTGGGTGCCGGGAGCGTTCGTCCTGATCGACATCAAGGACGGCACCTTCCGCCCGGGCCAGGCCGTGCGGCTGGACGTCGCCGACGCCCGGACCGGCTGTGTCATATCGAGGGACTACTACAGGGCGACAGGCCCCGTCCGATGAGGCGGGCGACGCGGAGGGGCTCGGGAACGCGGCCGTCGAGGGTGAAGAGGTCGACGGCGCGGGCCGCCTCGGCGAGGGTGAGGCCGAAGGGGCGGAGATAGGAGGTCAGCCCCGTCGAGAGGGCGACCGGCACCCGCTCCCCGAGGGAGCGGTAGCGTGCGAACCGCTCCTCATCGCCGGGAAAGTGCCGGGCGATCGCCTCCTCGAGCCCGTCCGAGGGCTCGTACGTGACCGAGACCACGGGGAGGCCCGTCCGCCTCCGGACCTCCTCCCCCTCGATCACGTTGAACCAGGCGATCACCGAGCCCGAGGTCATGACCAGGTTCAGGTCGTCCCGCCCGAGGGACGAGACGAGCCGGACCACGGCCTCGGTCGCATCGGTGCCGCCGACCGTCGCCTCCTCGACGCCGAACCCGTCGATCCGGAGGTCGCGCCGCATCACGACCCCGACCAGGCGGGACCTGGCCCCGTCGTCGTGCCGGCCGCGATAGCTCTCGGCGATCCCGAGGACGCGGAGCCCAGGTTTTTCCAGGCGCATCAAAGCACTTATGATGATCTCACCGGCATATATATGGGGATGACGATCGACCGGGACGAGGTCACCGTCCTGATTCCGACGCTGAACGAGGCGCCGACCATTCAGGCGTTGATTCAGGACTTCGCCGACCACGGCTATCGCCGTGTCCTGGTGATCGACGGCAAGAGCACGGACGGGACGGCCTCACTCGCCGAGAAGGCCGGCGCCAGGGTGATGGTCCAGGCGGGACGCGGCAAGGGGAACGCCGTGATCGAGGCCTTCCGGGCCATCGAGACGCCCTACGTGCTGATGCTCGACGGCGACGGGACCTACGCAGCCGACGATGCGGACCGCATGGTCCTGCCGCTCACGGAGGGCTACGACCACGTGATCGGGGACCGGCTCCAGGACGCCGACAAGGGCGCCTTCTCGCGCCTGAACTTTGCGGGCAACTATATCCTGAACCGGCTCTTCCGCCTGGCCCACGGCCGCTTCCTCTTCGACATCCTCTCGGGATACCGCGCCTTCACGCGCGAGGCGATCGCCCAGATGACGCTCAACGAGGAGGGCTTCGGGATCGAGACCGAGATCTCGGTCGAGGCCGTCCGGAACGGGCAGCGGGTCCGGGTGGTCCCGATACAGTACGGGCGCCGCCCGGGGACACCCACAAAACTTAACCCGATCCAGGACGGATACCGGATCGCCGTGACGATCTACCGCCTGGCCCGGATGAACAACCCGATGTTCTACTTCGGCCTGATCGGCGTGACCCTCTCCCTGATCGGCATCCTGGTCGGGATCGTCGTCGTGGTCGAATGGTTTGCCGGGATCACGCATCTGCCGCTCACGATCCTGACCGTGCTCCTGATCATGGTCGGGATCCAGATCTTCGTCTTCGGCCTGATCGGGGACCTGATCCTCTCGTTCCACCGCGAGACCATGGCCGAGATCGAGCTGCTGCGGCAGGAGCAGGGGCGGCGCGAATGAGCCCGCTCCTCTCGGTGGTCGTGCCGAGCTTCAACGAGGAGGCCGGGATCGAACGCTGCCTCCAATCGCTCGCGGACCAGACGATCCCGCGCCGCGACTACGAGGTGATCGTGGTCGATGGCGGCTCGAAGGACCGGACCCGCGAGATCGCGGCCCTGTACGCCGACCGCGTCTTCGTCCAGACGAGCCCGAAGGTCGGCGGCGCCCGGAACGACGGCGTGCTCGCGGCGACAGGCGCCCTGATCGCGACGACGGACGCGGACTGCGAGCTGCCGCGCGACTGGCTCGAGCGGATCCTGGACGAGCTCTCCAAGGAGGGGGTCGTGATGGTCTACGGCACGGTCCGGCCGATCGAGGCGACGGTGCGGAACCGGCTCTCGCTCTGGCTCGCGAACCAGGCCGCGGCCCTCTGCTACCGGACCGGCGCCATGTACTACACCCTCGGGTGCAACACGGCCTTCCGCCGGGATGCCTTCGTCCGCGCGGGCATGTACCGGACGATCGATGCCGGCGACGACCTCGAGATCGCCCGAAGGATGGTGCAGGAGGGGCGCATCCTCTTCGACCCGAAGCTGATGGTCGGGTTCTCCATGCGCCGGTACGAGCAGTTCGGCATGCTCCGGTCGCTCTACCAGTGGATCTACATCGTCCGGAAGGGCGGTGACTCGGGCAAGTACACCTACTCCCGCCGCGAGTACAAGTAAGGGCCCTCCTCCGGCCGAAAGGAGAGGTCCCGGCCGGATCGCCTCCAGGGGGAGTGATCCGCATGCATCGCGCCCGGCGGTCCATTTTTTTTGTTTCGCTTCCATGTCGCCCGCCGCGAACGTTCGGCTCTCGCGCCGACCCGGACGTCGGCGCACACCCCGGGGCCGTGTCTTTGCCGGCCTCTATGGGTGGGCGATCGGGGCCGGCCTTCCTGCCTCACGGCTCGAGCTGCAGGCCGAAGGTTTTTCCCCTCGGAGCCTCCTCAGAGGGTGAAGGTATGCCTGTGGAGGAGTTCTCAGTGCTGATCGGCGGTCGGGCCGGCGAGGGGATCAACAAGGCGAGCGCGGTCCTCAACCACCTGATGGCCAAGCTCGGCCGGTACGTCTACATGTACTACGACTACCCGTCCCTGATCCGGGGCGGCCACAACTTCGCCATCGTCCGGTCGGCCGATCAGCCGATCCGGACCCATCGGGACCGGGTCGACGTGGTCCTCGCCCTGAACCAGGAGACCGTGCGGCTCCATGCGGGCCGGCTCTCCGCGAGCGGGGTGGTCGTGTACGACTCGTCGAGCGTGAAGGAGGCGGACGGAATCGCGATCCCGCTCGACCAGATCCTGAAGGAGGAGAAGGCCCCGGCGATCACGCGGAACTCGGGCCTGATCGGAGCCTTCTGCCGTGTGGCTGGGGTCCCGTGGGCCGTGGTCGACGAGGTCTTTCGCGAGGAGATCCCGGCCCATGCCGAGGTCAACCTCCGCGTGGCCCGGCGGGCCTACGACGCGGCCGAGGAGCGGTTCCAGGTCGAGGCGACGGACCGCCCGCCGCTCCCCGTGCTGACCGGGAACGAGGCGATCGCGCTCGGGCTGGTCCGGGGCGGCCTCGAGACCTACATCGCCTATCCCATGACGCCGACCTCGAACGTCCTGCACTTCCTCGCCGAGTTCGCCGAACGCTCGGCCCTGACCGTGGTCCACCCCGAGAGTGAGATCGCCGTGATCCTGATGGCGCTCGGCGCCGCGTACGCGGGGAAGCGGACCGCGGTCGGGACCTCGGGCGGCGGCTTCTGCCTGATGACCGAGACCCTCTCGCTCGCGGGCATGGCCGAGCTGCCGGCCGTGATCGTGCTCGGCCAGCGCCCGGGCCCGAGCACGGGCCTGCCCACCTACTCCTGCCAGACCGAACTCCTCTTCGCCCGGCACGCGGGCCAGGGCGAGTTCCCGCGCCTGATCGTCGCGCCCGCGGACGTGGACGAGGCCTACCTCTGGTCCGCGCGGGCCCTCGACCTCGCCTGGCGGTTCCAGGTGCCCGCGATCCTGCTCGTGGACAAGACCCTCTGCGAGGGCGGGTACTCGGCCTCGTTCGACCCGGCCGTGGAGGTCGTAGAGCCCCCCGCTCCCACGGAGGAGCCCGGCGAGGGGCCGTACCTCCGGTACCGCCTGACCCCGGACGGGGTCTCGCCCATGCGCACGGTCCCGTCCCCGGGTGCCGTGATCAAGGTGAACTCGTACGAACACGACGAGGCCGGGATCACGATCGAGGACGCCGCTCTCTCCACCGCGATGCAGGAGAAGCGGCGGCGAAAGGGGGAGGCCCTCGCACGTGCGCTCGAGGAATACGCGACCGTCGCCGTGTACGGGCCGCCGGAGGCCCGGGTCGGGGTCGTCTCCTGGGGGTCGACGGTCGGGGCCGTGCGGGAGGCGGCCGCTGGGATGCCGGTCCGGGTGGTCCAGCCGGTCGTGCTCGAGCCGTTCCCGGCCGAGGCGTTTCGGGCGGCCGTGGCCGGGCTCGACCGGCTTGTCGTGGTCGAGCAGAACTGGACCGGGCAGCTCGAGCAGCTGATGCGGCTCCACGGGGTCGGAGCCGATGCCCGCGTGCAGCGGTACGACGGCCGGCCGTTCACGGTCGACGACCTCGTCGCCCGGCTCGCGGAGGTGGTCTAGATGGCCGCAGGCGACCTGATCACATCTGCGGCGAACACCTGGTGCCCGGGGTGCGGCAACTTCGCGATCGAGCACGCCCTCAAGGACATCCTGGGGGAGATGATCGCGGCGGGGACGCCGGCCGAGGAGATCGTGCTGGTCACGGGGATCGGGTGCCATGGGAAGATGGCCGACTACCTCGGCGTGAACTCGTTCTACGCGATCCACGGCCGGACGATCCCGGTGGCGACCGGGATCAAGATCGCGAACCCCGATCTCACGGTCCTCTGCTGTGCCGGCGACGGCGACTGCTATGGCGAGGGGCTCGAGCACCTGCTCTTCGCGGCGAAAAGGAACGTCGACATTACCCTGCTGGTCCACGACAACCGGGTCTACGGCCTGACCACGGGGCAGTACACCCCGACCTCGCCCCTCGGTTTCCCCGGAAGGTCGACGCCGCAGGGGACCCCCGAGTACCCGCTCAACCCGGTCGAGCTGATGATTGCGGCCGGCGCCACGTACGTTGCCCGCGGGTACACCCGCCGGCTGCCGCAGCTCCGTGAGCTGATCCGGGACGCTCTCCGCCACCGCGGGTTCTCGTTCCTCGAGGTCTTCCAGATCTGCGCGACCTTCTACAACCAGACCGCGTACTACGACGAGCACGCCTGCGACCTCGACCCGGGCGAGTTCCCGACCGCGGACGCGGCCCGGGCCCTCCGGGTGGCGCGGGAGTGGGACTACAGCCGCGAGTCCCGGATCCCGCTCGGCGCGCTCTACGAGACGACTTACCCGACCTACGAGGAGCGGCTGGCCGAGCACCGGGCCGGGACGAGGGACCCCGTGGCCGTCATCCAGCGGCTCTTCGCCGAGCGGACGTGAGGGGAAAACCTTAACCCGGGCGTGGGCGAGAACGATTGTATGAAGATCGTCGGGGTCAACGCGAGCCCGCGTGGCAACGAATCCCGCACGGCCCGGCTTGTCCAGGCCGTCCTCCAGGGGGCGGCCTCGGCCGGCGCCGAGACCGAGTACATCGACCTCTGCCAGTTCCGGTTCGAGTTCTGCACCGGGTGCGGGCGCTGCTACGCGACCGGCGAGTGCGCTCAAGGAGACGACTTCTCCCGGGTCTTTGACCTGATGGTCGGGGCCGACGGGATCGTACTCGGCTCGCCGAACTACGTCAACGGCCCGACCGCGCAGCTCAAGCAGGTGATCGACCGCATGGCCGACGCGATCCACTGCCGGTCCTTCGAGGGCCGGTACGGCTGCGCCGTCTGCACGACCGGCGGCGGCGGGGAGGACCGGGTGGTCGAGTACCTCAACCACGTGCTCTTCATGCTCGGTGCCCAGACGACCGGCGGGGTCGGGGTCGCGCTCGGCCCGGACCCGGATCGACTTAAGGGCGCCATCGAGCAGGGCGAGGCCCTCGGACGGGATCTCGCCGACGCGATTGTGACCCGGCGAGCCTATCCAGACCAGATCGCAGGGCTCGAGGCCAGCCGCAACTACTTCCGGACCCTGGTCACGGCGAACCGCGACCTCTGGGTCCACGAGTACGAGGTCTGGGCCGATCGCGGCTGGTTGTAAAAAGGATCAGCCCAGGGGGGCCTCGAGCGTGACCACGGCGAGCGGGCCCGAACCGCTCTCCTCCTTCACGACGGTCCCATCTCGGACCAGCCGCAGGGTCAGGGTCTCGCCTGTCGACTCCTGCTTCTGGAACTCGGCCTGCACGAAGGTCGCGTCCGGGGGAAGCGGCAGGGTCGCATTGCCGAAGCCCTCGTTCGACTTGATCGCGTCCCGGGTGCCGTACGCCCCGCTCCACATCCCACTGTAGACGACCTCGAGGTCGAGGCGGGAGTTCGCTGCGGAAGGCGCGGAGGCATTCGTCTGGGGCGCGGTGTCCGGGGCAGCCGTCGCCGGGGGCATCCCGGCCGCGTCGGGCTCGGCTCCGAGACAGCCGGCGAGGAGGGCGAGCAGCACGGCGGCGCCGACAAGGCCCTGGGTGAGCATGCGTCGCATGGGATCGTGGTTCGGCGCAGAGGGTGTTAAAGGACGCGACTGCGGCAGACCGGCAGGTTGAGCCGCTCGCGGGAGAGACACTGTAGCGTGTTTCGGGATGAGACGACCCCCGGCGCGGGCTCCGCGTCCCTGGCCGTGGTCGGAGCTGTCTGCATCGTTGTCACCGCCCTGCTCGGAGGCGTCCCGGCGGATACGGCCATCGGCGTGGCCTCGGCCGTACTGCTGCTCGAGTACGGCGCGGTGGCCGTCGCCATCGGTCTCGGCCTCCCGCCAGTCCCGGCCGCCGCCTATGTCGGGGCCACGGGCAGCACCCTGATCCTCGTTCTCTTCGCCCTCCTCGACCTTCTCGCTGACCGTTCGACGCTCGTCGACCGCCTGCTGCAGCGGGCGCAGCGCCGGACCCGGACCATGAGCCGGCTCGGGCGCTACGGCCCGATCGCGCTCGTCCCGGCGGTGATGGTCGCTGGGTTCTTTGTCTGCGTTCCGCTCGCCTGGCTCCTCGGGTGGAGGCGGAGCCATGCCGTCGCGGCCCTCCTGGCCGGCTTCTGCATCGCGACCGCGTGCACGGCCGCCGTCTCGTCGGGCCTCCTCGCCGCCCTCTGAGCCTCGGCACGCCCGCATGGACGGTCGACGGCAATCTGCCAGAATTCTCTCGCCTTTTTTCAAATGGAGGAAAACATACGATTGTGAGCCAGGGCCAACATTTTAATAGGTCTCCCGGTGATGATCCTGATAGAGCCCATGACGTCGAGAACTCCGTTTCTGCTCGCGCTCGTCCTCGCGCTCGCCCTTCTCACGGGCAGTGCATCGGCCGTGCTGGTCGCCGCCTCGGATGCGGATGCTGCCGTGAAGGCCGCCGCAGCCTTCGTCTGCGATGGCGTCGCAGACGAAGCCGAGATCAACGCGGCCTTCGGGAGCGACAGCGTGGTCGAGCTCTCGTCGGGCACGTTCCGCACCACGGGCACGGTCTATGTGAGGGCCAACTCGGTCCTCCGGGGCCAGGGCGCCGACGAGACCATCCTCTCGATGGCCGGCGACTACGCGGCCCGCGTGGATATCGCCCAGGCCGGCGTGACCGTGAGCGACTTCACGATCACGAACCGAGGCTGGCTCATGATCACCACGTCGAACGTGAATGTGCGCGACGTGACGATCCGTGACTCGAAGAAGACCGCGCCGACGGTCAACGGCATGTTCTTCGTCTGGGCCGACGGCCGGGTCTGCGAGAACATCGAGTTCGTCCGGTGCAAGGCGATCGACGTCGGCTCGACCGGGTTCAACCTCAACGGCATGCGCTCGCCCCGGACCAATAAGAACATCCGGTTCGAGGACTGCCTCGCCCTCCGCTGCGGCAACGCCGGTTCGGGCAAGATCTG
>SISS01000031.1 GCA_004332335.1 Methanoregulaceae archaeon UXB-2016 | reverse complement strand
CGGGGGTCGTTCGCAAGGTCGCTCGTCGACTTGAAGAAGGTGAGCATCTCGTCGACGTTCCGGATCTGCGACGTTGCCCGGTCGATCTCGGCCTGCGCGCTCGAGTGGTCCAGACTCTGCTCGGCCTCGTCGATCAGGGTGCCGATCCGCTCGATCGCACCGGTCTGGGCCGAGACGTTCCCAGCGGAAGCGGTATTCAGGAGCCGTTCGGCCTCCGCGTACTTCCGCTCGGCCTCGGTGGTGTTGGCCCCCTGGGTCGTCTTCTGGTCGATCGAGGTCCTGAGCTCTCCGAGCGAGGTTCGAGCCCCGTCGAGGTTCTTGGCCACGTCCTGCAGGTTCACGACCTTCCGGACGACGGTGTACTCGCCGTCGTCCCGGACCTTGCTCGACTGATCGAGCCACTGGAACCGGAGTACGGTGATATTCTGGGTCGCGTTGATCTGCGGCACCGTGCCCTCGAGCATGACCCGGAGCTTGACCGTGGTCTCCTTCGGGTATTCCAGCTCGAAGCCGCTGATCTTGAAGAACTTGCCAAAGGCCTCGGGCTTCGGGTTCTCGTTTCCGCTGATCACGACGGCCCAGGTCCACTTCGGCTTATCGAGCTCTGAGTAGAGCGAGAAGGTGTCTTCGGTCGGGAACGTGCTTCCGGACGTTGCGGGGAAGTCGACGACTGCATTGACCGTAACCGGGACGCCGGCCTGGAGAGCGCCGTCGGGCGATACCTCGGCGGTCTCGACTTTAAAAGCGCTGCCGGCGACCGAGAGGCCGCTGACGAGCAGCATGACAATTGCGATGCGAATGAGCGAGTTCATGATGTATTCTCCGAATCTTTCTCAAAGAGCGGCTCGATGCCGCCGTCGAACATGGTCCGCCCGTCGGACTTCTGCTTTGCCAGCTCCTCCTTTGTCTCCTTGGCCATCTCGAGGAGGTCGCGGATGCGGGGCGCGTCGCCGACCGAGGCGAGGACCACGATCGCGGCGATGTAGTTCGACCGGATCGGGTAGTCGCCCGAGCGGATCTCCTCGCCCTCGATCTGCTCTTCGATCCACGAGCGGGCCGTCTCGACACCCTTCCTGTCCATCTCTTCGGGCGGGCCGACGAGCAGGATCAGGGCACGGGTGGCCGAGTGGAAGTTGCAGGGCAGGGTGAGCCGGCCGAGCACGGCCGAACGGACGAGTGAGAGGATCTTGGCCGAGCGATCATCGCCGAGCAGCTGCTGCTCGGCCCCCTCCTTCCTGCGGAGGCCGCCAAGAAGCGAGCTGAGCGTCCCCTCACGCTGTTTCTGCCGGGCGCTGATCGCCTCGGTCTTGGCAAATCCAACGGTCGTGATCCCCCCGCCGCGGAGGGTATTGATGATCTCGGACGAGTCCACGACCATCTCCCCGACACCGCCCTGCCCGACCTCGCCGGCCCGGAAGAGGACGCCGAACCGACGGACGATCTCGTCGTTGATCCGGTCGTAGGCGGTCTTGATCGACTCGCCCTCCTTTCGCCAGGCTGCGTTGTCGAAGATGAAGGTGTTGTCCGCGACGTTCACCAGGGTCGTGAGCGAGCGGGCCGCGTTGTAGGAGTAGAGCCGCCCCTCCTCCGGAGCCGGCACGATCCCGATCGTATAGACCGGCTCATCGTACAGAGTCTTGAGGTGCTTGGCAAGGACGGGAGTTCCTCCCGACCCCGTGCCGCCCCCGAGCCCGGCCACGATCACGAACGCATCGATGTCGTGGGTTCCGATGCCCTCGATCGCGGTCACGATCGAGTCGATCTCATCCCGGGTGACCTTCGCGCCCAGGGCGTTGTCCGTGCCGACGCCGTGGCCCTTGACCACGGTCTGGCCGATCAGCACCCGGTCCTTCATCGGGATCTGCTTGAGCCCAAGGAGGTCGGTCCTGGCCGTGTTCACCACGACCGCACGGAACAGGTGGGTCTTGTCCTGCTCCATGAACATGTCGACAACCTTGCCTCCGGCCTGGCCGAACCCGATAAAGAAGACCCTCATCCTCTGACACGCTCCAACGGATCCATGTGTGAGATAGTATGAGCCCCTCACGTTTATGAGGTTTTATTCAGCATCACAAACGTTCTTATCCTTTTTGCATTAAACCTTCTATCCAGTAATGAAGTGCTGTATTGTCGGAGGAGGACTTACAGGGCTCGTAGCGGCCCTTTCCCTCCCTGCCGAACATGAGGTCGATCTGTACGAACGACGACCCGTGCTCGGGGGGTGCCTCTCCTCGATCGACCGCGGCACCTATACGCTCGAGTCGTTCTATCACCACTGCTTCGAGGGAGATCGTCACCTCCTTGCCCTCCTCGACCGGCTCGGCCTCAATGATGAGCTCGAATGGCTCACCGGGTCGACGGGGTACCATGTGAACGGCCGGTCCTATCCGCTCTCGAGCCCGATGGAGATCCTGGCCTATCCCCACCTGACGGTGCTGGACAAGGCTCGCCTCGGATGGCTGACCCTTCGCGCAGGAAAGCTCGACCGGAAGGCGCTCGACGATGTGACCGCGAAGGAGTTCATCCTCGACCATGTGGGGCGCTCGGTCTACACCTCGTTCTTCGAGCCCCTTCTCAGGTCCAAGTTCGGACCGATGCAGGATCGCGTCTCCGCGGCCTGGCTGGTCTCGCGCATCGCCATCCGGTCGAACCGAACCCCGGGCGGCGAGCGACTAGGATACCTTCGCCACGGCTTCCAGACCCTGATCGAACGGCTCCGCGAGGAGCTCGAAGCGAAGGGCTGCATGATCCGGACCGGGACGCCGGTCACATCCATGCAGCGCGACAACCTGGGCTGGGCGGTCGAGGGAGAACGCTACGACTCGGTCATCTCGACCATTCCTCCCCAGGTCCTTGCCGCGATGACCGGGATCCAGTTCGCTCCGATCCCCTACCAGGGTGCGGCCTGCATGACCCTCGCCCTCGACCGCGAGGTCACGAGCGGGATCTATTGGCTGAATATGAAGGACGAGGCCCCGTACGGGGCCGTGGTCGCGCATACGAACTTCGTCCCGGTCGAGCGGTACGGCGAGCACCTGATCTACCTCGCCTCGTACTTTGCAGGCGACCTGCCGGCCGGGCACGGCAACCGGATGCTCTCGGACTTCTGCGACCGCTTCGGGGTGGCGCGGGACGAGATCCGCTGGCATCATCTCGAGGTCGATCCGTACGCCGGCCCCGTCTACACGACCGGGTACCGGAGGCTGATCCCGAACTACGAACAGTACGGTCTCTATATGGCCGGCATGTTCTCGTGGCCCAACTACCCCGAGCGGTCGATGGAGGGCTCGATCATCGCGGGAGAGCAGGTGGCAACCTGTGTGGGGAGACGCGCCGCGCATGGATAGGCCTGAACTGACTGCGGTGCTCCCGGTCTACAACGACCTCGTTGCCCTGATGACTGCGATCCCGGTCTCGCTCGGAGTCCTCGAACGGTGCGCGGACCGGTTCGAGCTCGTGGTCGCCGAGGACGGCTCGACCGACGGCTCGGCCGAGTTCGTCCGCGAGTACGAGGCGAAGGACTCTCGAGTCCGGCTCTTTCACTCCGACGAGCGGCTGGGCCGGGGGGCCGCGCTGAACCGTGCGTTCCGGGCCTCGACAGCCCCGATCGTCTGCTACTACGACGTCGACCTCGCGACCGATATGCGCCACCTGCCCGAGCTCGTGGGCGCGATCCGGGACGGGGCCGCGATCGCGACCGGGTCCCGGCTGATGCCGAGCTCGGAGATCGTCCGTTCGGGCGGGCGCGAGTTCGCGAGCCGCGGATACAACCTGCTGGTCCGGACCGTGCTCGGCTCGCGCCTCTATGACCACCAGTGCGGGTTCAAGGCGTTCGACCGGGCGCGGCTCCTGCCGATCCTCGACAGGGTCCGATCGCCCCACTGGTTCTGGGACACCGAGGTCCTGGTCCGCGGTCAGCATGCCGGGTACCCGGTGCGCGAACTCCCGGTCAGGTGGACCGAGGGGCCGGGGACCACGGTTCGACCGAAAGATATTCTTGAGATGGGAAGTGCTGTCTTCCGACTGTGGTGGCAGATTCATGTGGCGAAGGATTAGCGCGATCGTGATCCCGACCGTGATCGCAGTCGCGATCATCGGATATATGCTGATACCGATCTGGGGCGACCTCCTCGCCGCACTCGAGCATGTCGTGCCGATCTACCTTGTCGGCGCGATCGGGGTCTGCACCCTGGCCTGGGCGCTCCGCGGGTGGCGGTACAGGATGATCCTGAACGGGCTCGGGCTCAGACCGACCCTCGGGTTCGCCATGGCCTGCATCTTCGTCTCGCAGACCGCGAACCTGGTGATCCCGGCCCGGCTCGGCGACCTGGTCCGGGTCTTCATCCTGAAGCACCAGTTCGAGACCACGTACTCGCAGGGGATCTCGTCGATCCTTGTGGAGCGGGTCTTCGACATCGTGACCGTGGCGCTCCTCGGCCTCATCTCGATCCCGTTCTTCCTGAGTTTTCCGGCCGAGTACTACACCGTGATCCTGGTCCCGCTCGTCGGCGGTGCGCTCTTCTTCCTGATGCTGCTCATGGTCGGCCGGATCCGGTCCGAGAACCGGATCCTCCGAATCGTCCTCCAGATGCTCGAGGAGATCCGTTCAGTCTCACTCTCCGTCCGCGCGCTGTTCGTGCTCGGCGGCATCTCGATCGTCATCTGGCTCGTGGACATCGCGGTATGTATCTTCGTGGTGCTGATGTTCCAGGCGCCGCTTGACGTCCCGTCGGTCGTCCTCGCGATCGTGATAGGCAACCTGGTCAAGGCGGTCCCGATCACGCCCGGTGGGCTCGGCACCTACGAGTTCACGGTTCAGACGATCCTCGAACGTGGGGGAACGCCGCATGTGGCCGCGACCCTGATCGCATTCATCGATCACCTGATCAAGAACATGGTCACCGTGATCGGGGGGGTGGTCTCGATCTACGTCTTCGGCGATTGGATGTTCGTGGTGATGAAGCGGGTCTTCAACAAGAAGGTGATGCAGGGGGAGGCCGTTGGGGATTGAAGAGCAGGTCCTCGCGGTCGTCGCGTGGCTTGTCGTCATCAAGCTGATCCAGCTCGCGCTCTGGCCCGCGCTCCGGCCGTTCTTCGGCCGTTTTGCCTACCCGGTCTCGTTCTCGGCCTCGGTCCTCGGTCTCGCGCTCCTCGCGTGGTACCTCGGAGTCGTTCACCTGCCGGTTCAGCTCGCGCTCCTGCCGTTCCTGGCACTCCTCGCCTGGCACGTGTACCGGCGGAGCTACACGCGCGATTCTCTCGCAGAGCACTGGCGCTGGGATGCGGTCTTCCTTGTCCTCTTCCTCTTCCTCCTCGAGTGCCGGTACATCAGCCCGTCGGCCTCGTTCGCCGAGAAGTTCATGGATCACGGTTTTGTCGCGTCGATCATGCGCGCGCCCGTGGTCCCGCCCCTGGACCCGTGGTTCGCCGGGGGGCACCTGAACGTCTACTACTACTACGGCTCCTGGATCATGGGCGTGCTCGGTCTCTCGACCGGGGTCGCATCGCGCCTGGTCTTCAACCTCGGGCTGCCGACCGTGCTGGCGCTCGCGGGGGTCAACCTGTACATGGTCGGGCATCTCCTGCTCGAGCGCTACCGCTGGCTCCCGGTGCTTCCCCTGATCCTGCCCAATCCGGCTTCGATTCAGCTCTTCCTCCTGGGCACTCCGCTCTCGAAGGTCGCCTGGGACAGCACTCGCGTGATCGCGGACACGATCAACGAGTACCCTCTCTTCTCGTTTACCTGGGGCGATCTCCACGCCCATGTGCTCGGGATCTTCAACCAGGCCTTCCTGATCGCGCTCCTGGTCCTCGCCCTCTCCTGCTGGGGCCGGCTCACCGAACGGGCGCGGCTCGTGCTGATCGGCCTCATCGCGCTCTCGCTCGGGGCGATGCCGGGGATCAACTCCTGGGACGTCCTCCTCTACGGTCCGATCACGGTTCTCGTCGCGCTCCTAATCTGGCTCCGCCACCGGCACGACCCGGCGGAAGGACGGGTCACGGCCCTCCACCTCCTGATCGCTGGCCCCGTCCTCGCGATCGCGCTCTACGCTCCGTACTACCTCACGCTCGCGAGCCAGGGGATCAAGGGAATCGGTCTCGTGAAGGCCCCGTCGGACCCGGTCCAGTTCCTTCTCGTCCACGGTTTCTTCCTCGCGATCGCGTACCTGGCATGCATCCCCGAGCTCCGGAGACGGCCGTACCTGGTCGCGGCGGCCCTGCCGTTCCTGCTCGGCGGGTACATTGCGGCGGCGATCGCGGTCGTGCCGCTCGCCTGCCTCGCGGCCCGCCTGATCGAACGCCGCGGGGAAGGTCGGCCCGAGGACCTGCTCGTCGCCCTCGGCCTCGCGATCGCGCTCTTCTGCGAGCTGGTCTATCTCAAGGACAACATGGGAGACCAGTACTTCCGGATGAATACTGTCTTCAAGTTCTACATCGGGGCCTGGCTCCTTGCCGGGGCCGGCACCTTCGTGATGGTCGGCCGAGCCCTCGATCGCGAGGCGGTCACGGCCCGTCTCGCCGCGGTCCCGCGACTCGCCCGGCACGCCGCCGTGCTCGGGGCCGTCGCCCTCCTGTTGGTCGCGCCGTTTATCGCGGCCGGCAACTTCACGCATCCGACCTACACGCTCGACGGGCTCGCATTTCTCGACCGTGAGCACCCCGGGGACGCCGGAGCGGTCCGGTACCTCCAGGAGCTCCCGGGCCCTCACGTGATCGCCGAGGCGAAGGGGGACGACTACTCCTACGCCGCTCGGGTCTCGTCCTTCACCGGGATGCAGGCGATCGTCGGCTGGACCTTCCACCAGTACATGTGGCGGAATGACTACGGCCCGATCCAGGAACGGACGAACGATCTCCAGGCCATCTACGAGGAACCGACCCGGACGATCGAGCTGCTGCAGAAGTACGACGCGGACCTCCTCTACGTCGGCGAGCTCGAGCGCACCACCTACCGGGTCACGCTCCCCGAGACGGGTCTCGAACCGGTGTACGATCGCGAGGGTGTCCAGATCTACCGGGTGACGGGGGCATAGACGTTGATCGGCTACGGAGACCAGGCGCTGTTCCTCCTCAGCTGGCTGGCAGTTCTCAAGCTCCTCCAGCTCTCGGTCTGGCCCTGGCTCCGGCCGGTCTTCGGCCGGCTTGCCTACCCGGTCGCCTTCACCTCGTCGCTCCTGGCCCTGCTCGCCGGCTCCTGGTTTCTCGGGCTCGCCCAGCTCCCGACCTGGCTCGCGATCGTGCCGTTCCTCCTCCTGCTCGGCGCCGGGATCGCGCGGCGGCAGTACGGCCGGCCCGAGTGGGAGGGCGCGTGGAGATGGGACCTGGTCTTCTTCGTCTTCTTCCTCTTCGTCCTCGAGCTCCGGTTCTTCAACCCGTTCGTCTCGCACTACTCCGAGCAGTTCATGGACCTGGCCTGGGTCGCCTCGATCATGCGGAACCCGGTCGTGACCCCGCTCGACCCCTGGTTCGCCGGCGGGACCCTGAATATCTACTACTACCTCGGCCACTGGCTCATGGCGCAGCTCGGCCTCCTGGCCGGGGTGCCGGCCCGGATCGTCTTCAACCTGATCCTGCCGACGGTCTTCGGGCTCGCGGCCATCAACTGCCTCCTGATCGGCCATCTCCTGCTCGAGCGCTATCGCTGGCTCCCGCTCGGACTCCTCGTGCTCGTCAACCCGACCGCACTCGTCCAGCTCGCAGCGGGCAAGGCCCTCGTCCCGGCCCTCGACCATTCGCGCCATGCGATTGCGAACGGGCTGACCGAGTACCCGTTCTTCTCGACGATCCTCGGCGACCCCCACGCGCTCGTGATGAGCATGTTCAACCAGCTCTTCCTGATCGCGCTCCTGGTCTTCGCCTGGACCCGCTGGGATGGGCTCTCGTTGCGACAGCGCTGGGCCGTGATGGGCCTCACGGCCCTCTCGCTCGGGGCGATGCCGGGGATCAACTCCTGGGACGTCCTGATCTACGCCCCGCTCGTCGTTGGCGTCGGCCTTCTCATCTGGTGGCGTGCCCGTCACGAGGGCGGCTGGACCGCATGGCAGGCCCTGCTCTACCCGTTCCTCGTCCCGGGGCTCGGGCTCGGGCTCTACCTCCCCTACCTCCTCGATCTCCAGCCCGGGTCCGTCCACGGAGTGCTCCCTGTCATGTCCCCCTCCGAGCCGATCACGTTCCTGCTGACCCACGGCTTCTTCTTCGTCGTGGTCATGGTCGCGATCGCACGGTTCGTGCCGCGGCAGCCGTTCCTGCTCCTGGTGGCGGTCCCGTTCCTCTACCTCGGGTACTACTCGGCCGCAATCGCCGCGGTCCTCCTCGCCTACATGCTCTGGCGCGTCTGGCAGACGGGTCGGATCGAGGACCTTCTCGTGGTCACGGGGCTGCTGCTCGTGCTCGCAGTCGAACTCATCTACTTCCGCGAGGCCTTCGACAACGAGTACTTCCGCACGAACACGATGCACAAGTTCTACTATATCGCCTGGCTCCACCTCGGGGTCGGCTGCGCCGGGCTCGTGGGCCGATGGCTGCAGGGCCGGGCCGAGCTCTTCTCGACCACGCCTGTGGCCCGAAAAGTCGTTGCGGCGATCGCGGTCGCCGGGCTGCTCGCGTTTCCGGTCGTCTTTCAGCCGGACGTCGGAAGGGACCTCCTCGGAATCCAGTTCAAGGGCGGTTCGGAGACCCTGGACGGGCTCGCGTATCTGGACTACGAACATCCGGGCGATGCCGACGTCATCCGGTTTCTCGAGAACTACTCCGAACCCGGCTGCATCGTCGAAGCGGTCGGAGACGACTACAGCTACGCCTCACCGATCTCGTCGTTCACGGGCATGCCCACGATCGTGGGCAAGCGCTCGCACGAACTCCAGTGGCGGACCAACAAAGACAACTGGTGGTGGAGCCGGATCCCGGACGTCCAGACGATCTACGAGAACCCGGACCGGACCATCGAGCTGATGCGGCAGTACGGCTGCTGCCTCATCTATGTCGGCGCGATCGAGCACGAAAAATACACGGTCGACCTGAACGGGGCGGGACTCGAGCCGATCTACAATCGGGACGGCGTTCAGATCTTCCGGATTCCGGAAACGGCCTGATGCGCCGAAGCCGGAAGATTCGGTGGATAATGCTGCGAATCTCCTGAATCTCCGCCCGTTTCACAAACCTTTATGAACACTCCGTTGAAAAATATATGGACCCATCCTCACTTGCTGATGAGTGATGAAGGAACTACGCAATCCTGAATGAGGTAAGTCATGGCAAAAGGATACGTCCGTTACGAGGCGCCCGAGGAGCTCCAGAACAAGGCGCTTGAAGCACTTGAACTGTCCCGGGACACTGGAAAGATCAAGAAGGGAGCGAATGAAGCGACTAAGGCTGTCGAGCGGTCCACGGCACAGCTCGTGCTGATCGGCGCCGATGTCGAGCCTGAGGAGATCGTGATGCATCTCGGCCCGCTCTGCGACGAAAAGCAGATTCCGTACATCTACGTGAACCGGCAGAACGATATCGGGGGCGCCTCCGGCCTCGAAGTCGGGTCGACTGCGGCCGCTATCGTCAAGCCGGGCAAGGCGAAGGAGATCATCGACGAGCTCAGCGGTCAGATCGCAGCCCTCCGCGGGTGACGTAAATGGCTGACGATGGAACGCCGGCTGAGGTCGTCGAGGTGATCGGCAGCACCGGGATGCATGGCGAGGCGATGCAGGTCAAGTGCCGGATCCTCGAGGGGAACAACAAGGGTCGCATCATCACGCGGAACACGGTCGGACCGATCCGCGAGGGCGATATCCTGATGCTCCTCGAGACCGAGCGCGAGGCGAAGAAGCTCTCGCGGAGATAAGGACATGGTCGATTCATATACCTGTTCGTTCTGCGGCGGTGGGATCGAGCCCGGCACGGGCAAGATGTTCGTGAAGCGGGACGGAACGATCTTCTACTTCTGCTCGACGAAGTGTCAGAACAACCAGCGGCTCGGGCGGGTTCCCCGGCGGGTCTCCTGGACGAAGGCCGGTCGGCGCGCGCTCGGCAAGGAGTGAGCGTGGATCGGACCTTCGTGATGATCAAGCCCGACGGGGTCCAGCGCGGCCTCGTCGGCGAGATCATCGCGCGACTTGAGAGAAAGGGCCTCAAACTCGTGGCGGCGCGATTCGAGCGCCTCCCCGAGGAGCGGGTGGACCGGCACTATGCCGAGCACCTCGAGCGCCCCTTCTACCCGGGTCTTAAGCAGTATATCATGTCCGGCCCCTGCCTCCTGATGGTGGTCGAGGGCAGGGACGCGGCCAAGGTCGTTCGGACGCTGACAGGCGCCACGAACCCGATCGAGGCCGCGCCCGGGACGATCCGGGGCGACTTCGGCCTCGAGATCGGCCGGAACGTGATCCACGCGGCGGACTCGCCCGAGTCGGCGGCCCGCGAGATCGGGATCCACTTTCCCGACGGCGTGGTCGAGTACGACCGGATCGATGCGCCGGTCCTCTACGAGTAACCCCTTTTTTTCTTCGCCGATCGGCGCCTGTTTATACCCCCGCCTCGCACCTGTGAGTGCATGAAGGGGATGTTCATTCTTGCGGCGGCGCTCGTGCTCGTGCTCGTGGCCGCTGGCTGTACGGGATCCGGTCCCGGCGGTGCGACGCCCGCCCCCGGTACGCCCACCGTCACGGATGAATCCGTGAACGAGACCCTCCGGGTCTTTACGATCGAGGCCCAGCGCTCGCTCGACACGCTCGATGCGAACGTCTCGTCGGCGGCCGCGGCGCTGGGGCAGACCGGCCTTGTCGGGCCCGGGGCCGAGACCGTCCTCCTGAACCTCTCGCGATCGGGGAACTATACGACCGATGGGGTCACGTTCGATACGAACGGTGAGGTCCGGGCCGTGATGCCCGAGGACTACCAGTTCGCGGTCGGCGCGAACATCCACGGCTCTGCCAACATCCTGGCGGCCCTGAACGGGAGCCCGGCGCTGAGCCAGCGCATCAACATGGTCGAGGGCTTCCGCGCGGTAGCGCTCTCGCACCCGGTCCGGAACGCGACCGGCGGAGTCGAGGGCGGGGTCTCGGCCGTCGTCCGGCCCGAACGGCTGCTCGCCGCGCCGGCCCTGCAGGCGCTCGATAACCGGTCCCACACGCTCTCGGCCGTCCAGATCGACGGGACGATCATCTTCGACACGAACGTGCGCATAATCGGGCAGTCGATCCTGAACGAGACTCAGTACGGGACCGCCACCGATCTCGCCGCGCTCGCGAAGGAGATCGTCGCGACGCCGTCCGGCATGGGGTACTACCGCGTCAACGATACGGCCGTGACGGTTCGGGGGATCGCCTGGCAGACAGTCGGGCTCCACGGGACCGAGTGGCGCCTCGTGGTGAACCAGGAACGCTGAAGGTACCGGCCCGCGATCCGCGCCCATCGGTCCAGCTGAGGTTCGCCCCTCCTCTTTTCTCAGGCCGTGCGGGCCTGGCCGGCTGACGATGCCGGCATCGTATCGTCCTTTGCTCCATACGGGGGATGCTGAGTGCCCGACTGATTCTCGCGCCCGCGGCTTGGCCTCTGTGACTGTGGCCACGGTCAACACGGACACCGGCTCGGGTGGCCGGGTCCATGTCGGCCGGAGACGACGGCGTCAACGCGGCCCCACAGGCCTTTCGCGGCCCAAGGCCCCCATCATCCGCCTCTCGTTCATGACTGTCCGGGCCGCGTGGCGGCCCTGTGCGCCACGGACAGAGTCTGATTCGACAGTCCCCTGTTGAACGCGATCCTGCACCGTGACACGCCGGAACTCTCCGATCTCACCACGACTGTCATCGGGATGCTGTCGGGCTCAACGGCCCGTGCGACGTCCGGTCGTGGTGCGGCAGCGATAACCCTTACTACCTGCAGGGCGAGTGGGGGGCGATGACGGCACCCGTATACCGCCGGTCGCTCGGTCTCGCCTCGCTTGTCAGTCTCGGGCTCGGCGGGACGATCGGCTCCGGGATCTTCGTCGCGCCCGGCTCGGCGGCCGGCATTGCCGGCCCCTGGTCGCTCCTCGCCTGGTTCCTTGTGGGCCTCTCGGCCGCGACCGGGGCGTACGCGCTCGCTGCGGCTCCGTCCGAGGTCACGCTCTTCCAGTTCCTGGCCCGGGTCTGGGGCAACCGGGCGGCCGACCTGCTGATGGCCGCCTATGTTGCATCGTCGTTCTTCGGATGTGCGTCCATCGGGGCCGGGCTCGGTCGATATCTTGGGTACTTCGGGCCTCCCAGGACCGCTCCTCCTCCCGGCTGAGATCTTAGTCATGGCGCTCTTTGTCCTGCTCAACCTCTCGGGCATCGGTGCCGCCGGTGCGGCCGAGACCCTGCTCACAGCCGTGAAGATCGTCCGGCTCGCCCTGATCGCACTCCTGCTTCTGCACGCGGTCCGGGACGAGCATCTTCTACCCGGACACACCGATCTCGCTTCCCGGTTTCGTCGGGGCCGTGCTCGTGATCTGGTGGCCCTATACGGGGTCGAGATCGGTGCCACCCCTGTCGAGGAGGTTTCCGATCCCGCTCTCATCCAGCGGGCGGTCCTGCTCGTCAGCGCTCTAACCCTCGCCCTCTATCTTCTCCTCGCAGCCCTTGGCCGTCGTCCTCGTGCTTGGCCCCTACCTCGCGCTCTGCCTCGCGGTTCTGAAGACCTCGGCGCGCCATACGGCCTGCGCGACCGGCCTCTACCTCGCGCTCCCGGTCGTTGCCATGGCATGAGGGGGGGGGGCGGCGTTGATACTCGTTCCCGTCCTTCTGATCAGGGAATGCCCGTGCGTGAACTGATCCGGTGCCGAGGCCACCCTCTCGTCCTGTCGCGCCATCCGACGACCTTCGAGGTCACGAAGGAGGAACACCTGACCGAGGCCGGCGACTGCATCATCGGCGTGGGGGCGGACAAGGGTGCGGCCGACCTCTCCCCAGAGTTCCGGGCTGCGCTCGCCCGTGAGGGGGCCGTGGTCGTCACGACGCTCCGCTGCGGGCCGCTCGAGGTCGAGGTCCGGGCCGAGGGGCATCCGGGGCTCACGCTCGACCACCCGACCGACCTCGTCTGGCGCCGCTCCGATTTCGTCTGCGGTCGGACGATCGGGGTCCGCTCGGACTACGTCGCCCGGACTCTGCCGCGGCTGCTGATCGATCGACTCAGGAAGGGCGAGCCTCTCGAGGTCGAACTGGTCGTCCTCTAGTCCCGCCCGAGCTCACTGATCTTCAGCTCGGCCGTGGTCAACAGCTCCTCGCACTGCCGCACGAGCACCGCTCCCCGCTCGTAGAGCCGGATGCAGTCGTCGAGCCCGGTTCCGTCGTCTTCGAGCCGCCGGACTACGTCGCGGAGCTCGCTCACCAGTTCTTCATACGTCTTCTCTGTCATCACAGACCTCTTCGACCCGCAGCACGGCCCGGCCTGTACCGAACCGGGCTCGCACCAGCTCGCCCTGCACCAATTCGCCGGCCGCCCGGACCGGCCGTCCTCCGTGCTCGATGAGGGCGTAGCCCCGTACGAGCGGTTCGAACGGCGACCGTGCGCGCAGGACGGCCGCGAGCGCCCCGAGCTCGGCCTGCCGCCGCTCGAGCGCCCGGCCGCGCGAGCGCTCGAGCCGATCCGCGAGCTCGGCCGTGTCCTCGCGCCGACGGTCGATCCGAAACGCGAGGCGTGCCGGCCGGAGCCGGTCCCGGAGCTCCTGGAGGTCGTCGTCGGCACGCTCCCACCTGGCATAGAGCAGGTCGGCAAGCCGGCGCCGTGCCTGCCGGAGCTCCTCGAGGAGCACCGTCCGATCGGGTGCGACCAGCTCGGCCGCGGCTGACGGGGTCGGGGCCCGGAGGTCGGCCGCGAGGTCGCAGAGGGTCACGTCGACCTCGTGTCCGACGGCCGAGACGACCGGTGTCGTGCAGGCGTGGACCGCACGGACCACGACCGGGTGGTTGAAGGCGAGGAGGTCCTCGAACGACCCGCCCCCCCGTGCCACGATGATCACGTCGACCCGGCCGTCGAGCCGCGCAATCGCGGCCGCAATTGCGTGCTCGGCCCCGTCGCCCTGGACCGCGGTCGGCGAGAG
Source organism: Methanoregulaceae archaeon UXB-2016 (assembly GCA_004332335.1). Classification (GTDB taxonomy): domain Archaea; phylum Halobacteriota; class Methanomicrobia; order Methanomicrobiales; family Methanospirillaceae; genus UBA288. The sequence goes on along the minus strand of SISS01000031.1, from coordinate 25,014 downwards.
GACGAGTTCGGCCGGGAACCGGCGCCCGAGCACGTTCAGGATGTCGTGCAGGACCGCGCCGGTCGACGAGGTCACGACTCCGACCCGTGCGGGGAACCGGGGCAGGGCCCGCTTCGTGAGCTCGAGAAAGCAGCCCTCCGCCGCGAGTTCCTGCCGCCACCGTTCGAGCTGCAGGAACTTATCTCCGAGTCCGGACCGCTCGACCTCGCGCACGTAGAACTGGTACCGTCCGCCGGCCGCATAGTGGGCGACCGAGCCGAATGCGATCACGGTCTGCCCGTCCCGGAGCTCCTCCCGGAGGCGGATGGCATCGCGCCGCCAGCAGACGCAGGGGATCTGGGCCGTCTCGTCGTCCCGCTCCTCGGAGAGCACGAAGTAGCAGTGGCCCGAGGTGTGGTGCCGGCAGTTCGAGATCTCGCCCCGCACGAAGCACTCTATCAGCCGCTCGTCAAGCAGGAGTTCGTCAATGATCGCGGCCATCTCTCCGACGCCGAGGACCCGCCGCCCCGGGATCTGGGCCGCCGGCTCTTCGACCTCGTCCGCAACGTCCCCATCACCCGAGAAGAGGACCTGCTGGACCCGAACCATGGATCTTCTTTAGATACCCGGTCACGTATAGGTATGGTTCGCTGCTCGGCCTCGACCATGTTCTTCCACGAGTACCCGCTCGAGACCATCTTCGCATCCGCTCGCCGCGCGACCCTCGACGCGGTCGAGTTCTGGCTCGAGACGCCGCACTTCTGGCTCCGGGGGATGCCCGAGGAGGAGCTCCTGGCGGGGCTCCGCGCCCACCCGGATCTCGGCCCGATCTCGGTCCATGCTCCGATCCTGGACCTGAACCCCTGCTCGATCAACCCTCGCGTTGCCGAGGCTTCGGTCGCGTACGCCCTCGAGGCGATCGCCCTCGCCGATCGGTGCGGGGCCGAGGTGGTCACGGTCCACCCGGGCCGCCGGACGGCCAAGCGCCCCCCGAGCCCCGACGACTACCGCCGGTTCGACCGGCTGATCGGGTCCCTCCGGGAGGCGGCCCGGGACGCGCGGGTCCGCATTGCGATCGAGAACATGGAGCGGACGGTCAACAACCTCCTCACGTCCCCCGAGACCGTTCGGCAGCTCCTCGACGACGAGGACTGGCTCTGGTTCACGCTCGACGTCTCACACGCGATGGGTCACTCGCTCGAGGAGGTCCGGGCCTTCGTCGAGGTCTGTGGCGACCGGCTCGCGAACGTCCACCTCTCGCGCGCCTCCGACGGCAAGATGCACCTCTCCCTCTCGGGGCATCCCGACGGCCGCTTCGTCCTCGAGCTCCTCCGGGATCACCGGTACCGGGGGCCGTTCACGCTCGAGATCGAGGACCTCCGGTTCGACCGGGTGTACTCGGTCGACGAGAAGGTCGCCCTGCTCGCTTCGGAATGTGCATTTGTCCGGTCGGTCCTCGGATGAGGATTGATTCCGCTATATTTATACAGGCCCGCTTCGATTAGGTACTGCATCGCCCATTTTATCTTGGGCGTACCAGGGCCGGCCTCTCCGGCGTGAAACCGATGGTACAATACGATCCGCTCTCCGCCGCATTCTTCCTTGTCTGCATCCTTCTCTCGGCCTTCTTCTCCAGCGCCGAGGTCGCTCTGATCTCGATCTCCCGTGCCCGGGTCCGGACACTGGTCAACGACGCCCGTCCCGGTGCGTCGGCCCTCGCCGAGCTCCGGGCCGACCCCGATCGGATCCTGATCACGACCCTGATCGGAAACACCCTCGTCTGCGTCGCGGCGGCAGCACTCGCAACCGAGGTCACCCTGGTGGAGTTCGGTCCGTCGGGCGTGGCCTTTGCGATCATCGGCACGGCCCTCGCCCTCCTCGTGGTCGGACAGATCGGGCCGATGCTCATCGCCGCCCGCTTCCTGGACCGGGTCGCGCTGCGGGTGGCCGGGCCGATCCTCCTCCTCTCGCGGATCGTCTCGCCGATCATTCGGGTGATCAACGGGCTCTCCCGCACCCTCGGTTCCGAGACGAACGGCGAACCGTCCGTGACCGAGGACGAGATCCGCGAGTGGATCGATGTGGGCAAGGAGGAGGGCACGATCGAACAGGGCGAACAAAGGATGCTCTACAATGTCCTCGCCTTCGACGAGACGATCGCCCGCGAGGTGATGACCCCGCGCATGGACGTCACCATGGTCGAGGATACCACGACGCTCGACTCGACCCTGACGATCTTCCACGAGACTGGTTTCTCCCGCCTGCCGGTCTTTCACGAGCGGGTGGACAATCTGGTCGGCGTCCTGAACATCAAGGACGTGTACTCGGCGATCGTCACGCATACGACCGGGGTGCGCATCACGGACCTCTGCTACGATCCGTATTTCGTGCCCGAGACCAAGAAGATCGACGATCTCTTGCGGGAGCTCCAGGTCCGCAAGGTTCCGATGGCGATGGTCATGGACGAGTACGGCGGCTTTGTCGGGGTCGTCACGATCGAGGACATCCTCGAGGAGCTCGTCGGGGACATCCTCGACGAGTTCGACGAGGAGGAGCCCCAGGTCGAGCCGGCCGGTGAGGGGATCTATCTCATCGACGCCTCGGCCTGGATCGAGGACCTGAACGAACGGATCGGGCTCTCCCTGCCCATGGGGGACGGGTACGAGACGATCGGCGGACTGCTGATCGATCGACTCGGCCACATCCCCCACCCGGGTGAGACCGTCACGCTCCCCGATACCGGGATCACGCTCGTCGTGATGCAGATGCGCGGGAAGCGGATTATCCGGATCAAGATGCTGCTCCCGCTTTCCGTCTCGGCCGACGAGAACCGTTAAGCCGGCCCGGTTCAAGTACATGGGCATGATGCGGTGCGCGGTGCTCGCCTCGGGACGGGGCTCAGACTTCCAGGCCGTGATCGACGCGGTTGCGCGCGGAACCTGCCCGATCGAGCTCGTCCGCCTGATCACAGACAATCCGGCTGCACCGGCGATCGCCCGAGCCGAACGGGCGGGCGTCCCCGTGACGGTCCTCGATCGGGCCGCATTCCCCGAGTGGGATGCATACGAGGTGGCGCTCAGGGGGGCCATGGAGGCTTCGGGTGCCGACCTCTTCGTCCTCGCCGGGTACATGCGCCTGCTCTCCTCCGAGACGGTCCGGGCCTTCGAGGGCCGGATGATCAATATCCATCCGGCCCTCCTCCCGGCCTTCCCCGGTCTACGGGCGCCGGACCAGGCGGTCGCACACGGGGTCCGGGTCGCCGGCTGCACGGTCCACTTCGTGACCGAGGAGATGGACGCCGGACCGATCATCTTTCAGGCCTGCGTGCCCGTGCACGACGATGATGATGGCGAAGCCCTTGCGGCCCGGATCCTGGTCGAGGAGCACCGGATCCTCCCCGAGGCGATCCGGCTCTTTGCGGAGGGCCGGCTCGAGCGGGAAGGGCGACGCGTGCGGCACCTGCCGCCGTCGACAGGCTGATGACCGCATGGCGACCATCATAAAGAACGGCCGGCAGCCATGAAGGGGCGGGGACAGCAGCAACGACAGGCGAAGCGAATCGCCGGGGAACGGATTCAACACCTCTTCGAGACGGCCGATCGGTTCTACCCGGTCGACCCGTCATGGAGCAACAGGTGCGTGGCCGTGGCCCGGGCGATCGCGATGCGGCAGCGCCTCCGGCTCGGACACGACGAGCGGCGCCGCTTCTGCCATGCCTGCCACGCCTATCTCCGGTTTGGAGCAAATACGCGGGTTCGGACCCGCGACGGGCACGTCACGGTGACCTGCCTGGACTGCGGCAACCGGATGCGCTATGGAATGAAACGGCATGAACGAGAAAGACCGGAGAATGCAGGACCTGAAGCCGACCTGCTGGATCGGCAAGCGAGGGGTGACCGACGGAACGATCGAGGAGATCGTCCGTCAGGTCAAGGACAGAAAGGCGATCAAAGTCAAGTGGCTGCGCCACACCGAGGTGGACCCGGCGGCACTCGCCGAGGCGACCAGGACCGAGCTCGTTGAGGTCAGAGGGCATACGATGGTGCTGCGCGAGCGGCGGCGATGACATGCCACGCTCGAAATGCATAAGAACCCTCCTCGCTAATACGTAAAGACTGTTGCGTACAGACGTGTTGACAGTGAGGAGACCAGATGACAACGGTATATGACGTTCCGGCAGACAAGCTCGTCCCGCTCGTCGCGGCGGAGCTGAAAGGCCGGCCGGAGCTCGCACCTCCCGCCTGGGCCGAGTTTGCCAAGACAGGAGTGCACAAAGAGATGCCGCCCGAGGACCCCGACTGGTGGTTCACCCGGGGGGCCGCAGTGCTTCGCCGGGTCTACATCGACGGCCCTGTAGGTGTTGAGCGCATGCGGACCTTCTATGGGGGCCGGAAGAACCGCGGGTCGAGACCCAACCGCTTCAAGAAAGGGAGCGGGTCTGTGATCCGTGAACTGCTCCAGCAGCTCGAGACTGCAGGATTCGTCGTGAAGGACAAGGGGGGCCGCAAGGCTTCGCCGGCCGGCATGGCGTTCCTTGATGGACTCGCGCACCAGCTGAAGACGGCCGCACCACCGGCCCAGGAAGTATAGGACCCCGGAGGCGCCGATGGCCGACGACGAGCTGGCTGAACTCCGGCAGAGGCGGACTGCAGAGCTGCAGAATCAGGCAGTGAACCAGCAGGCCGCCGAGGAGGAGAGAGAGCGGGCACGGGCTGCGGTGCAGATGGCGCTCATGGAGATCCTGACACCTGAGGCCCGTGAACGGCTCAATACGATCCGGCTGACGCGTCCCGACTTCGCGTCCGGTGTCGAGCAGCAACTGATCGTGCTCGCCCGGCAGGGCCGGATCCGGCAGAAGATTACGGACGAGCAGCTGAAAGGGCTTCTTGCGCAACTGGTCCCGGCGAAACGGGATTTTAATATCGTCCGCAAGTGATGAAAGCAGGAGTGTTGTTCAGCGGGGGGAAGGACTCCGCGCTCGCGGCACTCCTGCTTGCCCCCCATTACGAGGTCGAGCTGAATACCTTCGCCTTTGGCGAAGGACGCGACCTCCGGGCAGTCGAGGCGGCCGGTGCGGCGCTCGGGTTCCCCTGGCAGCGAAGGACCTTTCCCGAAGGGACCCTCGCAACCGCCCTTGACCGGCTCGTCGCCGACGGTTATCCGAACGGCGCGATCGGACTCGTGCACCGGGCGGCCCTTGAGGTCCTCGCGGCCGGGCACAAAGTCGTCGCCGACGGAACCCGGTTCGATGACCGGGTGCCGATGCTCGATTCGGGCGAGGCCCGCTCCCTGATGGACCGGTGCGGCTGTGCTTATGTCCGCCCCCTGCTCGGGTATCCCCGGGCCGAGGTGGACCGGCTTGTCGCACGGTACTTCGTGATCGAGCGCGGTGAGACCGGCCGGATGCCGAACGGCGACTACGAAGACGAATTGAGGGCGGGACTACGCGAACGGGGACTCGATCCGGCCCCGTTCTTTCCCCCCATGCACGAACAGACCCTGGTCAGGGGTCGACAGGGGTAACTCCCGAGGTAGAGAGATGTCGAGATCAACAAAAGGCTTCAAGATTCGCCTCGCAAAGGCGACGCAGCAGAACCGGCGCGTCCCCGCCTGGGTGATGGTCCGGACCAAGCGGAACGTGGTTAGTCACCCGAAACGGCGCAACTGGCGCCGCAGCACGCTGAAGGTGTAGAATCATGGTCGAGAAGATGAACGAGCAGATCTACGTGATCCCGCTGCGTGATGTCAAGCGCGCGCCCCGGTGGCGCCGCACCAACACCGCGATCAAGGACATCCGTGCATTCCTTGTCCGGCACATGAAGAGCGAGGACGTCAAACTCGACGCCTCGATCAACGAGAAGATCTGGGAACGCGGGTCGGAAAAGCCGCCGCGCAAGATCCGCGTTCGCGCGATGAAGTTCGACGACGGTCAGGTTCAGGCCGAACTCGCCCAGGAGTGAGTATGAATCGGACGACGGCCATCGGCGGAGACCCCCACATCGGGATCTTCTGCCGGATCCTCGAGGAGATCGCGGTGGTCCCGCCTGAGGTGCCCGACGAGTTCTGCGAGGCGCTGAAGGCGGCCCTCGACGTGGAGCTCGTGCGGACGACAATCCAGGGCAGCAGCATCGTCGGCTCGCTCGTGGCCGGCAACAGCCGGGCTGTCGTCGTCAGCGGCCTCGCCATGCCCGACGAGGTACGAGCGCTCGAGGACTATCGGGAGGTCTACCGCCTCGAGGGCACGATGAACGCAGCCGGGAACGTGATCCTGGCGAACGATCGGTTTGCCGCGGTCCATCCCGAGATGGAGCCCGAGGTGATCGAGGAGATCAAAAACCACCTCGGCGTCGAGGTAATCCGGCTCACGCTCGGCGGTGTCAAGACCGTCGGGATGGCCGGATATGCGACGAACCGGGGTGTGCTCGTTCACCCCCGGGCGACGCCGAAGGAGCTCGGCCGCCTCGAAGGCGTGATCGATCTCCCGATCGGCACGGGCTCGATCAATATGGGCTCGAGCCTCGTCGGGACCGGGCTACTCGCGAACTCGCACGGCTATATCGCCGGAGACGAGACGAGTGGGTTCGAGCTCGGCCGGATCGCAGACGTATTCGGATTTGTAGAGGGTATATGATGCAGCAGTATGAGGTCAGCGGCACCTTCCGGTGTGGCGATGAGTGGCGACCGTACACAAAGACGGTCAATGCACCGAACGAGGTGCAGGCAGAAGAGCGGATCATGACGGCGATCGGCTCGAAGCACCGCCTGAAGAGAATGTATATTACGGTAGACGGTATCACGCTGGTCAGTGGTGAATGAGGTGGAGCGGGAAGTCCAGGTGCTCCAGCACTACCTGAACGAGTACGGCCAGCAGATCGAGGTCCTCTCGCAGCAGCTCCAGATGATCGAGCACGGTCGCGCAGAAGCGGCGGCCGCGGTCGTGACCCTGACGGCGCTCGCCGAGTCGGCGGACGGCACGATCCTGCTGCCCGTCGGCGGCGGGGCATCCCTGCGAGTGAAGGTGCTCGATGCCGATCGGGTCCTGCTCAACCTCGGGGCCGAGGTGGTCGTCGAACGTCAGAACGCCGAGGCCCGCGAGTTCATCGAGGACCGCATGACCGAGATGGAGGCGTCCGCAAAGCGGCTCGCCGAGACCCTCGGGAAGGTGCAGGGCCAGGCGAACGAGGTTGCTCAGCGCCTCGACCAGATCTACCGCCTGGCCCAGCAGCAGCAGGGCCAGGCGCCTGGCGCACGGACCGGGTAACTCATGTTCGAGGGGCTGAAAGGAAAGCTCGCCGGCGTGAGGTCCCGACTCGGGGGCGTGATCAGCGCCAACGCGGAGGAGGCTGCGGCCCCCGTCGAGGCCGAGGCCCCAGTGGCCGTATCGCCCGAACCGATCGGGGTTTCGCCAGTGGAGACTCTCCCCGAGCCGGCCCCTCCCTCTTCTCTTCCGACCGTGGACGAACCGGTTTTGCCGGCGTCCACGTCCGGTAGCATCGAACTCCCGGCACCGGGACAACCGGAGCCGGCAAAACGACCCTGGTCGGCGATCTTCAACCGTACAAAGGCCGAAGAGCCGGCCGAAACGGAGCCATCTTCCCCTGTCGTTGCGGACGGGGAGGCACGGAAGGCCGGCCTCCTGACAAAGCTGAAGGTCCTCGTGACCGAGCGCGAGCTGATCCTCTCGGAGGACGACGTGCGCGAGGTCCTGGACGAGCTTGAGATCGTGCTCCTCGAGAGCGATGTCGCGCTCCCCGTGACCGAGGAGATCATCGAGCATGTCCGGCGCGACCTTGTCGGCCGACACCGGAAGTTCCGCGAGTCCCCCGATGAGATCGTGCTCGAGACCCTTCGGGACGCTCTCCTCGACGTGCTCGGCGAGGGCTTCGACCTGCTCGGGTACATCCGGACCCACGAGCGTCCGGTCCGGATCCTCTTCACGGGCGTGAACGGGACCGGGAAGACGACGACCGTCGCGAAGGTCGGCTCCTACCTGAAGGGGCAGGGGCTCTCGGTCGTGATCGCGGCCGGGGACACCTTCCGGGCGGGTGCGATCGAGCAGATCGACATCCATGCGGAGCGGCTCGGGATCCGCGTGATCCAGCACAAGCAGGGCGGCGATCCCTCGGCCGTGATCTACGATGCGGTCGAGTACGCACGGGCGCACGGGATCGACGTGGTGCTCGCCGATACGGCCGGCCGCTTTCACAACAAGCAGAACCTGATGAACCAGCTCGGCAAGATTCGTCGTGTCATGAAGCCCGATCTCGTCTTCTACGTCGACGAGGCGGTCGCGGGCAACGATGCGGTGATCCGCGCAGAGGAGTTCGACAAGACCGTCGGCGCGGACGGGATCGTGTTGACCAAGGCCGACATGGACCCGAAGGGCGGAGCCGCCATCTCGATCGCACATACGATCGGGAAGCCGCTCGTCTTCCTCGGGACCGGCCAGGGGTACGACGACCTCGCGCTCTTTACGCCCGAAGGGATGGTCGCCGACCTGCTCGGCACAACGGAGGCATAGGATGGTGCTCGATCGGCTCGGAAGCTCACTCAAGGACGCCCTGAAGAAACTCGCCGGCAAGACCGTCGTCGACCGGGCGGCAGTCGAAGACCTGGTCAAAGACCTTCAGAGGGCCCTGATCCAGTCCGACGTCAACGTCAAGCTCGTGATGCGCCTCTCGCAGGCGATCAAGGCGAGGTCGCTTGACGAGGAGCCGGCAAAGGGGATGAGCGTGCGCGAGCACGTGCTCCGGATCGTCTACCAGGAGCTCGTCGGCCTGATGGGTCCGCCGACCGAGGTGGCCCTTGGGAAGCAAACGATCCTGATGGCCGGGCTGCAGGGCTCGGGCAAGACCACGACGACCGCGAAGCTTGCGCGATACTTCCAGCGCAAGGGGCTCCGTGTCTCCGTGATCGGGGCCGACACCTTCCGGCCCGGTGCGTTCGAACAGCTCGCGAGCCTCTGCCAGCGGATAAACGTTCCCTGCATCGGCGACCCGAACGAGAAGGACGCCCGGAAGATCGTGCGCGAGGGCCTTCTGAAGGCCCAGACGGCCGAGGTCGTGATCATCGACACCCAGGGGCGACACGGGCTCGAGGACGACCTGATCCAGGAGATCATCGACCTGAACGAGCTCTCGAAGGCGAGCCACCGCTGGCTCGTGATCGACGCCGCTCTGGGGCAGCAGGCCCAGGAGCAGGCCCGGCGATTCCACGAGGCGATCGGGATCGACGGCGTGATCATCACCAAGATGGACGGGACCGCGAAGGGCGGCGGCGCCCTCTCGGCCGTGGCCGAGACCGGTGCCGGGATCGTCTTCATCGGTTCGGGCGAGACCAGCGACGACCTGGAGCGGTTCGATCCCGACGGGTTCATCTCGCGCCTGCTCGGAATGGGGGACCTCAAGTCCCTCGTCGAGCGGGCCGAGGAGGCGATCTCGGGCTCCGCCGAGGAGCTCGATGTCAACGCGGTCCTGCGCGGAAAGTTCACCCTCCGCGACATGTACAAGCAGCTCGAGGCCGTGAACCGGATGGGCCCCCTCAAGCAGATCATGTCTATGCTCCCCCTCGGCTCGGTGGAGATCCCGGATGGGGTCTACGAGGTGACCGGGACCAAGATGGTCCGATACCGGATCATCATGGACTCGATGACCAAGAAAGAGCTCGACGACCCCTCGACCATCAACTCCTCGCGCACGCACCGGATCGCGGTCGGCTCGGGAGCGCAGGTCGAGGAGGTCCGCGAACTTCTCCGGTACCACAAGACCATGCAGAAGGCCCTCAAGGGCTTCCGCGGAGCAGGAGGGGGCCGGTTCGACATGCAGCGGATCATGAAGCGGTTCTCGGGAAAGCAGTAAGATGCCTGTCTTTGCCGTGATCGGCCACCGGGCCAGGACCGATGGGTCCTGGTCGTTCAACGATATGCCCGGTGGGGCCGGCCGAATGGACGTGCTCTGTCGTGCGGTCAACACCTCGTTCTTTCTCTCGCATGATCTCCGGCGCGACGTGGTCTGCTACCTCGTCCTCCGCGGCGAGCCCGGACCCGAGAAGACGATCCGGTTCGAGGGGGACCGGGTCCGCTACCTGAGTCCCGACGAGCGTTCGGCCGGCTCCCTGATCAAGAAGGCCCTCGAGCTAGTCGCAGGGCCGGAGTTCCGCGAGTCGACGAAGGGCGTCTCGGTCCGCGAGGGGGGACTCGCCCGCCTGCTCGGGGATCACTCGTTCGCGCTCCTCGACGAAGCGGGCGAGGACGTCCGGGGCGCCGGGGAGCTTCCGGAGGCCTATCTCCTCTCGGACCACCTGAATTTCGACGAGGACGAACAGGCGCTTGTGCAGGATCTGCCGCGGTACTCGGTCAGTCCGCGCTCGCTCCATGCCGATCACACCATCACCGTGCTCCTCAACGAGCTCGACCGGAGAATACCTTGACTGTCTCAGAGGATGTTGACGCGATCCTCGCGTTCGGAGACTGCTGCGACGCCTGCCTCGGGCGATTCTTCGGCAAGCGCTCGCACGGCCTATCGAATGTGGAACGCGGCCGTTCGCTTAGGATCGCCCGGGCGATCGAACGGCACGAACCGTATACCCCGCCAGCCGGCGACTGCTGCGTCTGCAGCGGTCTTCTCGACGAACTCGACATCTGGGCCGACCGGGTTGTCGCCGCGCTCGAGGGGCTCGAGTACGCGACCTTCCTGGTCGGGACGAGAGTGCCCCCCCTGCTGGCCGAGTGCGAGGAGATGGTCTGGTCCGACCTCTCCCTCACCCACGCCGAACCCATGAAGTCCGAGATGAATCGCGAGGTCGGAAAGCGGGTCTCGGCGCGAACGGGGCGGCTGGTGGACTTCCAGCACCCCGACGTGGTCGTGCTGCTCGAGATCTCGAGCGGCACGGTCGAGGTCCAGCGCTCGCCCCTCTTCATCTACGGCCGGTACCGCAAGTTCGAGCGCGGGATCCCGCAGACCCACTGGGACTGCCGGGCCTGCCGCGGGGCCGGGTGCGAGCGCTGCAACTTCACGGGCAAACAGTATCCCGACTCGGTCGAGGAGCTGATTGGCCGGCCGATCATGGCCGCCCTCGAGGCCGACGGAGCCGTGCTCCACGGCTCGGGACGCGAGGATATCGACGCCCGGATGATCGGCACGGGGCGCCCCTTCATCCTCGAGATCGTGAGCCCGCGGCGGCGCACCCTCGATATTCCCGCGCTCGAGTCCGCGGTCAACGACTCTGCCGCGGGGCGGGTCGAGGTGGACCTCGTTCGGCCGGCAGTACGGTCCGAGGTGGAAACCCTTAAGTCGAGCCGATCGCATAAAAAATACAGGATTCTAGTCGAGGTAGACGGCGCACTCTCCGATGACGTCATCGAATCCGCCCTTTCGGCCCTCAGGGGGGTCACGATCAAGCAGCGCACCCCTGCACGGGTCGCTCATCGCCGGGCGGACAAGGTACGCGATCGGACTGTCCTGGATATTCAGTATCTCGGACGGGAGGGGGCTGGTGTTCTGGTCGAGGTCCTCGGTGAGGCCGGACTCTACATCAAGGAGCTGATCTCCGGCGACGGGGGGCGAACCCGCCCGAGTTTCGCCGAAGAGATCGGTCAGCCTGCGCGGGTAAGCCGCCTCGACGTCGTCCTGGTCCAAGACCCGACGGAGGAAGAGAACGATGGCACATCACAACGGTCCGCGGAAGAAGACGCGGTATAAGTTCAAGAAGGATCTCCGGAAGCGCGGCATTCAGCCCGTCACGGCCCTGATCCAGCGGTTTGAGGTCGGACAGGCGGTTCACATTGTCTGCGAGCCCTCAGTCCAGAAGGGAATGCCCCACCGGCGCTTCCACGGGAAGACCGGCAAGGTGATCGGGCAGCGCGGTCGGGCCTGGATGCTCACGATCAAAGACGGCAACGCCGACAAGATCGTAATCGCGCGCCCCCAGCACCTGAAGGCCCAGCGCCTCTGAGTGCGATACGAAACACAACATCTAACTTCCGCGCGGGAGAATACAAGCCTACGGCAGGTTATACATGAAGGTCAAGGCGGTGCAGTCCGAGGAGAAGGTCACCCTCCCTGAAGTCAGGGAGGTCCTGCTCCGTGTCGAGGCCGATCGGCTCGGCCTCGAGAGGGAGATGTCGTACGAGCTCCGGCGTTCGATCGAGCATGCAAACCTGCTCGCCAAGACGACGTCCGAGAAGGCCCAGGCACTCGTCGAGGCCCTCACGGGCCTCGAGAAGATGCGTCCCGAGATCGCATACCGCATCGCGAACCTGATGCCGCGCTCCCGGGACGAGCTTCGCGCCATCTACGCGAAGGAGCGGTTCACGCTTACAGGCGAGGAACTGGATCAGATCATCGAGATCGTGCTCACCCACTTCTGAGTGTGGCTTAATGAAGACCGACAAGAAGGAGCTGAACGCGGTCGTGCTCGATGTCCTCCTCAAGGGGAATCACGATGACCTGCGGTCCGGTTTCCGGCGTGAGCCGGTCGTCCAGGCGGTCGGGAGCGAGCAGTTCAAACTGCTCGAGCTCGTTCCGAAGAAGACCGAGATCAAGATCCACGAGCGAGTCTACATCGGCGACGGCGAACGCGAGAAGATCGAGCGCGTGAAGCGCCGCATCTTCTACCAGGACCTGACCCAGGTGGCGAAGCTCGAACTCCCGTACGTGGTCGACCAGCTGGTCCACGAGAAGGAGTCCAACTTCGTCCAGTTCTTCAATCGGTCGATCTCGATCAGCCCGAAACTCCACATGCTCCATCTGCTCCCTGGCATCGGCAAGAAACTGATGTGGGAGGTGCTCGCGGCGCGGGAGAAGAAGCCGTTCGAGTCGTTCGCGGATATCTCAAGCCGGATCAAGGGTATTCCGCACCCGGAGCGGATGGTCATCGACCGGATTCTCGAGGAACTCCAGGACCCCGATGTGAAGTATCATCTCTTCACCTCGAAGTAGAGGTGGGTTCGCTTTCCGGATCATCCGGAGACTCTCGTATTTTGACGAAGGTTTTCGCTGAGCCGTAGCGCATGGCCCGGCTCACGCGGATCGATCTTCCAGTTCGCCTCTCTTCTCCCGAAAGCTGTTCTCTGCTCGAAATCTCCGCTCTCCGGAGCACCGGGCCACGATCTCGAAGGGGCTGCGCTGCTCCGGTGACCGTCCAAACATCGGCGTTGCCGGCGATCGGATTGGCTCGTCCCCCCGGCATACGGCATACCTGAAGCGGAGGACGTCGGCACCCTCGAGTGATTGCACGCCGGACGGATGCAGCATATCCCGCCCCCACGGTGATGGTCTCACACCTTCCTCATCTCGTTGTACAACGAGACGAGCGAAAGGCTGATCAGGTTCAGTGTGGTGGCCCCGTTCCACAGGGTTATCTCGACGAGCGGCAGGCGTCCGATCCAGCCGGACCAGAGCATCACGCAGATCGCCCCGAACGAGAGGAATGTGTCGATTGCGAGAAAGACCGTCGGTCGCCCGAACGCCCGACCGATCTGCGCGATGGTGCAGTACTCGAACGGAGCGGGGCGGCCGGCGAGGTCATAGATCGATCGGCCGGCATTCATCAGGAGGTCGGCGCAGGCCCACGCGACCAAGACCAGGCCCAACAGGACGAGTGCCGGCGTCCCACTTCGGGCCGCGGAGAGGCCGAAAAGGAGCTTGTAGATGCAGAAGGGAATCCCGATGGTGAGGGAGAGGAAGAACGGCCAGATGAAGAAGCGCTGGAGAGCGTCGGCCTGCTGCTCCGGCGACCGGTCCTCGTCTGGCATGATCCCGTCCTGAGACGGAGGTCTCCCTGGTCGTATTAACATGCCTGTCGGATCTGCACGTGGGGGAAAGACGGCCATACATGGGATCGACGAATCGTACGCACGCTCCGGGGCCGGATAGCCCTTCAATTATCTTCCGGTTGCCGGAGATATCGAATGGTTGGTCCTCCTGAGTTTCTCCGAATATGCGCCAGGGTGGACCGTACTCCTCTCTGTGGATCGTTGCCACTCTTTCTGCAGAACCGAATAAATGGACCGGATGCCCTCACCGGATCCATTTGACGAAGGGCTTGTTTTTCTCGCGGGCCTTGGGCTCTTCTCCCGGGTATCCGAAGACGATGGTGCCCCCCGGGCCGTAGCCATCCGGGATACCGAATCCGGCCATCAACTCCTCATTGCCGTACGCAAACCTCCGTCGAACCGATCCAGAAGCCTCCGGCTCAGAGCGCGTGCGTGGCCAGCGTCATGTTCTCCGCGCGGAGGGCGCAGTCGATCTCCGGGAACCCGTTCCGGGTCTTTCCGATGATCATGATCACGGTCGGGGCATGATAGTAGATCGAGTAACCCTCTGTGACGAGCAGTGCCCTGGACTCCTCCGTCTTCCCGCCGCTGCTACACTCCATCGCCTTCTTCATGATCAACAGGCAATAGTTCGAGTTGTGATCCGGGGAGGCCTGGTCCAGTACAATGATACAGCTCCAGGGCTGCAGTCCCAGGGCAGAGGGGGCATGGATCCTGGCCTGAACGATCTGCTCCAGTGCCGAATCGGAGATCTGTCGATCGGAGTACTTCCTGACGCTGCGCCGGGTCATGATGGCATCGAGAGCAACCGGGGCATGATCGTCTCCTCCGTTCATGTGGGCCGGATCAGGGTACCACATAATAGGTCTCTTCTCCCGTCTTCGGGATGACGGCCTGCTCAGCTCCCCCTTGCCGGGGCATAGACCACATCTTGATAACCGATCCACGGCAACGTATGCCCCGGGACCGACAATGGAGCGAGGAATTCCGGAGACGAGCGAGGCATGCGTATGGGCGCTAGGCACGACCAGCACTTTCTGAACGACCACGGGGCCGTGGCACGGATCGTCGACGCCTACCCGGTCGAGGACCGGCGCGTCCTGGAGATCGGGCCCGGGAAGGGCACTCTGACGGCGGCACTCCTCGAGGGCGGCGCCGCGGTCGAGGCGATCGAGTACGACCGCCTCCTCCTCAAGCATCTTGCCGAGCGGTTCGCCCCCGAGATCGCCGCCGGCCGGCTCGTGTTGCACGAGGGCGACGCAGCCCGGTGCCCCTGGCCCGCGTTCGAGCTGATGGTCGCGAACCTTCCGTTCTCGATCTCGTCCCCCGTCGTCTTCCGCCTTCTCGAGACGGGATACGAGGCGGCCGTGCTGATGTTCCAGCGGGAGTTCGCCGAGCGGATGCAGGCCCACGTCGGGACGTCCGACTGCGGCCGGCTCTCTGTGATGGTCCAGAGCTTCGCCCGTGTCGAGGCCTGCTTCGTTCTCCCGCCGTCGGCGTTCACGCCGCCTCCCGCGGTCGACTCTATGGTGGTCCGGATCACGCCGAGGGGCCCGCTCTTCCCGATCGCGGACCGAAAGGTCTACGCCCGCATGGTCGGGGCGCTCTTCATGCAACGGCGCAAGACCGTCCGGAACGGCCTGAAGGCCGCATCCGGCATCCTCGGCGGGGAGACCGTGCAGCGGCTCCTGGCAACACTCCCCGACGAGGTGCTCACGAGCCGGCCCGAGGCCCTCTATCTCGAGGACTTTGCCACGATCACGAACCTGGTGGCTCCTGGGCCCCAGTAGGCTCCGGTTCGAACCGGACCGCACGCAGAACCCGGTCGAGCAACGTGGGGGGCATGAGGCCGGCCCCGTAGTGCTCCCGGTAATGGGCCCGGATCTTGGCCACGAGCTCCTCCTCGGTCGCTTCGCGCGCTTCGAAGACGCAGTCATTGTTGCCGATGTCACGACAGCGAAATACGAGCATTGTCTCCCTTCTGTGCGAGGAGGCGGAAAAAGCCCACGGTCCTGGAACGGGAGGATTATCTCGGAACGGCGCGGACCCTCTCTCATGCCCTGTTGGGACCCCCAGGACTACGGCCGAAACGCCCGGGCCCAGGCAACCTGGGCCGACGAGGTGATCCCCCTGCTCGAGCTCGCCGGCGACGAAGTGCTCCTCGACCTCGGGTCGGGTGATGGGCGGGTGACGGCCGCGATCGCAGGGCGGATCCCTGAAGGGCACGTCGTGGGCCTCGATGCCTCGCCGGCGATGGTGATTCATGCGCGGGCGAAGTATGGGCGCCGCCCGACCCTCGAATTCGTCCTCGCCGATATGCAGGCGATCCCGTTCCGGGCCGGCTTCGACCGGATCTTCTCGAACGCGGCCCTCCACTGGGCTCCGGGGCAGGGCCGGATCCTGAACGGGATCGCTCGCGCCCTCCGACCGGGGGGCCGAGCCGTCCTGCAGATGGGCGGTGCCGGCAATGCGGCCCCGATCCTGAGAGTCCTCGAAGACCTGATCGCCTCGGACCGATGGAAGCCGTTCTTCCCCAAACAGGGCCTGCGTTATGCCTTCCTTGACGGCAAGACGTACCGGGACCTTCTCGCCGGTGCCGGTCTTGAGCCGGTCGAGGTCTCCATGTACCCGAAGACCATGGTCCAGCAGGGCCGGGACGGCCTTGCTGGCTGGGTCCGCACCACCTGGCTCCTCTATACAGAGGACGTGCCCGTTGAGCAGCGTGACGCCTTCATCGACGCGATCGTCGACGGCTATCTCGCCGATCACCCGCCCGAACCCGATGGTACGGTCCGAGTGCCGATGGTCCGACTCCAGATCGTTGCGGTCCGCCCATGACCTCGCCCGTCCACCCCCAGGTCTATCCTGTCGAGGAGGACACGCTCCTCCTTCTCGAGGCGGCGCAAGCCGAACTTCGCTCCGGTGACCGGGTCCTTGAGGTCGGCACGGGTTCGGGTCATATCGCGGCCTCACTTCTCGGCCGGGTGGCTCGGGTGGTCGCGGTCGACATCAGCCCTCATGCCGCGGCGGCCGCTCGCGCGAAGGGACTCGAGGTGGTGCGGACCGACCTCTTCGCGGGGATCCGCGTGACCTTCGACCTCGTCCTCTTCAACCCGCCGTATCTCCCGACGGCGCCGGGCGAGCGCCTGGACGACTGGCTCGAGTATGCGCTCGACGGCGGGCTGGACGGTCGGCAGACGATCGCTCGCTTTCTCAATAGCCTTGGGGGTGTCCTTTCTCCGAACGGCCGTGCCCTCCTCCTCGTCTCGTCTCTGACCGGGGTGAACGAGGTCTGTGCCATCGCCCGTGATGATGGCTTCGGGGCCTCGATCCTCCTGGAATCCCTGGTCGAGGGAGAGCGGCTCGTGGTGCTCCTGATCGTCCGGGAGGAGTGCGATGCCTGAGACGATCCAGCTCGAGAGGGACGAACCCCTTGACCTCGATGCGACCCTTGGATGCGGACAGGCCTTTCGCTGGCGGAAGCGGTTGGGCTGGTGGGAAGGTGTGGTCGGAGCGCGCGCCCTCCGCCTCCGCCAGGACGGCCACCGCCTTGATGTCCGTGGCGCAGACGAGGCTTTCGTCCGGCACTACCTCGCACTCGACCAGGATCTCGAGGCTATTCTCTCTTCGATCGATTGCGATGCGGTGATCCATGCCGCTATCGAGGCCTCATACGGGCTTCGGATCCTCCGCCAGCCCCTCTTCGAGTGCCTGATCTCCTATCTCTGTGCGACAAACACGAATATCCCTGCCGTCCAGCGCAGGGTTGAAGAGATCACGGTCCGCTTTGGCCGGCGAATCTCCGGCGACGATCTCCCTGCTTCGAGCGAAGCCTACGCGTTTCCTACTCCGGGGGCGCTGCGGGCCGCGACGGGTGAGGACTTCCGCGCCTGCAGGCTCGGATACCGCGCTGCGTACGCAGAGGATGCTGTTATGGCCTGCGATGAGCCCTGCTGGGAGGGCTGCATCCGCAAACTCCCCTATGAGGATGGAAGGCAAGCCCTGATGGCCTTTCACGGAATCGGACCGAAGGCAGCCGACTGCATCGCTCTCTTCGGGCTCGGGCACCTGGAGGCCTTCCCCGTCGACCTCTGGATCCGCCGCATCATGATCCGACACTACCTGGACGGGTCCGGCCGGAAGACGATGACGCCGGCGGAGTATGAAGAGATCCGCCAGTTCGGCCGGTCCCGGTTTGGTCTGTATGCCGGGTATGCGCAGGAGTATCTCTACAGTGCCCGGGCTCTGCTCTGTTCCGAATGAGTCGGGAGGAACCGCCGGCCCCGATCTCGTTCCCCCATGCGAATCCAGATGAGAGTCGAGCAGGGGCTTGGGCGCTGCATCCCTACCCGGTGATGCGGGACGAACCGCTAGAGGGCCTGGTTGGAGCTCACGTCGACGTTCTCCGTTCTCCCCTGGGCCTTCCCGATGGAGGGGTTGCAGTGTTTCGGAGAGATTTTTGACAGGGAACCCAGTCGTCTCCCTCAATTGTGATCGGCTCACCGATATCGTCTTCTTTGCGATGGTGATCTGTCGCTCACGCTCTCCCTCAATTGGCAGTTTCGTGCCGAATTTTGGATCCCTGTAATCGCATCGCCGATACCTTCCCGGGTGCCCGGTCTGGGACCACAAGAGGTTCACCCTTGGGGTCGGGGCCAGACACGGTCGGTGAAGTCTCTCCGCCGATGGTAATATAATCAATGAGCATTATAAAGGCGGGTGAGGATTGCATGTCTTTTAAACAGCCCTCGGAGCCGAAATCGGCTCGCGACGATACTCTATATCTGCCGTGTGATCTGCTTGTCGCGAGTGGTCTGGCACTCCTCGGGGGTGTGCTGGCAATCAATGGTCAGTGGAATGATAGCCTTCTCCGTACTTTCCTGACTCTCCCGTTTCTCCTTGTCGTCCCGGGATACGGACTTGTCTCCCTTCTTTATCCCCGAGCCGATCATCTCTCATTCATCCCCCGTTTCGCGCTTTCGGTCGCTTTTTCGGTGAGCCTGATACCGATCGCCGCTTTCATGATTGCGGCGAGCCCTATCGGACTGACGCGCGAAGCGCTTGTCATTGTCATCCTGGTGCTTTCGATCGTGCTTCTCCTGTTCGCCTACGTCCGGAGGTTATCTGCACGCCCACTCCTGGACATTGAGTCGCTTTCGAATTCCGGAGTCCGTCCTGCCTTCGCATCTCTACGTAGTCGGACCTTTCCCGAACTTGTCGTGGGGCTGCTCCTAGCGATTGTGGTCCTCCTTCCCCTCATTTTTCTGACAAACCCAATCTCGACGGAGTACTATACCGAGTTTTATCTCTCCGACTCGTCCGGGCAGATCGCTTCTCCTGCCTTTGGACTCAACAACTCCACTTCAACCCCGGTGACGCTCCACCTCGCCAATCACGAGCAACAATCCGTCAATTATTCGGTTCTGGTCCTGCTGGAGAACGAGTCCATGACAAACGAAAATGGGAATGCTCCGGTGAATCTCGACATCCTGAATATTCAGATCCCAATGGGGGATACTGAGCAGACGTCTTATATGGTCCCGGGGATGGAGGGACGCGATGCGCGGGTGGACTTTCTCCTCTTCCGTGATTCCGTTCCGGTCAACATGACCACACGATCTGATCTGGTGAACGCAAGTTACCGACACCTGTTCCTCCTCAATTAGCCCACATTGTTGACGGAATCTGAGGCTGAGCTATTCGCCCTTTGTATTGCAAGGCATTTCTGCATAGCTCTTTGAATTGCAGTCTGATTGGCAGACCCCCTGTGCAAACATTATTATTACTTTTTGTGATAAGTGGGACCAGACCCGGCCGGGCTGGATCGAGCTCATTGGCCGAAAATCTTGGGGGATATGACTGATATGCGTACGTGGAGGGATACAGAGGTCGGAACTAATGGCCTATGGGTGATGGCGGCTCGGAAAGTATCAAGTCCGAATCTCAGGTGGGGCGAATGTTTCATTCGGACCGGGCTGCGGTTGTGCCCTGCTGAATTCAGGCAGGTTTTGTTCAGTAGATCGCCGATATCCTCGACTCATGGGGGGACTGAATAGATGATGTCTTATGATCTGCAGTCGCTCACCCCCGACATGGAAGTCGGGGCAGCGCCCATCACACCTCTGATTGCACCTGTGACGCCGCCGACCTATACGGCGGCTGTGGCCGAGGAGATGTGGCTCCGGTTTCCGACTACGGGTCCATCGGCAGCGTATGGTCCTCCCTTTCCCCGCGGAACGTCACTTGGGCTCGTATACACCGGATTGGATACTCAGTCTTCGTCCGTTAGCCGGAAGAAAGGCGGAACCCTTGCCGCCATCCCATGCTATAACGAGGAGCTCAGAATAGGATCGATCATTCTTCTGTGCCGCCATTTTGTCGACGAGGTCCTGGTAGTCGACGATGGATCGAGCGATAACACCGCTGATGTGGCAATGGAGGCAGGGGCCACGGTGATCCGCCATGAGGGGAACAAGGGCTATGGGGGAGCACTCAGAACCTCGTTCGATTATGCCCGGACCCATGGCATCGACCGGGTGGTGATCCTTGACGGGGACGGTCAGCACCGTCCTGCCGATATCCCTTCTTTCTTTAAAACGATGGACACGAGCGGTGCTGACGTTGTGATCGGGTCCCGGTTTCTGAAGCTGAAGATCGCGATGCCGCTCTATCGCCGGTTCGGCATGCGGGTCCTTGATCTCGTGACCAAGGCAGCGGGAAGTGTGGAGGCCACGGATACCCAGTGCGGATATCGTGCCTACGGAAGGCGTGCGATCGAGGGGATCGGGATCACCGATGACGCCATGGGTGCCGGGTCCGAGATTCTGGCTCGCGCCGCGGAACTCAACCTCAGGGTCGCTGAGGTGCCGGTGGAGGTTCGGTACGATCTCGAGGGAACCTCGTCTCAGAACCCGCTTTCGCACGGACTCGATGTTCTCGACTCCGTAATCTGGGGGCTCGTACGGAAGAGGCCTTTCTCGTTCATCGGGATGCCTGGGGTTGTGCTGGTCTTGCTCGGTCTCAGTGCTGGCACGATCGGTATAGGTGACTATATCCATACGGGGAATTTTCTCTCTCTTCCCTATGCCCTCCTCATCTCGATCCTGATCATGGTGGGCATGATCGGACTGTTCGCCGGCTTGACTTTGAACCTCATCATCCGGGCAAAACGCGTATAATTCGGCGATATGTCAAGTAGGTCTAGCGGAGGCTATCATGAAAATTGCATACGTCTATGACGCCATCTACCCGTACGTTAAAGGCGGGGTCGAGAAGCGGATACATGAACTCGCCGCCCGTTATGTGGAGGCAGGCCATGAGGTCCACCTGTTCGGGTTGAACTGGTGGGGGGGGTCGGAGTCCCTCGTGGACGGAGGTCTGGTACTCCATGGTGTTGCCCCTCCTCCTCAATCGCTCTACGTGAATGGCCGCCGTTCCATCACCGAAGCCCTCTCTTTCGGGTTTCGCACACTTGCCCCCCTCCTGAAGGAGGGGTTCGATATCATCGATTGCCAGCATGCACCGTATTTTTCCTGCTTCTCCTCGAAGATTGCGTCGCTTCTGAAGAAAGAGCCTCTGTTGATCACTTGGCACGAGGTTTGGAACGAATACTGGTACGAATACCTCGGCCGAGCAGGTATGGCGGGGAGAGAAATTGAGCGTATTGCGGCGAGGCTGACCAATCACCAGGTGGCAGTCTCTGAGAGCACACGGAGGGATCTCCGGCGCCTCTGCGGCTCCTCATCGATTGAGGTGATCCCCAACGGGATTGATTTCGAACGCATCCAGAAGATCCCCCCCGCTCCGTTCTCCAGTGATGTCATCTATGCGGGCCGCCTGATCAAAGAGAAGCATATTGACCTCCTGCTCAAGGCTGTCAGGATCGTGGCAGACGAAACTCCTGACCTTCGCTGTCTGATCGTCGGAGATGGACCGGAGATGGCCCCTCTCAGGGCACTCACCAGGCAGAGCGGCCTCAGGGATAATGTGTTCTTCACGGGTTTTGTCGAGGCATACGATGATCTCATCGGATTTATGCGCACATCGAAGGTCTTTGCTCTTCCCTCGACGCGGGAGGGTTTCGGGATCGTCGCACTCGAAGCAAACGCAGTCGGTCTCCCGGTGATCACTGTAGACCATCCCATGAATGCTGCGCGGGATCTTATCACGCCCGAGACCGGGCGAATATCTGCCCTCAATCCCGAATCCTTCGCAACAGAGATCGTGCAGACGCTTGAGCGTCCGCCACAGCGTTCCAACTGCATCGAGCAGGCCCGGGGCTATGACTGGGATCGGATCGCTTTGAAGCTGGAACAGCACTATGCCGGGGTGGCAGGGTGAGAATGGTTCCGGCCTCTGACATGCCCGGCTACGGACGGGGTGTTTCCGTTCCACCGAGACCCAACAGCCATCCCAAGATCGGAATCCTCTCACATCCGAACGGAGGTGCTTCGGCGACACCTCCTCTGAAGAGCCTGATCCGGGTCATCTCTCCATGTGCAGAATGCCTCTGGGTGATCACCGGGGCTGAGTCGTCTGTAGCGCTTGACTGTAGTGTCACTACCAGGGTATATCCGGTCCGGGGTATATCGACACGCGGTCTCCTGAGGAGACTGGTGAACTTCCTTCTTGTGCAGATCAAGGCGACATACCAGCTTGCCCGGACGGGTCGTGAGGTCGATCTCTGGATCTTCTTCATCGACGGGCAGAATCAGGTGCTGCCGATGATCGTGGCCCGGATACTTGGGCGTCCTGTTCTCCTCCTCTTCGCGTACTCGGCGGTAGAGACACTGCGGCTGACGAACCCTGTCCTTGCGTTGGGTGCCAGCCTCTTCTCCTCTGCAAACTGCACTCTGTGCGATCGGATCGGTGTGACCTCGGCAACCCTGGTCGAGGCATGGTCTCTCTCCCGGTGGCGCTCGAAGATCCGGGTCGCCCATGAACATTTTATCAGCCTTACGGAGTATCCCCCGGGTGACTGCATCGAGACGAGAGAGCGTGTGGTTGGTTTTGTCGGCCGGCTCAACCCTGAGAAAGGCGCGATGGAGTTCCTCAAGGCCGTCGCCATCCTGCATGCCCATGATCCCGGGCTTCGCTTCCGCATCATCGGCGACGGCCTGCTCCGGGGTGAGATGGAGGCGTACATCCAGCACCACAGGCTCGAGGGGTGTGTCCAGATGCTCGGATGGATTCCTCATACCGACGTGCGGGGACACCTCACCCGTCTTCGTTTACTCGTGGTGCCTTCGTATACGGAATCGGGCCCGATGATCGCGTACGAAGCGATGGGTGGAGCTACCCCCTTGCTGATCACGAAGGGGGGTCTCGTTGCCGGGTTGATCGATGACGGGGTGAATGGCTATCTGTTGGACACTCCCACCCCCGCTGCGATCGCAGCAGAGGTGGAGCGTGTTCTCGGCGATCCTGCGCTCGGGGCAGTGGCACAGGCCGGAAGACGGCTCGTTGAACAGAATCTCTCATTTGAGCGCACCTGCCGCCGCCTGGAAGACGTTATCTGGGAGCTCCTCGGGGGTGGGGGGCGTATTCGATTGATCGCAGGGCAGGAGGAGCTGGCGCGTTCGGGAGATCCGGAGGCCTCGAATGTTGCCTGATCTGCCTGTGATCGGCATCCTCTCCCATCCCGAGGGAGGTGTCTCCGGGAATATACCTCTCTCCAACCTGGCGGAGATTGCCGGGGCGCTCTCCTCAAGACTGATCATCATCACCGGTGCGCAGGACTTCGAGATGGATGCCGACCCCGCCTCGTGCATCCGCCTGATCCGTCTCGACTGGAGGGGCGGATCGAGTCCTCTCTCCCGGGCGGCCCGCTACGCTATCCTGCAGCTCCGTTCATCCTATATGATCCTGCGAAGGGCCCGGGATGCAGAGACCTGGCTCTTCTTCATAAACGGGCAGAACCAGCTAGCTTCGATGATCATTGCCAAGCTCCTCCGCAGAAGGGTAATCCTGGTGATGGCCGGCTCGACGGTTCTCTCTCTCGAATCAGCCCGTGATCCGATGACCCCGGTCATGGCCGCCGTATCGAGGGTGACCTGCACCCTGGCTGACAGGATCGTGGTATACGGTCAGGGGCTCATTGGGGAGTACGGCTTGTCCAGATGGGAGGCGAAGATCTCGGTGGCTCCTCGGCATATCGTCTGCGTTAGGCCCTCGCCGAATGCCCGGGACATCGCTGAACGGACGCGAACGATTGGCTATGTCGGTCGTTTCAGCGAGGAGAAGGGGGTGATGAACCTTGTCGATGCGATGCCGGAGATCGTGGCCGAGTTTCCGGATGTTCGCCTGGTGCTTATTGGGGATGGCCCGCTCAAAGCCCGGATCGAGGAGCGTGTCCAGCAACTGGGCCTTGCCGGACGTGTCTCGATGCCAGGGTGGGTGCTTCACGACCGGCTCGCCGGCTTCCTCGAACAACTCCGGCTTCTGGTCATCCCCTCTTTCACCGAAGGACTTCCCAACGTGATGCTCGAGGCAATGTGTTGTGGGGCCGCCGTGGCAGCGACGCCGGTGGGCGCGATCCCCGATGTCGTTCGGGACGGTGAGACAGGTTTCTTGATGGAGTCGAACGCGCCTGCGGCGATCGCGTCGACCGTCATCAGGGCTATGGACTCTCCGCATCTCATCGGAATTGCGCGGGTTGCACGGCAGTACATCGTCAATGAGTGCACCCTGTCGACGAGGGTCGCCCAGTATCGAGAGATCCTGGACGCGATATAAAAAAAAATGGGAATTTGTCTTCGCGTTGTACGCGGCTTCATATATCGTAGGAGATCGCCGATCGATGCCGGCTGTTCCACGGGGATCTCAAAGGACCCGGATGTAATTTACGTAGATCTCGTCATCCGAGCCTGCGCTGTTGCTCGCTGTGAGTTTGACTGTGTAGAGTCCCGGTCTGGTGTAGGTGTGGGTCGGGTTCCGATTGGTCGATGTCGTGCTGTCGCCGAAGTAGTATCTCCAGGCGGTCGGGCTGTTGGTCGAGGTGTCGGTAAACTTCACCGCGAGCGGAGCCCTGCCGATGACCGCATTCGCCTTGAAGTGCGCGATCGGGGCCTTGACACTGGTGGTGGTCCCGGCCTTCACAATGATATAGTTGAGATAGACCTCGTCATCGTATCCGGCGCCGTTGCTTGCGCGGAGAGTGACGGTGTAGAGGCCGGGAGTGGTGTAGGTGTGGGAGGGGTTCTGGGCCGTCGAGGTGGTCCCGTCGCCGAAGGTATAGAGCCACGCGGTGGGGCTCCCGGAGG
>SISS01000030.1 GCA_004332335.1 Methanoregulaceae archaeon UXB-2016 | reverse complement strand
GGCGATGTACGCGACCCTGGAGGTACCCTTCGTCACGGGATAGACCGCCAGGGTCACCTGGCGGTCTCGGGTGATCGCGTAGACGGTGACATACGAGTAAAAGTCGTTGGTCGATTTCTTGAGTCGACTCCGGATGATGTACCCCTCGTTGTCCGCGACAACCGTCCCGTAGTACGGGTCGTTTGTGTAATCGATGGCTAACGTGTACGCTCTTCCCGGTGTGAGGACGGAGGAGATCGCGTGGCCCAGAATCGCCGTATTCACGGCTTCCAGGCCATCCATGGAGAGCTTGGCGCGATGATACCGCAATGAGGTTTCACACGGACTCCTCTCCAGCACGGTACTGATGGAATGAACCGATTGCTGCATCGCCGCCATCCCCACCAGCGTACGGAAGACCGTAGTCTGGGTCAGGGATCCCTGAATCGGAATACTCACGTGGCGGTCAAGGGCAGCAACGGTCAGAACACAGCATTCTTGCGGGTGAACGGAGAACTCGTGAGTGCAGGTGTTGCCTCGGTTCGTGAGACCATACGGGGCAGCCTGTAACTGCATAGATCTGCCGTTTTTGCCCTCAAATCAACGATCAGAGCCCCAATATGGGGTTTTACAAAATTAGCGAACTACTGTGGTTGGAGACAAAGTAGGAGCTGTGATCCGTCAGGATTCTTGTTCGGGACACCGTATCGTGCGAACCCGGTCTCGAGGACCAGGATCTCGCTTCGGTCGTTGCGTTCGGGAAGAGTCCCCAGGAGGTGATGAACGGGGAGGCTTCGTCAAGGAACGTGATCAGCCACTGCACCTGGCCGTCGATGGTCACCTGTTTCCAATCGCCCTGCCAGAGCGTCATCGCATGCTCCCGCTCTAACCGGACCCATTTCGGTCGTGCCGGTTTTCGTTTCTGAGTCGTAATGAGTCCTCTTTCCCGCAGAATCCGATAAACCATCGTATGCGGGATCACACGATCTGTCTCCGAGGCAATCCGTCGTGACAGAGTGACGGGACCGAGTTGATACAACCGACGGTAGATCAGCGCCAGGAAGACGGCGTCCCACGGCGGCGGGTGCGCCCGCCGCCCGGGACGCTTCAGGACCGGAGGAGATCCATGCTCCCGGGTGTAGCGAAGGATCTGATACACCCGTTCCCGGCTGATGCGATACCGTGTCGCGATAACAGGAACACCGTCACCACGATGATACGCAGAGACGATGACCGCGGGATCATCAGCCGCCAACTTCTGCAGACACCCGGTCTTGACGGGTGTGAAGTAATAAGGAGACTCTATAGGTGTGCGCACTGTCATCCGGCGCGGTCGGCGTCGAGGCCCAACCATGCGATATAGAGAAGGCCGAGCCCGATCACGGTCGGAAGGACCAGGCCGGATCCGAGCGAGACGCCCGTCCAGAAGGCGAGGATCAGCACGAAGCTCGATGCGACCCCCACAGGCAGCCCTCCCCGGACGAAAAAGAGGGTGATCGCCGAGTAGGCCGCTCCCGTGAGGAGCCACCCGGCATAGTTCGAGGCCGGGATACCGTAGTAGAGCCCGGGCTCCGCCCACGTCCAGTACCCGAGGAGGGCCGCGCCCGGGTCGAGGACCAGGTCAGCGGCGACGAGCAGGAGAGCGCTCAGCGCCACCTGCTCTCCGAACGAGCGGCCTGCCGCGTACCGGCGGGCCAGGGCGCAGGCGCCGAGGAGAAGAGGGACGTAGGCGAACCCGACCGTCCAGGGGACAGGGCCGATCACCGCCGTCCCGATCGCGCCGGAGTACTGGAACCGCCCGTACGGCACCCCGGTCAGCACGCCGATCGCCTCGACGCTCATGGAGAGCAGAGAGAGGCCGATGATCAGGACGAGGCCGCGGGTAGTGCCCTCCGACCGGGCGAGAGCGAGATACGATGGGAGGGCGAGGAGGACGATGATGACAGCGGAGATGGCTGTGTCGTGGGATGTCTGGGGGACCTCGCGGATGAACAGGCCGGATAAAAACAGGACGAGCGAAGCGACCGGGAGCAGCCATCGCGCCATGGCCTCTCACCGGTGGGTCAGGTACGCGACGACCCCCTCGGGGCCGGCGCGGTCGATCCGGGCGAAGCCGATCCGTTCGAACTGAACGACCCCGCCGACGGCCCCGCGAACGGCCGGCTCGCAGACACCGGTGAGGTCGCCCTCGGGGCGCCGCAGCGTGCAAGGCAGGGTCTCACCGAGCGGGAGCCACTGGATGATCGGAGCGTGGGCCGCTCGGGCCTCAGCGAGGTCGTCCCCGGCGTATGCGAACCGGAACCGGTCCTCGACCGCGGAGACGTCGACATTGAAGAGGTCCTTAAGCCGGAGCATCGAGAGATCGTTTCCGAGCTCGGCGGTCGGCACGACCACGCTTCCGTCGAACGCGAGCGTGCGCGTCCCCCGTGCAGGCATGCCAGGGTGACGGAGCGGGCGGGCTTCCCGCGGAAGGGCGCCCGAGACCTCGACCGCGACCGGGTCCGGCACGAACCAGAGCCGGTCCGCGACGGGGTCCACGATCGCCCTGTTCTCCGCAAAGAGGTTCTCCCAGGAGAACTGGATATCGGTCTCGCCGACGCCGATGGCGAGCATGGCCCGTCTCACGGCCTCGGGCGCGATCCCCCGCCGCGCCAGCGCACGGAGTGTCCCGAGCCGGATGTCGTCCCATCCTTCGTAGTGGCCGGACGCGATCCCGGCCCGCATCTCCGAGGTCGAGAGGACGACCCCCTCGATCCCCATGCGCCCGTAATGCTTGAAGTGCGGGGGAGTCCAGCCGAACCAGTCGTAGATGAACTGCTGCCGGCGCGTGTTCGCGATATGATCCTTGCCCCGGATCACGTGCGTGCACCCGAGCAGATGGTCGTCGACCGCGACCGAGAAGTTCATGAGCGGGTAGACGGTCGCGTCCACCCGCGGGTGGAGGGTCGAGGTCAGGATCCGGAACGCGGGAAAGTCGCGGAGTGCCGGATCGGGGGCCTCGAGGTCGGTCCGGACGCGAAGCGAGGCCTCGCCCTCGGCGTAGGCGCCCTCCAGCATCGCCTCGAACCCGGCGAGGTTGGTCTCGATATCGGCAGAGCGGCAGGGACAGGCCCGCTTCGCCTGCCGGAGCTCGCGGAAGCGATCGTTGTCGCAGGTGCAGAGATAGGCGCCCCCGCGCTCGATCAGGCGCCGGGCATGGTCGTAGTAGAGCGCGAGCCGGTCGGACTGATATACGGTCTCGGTGATCGCACACTCGAGCCAGGCGATGTCCTCGGGGACGGTGTCGTATGCCTGGGGGTCGACGCGCTTCGCGTCCGTGTCCTCGATCCGGAGGATGTACCGGCCGCCGTACCGCCGGACATAGGCATCGTTCAGGGCCGCGGCCCGAGCGTGCCCGAGGTGGAGCGGGCCCGACGGATTCGGTGCAAACCGCATCACGACCCCCTTCTCGGCGTCGGGGAGCGGGGGAAGGGCATACCGGTCGCGTGCCTGCTCCTCGTGGACCTCGAGGAGCTCGGGGGCGAGCGCCACGAGGCGGGCCTCGCGCTCCTCGTGCGAGAGGGCGTCGACCTCGGCGATCACACCGCCGATCAGCTCCTTGGCCTCCTTTGCCCGGGGGCGTAGCTCGGGGTACCGCCCCATCACGGCCCCGATGATGGCGCCGCCACGCGGTGTACTCTGATGCCGGACCGCGTTCTCGAGCGCGTGGGCGAGGAGGCGCTCGGCGAGCTGGTCCACCTTATGCGCCCCTCGCGACGAAGTACTCGCCGAGCGCGAGGAGGAGCCGCTTCTCCTCCGAGTCGGGGAGTATCTTGAGGAGGGCCGATGCGTCGCGGACGATCCCCCTGGCGCGTCCCCGGACCTCGTCGATCACGCCGTGGTCGGCGAGAAGGCCGATCACGTCCTCGCATTCCGCCTCGGTGAGGGGATGCCGGTACGGCGAGAGGTCGATGCCCTTCTCGCGGGCCGTGATCGTGATCAGGGTCGACTTGCCCTCGCGGATATCGGAGCCCCGGTCCTTGCCGCTCGTGCCCGCGGGAGCGAGCAGGTCGATCAGGTCGTCCTGGATCTGGAATGCGACCCCGCACGCGAGACCGAAGCGGTGAAGGACCTCGATCTGGGGTTCGCTCGCCCCGGCCAGCACGGCCCCGATCGAGGCCGAGGCGGCATAGAGTGCGCCGGTCTTCTTCTCGACCATCTCGAGGTACTCGCCGTCCGTCACGTCGTCGCGCGAGGCGAACGTCATATCCAGGTGCTGGCCCAGGCAGAGCTCGTCGCAGGTGATCGCGAGCATCCCGACTGCTCGCAGGCGTGCGGCTTCGGGCGCGATCGCGCCGACGATGAACGAGAAGGCCCGGGAGTAGAGCACGTCGCCGGCCAGGATCGCGGTCGCCTCGTTCCAGCGGTGGTTCACGGTCGGCACCCCGCGCCGGTACGAGTCCCGGTCCATGATGTCGTCGTGGATCAGGGTGAAGGTGTGGGTCAGCTCGAGCGCGAGCGCGGCCGGCATCAGCTCGTCGGACGAGCTCCGTCTCACCGCATCGGCTGAGAGCATCATCAGTGCGGGGCGGAGACGCTTGCCCCCTGCGCTCAGGAGGTGGGCGGCCGCCCGGTTCAGTTCGCCCACAGGGGCGCCGAAGTAGCGATCGATAAGCCGGTCGACCTGGTCGGCCGCGTGTTCGAGGTAGGCATCCAGTTCCATTGTATCTCTCCTAGTGGACCTTCACCCGCTGCCCGTTCTGCATCAGGTGGACGTCGCTCTTGGTCGAATACCCGAGGTCGGCCGCGAACTCCGCGTACTGGGCCGTCACGGGAAGCCCGGCGTGGGCCGGCACGATGTGCTGCGGCTTGAGGAGCTGCAGAAACTCGTAGTGGTCCTCGCGATAGGCGTGGCCCGAGACATGAAGCTTGTCGAAGATCCGCGCTCCGGCCATGCGCAGCTTCGCCTCGGTGAGAAAGCGGTTCCCGTGGTTCATCGGGTTCGGGATCACGTTGGCCGAGAAGAGGACCTTGTCCCCGTTGTTGATCATGTACGGGGTCTCGCCCGAGAC
The DNA here is from genome assembly GCA_004332335.1 of Methanoregulaceae archaeon UXB-2016. Lineage (GTDB taxonomy): Archaea > Halobacteriota > Methanomicrobia > Methanomicrobiales > Methanospirillaceae > UBA288. The sequence goes on along the minus strand of SISS01000030.1, from coordinate 14,331 downwards.
GATCCTTGTCAGGACCGCGCCCGGCTCGCCCTGGTTGCCCGTGACGATCGGCACGAACTGATCGGTCCCGGTCTTCATGATCCGACGCATGGTCCGCTCGACCGTCCGGCGGTTGCCGAACATCGAGGTCGACTGCGGGTACGCGACGAGCTTCATCTGCTCGGCCGTCGAGGAGTAACGCTCCATCGATCGACCGAGCAGCACGGGCTTCCGGCCCATCTCGTGCGCGCACTCGGCGATGGTCTTGACGCGGGAGATGTGCGATGCGAAGGTCGAGACGATGATCGCGGTCTTCTCGTCCTCGAAACTCGTCATGGTGTCGCGCACCAGGTCCCGCGCGATCCTCTCGGACGGGCACCGTCCCTTCATATCGATGTTCACGGCCTCGACGATCAGGGCGAGGACACCCTCCTTGCCGATCTGGGCCAGGCGTGCGAAGTCCGGGGGCTCGCCGATCACGGGCGTCCGGTCGAGCTTGAAGTCGCAGGCATAGACCACCGCGCCGTGCGGGGTCCAGAGGACGGCCGCCACCGTGTCGATGATCGAGTGCTGGATCCGCACGAACTCGAGCACGAGGTGGGGTGAGATCGTGTATTTTCCGCCGGACTTGAGGGCGAAGAGCTTGTTGTTGACCTCGAACTTGTTCTCGCCCTGGATCTGCTGCCGGATCAGCTCGGTCGTGTAGGGCGTGCTGATGATCGGCGCGTTGTATCGGTGCGCGAGCTTCGGGATCGCCCCGATGTGATCGAGGTGGCCGTGGGTGCAGACGATCGCCTTGACCTGCCCCTCGATCGCGTTCATCATCGTATCGTCCGGGATCGCCTTGATCTGGATCAGGTCCAGCGAGTGCATATTCTCGATCTCGGCGTCCTCGTGGATCATGACCTGGTCAAGGCGCAGGCCCATATCAAAGACCACGATCTCTTTGCCACAGCGGACGGCGGTCATATTTCTGCCGACCTCGTCATACCCGCCAACTGCGATAATCTCTACATCCATCTGTATCTCCTATGGTTCTATGAGTGTACGTATTCGTCCCGTGAGGATCGTCCGTGCCCGGCGGAGCCCCGCCACCTCGGCAGACCCCGTGAGGAACATGGCCACGCGGAGTTCGTCGATCACGCGCTCGATCACGGCATCGAGCGTCTCCTGTCCGGCGCGTGCCGGTGCGAGCAGGGGCAGTGCCATTCCGGCCAGATCTGCGCCGAGCGCGAGCGCCTTCGCGACGTCGACCCCGCTCCGGACGCCGCCGGTCGCGATCACCGGGCCGCCACAGCGGCGGCACTCGATCAGGCTCGCCACGGTCGGGATCCCCCAGTTCTCGAAGGTCCGGCCGAGCGCGCGCAGGCGTTCGTCCTCGGGTCTGCCGGTCTCTTTGGCCCGGATCGCCTCGATCACGGCCCAGGAGGTGCCGCCCAGCCCTCCCGTATCGATCGCGGCCACGCCGGCCCCGTAGAGCTGTCGGGCGACCTCTCCGGAGATCCCGGTCCCGGTCTCCTTCACGATCACGGGATAGGGCGCATACGCGCAGAGCTCTTCGATCGCATCCAGGCACCCGGTCGCATCCCGGTCTCCCTCCGGCTGAATCGCCTCCTGCAGGAGGTTCAGGTGGACGGCCAGGGCGTCCGCCCCGATCATCTCGACCGCCCGGTCGGCCCAGGCCGTCCCGTGGTCGCGGAGCTGCACGGCCCCGAGGTTTCCGATCACGAACGCGGACGGCGCGGTCTCGCGGACCACGCGGAAGCTCTGGATGAGCTGGGGGTCCTCGAGGGCGGCCCGCTGGGACCCGACCCCGATCCCGAGGCCGAAGCGTTCGGCCGCGGCCGCGAGGCGGGCGTTGATCCGGGTCGCCTCGGGGTGTCCGCCCGTCATGGCTGCGATCAGGAGTGGCGCCCCGAACTCGCGCCCGAGGAACCGGGTCGTGGTCGAGACCCGGTCCATGTCGCACTCGGGGAGGGCGTTATGGACCAGGAACACATCGCCGAAGCCTGCGTCCCCGGTCTCGACGGGCTCGTCGCAGCAGATGCGGAGGTGATCGAGCTTGCGCGACGAGGTCTGCCCGTCCGGACGGTTCATGCCCCCTCCGGCACGATCTCGGTGCCGCCGTGGGGTGTGCCCCTGAGAAAGTCGCCGAGCCGGTCCAGCGCAAAGACGTGCGACGAGACCCCTGCATCGGCGAGTTCGAGGAGTTCCCGGACTTTGCCCTGCATCCCCCCGGTCACGTCTGTCCGGGAGGATGCGCCGATGACCAGGGCGGATGCGGTACTCCGCGTGAGCCGCGGAATCACGGCTCCGTTGGCCAGCACCCCGCGCACGTCGGTGGCAAGCCCGATGCGGGTGAGCCCGAGGCGGGGTGCGAGGTACGAGACGAGCTGGTCCCCCGAGACGATGCAGGCACCCCGCGTACGGTCCATGACCACGTCCCCGTGCAGGACCGGGACACACCCGAGTCCGAGGAGGAGCCCGAGGGGCTCGAGCTCGAACGAGACGATGCGCCCATCCTCGGCCGTGCAGGCCGCGAGCGGATGGACTCCGATCGCCTCGAGTCCCGCTCTTCGGAGCGCGCCCACAAAGGCGCGGTTCAGGGTTCCGACCGCCTCGTGCGTGACTGCAATCCCCTCGCGATTGCTCCGATCGGCGCCATGCGCAAGACCATACCGACGGGCCTCGGGATGCCCGCAGGAGCCGGCGCCGTGGACGACGAGGCCGGCAAACTCCGCCGCGGCGAGCGTTGCTGCGCACCGTGCGAGCGTCTCCTCGTCGACCGCACAGTCGCCACGCTTATCCGTGACGATCGAGCCGCCCAGTTTGAGGAGGACCGGTTCAGGCATCATGCTCCTTTCGCACGCCCGCCGTATCGATGGTCGTGATGAATGCCTTGGCACCGGCCGCGTCCAGGGCGCCCGTGATCCGCGTCTTCCCGGTCCTGGGCGCGAGGGCGATCATACACCCTCCGCCCCCGGCGCCGGTCAGCTTTGCACCGAATGCACCGGCCGCCCGGGCTGCGATCACCAGCTTCGTGAGCGAGGGGTGGCCGACCCCGATCGCGTCGAGCAGGGCGTGGTTGACGTCCATCAGCCGGCCGAGCTCCTTTGGCTCGTCGAGTTTCCGCAACCCCTCGAGGGTCAGGGCTCCAATCGCATCGAGGATCGGAGAGATCACGTCCGGGCATCGCTGCCGCTCTTCGGCCACGAGTTCGACCATGCGCGAGGTGCTGTGCGAGACCTGGGTGTTGCCGACCACGAGGCTCAGGTTCGTGGGCGGGATCCGCCGCCGGGCCTCACCCATGATCAGGACCAGCCCTCCCATGGTCGAGACGTAGGTGTCGGTCGGGGATGCACGGCCCTTCTGAACGGCCTGCTCGATCCGGTGCGCGATCGTCGCGATCTCCTCGCGGTCGAGCTCCAGGCGGAACTCGTCGTTCGTGGCCGAGAGAGTGGCCACGGTCACGGCGGCCGACGACCCGAGCCCGGCCGATGACGGCATCTGGCTCATGACATAGACCGAGCCGGTCACGCCGAGCTCGCGAAAACACTGTTCGACATACGGGGATTTGGCCGGCGCCGGATGACGATGGCGGCGGACGGTCACGTGGATCCGGGGCTTGATCGCCATCGCGAGCCCGGGCTTACCGTAGACCACCGCATGCTCCCCGAACAGGAAGACCTTGCCCGGGGCCGACCATGTTGCCACCCTATACCACCGCTAGTGCTGCATACCCCACAACCGAGGACTTGTCACCGGTCACGTCGCCGCTTGTCGCATACCGGAGCAGACGGGCGTGCTGTGCCCCCAGTCCTTCCGCGGCGGTGCAGGCGACCGCAATCGGGCCGTACCCGCATGCCGAGACGTGCCGCTCGGCGATCCGCTTATAGAAGAGCTCGAGGTCCAGGTCGGTGAGCGCTTCGATCGCGTAGAGGTCCTGCGACCGTGCAAGCCGGTCGGGAACATAGTGCGAGAAGTCGCTCGAGGCGATGAGCCGGACATCGCGCCCGGTCTCATCGATGGCCCGACCGATCCGCTCTCCCAGCGCTTCGGCCGACCCGAGGTCCTGGAGCCCCATCATCACCGGGGCGACCTGCGCCCGCGGGCACCGGTATTTGATGAAGGGCATCTGAACCTCGAGTGCATGCTCATCGCGCATGGACGACTCGTTCGTGGGAATTCCGAGGGCGGTGACGAACGCGGCATCCACGTCGACGATCCCGAGCGGTGTCTCCCACGGGATGGACGATGTGCAGGTCGGGTAACCGCCGTGCGATGGCCCGACCACAACCAGGGTCCCGTCGAAGTCCGCAGGCAGCGTCGCATAGGCCGCGCCCGCCACTGCACCCGAGTAGACGTACCCGGCGTGGGGGGCGACGATCGCGTAGGGACTGCCCTCCGCGACCGTCTCCGTCTCAAGGAGGAACCGCTCGAGCAGCTGCTCGAGGTGGTACGGCTCTCCCGGGTAGAACATGCCTGCAACCGCCGGCGTTCTGACCTTCATGGGAGAACCATCTCCTGCCTCCTCGTATAATTACAGATCGGTCTCGAAATCTTCCTGTGTCAGCGACGTCTGGACGCCGCGCAGGCGGAGCATCTCGCGCGTCAGCAGGTAGTAGACCATCGAGAGGGCCTTGCGCCCCTTGTTGTTCGTCGGGACCACGAGGTCGACGAACTGGGTCATGTTGTTGGTGTCGCAGAGCGCGACCACCGGGATACCGGACTGGACCGCTTCCTTGATCGCCTGGGCGTCGCCGATCGGGTCCGTGACGAGCACGACCTCGGGCTCGATGTAGCCGTGAAGGTTCTGGTTCGTCATCCTGCCGGGGACGAAGCGTCCCGTGGCCGCAAGGGCACCGATAGCCTCGGCAAACCGGCGGGCCGGGTACTGACCGTACTGGCGCGAGGTCACGACCAGGATGTTGCCCGGGTTGAACTGCGCGAGGTACTTGGCCGCCGTCTTGATCCGTTCGTCGGTCTCGCGGATGTCGATGATGTAGAGGCCATCCCCGCGGACGCGGTAGATGAACTTCTTCATATCCTTGCTCTTCTGCTGGGTGCCGATGTGAATACCGGCCGCGAGGTACTCCTCGACCGGGACGAGCGGTTCGGCGAGCTCGATCTCCATCTCATTTGCCGTCATGTTTACAGCTGCTCCTCGATTCGTATCAGTTCGTTCAATTTTGCAATTCGCTCGCCGCCGACTGCACCGGTCTTGAGGAAGATGCAGCCGAACGCGGTGCCCAGGTGGGCGATGGTCGTGTCGGTCGTCTCGCCCGAGCGGTGACTCATGACCGTGTCGAGGCCATGGGTGTGGGCGAGCTCGATCGCCTCGTAGGTGTCGGTCAGGGTCCCGATCTGGTTCGGCTTGATCAGGACGCAGTTGGCCGAGCCGAGCTCGATCCCCCGTGTAATCCGCTCGGGGTTGGTGACGAAGATATCGTCGCCGCAGACGAGACAGCGGTCGGCGATCTGTTCTGAGAGGTCTGCGAACCCCTCGAAGTCCTCCTCCTGGAGGGGGTCCTCGACATAGATGAGGTCGAACCGGTCCACGAGCTCGGCGATGTAGGCGATCTGCGCCTCGGGGCCCCGCTCCGCATCGCGGTAGCGGTACGTCTCACCCGTCCAGAGCTCGCTTGCGGCCACATCGATGCCCATGCCGATGGAGAACCCGAGGTCGTCCGAGACCGCGGTCACGGCCTCCTGCACGAGCTCGAACGCGGCCAGGTCGTCGATTGCGGGAGCCCAGGCCCCCTCGTCACCCTTGCCGGCGCTCCGGCCCATGCCGACCAGGAGTTCCTTGACCTTCTTGTGGACCGCTGCGTTCGCAAAGACCGCGTCGAGCGCGCTCGGCGCGCCCGTCGGGACGACCAGGAACTCCTGGATGTCGGTCGCGTTCAGCGCATGCGCGCCGCCGCCGATCACGTTCCCGAGCGGGAACGGAGTCTCGGCGGCAAAGCAGCCGCCGAGGTACCGGAAGAGCTCCTGGTCGTAGGCGGCCGCGGCCGCCTTTGCATTCGCGAGCGAGAGCGCGACCGCGACGTTCGCGCCGACCCTCGAGAGGTCGGTCGTTCCGTCGTGGTCGTGGATCGCACGGTCGAACCCGGGCTGGTCCGCGGCGTCGCGGCCGAGTAGCTCGGGGATGAGCCCCTGCTCGGCGTCGCCGATCGCCTCGGTGACCGGCCGCACCTTCGCCTCGTACGTGCCGGTGGACGCCCCTGAGGGCGCGGCCGCGCGGCCGAAGCCGGTGGTCGTCCAGACGTCGGCCTCGACCGTTGCGTTGCCGCGTGAGTCGAGTATCCGGCGTAGACGGACGGCCTCAATCGTCGTCATTCTCCTGTCTACCTCCTCTTGACCGTTATCGGAATAACGTTCTGTGCGAACTCCTGGAGCGCTATCTCCAGGGGATCGGTCTTCTGGACGTTGATGAGTGTAGGCGCGCCCATCGAGATCTGGAGGGCGCGGGCTCCGATGATTCTCGCCTTCTCATAACGGGTGTACGATTCCATCGTCTGCCTCAAAATGGTTGGATAAAGAATGGGGTCGCTGAGATTCGAACTCAGGTCAGAGCATCCCGAACGCCCTAGGATACCAGGCTACCCCACGACCCCTCATTGGTACGGATTGATGTCGTCGATGATCTCCTTGTGCGACAGCAGCATCCGCCGGCAGCAATACCGGTGGAGACCGAGGTCATCGAGGACCTCTTTGAGGTCCTCGCCGGCATCACGCCGCCGCTTGAACTCATCCCAGACGGGCGAGATGACTTTACCGCATGTAAAACATCGGACGGGTATCATACACGTTACTCTCGGTCTTTATTTAATTTAACGGTACGACTTCTGGAACTTCGCGCGGGCGCCTGGGCCGTGGGGCTTCTTTGCCTCCTTCTGACGCGAATCGTTGACCAGGAGCGTCCGATCGTATCCGACATAGAGGTCCTTCAGGACCGGGTCGTTGTGCCAGTTCACGAGGCCGCGCGCGAGCGCGGTACGGACCGCCTCGGCCTGACCCATGTATCCGCCGCCGATGACCGTGATCGAGACGTCGATCCCGTCAAGGCCGGTCGGGTGGAGGAGCAGGGGCTCCGCGATCTTCATGCGGGTCAGCTCGGTGCCATAGGCCTCGAGCGGGACCGAGTTGATCCGGATCCGGCCGCTCCCCTCTTTGAGGGTCGCGCGCGCGATCGCGGTCTTGCGCTTTCCGCTGGTGTTAATCACCTTCGCCATACGTTCACCTTTCAATATTTCGCTCCGAGGAAGGTCGCGATCGCTCCGATCGTAACGTATCTCGGGTTGTTCAGCCGGTCGATATGCGCCTCGGGCAGCGACTCCCGTGGGGCCTCTGCGAACTCGAGGGGCACGCCGACGTAGGTCTTGATCGCCTTGAATGCTGCCGTGCCGCGCTGACGCTTGTACGGGAGCATGCCCCGGATCGTCCGCTTGACAAGGTGGTCCGGACGCCGGGGGTAGAACGGGCCGCCCTCACGCGAACCGCGTTCACGCTTCTCTCTGAAGTCCATGAGCACGTGCGCGCGCGCGCCCGAGACGATCGCCTTCTCCGAGTTGACGATCGCGAACTGTTCGCCCGCGAGTGCGCGCTTGGCGACTACGGAAGCGAGCCGCCCGAGCAGGAGATTCTCCGCATCGATCACCGTTACCATTTCGGTCACCTCAGGATCCTGACCCGGCTCCCCTTCGGGTTGTCGTTCAGGAGCTCTTCGATCGTCATGCAGGTCCCTTTCGCGCCCGTGATCTTGGTCTCGGCCTGGGCCGAGAAGTTCAGGGCCGCGACTCGGACCGAGCGGTCGATCACGCCCGTGCCGAGCACCTTGCCCGGCACGAGGATGGTCTCGCCGTCGGCAGCGTAGCGGTTGATCTTGCTGACGTTCACCTCGGCGCGCGCGTTCGTCGCACCCTCAAGGCGGGAGGCGATATCGCGCCAGACCTGGGCGCCGTTCTCGCGCGAGGCCGTCTTGAGCGTCATGATCAGGTTCGTCAGACGCGGATTTGTCTTCTCTCGTATGAGTGTCATCTCTCTATCCCTCGGCAATCTCTTCTAGTGCGCGTGAGAGCTCGTCCCCATGGGTTCGGATGAACCGGACCGACTGGCGGAGGATCTCGGTCGCCGGGATTGCGCCATCGGACTCGACCGTGAAGATGAAGCGATCGGGCTCGGTGCCGACGCGGATCGCGGGCTGATCCCCGATCCCCGTGGCCATGCACCCCTTCTCGCAGAGCCGGCAGAGCGAGCAATCCTCGATCCGGGCCTCGTCGACTGTGACCGTCCGCCCCGTGAGGCGGAGGACGTGGCGCGGACAGGCGTCCACGCAGACGCCGCAACCGTCGCAGCGGGCGTCTATCGCGAGTCTCGGGTAGTTTTTGTACCCGCAGACCGTGGTCGGCTGCCACTTGGCATGGGCCTTACCCGTCGAGAGCACCGCGCGTGCCTCGATCACGACCTTCTGGCCCTTCTCGAGCTTGACGATCGGAATGTCTCCCTGAGCGGGGGCGGCGACCGGGTCGTTCGGGATCAGATCCCGTGAGTAGACCACGCCGGGTCCCTCGACCGAGAGGGTGTAGGAGACCGTGCATCGGTCGCAGCCCTCACCCTCGCAGGTGCATTCCTCGATCGGGATGTAGGTCCCGGTCTCGGTCCGGAGCGGCACAAGGCCGAGCCGGTGCGTGAGCATCTCGTCGAAGAGCCCGCTCGTGTTGTCGTAGATCCGGACGGTGTCGATCGCGAGCTTTGGCACCTCGCTCGCCATGGCGCGCCGGATTGAGTTCGCAAATGAGGGCATTGCGCCCGACAGAAGGAACTGGCAGGAGTGCTCGTCGCGGTGCTGGCACTCGATCTGCATCAGACTCTCCTGCCTCGCCGTCCGCCCTTGGCGCGGATACTGTCGTGCGGGACCGGGGTGACGTCCTCGATCCGGCCAATCCGAATGCCGGCACGGGAGAGGGCGCGGATGGCGGCCTGTGCGCCGGCACCGGGCGAGCGCTGCTTGCCCTTGCCCGGGGCGCGGACCTTCACGTGGAGGCCGATGAAGCCCTTGTCCATCGCGGCCTGGGCCACGTCGCCGGCCATCTTCATGGCCGCGTACGGGCTCGACTCGTTCCGGTCCTGCTTGACGACCATGCCGCCGCTCGACTTCGTGACCGTCTCGGCCCCGGAGAGGTCCGTGACCGTGATGATCGTGTTGTTGAATGAGGCGTAGATGTGCGCGACGCCCCACTTCTCTTTCGCGTCTGCCATTGTCTAACGCCTCCTCTTGCCGAGCTGTCGGTTCAGTTCGGGGTGCTCGGTGTTCGTGAACGGCGAGCGCCCGTAGTAGGTGATCTGCCCCTCTTCGGCACGGGTGACCTGGTATCCGGGGATGTCGACACGCCGCCCGCCGATCGCGATGTGGCCGTGCGTGACGAGCTGCCGGGCCTGTCTTGGCGACCGTGCGAGTCCGAGCCGGTAGACCTGGGTCTGGAGCCGGCGCTCGAGCGGCTGCTGGATCTTGAGGGAGAGCACGTCGTCGATATCCGCCTCGGTTCCGAGGAGGCCGATCCGCTGGAGGTGCCCGATCAGCTCGCCCTTCTTTCGGCCGGCGAGGTCCACGTGGGTCGAGGCCGACTCGAGTGCGAGCAGGTCGCGCGCGCCCTTCCGGTACTTGCGGAGCGCGGCCTGGGCCTTCCAGACCTCGCGCTTGTTCCGGAGGCCGTACTCGATCACGAGCTTGGTCTCCGCCTCGATCCGGGTCTTCTCGAACGGACGCTTGGGCGTCTCATACGACTTCTTGTTCTTGCCTGGATATGCCATCTGACGTCGCCCCGCTCAGTCCTTCTTTCTCCGCACGCCGACGGTTGCGCCCGTGCGTCCGGTCGACTTCGTCCGCTGGCCGCGTACCTTCTGCCCGGTCTCGTGCCGGATGCCGCGGTAGCAGCGAATCTTGCGGAGCAGGTTGATGTCCTCGTCCCGTGTCAGCGGGAGGTCGGTGCCCAGCAGGTGCCGTGGCTCGCCCGTGTACACGTCCTTCGTGCGGTTCAGCATCCACGTCGGGACCATGCCCGCGTATCCGCTGACTGCCTCGCGGAGACGCTCGATCGAGTCGTCGTCGAGCCTCCCCATCGTCTCCCGCTCACCCACGTTTGCACGTCGGGCGATGATCCCGGCCGCGTGGCGGCCGACACCGGGGATGCCGGTCAGCGCGACCCGGACGGACTTGGTACCGTCAAGGTCGGTGTTGCTGACGCGGACGAAGTATTTTATGTCCTCTTCTTCTTGTGCCATGAGGTCTCCTCGATATGAGCTGTTGCCCAGAGCGCTGAGGGAGGGATTTGAACCCTCGAGTCCCAGGGGGACACAGGTTTAGCAAACCTGCGCCATACCAGGCTTGGCTACCTCAACTGTGAATCTCGCATCCGTAGACACTCGTGACGCGCCTGCGTCACTCCATGAATGGTGCGCAATATGGTGTGAGGGAGAAAGGTATAAGGGTTGCGGTCTGACGGGGAGCGGTTCCGTCCTCCCCGTACGGAGGCCCTTCTCTCCGAAGGCCCGCCCGATGGCCCGGAACGCGCAGGTGCATCAAGGAGGTCCGCTCGGCCGCCAGTACTGCGGCAGCCCCGGGCGTGTGCGAACCTCCCACGGAGGGCCGGGTTCAGAGATTATACCGCTTTCCCTCGCGCCGGATGCCGCTCGCAAGGAGAGCCGAGCCCACGATCGGGAGCGCGATCGTCGCGTCGCAGAAGCACTGGACCCGCGGGCTCTGGACCTGCTCCTTGCCCCAGGAGATCGCCTCCTCGAAGGTGCAGCCCGAGAGCCCGCCCCAGTGCGGGGCGTCGGTCGTGTACTGGATCGCGTAGGCGTGCCCGCTGCAGTCGGCGTCGTGGATCGAGGCGATCACCTGGGTCTGCTGGATGAAGTTCTTGGGGACGCCGCCGCCGATGTAGACGACCCCGGTCTTCTCGGCCGCCTCGACGATCTGTGTGATCTCGTCGGCGTCGGCGAGCTGGTCGACATCGACCGCGACCCCGTCGCGGCGTGCGATCACGAGCCCGATCCCGATCGAGGAGTCGGCGAGCGCCGGCACGAAGACCGGGACCTCCTCCCGGACGCAGGTGGCGAGGAAGGAGTTGCTCTCGGGGGCGGCCTGCATGATATGCCGGCCGAAGGCCTCGAGGAACGCGCGCGACGAGCCCCGGAACGGTGCGATCGACCGGGCGAATTCGGCGATCTGCCGATCGGTGGTCCGGAACTCCTCCTCGAACGCGAAGACGTCGTAGATCCGGTCGATGCCGCGGCTGAAGAGGTCCGCGTCGTCGACGTGGTGGTGGCCCTGGTAGTGGCAGATGCCGAGGTGCTCGCAGGCGTCGTGGAAGATGTTCGCGCCGGTCGAGACGATCGCGTCGACATAGTGGTGCCGGACGAGGGCGCTGAGCACCTCGCGCATGCCGGCGGGGATCATTGCGCCAGAGAGCCCGAGCAGGATGGTGCAGTCGGGGTCCTCGAGCATCTCGCGCCAGACCCGGACCGACTCGCCGAGCTTGCGCCCCTGGAAGCCGGTCGAGGCCATGCCCTCGAGCAGGGCCGCGAGGTCGTTCGTCGGAAGAACCGGGACGGTGGGGTGCATCGCCATGGTGCATAGCTTTCGGGGATCCGATGGATAATGATATGGGTTGTCTGCCGGAGCCCCCCGCTCCGCGGCGCCTTCAGAGGTACTTCCGGGGGACCTTCACCTGGACCGTGTAGGACTGGATGTACCGGCTCGTGATGACGAAGTAGTAGCGGTGGTTTCCCTCGTAGAACTTCTCGGTGAAACTGCCGGAGTAGGTGTTGCCGGGCGGCGAGACGATCCGGACGAAGCGGTTCGGGTCGTCGGCGTCGACGACCTGGATCGAGAACCGCGGCATCACGATGTCGGGCTGGACCGAGGGGGAGAGCGTGTAGTGGAGCTCGAAGGATGGGTACGGCACCAGGATCACGTCGGTCGTCCCCGACCAGCGGCCCGAGACCTGGGCGTAGGTCGTGAGCGTCGGGTCCTCGGTCGGGCCGGGCACGGGCCGGTTCGACTCGGGCAGGGGGTCGGTCAGCTGGACCTGGTACCGGGACGGGTCGACGAACGGGATCTGCGAGATTCCCGGGATGGGGGTGGCGACCGTGACTGCGGCGGGGGCAGCGGTGAGCGCAGTCGCCACCTGCGTGGGGAGGGTGGAGGTGATGTTTCCTGCCTGGGTGCCGGCCTCGCCCTCGCGGACCGCGTAGGGGAGGTCGGACGGGGCGGGCGGCGGGCCGCCTTCGATCGTGGTCGCGGCCGGGCCCGCGGTCTGGCTGGCGTACGGAAGGCCGGCCGACGTCGGGACCGCGCCGGCGGTCTGGGTCGGGAGCGGCGTGGTCGACTCGCTCGCCTGGACCCCGAGGTTGACCGGTTTGCCGGTCAGGGCCGGCTTCACGACCAGCGCGAGGATGATCACGACGGCAAGGGCGAGCACCACGTACTGGATTCCCCGCTTCTCCATTCAACAATACGTCGTCGCCGGAGGTATTAATAGGTCAACTACCCACGACTAAAAGTCGTGGGCATGATACCCATGACTCCCGTTGTCGGCTTGTACTTCCAGCTTCCACACCTCTTCGAGGGTGGACGGAGTGCGATGGGCTGGTTGACATCAGCCCGTCGTGCGATGTTCTTCGCGGCATTGCTATCGGCGTTCTCATGATGTCCACACTGGACACATAAAAACTCGGTCCGGCTCTTCCGGTTATCTGAGGATGTGTACCCACAGACACTGCACTGCTGCGAGGTATACGCAGGATTGATAGAAAAGATGGGGATCCCCGCTTCCTGTGCCTTGTTAACGGATGAAGTTCGCGAGTTCGAAGAACGCCCACTTCCCGATCGCCAGTCGCTGCGCCTTCGTAACCGAGATCCGCGGGCGGATGCCCTCGAGGTTTTCGAGGGCGATCCCACGCCGGGTGTCTTTCGCAGTCCTGACGATCGCTTTGGAGATGATATGGTTCATGTCGCGTTTGAACCGACGTTCACGTCCACTCAACCGCTTGAGATGCTTCTTTGCGTCCCAGGTCGCGGCCTTCTGGAGCTTCGCCGTGATCGCGGCAAACTTCTTCCGGACCGTGGTACACGGGTCGCCGCTGAAGGTTGTACCATCGGAGGTCGCCGCGAGGTTGACAATCCCGAGATCGACCCCGATCACCTCGTCGGGCTCGATCATCGGCTCCTCAGGAACCTCGACGACAGCCATGAGATAGAATATCTCACGGACGTAGACGAGGTCCATCTGGCCCTTGATCGTCGCACGATCGGTCTCCCGATAGTCGGGAACGATGATCGGAGCGACGATCCGACCGTCGAGGGTCAGGATCGAGACTCTGTCGGATCCCTTGAAGGAGAGCAGACGCTGATCGCAGACGAGGGCTCCGTGCGGTTCGATGGTGTGCTGCACGGATCGGTCGACCAGGTAGCTCTCCGCGACCTTGGCGATGGCGCGAACCGCCATCTGTGCCGAGAGCCCGAACTCAGATCTGAGATCGCGGTAGAGGAGCGTCTGCAACAGATACTTGCCGAACGTTCGATTCAGCCATGCGGTCTCGGAGATCGCGTTACAGGCGGCATTGAACCGCAGCATCGTGGCGAGGAGCGACGATGTCTGCTCCGCTGTCGGACACACCCTGATCCGAACCGTGATCAGCAGGGAGTACGAGGAAATAGACCACGAATGAAGATAACCATGTCGACGGCATTCCTCCCACGACTACAAGTCGTGGGGCTCCTGCCTGTAAAGATCGTGAAGATCGGTCGATGAAGCGGGGGATGTGCGGTGCGGCCTCTTTGGCCCGAACTGGGTCGGGCCCCGGCAGATCGTCAGAATTTTTTCGAACAAAGTGAGATAGTAGCGATTGGGGATTCGATATGTTTAAATATATTGACGCCGTTTAAAGGTTTGGGAATCCTGGAGGAGACTCCGGGATTCATACCAGTCAGGTCAGGTGACCATGATGAGATCTATGAATGAAGATGCATTCACGGGCCTCGAGGCCGCGATCGTGCTGATCGCGTTCGTCGTCGTGGCGGCCGTGTTCTCGTACGTGGTGCTCGGCGCCGGGTTCTTCACCACGCAGAAGTCGCAGGAGACTGTTCACAGCGGTGTCGCGATGGCCTCGTCGGCCGTCGAAATACTGGGCGACGTCTATGGAAACGGCGATACGGCGACTCCCCCGACCAAGGTTGCGTCCATCCAGTTCACGCTCGGTCTTGCCGCAGGCGCGACTGCGGTCGATATGAGCAAGGCGGCGCTGGTCCTCTCGACAGGCGCAGCTGTCAATACGCTTGCACATAAA
>SISS01000029.1 GCA_004332335.1 Methanoregulaceae archaeon UXB-2016 | reverse complement strand
CGCTCGTCGGAGGCTGGTCCACCCCGCGGATCAGGTGCATCAGCACCGTCTTCCCCGCCCCCGAACGGCCGATGATCCCCATGATCTCGCCCTCGCCGATCTCGAAACTGATCTCTTTTAGGACCTCGGTGCCGTCAAAGACCATGGAGAGGTCCTGTATGGTGATCAATGCGGTCATTGTGATGCGTCCTGTAGTGTTAGTGTGGCTGATCTACGATATTACCTTTTATATGCGTTCGGTTTGGCCGTCCAGCATCTCCACCGCGATTCCGACGACCTCGGCGAGATCCGTGATCGTCCTGCCCGCGGTCGCAAGGAGGAGGGGCGACCGTTCGCCCGGCTGCTGCAGAGAGAGGATCGCGAGGTCGGCCTCGCGCATGGCCGCCACATCGTTCTCGCCGTCGCCGACCATCAGCACCCGATCGTACTCCTCCCGGAGCCGGCGAATGATCGCAGCCTTTCCCAGGGGTGTTGCGGTCCCGTGCACCCGGGCGTCGGGGATCCCGAGCCGGCGGGTCATGGGCAGGAGCTTCTCGACCCGATCACCCGATGCGACGTAGACGTCGATCCCGAGCGCCCCGAGGCCCTGGACCGCCTCGATCGCGCCCGCGAAGGGCACGCCGCCGGTCGTGACCGTGTACTCGATCCCCGGAAACCCCAGGTTCACGATCACGCCCGCGTTCAGGGCTACGGCCGGTTCGTCGCGGCAGCAGGTCCAGACGGTTCGAATGCAGTCCTGCATGTCCCCGCACCGGGCACAGGCATCCCCGTAGAGTGCGGCCCCGACCTCGTCCGGCGAGACCGGACGAGTCGAGCAGGAGACGGCAAAGCCGCATCCGTGCCGGAGGAGGTACACCGAGAGAAGGGTCTCTGCCGGCTGGACCATCATCGCCCTCGTCCGGACCGGAAGCATGGTCAGGACGCGGTCCCGGGACTCCGAGGTCAGGGCCGTAGTCTGCACGTCCGGTATGATCTCGCCCGAGCGCACGTCCTTGGCCGTGCGCCAGGTCCGGAGCAGGGTCCCGGCCGAATCGAAGACTACGGCGAGCGACAGGCTGGTCATTCTCCTGATACCAACAATCTTTGTACTCGGTCTCTCATCTAATGATTGACGCTGACATGACGCTCGAAGAGACGGCCGAGGGGATCCGCACGATGGAGATCCGCGGGGCCGGGCGGATCGCCCGGGCCGCGGTGGAGGCGCTCGAGGCCCACGCGGGAGGGCTCCGGCCCGCGACGCTCGAAGAGTTCCGGGCCGGGATGCAGCGGGCAGCGGACCTGCTGGTCGCGACCCGCCCGACTGCGGTCTCGCTGCCGAACGCGGTCCGGAACGTGATGCGCACGCTGGAGGCCGATGTACCGCTCGCCGACGCAAAGATCGCGTTCCACGAGCGAGCCCAGGCGTTCGTCGCCTCGTCGATCGGGGCCGTGGCACGGATCGCCGAGTTCGGCGCCCGGCATATCCGTGACGGAGACGTCGTGATGACCCACTGCAACTCCGATGCGGCCCTCGCCTGCATCATCGCGGCCCACCGGGAGGGAAAGGCGATCGAGGTCTTTGCGACCGAGGTCCGGCCACGGGGCCAGGGCCTCGTCACGATCCGGCGCCTGAACGACGAGGGGATCCGGACGAACTACATCGTCGACGCGGCTGTCCGGTCGTTCATCAACGAGGTCGACCTCGTCATCGTCGGGGCCGACGCGATCACCGTGAGCGGCGCGGTCGTGAACAAGATCGGCACGGCTCCAATCGCGCTCGCGGCCCACGAGGCGCGTACGAACGTCGTGGTCGCGGCCGAGACCTACAAGTTCGCGCCGCTCACCACGCTCGGCGACCTGATCCCGATCGAGGAGCGGGCGCCGTCGGAGGTGCTCTCCGATGAGATCGCGGCCGCACTTCCCCACGTCCGGGTCCGAAACCCGGCCTTCGACGTGACCCCGGCCGAGTACGTGGACCTGATCATCACCGAACAGGGAGCGATCCCGCCCTCGATGGCCTGGCTGATCATCCGCGACTACCTGGGCTGGTCGATCGAGCAGTTTCATCAGGCCGGAGACCGGACCGGACCCTAACGTCCCTCCGCGCCCCGGCCCTCGATGATCGGGAGCGCGCAGCCCGCCTCGAGCTCGCAGAGCGAGGGGCAGTCCCGGACTGGCACGACCGGCCCGGACGCCGGCAGCTCGGCTTGGCACCACCGGATCACGCCCCCGCGATCGGGAGAGGGAGAGAGCGTCAGGCTGAGGCCGGGCCTGAGAGAGATGAGCCCCTCGAACTCGAGAAGGGCGCCGTCCGCGTCGAGACGGAGGTGCAGAACGCGGGAGGGTGCCTCGCGGGTGTCGCAGAGTTCGAGGTACTCCTCGCCGTCCTCCGCCCCGAACTGATAGTGGACCTCGGACGAGCCGGAGGAGAACGACCCGGAGGTGCGGGTATGATAGGCCCGCTCCGGGATCCCGGAGAGCGGCGACTCGGTGCCGTACCGCCGCATCACCTCGGCGGCCATTCCGGGAAGGGGGTGGTACGGCTCCTCCTCAAAGAGCGCGGCGCGCCATCGGGCCGCCGTCGCCTCCTCGGCGCAGGCAATCCAGACATATCCGAGTCCGGGCTGGTGTTCGAGCCCGAGGCAGATCGCCGCGACGGCCGCGAAGGGGACCTCGGTATCGCCATCGGGGTGCGTGAGCGCCGGCACCGCGACGGTCGTGGCTCCGTGGGCCACGGCCACGTCGAGGGCGACGCCGTACCAGTCGAATGCACAGCAGGCCGTATCGGCCCCGCCGAGGGGAGGACGGGCGCAGCAGAGCGAGATCGTCTTCCCGGCTCGAGTGTGGGTGCCATCGACCTCGTGCTCGGCCTGCAGCTCCCAGAGCCCTTCCTGGGGACCCGGAGAGACCAGCAGATCCACGGTGAGATCCTCGATGGACCGGGTCGTGACCCGGACCCGGTCCCGCCAGCAGGTCGATGTTGCGTCCATGACAGTCACTGTCCCGTGTGACGAGATGAATGTAGCGTCGTGACACAATGAGGGCTGATCAAAAGGCATATACCCTGCTCAGGCCATAGAACGACAGACCATGGCTGACCTGATCGCAACCTACTATTATCGGCCGCGGGCCGATACCACGCCCGAGCACGCGGCCCAGGCCCTCGCCGATGAGGAGACGACGGGGACCTGGACCGACATCTCGACCACGACCGAGTACGTTCGGCGCCTCGACGGGATCGTCGACTCGGTCGAGCCCCAGGGAAACGGGTACCTGACCCGGATCCGTTACCCGGCGGAGATCTTCGAGCCGGGAAACATCCCCCAGTACCTCTCGGTCTTTGCGGGGAACCTCTTCGGGCTCGGACGGCTTGACTCGGTCCGTCTCCTCGACGTCGAGTTTCCCGACGTCCTGGTGGCGCCTTTCCCCGGGCCGAAGTTCGGCATGGAGGGGGTCCGGAGGCTCGTCGGGACCACGAAGCGCCCCCATGTCGGCACGATCATCAAGCCCAAGGTCGGCCTGACGCCGAAGGATACGGCCGCAGTCGCCTACGAGGCCGCGATCGGGGGCGTCGACCTGATCAAGGACGACGAGACCCTGACCAGCCAGGCCTTCTGCCCGCTTCCCGAGCGCGTGAACGAGGTGATGAGCCGGCTCGACGAGGCGAAGTCCGAGACCGGCCGGCACGTCCTCTATGCGGTCAACGTCTCGACCCGGGCCGACCGGATCCTTGAGCGGGCCCAGACTGCGCTCGACAACGGCGCGAACATGCTGATGATCGATGTGCTGACCGCGGGCTTCGACGCGGTCCGGGCCCTGGCCGAGGATCCCTCGGTCAAGGTCCCCCTCCACATCCACCGGACTATGCACGGAGCCATGACCCGGAACCCCGAGCACGGGATCGCGATGCGCCCCTTTGCCCGGCTCGTCCGGATGGTCGGCGGCGACCAGCTCCACACGGGCACGGCCTCGGGCAAGATGGGACACGTCCCGATCGCCGAGATCCGCGGCGACAACGAGGCCCTGCTCTGCCGGTGCTACGGGCTCAAGTCGGTCTTCCCGGTCTCGTCGGGCGGACTGCATCCCGGCAAGGTGGCCGCCGAGCTCGCGGCGCTCGGGACCGACATCGTGCTCCAGGCCGGCGGCGGGATCCACGGTCACCCCGGGGGCACGGCTGCCGGAGCCCGCGCCATGCGCCAGGCCGCCGACGCCTTCATGGAGGGAGTGTCGGCCGAGGAGTACGCGAAGGACCACTATGAGCTCGCCCAGGCGCTCCAGAAGTGGGGCAGCTCGGCCGAACACTCCTGAGGAGTGCGGCACCTAGAAGAGCGGCGGGGTCCCACCCTCTTTTACATGGACCTCCCCTTCGTCAAGCTCCACGGCAACGGCAACGACTTCGTCCTGATCGACGAGCACGCGAAGATCCGGGTCCCGGGCGCGATGAAACCCGAGTTCGCCCGGCTCTACTGCGACCGGCGCTTCGGGATCGGTGCCGACGGGATCCTCTTTCTCGCGAAGGGCAGCTCGGGCGACCTCGCCTTGCTTCTCTTCCAGCCCGACGGCTCCGAGGCCGAGATGTGCGGAAACGGGGTCCGCTGCTTTGCGAAGTACGCGGTCGATGCGGGGTACGTCGACGAGGCCTTCGTCGTCGAGACGGGGGCAGGCCCGGTCCCGGTCGAGGCCCGGTACGATGGGGACGGGGCCTTCGAGGCGACGATCGGGATGCCCGACCCGGCCTTCGACCGCGCCTCGATTCCGGCCGTCGGCGAGGGCGAGTACCGCGAGGAGATCGGGGGCCTGACCGTGTACGCGGCGAACACGGGCGTGCCCCACGCGGTCCTCATCGTCGACGACCTCGACGGCGTCGACGTGGCCGTCATTGCGCCCGCGATCCGGCACCACGCCTCGTTCCCGAACGGGGCGAACGTGAACTTCGTCCAGGTCGTCGACAGAAACGCGATCCGCATCCGGACGTTCGAGCGCGGCGTGGAGGGCGAGACCCTCTCGTGCGGCACGGGCGCGACCGCGTCGGCGGCCGTCGCGCACCGGCTCGGGCTCGTCGGCAAGGCGGTCGAGGTTGAGACTGTCGGCGGTCCCCTCTCGATCACGCTCGGCCGCGAGACGACCATGACGGGGCCGGCAGAGACCGTCTTCTCGGGCACGGTCGAGCTCTAAGCGGGGAAAATAGGAGAAACGGGAGGACCAGGGTGGCGGTCCCGCCTACCGGCTCCCGCTCATGGACTGGACCCGCGGGCCGAGGATGGTCCAGAGCCAGTCCACGAACTCGCGGATGTTCTTGGTCTGGACGTAGACCTCGCCGGGCCCCTCGATCTCGGTCACGAACATCTCGCCCGAGAAGATGGTGTCCTTCCAGGTCCCGAACTTCTTGACCTCGTAATGGCAGGTGTCCGAGAACCCGACCAGGTGGAAGTTGTCGACCACGAGCCGCTCGCCCGGTGCGAGGACATGGCGGTCGATGGCGCCGAAGGTGTTGATGAAGAGCTGACCGGCGCCGGTCACCTTGATCATGAAGAGGCCGTTGCCGAAGATCCCCTTGGTGAACCCCTGCCACTGGACGTCGAGGTCGACACCCTTCTCGGACGCGACGAAGGCCGACTTCTGGATGATGAAACCCCGGTCGGGTCGGACCTCGAGGACCTCGACGTCGCCCACGGGGGCCGCGACGAGCCCGACCTCGCCGGGCTGGTCGCCGGCCGTGAAGTCGACGACGAAGAGCGACTGGCCGCCGATGACCGAGGTGAGCAGGCTGCCGAGCAGGCCCTTCTGCCGCATCCGGGTGTTGACCTGGATCGAGGGGCTCATGTAGGTCATCGCGCCGGCCTCGGCCACGACACCCTCGCCGGGCTCGAGGCGGACGACTGCCATCGCATAGGAGGGTTTGTACTTGATCTCGTACTGCATGGGAAATGCTCCTCTGAACAGGTAGTGGTGCACCCCGTGGAGATTTAAATCTGAAGCCGGCCGGCAGGAGTCTCCCCGGGCATCGGGAGGGGAGCTGGCGGCGTGGACTTGCCGGGAGCTCACTCACCCGGATCGATCACGGAAGCTCGGTCGCAGGGAGTTCCGGCACGGACGCCCCGGGAAGCACCGGGGGCATGTCGTCGGGCGCGGCCACGTCCCAGACCTCGAGCACCTCGTCCGCGCCCCCGCACTCCGGGACATATTCACCCGGGTCCGCACCGGGGTCCATCTCGACCCGGGCGACGGCGCCGTCACGGGCGATCCAGAGCTGCCGCATCTCCCAGGGCTCGTGGAACCGGAGCTCGCGCCCGTAATAGACCTGGGAGGCGAGCGCAAGAGTCGCGTACCGGCTGTCCCCGATCTCGAAGAGGACGCCCGAGACGTATCGGCGCACGTACCAGCGGAGCTCCGAGACGAGCGAGAGCCCCGAGGAGAGGGTCGCGACCTGGACCGCGACCCCGAAGGGCGAACGGCGGGGGTGATAGAAGCGAAGGACCCGCCGGCTCGTCTCCGAGTCGAAAAGGGTCCGGAAGAGGTCCAGCCCCTCCTTCGGCAGAAAGAGGAGGCGCATGGCCCCTAGCGGTACATCCGGTCGTCGGAGATCGTCTCGGCCCGGACCTTGACGACCGCGGCGAGGAAGTCCTCGTGGGTCACCGTGTGGGCCTGCCGGCGCACGGCGATCATGCCGGCCTCGCGGCAGACCGCCTGGAGCTCGGCCCCCGAGAACTTCTCGGTCAGCTCGGCCAGGTGGTCCATCCGGACGCCGGCCAGGTTCATCCGCCGTGCGTGGATCCGGAGGATCTCGAACCGGGACGGACTGTCGGGCAGGGGCACCTCGATCACGCGGTCGAAGCGCCCGGGCCGGAGCAGGGCCGGGTCGAGCATGTCCACGCGGTTCGTCGCGGCCATGATCCGGACGTCGCCGCGGGTGTTGAATCCGTCCATCTCGGCCAGCAGCTGCATCAGGGTCCGCTGGACCTCGGCCGAGCCCGAGGTGCCGTCGTTCGTCCGGATCGAACCGACCGCATCGATCTCGTCGATGAAGACGATCGAGGGCGCCCTCTCGCGGGCGAGGGTGAAGAGCTCGCGGACGAGCTGGGCCCCTTCGCCGATGAACTTGTGGACGAGCTCCGAGCCCGACATCCGGATGAAGGTCGCCCTCGCCTCGTGTGCGACCGCCTTCGCGATCAGGGTCTTGCCCGTGCCGGGCGCACCGTGCAGGAGGATCCCCTTCGGCGGCTCGACTCCGATTCGCTCGAAGATCTCCGGGCGGGTCAGGGGATACTCGACCGCCTCGCGGACCTCCTCGATCTCGGCCGTGAGCCCGCCCACCTGGGCGAAGGTCACGTCGGGGGAGGCCTCGAGTTCCATCACCCGCACCCGGGCGTCGTAGATGTTGCCGATCACCCGGACGACCGAGAGCGAGTTGTTCACGGCCACCTTGGCCCCGGGCTTGATCACCCGGTAGAGGTCCTCGTCCACGTGGGTCAGGTACTCCTGGTTGTTCCCCTGCTGCCGCAGGTAGATCTCACCGTTGCCGAGCATGTCCACCACGACCGCAACGAAGAGCGGCATCCGCTTGAGCTGGTTGTTCTCCTTGCGCAGATGGGCGTTCTCCTTCTGCAGCATGTCGAACTTCATCTTCAGGTCGAGGTGCTGGGCCCCCATCTGCTGAAGCTCCAGCTGGAGATTGATCTCACTCCGGGGGTGGAGGTTGTTCAGCACGGTGTCGTCCATATTAAGATATGGTGAGGAGTCAAGACATTTATGTGGTGTGGAAGTGATAATCCGGGCGCGCGGAATTGGAAAAGGGGCCGGTACCGGCCCGCTGCTCGTGACGGACGCCCCGCTCTCGTTTCTCGGCGGAGTCGATCCTAAGACGGGCATGGTGATCGACCCCGATCATCCCCTGAAGGGGCAGTCGATCGCCGGCCGGGTTCTGGTCTTTCCGCAGGGCAAGGGTTCGACGGTCGGGTCCTACGTGCTCTACGGCCTGGCCCGGAACGGGGTCGGACCGGTCGCGATCGTGAACGCGGAGGCCGAGCCGATCATCGCGACCGGAGCGCTCATCGCCGGGATCCCCCTCGTCGACCATCCCGATGTGCCGCTTGCCGAGCTCCCGGACGGGGCGACGGCGACCGTGGACGCGGACGCGGGCGAGATCCGGATCGAAGAACCATAGGCTTTTGTCGGGCCGGGCCGCACCCTCTGTACCATGCGGAGTGACGAGATCAAGGCCGGATATCAGCGTGCCCCGAACCGTTCCCTGCTCCGGTCGCTCGGGCTGACCGACCGCGAGATGGAGAAACCGTTTATCGGGATCGCGAACGCCTGGTCCACGATCGTGCCGGGCCACGTCCACCTGCGGCAGCTCTCGGAGCGGGTCCGCGAGGGGATCGCGGCCGGGGGCGGCGTGCCCTTCGAGTTCGGCGTGATCGGGGTCTGCGACGGGATCGCGATGGGTCACGAGGGGATGCGCTACTCGCTCCCCTCGCGCGAGAACATCGCCGACTCGATCGAGATCATGGTCCAGAGCCACCGCTTCGACGGGCTCGTCTGCGTCGGCACCTGCGACAAGATCGTGCCGGGCATGCTGATGGCCGCGGTCCGGATGGACATCCCGACGATCGTGCTGACGGGCGGCCCGATGCTCGAGGGACGCCTCGGCGACCGGAACCTCTCGTTGACCGAGGTCTTCGAGGCCGTGGGTAGGGTCGCGGCCGGGACCATGGACGAGTGCGAGCTCTGCGAACTCGAATGCGCGGCCATGCCGGGCTGCGGCTCCTGCCAGGGCATGTATACGGCGAACACGATGGCCTGCATGACCGAGGCACTCGGGATGTCGCTTCCCGGAACGGCCGCCACCCCTGCCATCGATGCGGGCAAGCTCCGGCTCGCCCGGGAGACCGGCGAGCGGGTCCTCGACCTCGTCCGCGAGAATGTGACCCCGCGAGAGATCGTGACCCTCCCGGCGCTGCGGAACGCGATCCGGATCGATATGGCCCTCGGCGGCTCGACCAACACGGTCCTCCACCTGATGGCGATCGCAACCGAGGCCGGGGTTCCGCTCGACCTCGACACCTTCAATGCAATCGCGGACACGGTGCCGCATATCGCCGCCATGCTCCCCGGCGGCCCCTACTCGATGGAGCGGCTTCACGTCTCCGGCGGCATTCCCGCCGTCTTCAACCGGCTTGCTCCCCTGCTCGAGGACCTCCCCACGGTCTCGGGCCGCTCGGTCCGGGAGATCGCAGAGACCGCCCGGGTCCGTGACGACGAGGTGATTCGGTCACTTGACAGGGCCGTGCACGAGGCCGGCGGCCTCCGCTGCCTGACCGGAACGCTCGCCCCCGACGGCGCCGTGGTCAAGGCCGCGGCCGTGTCGGACGCAATGTGGCGGCACGAGGGACCGGCCCGGGTCTTCGACGGGGAGCCGGCCGCGATGGCCGCACTCCTCTCGCGCCAGATCACCGAGGGCGATGTCGTGGTGATCCGGTACGAAGGGCCCCGGGGCGGACCCGGGATGCCCGAGATGCTCTCGCCGACCTCGGCCCTCGTGGGCCTCGGCTACACCCGGGTCGTGCTCGTCACGGACGGCCGGTTCTCGGGGGGCACACGAGGCCCCTGCATCGGGCACATCGCACCCGAGGCCGCGATCGGCGGCCCGATCGGGCTGGTCCGTGACGGAGACCGGATCCGCGTCGACCTTCACGAGCGCCGGCTCGACCTGCTTGTGGACGATGCGGAGCTCGCCCGGAGGCGGAGCACCTGGGTCCCGGTGAAGAAGGAGCTCTCGGGACTTCTCGCCCGGTACGCCCGGACGGTCGAGCAGGCGAACCTCGGGGCGGTTCAGCGCTGAAAACTGCCCTCAAAACCGGCACCTTTTTTCGATTCGCCGTCGACCACGCAATAACCAGGTGATTGATGATGACAAAATTTTTCCTTGAGGGCAACCGGAAGTTCCGCGAGACCGAGTTCACGGAGCAGCAGGAGTACTACCGGACCCTCGCATCGGGCCAGAAGCCCTGCGTGCTCTGGATCGGCTGCTCGGACTCGCGTGTGAACCCCGAGCGGATCACGGACGCGAAGGCCGGACAGATCTTTGTCCACCGCAACATCGGCAACGTCGTGCCGAACTACGACTGGAACTTCGCGACCGTGCTCGAGTACGCGATCAACCACCTGAAGGTCAAAGATATCGTGATCTGCGGCCACTCGGACTGCGGGGCCTGCAAGGCGCTCGACGCGAACCTCGAACACGACCACTTCATTCCCCTCTGGCTCTCGAACGCGATGCCGGCCAAGGAGCGGGTTGACTCACAGCAGCCGGCGCCGACCGGGGAGAGCGAGAAGGCGGCCCGGCTCGAGGCGATCGTCAAGGAGAACGTCCGGCTCCAGCTCGAGCACCTGGGTCAGTACCCGATCGTGAAGGCAGGGCTAGCCGACGGGCGGATCCAGCTGCACGGGCTCTACTTCGATATCGGAACGGGCGAGCTCGCGCCCATCGACTGAAAAAAAAGATCAGGCCGCGAGGGCCCGGTCGATCTCTCTTTTGATCGGATCGTACGAGATCCGCCCGATCGGCCGCCACTTCCCATTGATCAGCACGAGCGGGATCGGCGGCGAGTCGCGGTCGATGACCTCCTTCACATGATCGGGCACGCCGACGTCGAGGAGGGTCATCTTCGCCTCGACCCGGTCGCCGTACTCGGCCTCCAGGCGCTCTTTCAGCGCATCGAATGCGACCGTCAGCCGGCCGTAGGGGGCGCAGGCCTCGAGGCCGCAGCTCCGGTTCTCGTCGCAGGGAAAGGGCCCGCATTCGGAGCCCGAGAAGCCGACGATCTCGACCGTGACTTTTTCAGCCATACCCATGACTCCGCCCGAAGGCATAAGAGGGTTGCGGGCCGGTTCAGATGAATCGGCCGAACCGCTCCTGGCCGACCTTGCAGATCGGACACTGGAGCGGAGGCTCGCCCCGGGCGCAGAGGTACCCGCAGACCGAGCACCGCCAGACCGGAAACGGGAGCTGCCCGACGGTGCCGGCCGCCTGCTGGGCCTCGACACGCGCCTTCTCACGCTCAGCTCGGGGCGGGCGCCGCTCGGGGATCGACCCCACGGTCGCCTTTCCGGCCTTCACGTCGGCCGAGACATAGAGGGCGCAGTAACAGGCCCCGTAATCGGCCAGGTCAGCGTCGCGGTAGTCGCAGGGGCAGATGATGTCGAGGTCCGCCACCTTGACCCCCATCGCAAGCCGGCAGGGGCAGGAGCGGTGCCCGTATCGGCGCTCGTTCTGGATCAGCCCCTTCACGAGCCCCTTGGTGAAGGCCTCGTCGGGGTGGAGGTGGTACCCGCCCGATTCGGCGTCGCGGTCGATCTGGCGAAAGAGCCGATCGACCTCCTCGTCGGTCACGGGTGCGGGCTCACTCATGCCATGGCCCTCCGGATCTCCTCCTCCTTGAAGCCGACGACCGTCCGATCGCCGATCACCACGGTCGGGAACGAGAGTGACGGATTGTGCTTCTCGACCTCCTCGACGACGGCCTTCTGCTCGTCGGATCCGACCTTGTCGACATAGAGGTAGTCGAACGCGATCCCGAGGTCGGTCAGGAGCTGCTTGGTCTTGGCGCACCAGCCGCAGGTGGAGAGGGCGTAGAGCATGACCTTCCCCCGGTCCGTGCCGTCGACATGTTCGATCTGCATGGGACTGACTCCTCGGGTGCGGGATTTATACCTTCTGCTCTGCGTCCGGTCAGCCCCGGGAGAGGGCGCGGAGGGCGCGGGCGAGCCGCTCGACCCCTTCAGCGATCCGCTCGCCGTCCACGTTCGAGAAGTTGAGCCTGATCACGTCGTCGCCCCCCTCCAGGTAGAAGGGCCGGCCGGGCATCACCGCGACGCCCCGGCGTACGCCCTCTTCGAAGAGAGCGAGAGACGAGACACCCGGCGGGAGGCGGGCAAGCATGAACATGCCCCCCTCGGGCCTCGTGTGAACGAGACCGGGCACCTGGTCGTCGAGCGCCTCCGAGAGGAGCCGGCAGTTCGCTTCATACACCCGGGCAACCCGACGGCACTGTACATCTAGGTCGTGGGTCTCGAGCCAGCGCATGAGCACGAGCTGGCAGAGGTGGTTCGAATGGAGGTCGGCCGCCTGTTTCGCCACGTTGAACTGGCGGAGAAAGGGCTCGGGCGCGACGATCCAGCCGCAGCGCATGCCCGGCGCGAGCACCTTCGAGAACGAGCCCGAGAGAACGGCCTGACCGGGGAGCGCCGCGCCGATCGGCCGGCGCGGCCGGCCGTCGAAGAAGAGCTCGCCGAACGCATCGTCCTCGTACAGAAGAGTGCCCGAGCCGTCGAGGAGCTCGGCGACCCCTCGCCGGGCCTCGTCGGGGTAGGTGAGGCCGGACGGGTTCTGCGAGTTCGGGATCGCATAGAAGAACTTGGGCCGGCTCCCGGCGACCACCCGCTCGAGCGCCGCTAGGTCCGGGCCCCGCTCGTCGACCGGCACGGCCGCAAGGCGGGGCTCGTACAGGCTGAAGGCCTCGATCGCACCGAGGTACCCGGGAGCCTCGACCACGACCGTGTCCCCGGGGTCGACCAGGCACTTGGCCGCCAGGTCGAGGCACTGCTGCGAACCGTTCACGATCTGGATGTTCTCGGCCGTCACGTCGAGGCCGACCCGGCGGCGGTAGCGGGCGGCGATGAACTCCCGGAGCGGCAGGTAGCCGTCGGTGGTCGAGTACTGGAGGGCTGCCGGACCGGCTTCCCCGAGGACCTCGGCTGCCGCCCGTGCGATCCCGTCCGCGTCGAGGACCTCCGGCGAGGGGAGGCCGCCCGCGAACGAGATCACCTCCGGATCGGCCGAGACCGCGAAGAGCGTGCCAAGGAACGAGGGCGGGACGGCGGCCATGCGACGGGCAAAGCGATACGACGTCATCTGTATCACCTGTGCGGTTCGGGTGCATAACGCAGACGGTCCTTGGCGTGCGCGTGGAGCGATCTCGCAGCCAAAGAGCCCCGAAGGGTCCCCCAAAGAGAGGGCGCAGTTACCCTTGCCCCGCGAAGTAGTGCACCACGAATGGCATCCGCGAGACCCCGGTCAGACCTTATAACAACTGTTTTTTTCTTGGAGATGCATCCCTGCGATTCGGACCATGTACGGACGCATTGTGGCCCATGCGCTGCAGGGCTGATCATTGTGACGACCCTCTGAAGGGCTCTCCGCGACGACGTATCGGACGAGATCGCGGGCGCCGTCGTGTTCGGGGTGACGATCGTCCCGATCGCATTCAGAATGCGCACTCATCCCACAATTTCATCGGGTCTCCTCTTTTCTATGGCTCACTCGCTCAGTTGATACAGCAACCTCCACTCGTACTGCGAAAGATTGCCCACTGCCTTCTTGTTCCTCGCGGTGACTTTTCCTGAACTCAGGATTGTGCCTCTCCCTGCACATGCTTCACTGGATGCGCTGTTTGGTCCCGCTGATTGAGCTCGCCGACCGTTCGTCTTCACCTCAGTTCGTATGGGACTGGCGCAGCAGAGGACATAATGAGGCCCACACAACCCGAATGCCATAAATAGAGGTGTCCCTAACCGAAGACCTATCTAGGGCCGGCTCAAGAGATGATCAAGGTATCGGATGCGCGTTCTGCAGCAACTGTCCCCAATCAGCCGGTTCTTCTCGGTCACCCTGGTCCTCAGCGCGCTCACGGCCTCGCTCGGCGCTGTCGCGTTCGAGCCGCGCTCCTGCGAGATCACGAGCCTCGCGGTCGAGGGCGCCCCGGACGGAATCGTCTTCATCGCCGACCCCCATCTTCGCGAGGGCAACCTCTCGCAGGCCCGCACCGCGGTCGATCAGATCAATGCGATGCACCCGAAGCTGGTGCTGATCGGCGGCGACTTCGTCTTCGGCAAGGGCGAGGACCTCGCGATCCACTCGCTCTGGTCCGAGATCGACGCGCCCGTGTACGCAGTCCTCGGCAACCACGACTATCACTCGGGCGACCATGCCTCCTCGCTCGTCGGGAAGATAGTCTCGGTCCGGTCGGCCAGCCTCCAGGCGGGCCAGTACGACGTGACCCACCTTCAGGACAACACGACCGACCGGGCCTACGCCGACGAGCTCGAGGCCGTCCTGGAGCAGAATGGGGTCCACGTCCTCCGGAACGAGGTCGTCGAGCTCGAGATCGACGGGAAGCCCGTGCGCCTCGTCGGGGTCGACGACGGCTGGGCCGGCATGGCGGCCCCGCCCGCTCTCGAGCCGACCGATGCGTTCACCATCTACATGATCCACGAACCCGAGTGCATCGGGGAGTGGGACGCGGACCTGATCCTCGCGGGCCACACCCACGGGGGCCAGTTCCTGCCCGCCGGGGTCGCGAACCGGCTCGGACTCTCGGGCGAGTCGCAGCAGAACAACACGACCGTCTACGTCACGCGCGGGATCGGGACCTCGAGCCTCCCGTGGGAGGTTCGGGTGGCGCCTCCCGAGATCCTCCGGATCGTGCCGGCCTAGGCGGACTCGACCTGCCGCCCCCTGAGGGCGGCTCGTGCGGCGTCGGACGGCCCGGCACCTTCGCCTTTTTCCAGGCCGACCGACCGAGCCCGAGCATCACCTTTCCGTAGAGGTTCTTCTCCTTTCAGCCCTGCACTGCCCGAGCACGGTCGTTCCCTCGTCCGAGAGGAGTTCGGCGGCCGATCGTCGGGCTCACCATCTCGCTCGTGGCGATCTCCTTTCCCGGGTCGGGAGAAGAGACCGCGCCGGAAGGTCACTCCCGGCGCGAGAGGGCGACGTAGTAGAGGAGCTGGAGGATCGCGGTGACGGCCGCCGCGACATAGGTGAAGCCCGCTGCGGTCAGCATCGCCCGGGCCCCGCGCCGGTCGTTGTCGTCGACGAGCAGGCCCGCCTCCTCAAGCAGCCGGAAGGCCCGGCGCGAGGCGTCGAACTCGATCGGCACGGTCATGATCGTGAAGATCACCATCAGGCCGAAGAAGAAGATCCCGAGGTAGAAGAGCCCGGCGATGTTCATGACGAGGCCGAGCAGGATGCAGATGTACGAGAGGGTCGGGCTGAACCGGAGGGCGGGCACGAGCGCGCTCCGGACCTTCATCAGGGCCGAGCCGGTCTGATGCTGCTGGACGTGCCCGAGCTCGTGGGCCGTCACCGCGAGCGAGGCGACCGAGGACGAGCCGGCGACCGGTTCGGAGAGACGGACCACGTTCGCACCGGGGTCGAAGTGGTCGGTAAGCGTGCCCGGGGCGACCTCGAGCCCGATCGGCTGGAGCGACGTTCTGCCCAGGAGCGTCCGCCCGACCTGAAGCCCGTTCAGGCCCGTGTGATTGGGTACCTGCGACCATGTCGCGTAGGTCCGGCGGAGCCAGAGCTGGACCCCGGCCGAGATCGCGATGGTCGGGATCAGGACGAAGATGAAGTAGAACGGGTCGAAGAAGAAGACCATGGCGGAAACCTCAGTACTCTGTCTGATGCGTTCGCTTCTTTTGAACATTCCGGTCCCGGATACGGATCGGAATGAGCGAAACAATTCAAAGTCCATTAATATATATACACATGTGTTCAACGAGAGGTGCACGTGGAGGTCAATGCGTGGATGTCCAGCCCACCGAGTACTCCGACGGTCCCGCTCTCGGCGATGCGGCTGCCCGCTCTTCTCCATCGCGCGGACGGTACGGTCTAGGCCGTGAACGCCCAGGCCGAGGCGATCACCGCGCGACGACTGACGGGTTTCTCGATCCCCGATCTGATCGAGGCCCTCTCGATCCGCCATCCACGGGGTCGCCTCTTGTTGCCGGAGGACCTGCCTGCCGCACGAGCGCTTCACGGCGAGGAGGCGCCGAGCCTCGCGATCGAGATCACCGGGGGAGACGGGGCGCGCTACCGGCTTCTCGCCTCGGCCGTACCCCTTCTGGATGAGAACGGGAGTGCCGGAGCGCTCGCCACCTGGCAGGACATCAGAACCCTCTCCGACGAACGGCCTCGATCTGGACCGGTTCTTCGACCTGATGCCCGACGGCGCAGCCGTCTGCGAGCTGCAGTTCGACGCCGCGGGTCGACCGACCGACTGTCGACTCCTCCGGGCCAACCCGGCCTTCTGGGCCGTCCTCTGCTCCCGGCCGGGCGAGGTGGCCGGACGGACGGCATGCGAGCTGATCCCGGGGCTCGAGGACCGGATCGAGCATGCGGGCAGATGCATGAGCATCACCGCGTTAAGGGTGACGGATCAGCGTGTCGCCGTCCTCCTCCGCGACGAGACCGAGCGGCAGCAGGCGAAGGAGGCGCTGGCAGCGAACAGGATCCGGCTGGAGCTGGCCCTCGACTCGGCCAGCATCGGGGTGTACGAATGGGATCTCGTCACGGGAGAGCACCGCTGGGACGACCGTATATGGGTACATCTCGGTCTGCCCTCCGGAGCGCCCCTCTCGTTCGAGCGATTCATAGGGGCGATCCACCCCGATAATCGGGGTGCTCTCCAGGCCGGGATCGCGGAGGAACTCATCCCCCCCGACCGACGGAGTCGACTTCCGTGACTACCGCGGCGAGTACCGCTTGATCGGGATTGACGACGGGATCGAACGATGGATTGCGACGACCGGGCGGACGACCTTCTCCAACGGGCGGGCCGTCCGGGTCGTGGGCACCACGATCGATGTGAGCCGGGCCCGGCAATCCGAGGCCATGCTGCAGAGGTATGCCGCAACCCTCGAGAGGTCCAATGAAGACCTGGAGCGGTTCGCCTACGTCGCCTCGCACGACCTCCAGAAGCCGCTCCGGAGTATCGTCTCGTTCTCGCAGCTTCTCGACCGCCGGTACCGGGGCCGGCTCGACGAGGACGCGGACGAGTACCTCCACTTTATCATCGAGGGCGGACAGCGGATGCAGGCCCTGATCCAGGACCTGCTCCGCATCTCGCGGGTCGAGACTGCGGGCGAGCCGCTCGCGCCGACGGACTCGGGCGCGGTCGTCGCGGCTGCACTCCACTCGCTCGAGACGTCGCTTGCCAAGGCGGGCGCGACAGTGGTCGTCGGCGATCTGCCGACGGTCATGGCCGATCCGGCCCAGCTCGAACAGGTCTTCGTGAACCTGATCGGCAACGCCCTGAAATACCACCGCCCCGAGGCCCCCCTCGTGGTCCAGATCTCGGCGTCTCGCCAGGGCGACTGGTGGGAGTTCGCAGTGGCCGATAATGGGATCGGGATTGCGCCCGAGTACTTCGACCGGATCTTCGTGATCTTCGAGCGACTCCATTCGAAAGACGAATACGAAGGCACCGGGATCGGGCTCGCGGTCGTGAGGAAGATCGTGGAGCGGCACGGGGGCCGCGTCAGGCTCGAATCGGTACAGGACGGGGGAGCATGTTTTTCTTCACACTCCAGGCGGCCTGAGCGGCCGTCGCTGCCTCTGCGGGGGGTCGCGGCTCCGGACCGCCAGCTCAGCAGCTGCCGGCTTCCTGACGGAGCTCCCGAGTCGAGGAAGATCGGGCCTGCGCAGGTCTGCCAGTCAATCGGATGGTAATAGAGAGCGATCGCGCCGACCTCGGCTCTCTGGAATGGAAAAACCGTACCACGGCAGGACAGGTCTGGGGATATGAGGCCCCCGACTGCCATGAACGACAGAGATAGAACAGAGATGTGAAAGAAAACGAAATGTAACGCCCCGGCCGGGACTTGAACCCGGGTCAAAAGCTCCGCAAGCTTCTAGGATATCCACTACCCTACCGGGACCCTGTGCCCAGAACAGTGGGCGTTAAACCTATAAATAGATGCGGATCGCCCGCTCGCGGGCGATCCACGCCGGGTTCGGCCGGGACGCGGGGTATAAGCGAGCATTCCCGATAGAAATTGGAAATCGCCCCGGAACATGTCAAACAGGCCCCACAGGACTTAAGTGCACGCAATATCAACACTCAGGATACTCTTCTTGAGGTGCATGGAGACCTGCCCCTGATGCGGACCCCCACGATCCCCGGACCACTGTTTGTCCTGCTCATACTCGCCCTGCTGGTTCCGTCCGCCTCGGCAGCCGGCCTCTTTGTCGTGGCCGCCGCGGACGCGTCCGCCCAGGAGCGCGGAACGGCGGACCTCGTCTGCGACGGGATCGACGACCAGCGGGAGATCAACCAGGCGTTCGCCGCCCTGCCCTGGGACGGCGGCACGGTCCGGCTCTCGTCGGGCACCTTCGCCTGCTCGGATAATCTGGTGCCCGGGGCGTACACGACCCTCGAGGGGGGCGGCACGGGCCAGACCTCGATCGCGATCTCGGGCTACTATCACGCGATCAAGGTCGACCGGCCGTATGTGACCCTCCGGGAGTTCCGGATCACGGACCGCGCCTGGGTCCGGATTACGGCCAGCCACGTCCGGATCGAGGATGTTCTGGCCGAGGACACCCTGCAGGGCTACTACCCCGGGCTGGACCGGGACATGGGGGCGAACGGCGCATTCTTCGTCTGGGCCGAGAACCGGGTGGTCGAGGACATCGTCTTCTATCGCTGCGAGGCCCAGAACGTCGGGACCCACGGCTTCAACCTGAACGGCCTGGGCTCGCCGAAGACGATCCGCGATGTCCGCTTCGTCGACTGCCGCGCGATCCGGTGCGGCAACGCCGAGGGCCACACCTGGGCGACCGGGTTCGATTTTCACGAGGCAAACGATCTCGTGGGCCTGACGGTCGAACGGTGTTATGCGGCCGATAACTGGGAGTCGGGCTTCCACTTCGAGCCGAACTCGCGGCAGGAACAGATCACGCTCATCGACTGCGTCTCAGAGGAGAACGGCTGGCGGAATACGAACCTCGGCAACTGGACGGTCAAGCCGTCGATCGGGGCGCACTTCTACATGGCCGGATACACGGTCGCGAAGGGGACCCGGCTCGTCAACTGCCGCTCGGTCCACAACCGGAACTACGGCTTCTACGAGGAGCAGAACGGCAACACCGTCTTCGAGAACTGCATCGACATCGGCTCGGGGTACGGGTTCAAGATCTGCAAGGATGCGAACAACGTCGCGATCACCGACTGTGTCTCGGTCGACCCCGTGAACTGGGCCATCTGGTCGGCCGCAACCAACAACCTCCGGGTCGTGAACTTTCACCAGTACAGCGCTCCCGGGAGGGCCGGCGTGACGCCGCAGGTCCAGTCCATGCTCGGCTGGTACAAAGGAGAGGAGCGGTACGAGAAGCCGGTCACGAACTCCCGCTTCGAGATCACAGCCCATGGCAGCAGCCTTCCGATCCTGAACCTGGACGACGCCTACAACCCGCCGGGCCAGGGGAACACCTACGCCCTCGCCTACGCGAACGAGTTGTTCGTCGACCCCGAGCCGACGCCGCTTCCGAACGGCACCGCACCGCCGGCCGCCGTGCCCGCCCCGGCACCCGTGACGACGCCGGACGTCCCGGCCGTCCACGCGGTCCCCGGCCGGATCGAGGCGGAGAACTATCTCTGCGGCCCCGGGACCTTCTCGGATACGACCGCCGGGAATGAGGGCGCAGCCTACCGGTTTGATGACGTCGACATCGAGTACACCCCCTCGATCGGTGGGTACAACCTCGGGTTCCTGCGCCCGGGCGAGTGGGTCGCGTACGAGCTCGAGGTAGCGACCCCCGGGCGGTACGCGGCGGCCTTCCGTGTGGCCTGCCCCGTCGCTGGCCGCTCCTTCGCGGTCGAGGTGGACGACGCCGTCCAGGGGCGGGTCATGGTCCCCCTGACCGGCGGGTTCGAGACCTATTCGACCGTCGAGATCCCCCTCAGCCTGGGGATGGACCGTCACCGTCTCCTCCTCCGCTTCGACCAGGCCGAGAAGATGAACCTGGACCGGATCGATCTCCGTCTGGTCGAACCGGGCACGGTCATGCCGACCGCCAGTGTCACGCCGGTGGGGAACTCAACGGTGACCCCGACCGGAACCCCGGTCTTCCACCCTGTGCCCGGCCGGATCCCGGCCACCGGCTTCTCCGAGGCCGTGAACGCCACCCCGACGGCGGAGCAGGTCCGGGTGGATGCTGGGGGCCGGGTACTTTATGGAATCGGCGTGGCCACGGCCGGAGAGTACACCCTGACCCTCGAGAATGCAAGCGGGAGGCCGTCGAGCGTGCTCGTGCTCGTGGACGGCCTGGCGATCGCGGTTCTCTTCGTGCCCGAGGAGGCGGGATCTGTCAACAGTACGGCCTGGCTCCCTGCAGGCGACCAGATCCTGACGCTTCAGGCATTTGGCCCGGTCGAGTTCCAGGGAGTCCTCGTGACCGGGGACAGAACGACGACACCCACGCCGACAGCTATCTCGACTCCGAGCGTGGCACCGATCCCGGGCGGAGTCGGCGCCCCGACCGACACCGACGGCGACGGGTGCTGCGACGATATCAACGGAAACGGCCGAAGGGACTTCGCCGATATCGTGCTCTACTTCAACCAGATGACCTGGATCGCGGCGAACGAACCGACGGTGCCCTTCGACTTCAATGCCAACGGTCGCGTCGACTTCGCCGACGTTGTGGCCCTCTTCAACCGGCTCTGATCCCTTTTTGGCCTGCCCCGTCGACTGTGTGATCGCATGGCCCCCGGATTCGAACAGGACGAGGTCGCCCGCTACGCCAAGTTCCAGAAGGTGGACGGCGCGGCCTACGAGAAGGTGAACCGGTTCCTGCGAAAGCATACCTACATCACGGCCCGCGAGTGGGCGCTCGCCCGGCTCTGCGCCGACTTCAGGACCACCTCCGGGGCCGAGATGACCTTCATCGGCCAGCACCTGCCCGAGCTGGTCCCGTTCATGACCGAGCCGTACTCGCCCCAGGCCGTCAACCAGGCCCGGAGCTCGTTCAAGAAGAAGGTCCGGAAGTCCGGTGCGACCTTCTTCTACGGCGCCATGTGCGGATTCTTCACGACCGACGAGCTCGACGACCTCCTCTTCGAGGCGAGCGAGATCGCCCGCTTCCTCCTCGAGGTCGAGGGGACGAGCCTGCCGGTCGACGACGAGCTCGACATCGAGGACAGGATCGCCAAGATCATGCGTTCGGTCGGGCTCGCGGCCCAGACCCTGCTCGAGACGCGCGGGAGGGAGGGAGAGTGAGAGTCGTCCAGTTCGCCGGCTGGTCCAAGACCGGCAAGACGAGCCTGATCGAGGAGGTGCTCCGGGCCGCGCCGCCCACCACGGTCATCGGCGTGATCAAGCACCTCGGCGGGACACACCCCTTCGCACTCGAGCCCGGTCGGGACACGACCCGGTTCTACGAGCAGGGGGCGAGGGCCGTGACCGGGATCGACCGGGAGAAGGGAGTGACCTTACTCCGCGACGACTCGCTCGAGGCCGCGCTCGACAGGCTCTCGGACGCAGGCTGCGATGTCGCGCTCGTGGAGGGGTTCAAGACCGTCCCGTTCGCCCGCGTCGTGGTCGGCGACCTCCCCTCGGACCGGTGCGTGCTCCGGGATCCGGTGCCGGCCGAGGTCTTCGCCGCCCTCGACCGGTTCGACGAGCATTACTCGCCGCAGGGGCTGCTCCGGGCCTGCCGCCGCGAGACGGGGATCGAGGGCGGGATCGCGTGCACCTGCACCGCGCCCGCCGACCGGGAGCATGCCGCCGACCATGCGTCCCTTGCCGCGCTCGAGGCCCGATGCGCGGCCGCGCCAGGCGTGATCGGCGCCCGGGTCCACGGCAGGGTCTATGCTGAAAGAGGAACAATAGTTCTTGCACTGGTTGCACGCGACCCGGCCGGCGCGGCAGCGGGACTTGCCGCGTTCGACGCGATCGCGGGCGATACGGCGGGACTGGGAGGACGAGGATGACCGAGAAGAAGCAGCTCTTTGGAACGAACGGTGTGCGGGGCATCGTGGGGGAATCGATGACACCGGGACTCGTGCTCCGGATCGGACAGGCGCTCGGCGCAATGCGACCGGGGACGATCGCGATCGGACGGGATACGCGGACCTCGGGCCCGATGCTCGTGCACGCCCTCAAGGCCGGCCTCATCGCATCGGGCTGCCGGGTCGTGGACTGCGGCGTCCTGCCGACGCCCGCCCTCCAGTACATCGTCCGCGACCGTTTCGCGGCCGGCGCGATGATCACGGCCTCGCACAACCCCCCTGAGTACAACGGGGTCAAGATCATCGAGCGCGACGGCACCGAGATGGGTGACGAGGAGGTGATCGCGCTCGAGGGCCGACTCTTCCGCGACGAGTACGCGCTCGCCGACTGGCGCCGACTCGGAGGAGAGGAGGAGGTTCCCGCTCTCGTCGAGAGCTACCTCGCCGGCATCCTCGCGCACTTCCCCGAGGGGACCGGGCGCGGCATGACCGTCGCGGTCGACCCGGGCTCGGGGCCTGCGAGCCTGACCACGCCGACCTTGCTCGAGCGCATGGGCTGCACGGTCCGGACGATCAACGGCGAGCCCGACGGCACCTTTCCGGGCCGGCTCCCCGAACCGACGCCGGACGGCCTCAAGCCCCTCGCCGCGCTCGTGCGGGAGAGCGGAGCCGCGTTCGGGGTCGCGCACGATGGGGACGCGGACCGTGCGGTCTTCATCGACGACCGGGGGCGCTATGTCGAGGAGAACCGGGAGTTCGCTCTGATCGCGCACCATGTCTGCCGGGGGCGGCAGGGCGTGATCGTGACCCCGGTCTCGAGCTCGCAGCTGATCGAGGACGTGGCCGCCGCGACAGGCTGCACGGTCAGGTACACGCAGGTCGGTTCGATCTACGTCGCCCGGAGCATGCTCAGCCTGATCGGGGCCGGGATCGAGGTCGCGTTCGGCGGAGAGGGAAACGGGGGCCTGATCTACCCTGATCACCAGTTCTGCCGCGACGGGGGCATGACCGCCGCGATGATGGTCGCGATGCTCGCCGAGACCGGCCGGCCCCTCTCACAGCTCGTGGACGAGCTGCCCCCGTACCACTTCATCTCCGAACGCCTGAAGACCCGGCGAGCCCAGGAGATCGTCACCGCGATCGCGGCCGCATTCCCCGACTTCTCCCACGACTCGACCGACGGAATCCGGATCTCGAAGGGGAAGACCTGGGCGCTCGTCCGCCGCTCGGGGACCGAGCCGATCGTCCGGGTCATGGTCGAGGCCGAAGACCGGGTCGCGGCCGAAGCGATGCGCGACGCGATCCTCGAACGGATCGCACCTCTTCTCGACTAGAGCGGCATGGCCGTCACGATCGGGTGATAGATCTCGTCCCGGCCCGGTCGACCGTCATCGACCGGGGGTTCCCCGGTCGGCGTGAGTGTGAGGTGCGGCGCCGACTCTGAGGGTGAAGGAATGGTCCCGGCCGGGGCGGACGGGGTCTCGGTCGGTGCCCATGTCCACGAGGGCGGCGTCTCAGTCACGGGCGGTTCGCCCGGAGACGACACGAACGGAGCCCCGTCGCTGTCGCTCGCCCAGGGTGGGAGCTTCTCCATCTCGATCGGTTCCGGGCCCGGTGTCGGGGACGGTATCGACCCGCCGGGCGGAAAGAGCGGGAGACCGACCTGGCTGTCGGGCCCGGACGGCGGCGGATCGGCCGCCTCGGAGAGGGTATAGAGGGCCACGCAGCCCCCCGAGAGGGCCGTCAGGATCAGAAGGCCGAGGAGCAGCGCGCCCCCCGGCAGCGCCCGGTGCATCATCCATACAATCCCGACCTCGCGGCGAAAAAGGTATCCGTTGTGTCCCATCTATCCTGCCGTCGTCACGAGGAGTGCGAGCAGGAACGGCACAATCAGGTTGTCGTCGAGCGGGAGGACGAACTCCGCGAGCGCTGCGGCGGCCGCGAGCAGGCCCGCGAGGGCTCCCTCGGCGGACTTCGCCGTTCGGGAGCCGGTGCGAGCCGTAACGGAGGCCTGCGAGGGTCGAGACCGAATCGAGCAGGCCGAACGCGAACGCAACCGCCGCGACCGGACCCGGCGGAAAGATGAGCAGGGCCGCGAGCACGGAGATGCCCGAGTAGAGTGCGCCGCCCGCCGGGAACCTCGCGGGTGCGGACGAAGACGAGGGCAATGGAGAGGCGGCCCGACGGCTCCGCGCGCCCGATGGCGTCCGAGACCAGGAACCCGGCAGCGCCGCGCCCCGGTAATGCAGACCGGCCCGTCTCCGTCCATGTGCACCGTCCCCGGGGAGGGGCGGACAGGGACTTAACCGTATTGATTGGGCAGATTTCGAGCGCAAGGTTCATCGTGGCCGGGTCCGAGGCGAGTGTCCGCGAGTACGCGGCCCGGGGCCTCCGCGAGATCGCGGCGCGGATCGACGAGCTCGACCGCGAGTGGGATGTCGAGCGAGCCCTTGAGACGAACGCGGCCGCGCCCGCCCTCGCCGGGCTCGGGCTCGGGGTCGTCCGCGACCGCCGCTGGTTGCTCCTGCCGGCGCTCGTCCTGCCGTTCCTGCTCTATTACGCACTCCAGGGCTGGTGCCCGCCGATCGAGGTCCTGCGCCGGCTCGGGTACAGGACGCGCCGCGAGATCGACCGCGAGAAGGTCGCCCTCAAGGCCCTCCGCGGCGACTTCGGCCTCGTCGAAGGGGGCTCGACGCCCCAGGAGCGGGCCAAGCTCGCGATCTCGGCCGCGGAGTTCTGACTCCGCCGGGTGAGCGGTCGCGTCAGAGCGCGAGCATTATGACAAGCATGGCCCCGGTGACGACGGTCAGGATGACCGCGATCGGGACACACCGCCGGATCACCTCGCCCTCGATCCCGAGCTGGTCGATCACGGCCGCCGCATTGATGATCTTGGCCGGCGAGATCCCCGAGGCGATCCCGCCCGCGACCGCGTGCCCCGAGTAGACCGTGGTGAAGTCGAGGTCGAGCACGCCGGTCGCGCGCTTCAGGATCCCGTGGAACATTACGTTCGACGAGGCCTCCGAGCCCGAGACGAACGCGCCGAAGAGCCCGAGCATGGGGCTGATCGCCGGAAAAGTGATCCCGAAGGTCATGGCAAGCATGAGGCCGATCACGGCGTTCATGTTCACGTCGGTCGTGCCGGTCGCAAACCCGAGAGCGCCGTCGATCACGGTCTGGCCCGACCAATCCATGACGTAGGCGATCGCGAAGAAGATGGCCGCGGCCAGAGTCGGGGCCCAGGCCCGCTTCAGCCAGATCTCGACGATCTTTCTCCCCTCCTCCCGGCTCCGGACCATGAACGGGGCCGCGACCACGGTCGAGACCAGGACGCAGGTGTAGGCCTGGTTCAGGAACTTGAGGTCGACCGACTTGTTCGCGACGACCGTGACGACCTGGAGCGGGCCGAGCAGGTCATGCAGCCGGGTCGCGATCATGGGGATGCTGATCACGACGCAGAAGACGACGAGCAGGAGCCAGGGGAGCGCGGCGCGGCCGATGGGCATCACGTCGGCCGGCATGTCGACCCGCCGGGCCAGGATCGGCTTGCCCTGGACCACCCGGAGGAGGAGGAGGACGATGATCGTGACCAGGCCGGAGAAGACCCCGACAAGCCCGATCGCCGAGACCGGCAGGATGTGCACGAAGAGGATGGCCGAGAACCCGAGGGTCAGGCCGGCGAGTAGGGCGGGCACGATCCCCTTCCGGACCCCGCTCCATCCGTCGGCGATAAAGAGCATCCCGATCGCGAATCCTGTCGAGATGACCGGGAGGAAGAACGAGATGCGCGAGCCGAGCGCAGCGAGGTCCAGGTTGAAGACCTGGGCCGGAAGTGTGATCGGGACCGCGAGGAGCGAGAACGAGGTCAGAGGATCGTAACCGAGGCACGGGAGCGCGATCGCGGCGATCGGCGAGAAGCCGAGCGCGAGCATGATCGGAGGAAGCATCGTGACCGGCGTGGCGCCGATCGAGACGAGGAACGAGCCGAGGCCGACATTCAGAAGCATCACCTGCTCGTAGCGTTCGGCCGCGATCAGCCGGACGTACTCGGTGATGGAGCGGATTGCGCCCGTCACGTCCATCATCGTGACCTGGAGGATGGTGAAGAGGACCATTAAAGAGATCCCGAACGAGGCGAGGATCCCGTTCGCCGAGGCAAGGAGCGCGATCGCAGGCGAGGTCGAGAAGAAGAAGACCGCGACCGCGACGGTCAACATCCATCCGACGACACCCATCAGTGTCCCAGACTTTTTGAGGATCACAAGTCCGACAAAGATCACGAAGATCGGAAGGATGGCAAGGAGGAACGAGAGGAAGAGGTCCACGATGATCGCCTGTATGGAGTACTGTGCTATGCTTTAGCATAACAATATTTCTGTCGAACACGGCCGGTGCTGCCATCACTTTCACGCTGCGATCGCCGGGCTCATGGTCCAGGCAGGCGACCATTGACTATCCCCGGGGCGTACCACTGCCAGGGGGCCACATCGGATCTCTTCTTTATGGTGCACCTCCGGACGCCGCCGACGCGCGGACGACCGGAGACATGGCACCCTGTTTCACGGCCCGGGAATGAAGAATGAGGGCCGGGTCAGGCCGAATAGAGCGTTCCGCGCCTGACGGCATCGTACTCGCCGCGGAGGTCAAGCGGCAGGAGCGAGAGCGCGACCGCCACCCCGACGGGGATCAGGATCATGTCGTCGAGGTGACCGACGAAGGGGAGAAAGTCCGGGATGATGTCGATCGGGCTCGCCACGTAGGCGAGTGTAGCGATCATAACGGCCTTGGCCGTCCACGGCACGCGCGGATCACGGACACCGAGGATCAGCATCTCGAGCGGGCCCCGGAGCCGCTTCAGCCTCGAGTTCAGGGTGGTGAGCCGCCGAACAGTCTTGAAGAGTCCCATATACGAATCTGTTTGGATTGGGGAGATATGGAGATGCAGTATGCGGCAAAGGACATTATGGAGCTGATAAGGGGCACACAGAGACCGAAGGATTTATGCAGTCCAACGTCCTCGAGGGGACCGGAGTGTGACCCGTGGCAAGAGTATGGCCTCTCATCCTGCTTGCCGGTTGTGCCCTGCTGCTCGTCAGTGCCGCTTCGGCCGACGTGCCGGCCGGCATCGCCGGAGAACAGACCCTGCGCGTCTCGACCGGCGGTGACCCGCTCGGTGCCCTGCTTGACGTATCGGCCGACGACGGGGCGACCAACACCACCCCGCCCTGGGTGGGTCTGTTCATACTGATCTTTGGCGGACTGCTCGGGGTCCTCTGGATGGCGACCGTCCTGCTCTCGATCCTTCACGTAGCCGGGATGGCCGTGCGCCGGGGTGAGCTGGCCGAGCTGCCTCCATTCTCATATCGGGAGACGAAGGACGAGGCGAGGATCGAGCCCCGGGCCGACCGTGAGCGGCGCCCGTCGCCACGCTCGAGCGACTGGCTCTGACAGACACCTTTTTTGTAAAAGAAGAGCCTCAGGCGAGGATTGAACTCGCGACCTGCTGATTACAAATCAGCCGCTATGCCACTAAGCCACTGAGGCGTGGAGAAAAGGTTGGGTCCTGGCCGGCAAAAACTCTTCCGGACCTGCTCACTCGATCTCGACCTGTTTGCCCGTCTATGTGAAGCTCGTGGCCTCGGCGATCGTGCAGGCGAGGTCGGCGGAGGGCTCGAGGTGGCGGGCGGCCGTCACGACATCGACACGGCGCGTGATGATCTCGAGCATTCAGACGGCACGCAGACGAGGCCGAGGAGCCGAGGCGGCTCTGGCCCGTGCAGCCCGCGGGTTAGCAGCCCTCCCTTCTGCAGCCGCAAGCCCGAACATGAGCGTGATCGTCTTCCGCTGTGAGAGTCGGCACCATCGGGCCGGGTTTCCTCTGTCTGGACTGCACATATTGACATTTTAGATAAAATATATAGAATGAAAAAAAATATAGAGGGGACAGACGAGGTATTGAATAGGATGGGGACGGACGCTGTAGAGGGAAAGATGGACATCAGGCGTGTACAGATGACCGGGGGGTCGTCGTTCGTGGTCACCCTTCCGAAGGAGTGGACCACGACCATGAAGGTCAAGAAGAACGATCCGGTCCGGGTAATCACGCAGCCGGACGGGACTCTTCTGATCACGGCCCACGTCTCGGACGAGCAGGCACAGCGGACGAGAGAGTTCGACGTCAGCACCTGCACGAGCGCGTCACCCCTCTTTCGCTCGCTGATCGGGACGTATATCGCGGGGTGCTCGGCGATCACGATCCGCTCGAAGACACGCCTCCCGCCGTTCGTCCGGATGGCCGTGCGCGACTTCACGCAGATGACGATCGGGCAGGAGGTGATGGAGGAGTCGGATACGACGATCCGGATCAAGGATCTCCTGAGCCCCAGCGAGCTCTCGTTCGAGAACACGCTGAAGCGGATGTTCGTGATCGTCCGCGCCATGCACCGAGACGCAGCTACGGCGGTCGGGACCGGGGCCCGGGAGCTGGCCCGCGAGGTGATCGACGAGGACCGGGACGTCGACCGACTTCACTGGCTGATCGCACGGCAGACGAACATGATCATGAAGAACGCGAGCCTCTCGAAGAAGATGGGCGTCACGCTCATCACGGCCTCGAACTACTCGGTCGTCGCGCGGATCCTGGAACGGATCGGTGA
The DNA here is from genome assembly GCA_004332335.1 of Methanoregulaceae archaeon UXB-2016. GTDB lineage: Archaea > Halobacteriota > Methanomicrobia > Methanomicrobiales > Methanospirillaceae > UBA288. The sequence continues at coordinate 122,514 of SISS01000029.1, read as the reverse complement.
CCACGCGGTCCGCATCGCCAGGAACGCCCTCGTCCTCGCCGATCACCCGATCGAGCAGGAGATCACCGATCCACTCGGGATCGCGAGCGAGCACTCGCTCGGGATCCTCGAGCGGGCCGTGGCCTCGCTCTTCTCGCGCGATATGCGCCTGGCAAACCAGACGATCGAGGAGAGTCGACAGGCCGACGCCCACAACAGAGACCTTCACACCCTGACCCTTGCGCAGCCCGCCGAGACCGCGATCGCCATCGGCTCTATCGCCGAGTCGATCCGCCAGCTCGGAGAGGACGCGGGGGGTATCGCCGAGAGCGTGATCAACGACGTGGTCGACAGGGAGGGCTAGATCGTGCGACCGCCCGCGCTCCTGGTCCGCCTCGAACGCGCTGCGAGCACGCTCCGCGAACTCGACCCCCGGGTGATCGAGCCCGGCGTCTCGAACCTCGCGGTGGCGGCCCCGGGCGCACGGGAGCCCGGCGACGTCGCGGCCCTGACGGGCGGGCTCATCGCCCGCGACGGCACGATCCGGCCGGGCGGGCCCGCCGCGTACGGCGCCGACCCGATCCTCGCGCGCGCGGCCCTGACGGCCATCCGGTTCGAGCCCGAGGTCCGGGCCGTGGTCTCGCTCCGGCCGCTCCTGACGCTCGCCCGGGCCCTCGAGGAGCACCTCCGGGAGCTCGCGGTCGTGGACCCGCGACAGACGCCCCCCGGGGTCTCGACCATGGACTGGGCGATCGCTCACGCCTCGGAGGACGGGGTGCCCGACGGCGTCCTGATCGAGGGCGAGGGCCTGCTGCTCTTTGCCGCCACAATCGAGGAGGCCACAGACGAAATCATTATGGTCTCCTCTCACGCGAGTATATAGGAATCACCCCAGGACGGTGGCGCATGGGAATCAAACCGAACTATATCAAGGCCTTTGGTCAGGAACTCATGGTCCGCTACGGCGACCGTTTCACTCGCGACTTCGATGACAACAAGCTGATGGTCGCCGAGCTGACCGTGATCGACTCGAAGAGAGTCAGGAATCGGGTTGCCGGCTATATCACAAGAAAGGTAAATAGCCCCCGGCGCGCATAACTCTCCTGTATGTTTGAGGGCGTCCTACCGGCCGTCGTTACCCCTTTTCTTTCGGATGCGCAGCAGTCCCTCGACCTCGAGGGGCTTCGATCGAACATCGCGATCCTGCTCGCAGCGGGAGTCCACGGGATCGTGCCGACCGGCTCGACCGGCGAGTCGGCCACCCTCTCGTTCGAAGAGCACGAGAAGGTCGTCGAGGCAACCGTCGAGGCCGCAGGCGGAAAGGTCCCGGTCCTCGCGGGCACGGGATCGAACAACACGGCCGAGGCTCTCCGGTTCACGAAGGCGGCACAAGAGATCGGAGCGGACGGCGCCCTGCTGATCTCGCCGTACTACAACAAGCCGAACCGCGCGGGCCTGGTCCAGCACTTCACCCGGATCGCGGACCTGGACATTCCGGTCGTGCTCTACAACGTGCCCGGCCGGACCGGCCAGAACCTGCCGCCCGACCTGGTTATCGAGCTCGCGGCCCACCCGAACATCGTCGGGATCAAGGAGGCCTCGGGAAACGTGGCCCAGGTCTCGCAGATCATCGAGGGGACGCTGGACGAGGAGTTCGCAGTCATCTCGGGCGACGACAACCTGACCCTGCCCATCCTCGTCCTCGGCGGTGCGGGCGTGATCTCGGTCGCCGCGAACATCGAGCCGGCCCGGATGGTCCGGCTGTACGAGGCCTTCACGGCCGGCGACTGGAACACGGCCCTCGAGCTCCACTACGAGCTCTCGCCACTCTTCCGGGCACTCTTCATCGAGACGAACCCGATCCCGGTCAAGAAGGCGGTCGGGCTGCGCGGCATGGCCGCCGGCCCCGTCCGGCTTCCGCTCGCGGAACTGGACGAGGAAAAGGCTGCGATCCTGGCAGAGGTGCTCGAACACTATGACTAGGGTCGTGGTCGCGGGCGCACTCGGCCGGATGGGGACCATGCTTTCGCGCATGATCACCGAGTCCGACCGCCTCGAGCTCGCGGGCGGAGTCGACATTCGTGCGGGCGAGCAGTTCGGCGCACCGGTCGTGCCGGCCGCCGGACTCGGCCACCTGCTCAAGGAGCAGCGCCCCGACGTCCTGATCGACTTCACGGTCGCTGCGGCCGCAGTCGAGAATATCCGCGTCGCTGCGGAGCACGGGGTCGCGCTCGTGGTGGGGACCACGGGCTTCTCTTCCGAGCAGGAGGCCGCGAACCGGGCAGCGATCGAGGGCCGCGTGCCGGCCGTCATCTCCTCAAACTACTCGATCGGCGTCAACATCTTCTGGCAGATCCTCCGCGATGCCGCGCCGCGCCTGGCCGAGTACGACATCGAGGTGACCGAGGCCCACCACCGGTACAAGAAGGATGCACCCTCGGGGACCGCGAAGACGATCCTCGCAATCCTGGACCAGGCCGTCGGAGAGCGGGAGAAGAAGTACGGGCGCGAGGGGATGGACGAGCGCGGCTCCGAGATCGGGGTCCACGTGGTCCGCGGCGGAGACATCATCGGCGACCACGCCGTGCTCTTTGCCGGCAACTTCGAGACGATCACGCTCTCGCACCGGGCATACGACCGCGCGGTCTTTGCCACGGGGGCGCTCCGCGCGGCCGAGTGGGTCACAGGGCAGCCGGCCGGCATCCACACCTTCGCCGAAGTGCTCGGGCTCGAGGCCTCTTCGGGCACTAAGAGAAACCTATAACTCTTTCATGGCGCCAGTGAATACGGAGAAACATGGCTGTTAAGGTGGACAAGGACCTCTGTGTCGGGTGCGAGACCTGTATCGATGAATGCCCCTCTGAGGCGATCACCATGAGCGGAGGGATCGCCGTGATCGATAAGGAGAAGTGCGTCGACTGCAACACCTGCATCGACTGCTGCCCCTCGGCCGCGATCTCGACCGAGGATTGAGTTCGCCCTCAACCATTTCTGCCGACTTCGGCCGCTTTATCTCGTCGGACGAGAATCTATTTACCCTGAAACGACCGTATGCGGTCGGGTGAACCAGATGTATCGGATTTCATTCCTTATCCTCTCCTGCCTCGTCGTGGCGGCCGGCCTCGCGGGGCCCGCGGCGGCGGCCATCACCGACGTCCCTGCCGGTGGCACGGTCTTCGTCGGCGAACAGGGTCTCAATATTGCCGCGACCGGGATCACGCCCGGCGGACAGATCGCCCGCTTCGGCGCTGGCGGAAACATCCAGACCGACGCCCCGTCCGACGTGATGGCAGTCTCGGATCCCACGTCGTTCTACGTCTCGCCGGGCACCTTTGCTACCGCCACCGGGGCCTGGTACACCTGGCCCGGACGGCAGCTCGCATTCATCGTCAAGGACCCGAGCCTCCAGGTCCGGGTGATCAACACCCGGACAGGACGCGAGCCGGGCTCGGGCTATATCTCGGGCGACCCGCTCGGGTTCAGGATCGAGACGAACCTCTACTCGATGGCCCAGCGGACAGGAGTAGCGGGCGCACCGGTCACGATCCACGTCCGTGACCCGACCGGGGCCGAGTTCACCTCGCTCCAGGGCCCGACCGGGGCCACGACCTCGCTCGTCAACATCCCGGTCAACTCCTCGGTGTACGAGACGGGGGCCGTCTGGACGACCGACACCTCGCGCTATCGGGCCGGCTCCTACGAGGTCTGGGCCGACTGCAATGCAAACGGGATAAAGGACAACTATAACCAGATCGGCAAGACCACGACCCGCTCGCAGTCGGGGACGGTCCAGGTAGGCGGAACGACCGGTCCCTCGATCACTGGCGCCGGCACACCCACATCGACCGTCACCCTGACCGGAACGGCCACGGCGACCATGACGACGACACCCGTGAATACGACCGCCACGGTAACGGTCACGACGACAGCGGCGGCGAACACCACGACCCCGAATCTGACGGCCACCCCGGCCCTCCCCACGACGACCCGGAGCCCCGGGTTCGGCGGAGCGACACTGGCCCTGCTCGGCCTCGTCGGCCTCGGGCTCCTCCTCGTCCGCAGGAACTGATCTCCCCTTCCTCTTTTTCAGCGAACAATTATTGCCGATCCGGGCAATCGGATCTCCCATGAATGTCGGGACCATGATGATCAAGTCGCGCCGGTCGGTCCGGAAGTACAAGCCGTCGAAGATCCCCCCGTATGTGATCCAGGACGTTCTCGACTGCGGCCGTCTTGCGCCGACAGCGAACAACGTCCAGCCCTGGCTCTTCGGAGCGATCACCGACAAAGACCTCCTCCGCCAGATCGCGGACCTGACCGACCACGGCCAGTTCATCGCCGAGGCCACGGTCTGCATTGTGGTCTTCGGGCGGGTCGGCGAGAAATATTACCTCGAGGACTGCGCGGCCGCGACCCAGAACATGATCATCGCGTTTCAGAACCACGGGATCGGCAGCTGCTGGGTGGCCGGCGACAAGAAGCCCTATGCCGAGTCGATGCGCGAGCTTCTGAATGTGCCGAGCGAGTATACACTCGTCTCGCTGATCCCGGCCGGCGACCCCGCCGAGATCGCGAACCCCCCGAAGAAGCGGCTCGAGGAGTGCTCGTTCCAGAACCGCTACGGCGACGCGGGCGCATAGGCCCACAGACATATTGGGGCAAGGAGAAATAAACGGCTGACCCGGAGCGATAAATATATATATTCATAAAGCCTTTCATTACCCCACTGGAGTTGATCGAATAAGACCAAATGTTCAGGCAGCCGGCGAAGTTGAGGTAGCCAGCGGAACCGGCGTCGAGGGCCAGACGATCCGGGTGCGTCTGCCGAAAAAGCGGAACAACGAGCAGTTCGCAACCGCCGAACTGATGATGGGAGCGAACCATATCCGCGTGCGGTGCTTCGACGGCGTGACCCGAATGGGACGTATCAAGGGCAAGATCAAGAAGCGCGCTTGGATCCGCGAGGGTGACATCGTGATCGTCACGCCGTGGAGTTTCCAGAACGAGAAGTGCGATATCATCTACCGGTACATGCCGCCCCAGGTCGACTGGCTCCGGCGAAACCGGTACCTCTGATCTTTTTTTCTTCGGTGTTCCGGAGATCGATCGACTCTGCTTTTTAGCGGAAGCTCGGTCACGTCCGCCGGAGTCATACCGTTCCGGGCAATCGCCGTACCGTCCATCGGCCGGTTCAACCCCTGTGAGGTGATGCGGCGTCGAAGACCCCCTGACGGAGGTCGGTGCGCATAGCAAATAGTTCGTTTTCTGAAATTTGTAGAAACTAAATATACCGAGAGACCTACCATCACCGTAAGGTTATGGCGATCGATGAGTCCAGGATACGGGTGGCCGAGCAGTTCATGGCCCTGCTGATCTCCACTCCGCGGAAATTCTTCCCAAAAGGAGGGGGCCCTCACGACGGCCTCTTTGAGAGGCAGGCGATGCGCTACCGGACCCTGCATATCATCTCCATGGTCGAAGATCCAAAGATGTCGACCATCAGCCGGTTACTGTTCGTCTCGAGGCCGTACATGACGACGATCATTGATTCCCTCGCCCAGGAGGGACTCGTCGAACGGCAACGCGACCCCGAGGACCGACGAAGTGGTCCGGATCATCGTCACCGAAGAGGGACAGCAATATCTGAGGGATGGCACGGACCTCTTCAGACGGTACCTCGCCGAACGCTTTTCGATCCTTGACGAAGAGGAACTCCTCCTCTTCTCAGAGTCGCTCGAAAATGTTCGAACAATCCTTGCCAGGATCGGATGACGGAGATGGGACTTATGCAATGGGGCTGGAAGAGGAGGACAGCTCGATCGGAGCAACCGGGACGGCGTACGCGGAGGCGATCATCCGCATCGAACACCTGTCAAAGGTCTTCAAAAGTCGCGAGAGAACTGTGACCGCGATCGACGATGTCTCCTTCGAGGTCGGACGCGGCGAGATCTTCGGGCTCCTCGGGCCGAACGGGGCGGGAAAGAGTACGCTCATCCGAATCCTCACCACTCTCCTCCGTCCGACTTCGGGCACGGCCTATGTCGACTCCCACGAGCTCGGTCAGGAGCCCGAGCAGATCCGATCGATCATCGGGTCATGGCGATCTTCATGTCCACCATGATGGGCGGCGGCCTTGCCCTGATCCGGGATCGCGAGCTCGGGATCATCGAAGGCTATCTCGTGACGCCCGTGAAGCGGTCCAGTATCATCCTCGGGGTGATAGGGAGCGGCACGGTCAAGGGGTTCCTCTCGGGGTTCATCATCTTTCTCGTCGACCTCGTCGCGGCGGGGATCGTCCTCAGGAGTGTCGAGGACTTCGTCCTCGTCCTGCTCGTCCTGTTCGTGATCAGCATCGGGCTGACCAGCCTTGTCGTCTTCGTTTCGTCCCGGTTCAAGGAGCAGCAGTCGTTCTCGGGCATGAACGCCTTTCTCAGCCTGATCCTCTTCATGACGAGCGGAGCATTCTACCCGACCATGGGCATGCCCGATTGGCTCCGCTGGATCACGACGGTCAACCCGGAGTACTACGCGGTGCATGCCCTCAGGACCCTGATCCTTCGCAGTCAGGGGATGGGCGCGATCTCGTTCGACCTGCTCGCACTCATGCTCTTTTCAGGTGCGGCCATCATCCTCGGGATCACGAGTTTCCGCCGAACGCTCGAGTAAAGGACTTCGTCCTCCATTTTTTCCGGAGGTCGCAGCCCAGCGGCTGCCTTCCGGGCATGCCAGAGCGGGAAGTCCCTGGATGACGACCCGTCAAACCTGGTGGGCATGATGGGGCCGAAGGCGTATCGAGGCTATGATTCGGCGCGGCCCGGCATCGAGATCTACGGTCGGCCGATGAGCCCGTTCCACAAGGATGTGTGGGAGTCAGCACGCCCCGTTAGAACGGCGGATGGAGTTCGTGCGCAGAGAGCTGAAAAAGAGACCGCAGGAGCGGAAGATCGCCCTCGTAACGGGGGCTGAGGGGAGACCGGTTCAGTCTCGAAGGCCCGCGATCGCGGCCTCGACGATCGTACCGAGGGTCTTAACCCCGAAACGATCGGTGTTCAGCACCAGGTCGTAGGGCGAGAGGTCGTCGATCTCGATCCCGTAGTACTGCCGGTAGCGCCGGGCCTCGCAGGCCTCGCGCCCGGCCGTCTCGGCCTCGGCCGCGGCCAGATCGGGACCCGCCTCGCGTTCGAAGATCCGCCGGACGCGGATCGCGAGCGGGGCCTGGAGCCAGATCCGGAGGTCGGCATTCGAGATCATCCGGCCCGAGAGCCGCCCCTCGACCACGATATCGTCGGTCGCCTCGGCGATCTCCCGCTGCCGTTCGTCGATCATGCGATCGAACGTGGGATCGGCCTCGGCGAGCGCGCCGAAGCTCGCCAGGTCCATGCCGCGCTCGCGGGCGAGGCCGCGGAAGACCTCGCCGGCCGAGATCAGCCGGTAGCCTGTCCGCTCGGCGAGACGCCTGGCCAGCGTGGTCGTGCCACTGCCGGGCGGACCGCTGACCGTGATCCGCACCCTAGAGCCCCCCGATGTTGAGGGACTTGCGGATCACCTGGGAGATGGTCAGGGAGCAGGTCATGTACCAGAGGATCCAGGCGGGGAACGGCCCGAACGCGGACGCCGTCAGCGCGGTCGACCCGATGAACGGGAAGACCAGGTGATCGGGCGTCAGCGGCAGGCGGTAGAGGAGCCAGAAGAAGATCGGGACCGAGACAACCAGGATGTAGGCCATCGGCTTGAACTGGGCCTGGCTCATCTCGAGCTGGTCCTGCATCATCGCGCTCTGCTTCGCCTGCATCTTCTTGATCCGCTTCTCGTCGCCGCCCAGCTGGGCCTCGCGGAACTCCTTCTGGAACTCCTTCATCTGGGCCTGAGTCCGCTGCATCTTCTCGTAATCGATCGTGTACTTCTGGATCAGGCTCGAGTAGAGCCCGGTCAGTGTCGAGAGGATCACGATCAGAATGAAGAACGGTATGCCGAACTGGGTGAGCAGGGGACCGAAGATCTTATCGATCGCCGAGCCCACGGCCTCACGGAGCCAGGGGATGCTGTAGGAGAACATCAGGGCCATGGCGAGGATGAGGGCGAAGTACCCTCCGAATGCACCGCTCTTCTTCGCCATGGTCAGGTCAGGAGCCCGACGAGATCGCCGGTTGCTCGTTCCAACAGGTGGTCCGCATTCGTTACGATCGCGACCGTGCATCCGGTCTTCATTGCGTACGCCGCCGCGATGGCGCGGTTGAAGGACTGGTGGGACTGCAGTGCACGGAAGGTGTCCAGATCGCGGACCCGTGACGGGTCGCAGAAACGCCGCCCGAGGATCTGGTCCTCGTCCGTCTCGATCAACACAAAGAGGTCGGGCTTCAGCGCCTCGAGCACCCATTCGGGGAGTCCCGCGAGATAACCCTTCGGCGTCTTGACCGAGGCATGGGTATCGATGATCACGTTGCCGTCGATCCTCGCGATCCCCTCCGCGGCCTGCTCCTGGAGCAGCCGCTGGTCGTCCTTGCTGAGGAGACGCATCTTATCGCGGTTGGCAACAAGCCCCTGCCGCTGCGCCATCTCAAACATGAACGAGCCAAAAGAGATGTTGGCGTATGGTACGCCCATCTGCTCAAGCCGTGTTAAGGCTTCCGTAATCACCGTGGTCTTGCCCACGCCGGGCACGCCGGTGATGATGCACTTGGTCCCTGCCATCTCATTCCTTCCCGAAGAACTGTCGCATGAACGGGTACATCTCCATGATCTGCTGGCTCGCCACCTCTTCGTAGAGACGATAGGTGATCGAGACCGTGAGCAGCAGGCCTGTGCCCGAGACCGCTCCGATGACACCGAAGAGGTTCGCAACCACCGAGAGCAGGCCGATGAAGACGCCGCCGATGACCGTGACGCGCGGGATGTACCGGTCCAGGTACTTCTCGAGCACCTGGGGATTGCGCCGGTATCCCGGGATCGACATCTGGGAGCCCTGGATCTGCCGGGCGACGTCTTTGGAGTCGAGCCCGGCCGTCTTGATCCAGAAGAGCGCAAAGAGCGCGCCCCCCACGACCATCACAATGGTGTCGATACCCATTCGTAATAAGATCTCCCACGGCGCATGGCCGAGGTCGGTCAGCCACCACATCCACTGGTCCGGACCGTTGATCGGCGCGAGGAAGTACATCAGGCCGGACGTGGGGGTCTGGCCCTCGAAGCGCCCGAAGATCGTGATCCCGACGTTGTTCAGGAAGAGCCCGAGCATCTGGATGTTCGCCTGGAGCACACGGACCAGGATCATCGGCAGGACCGAGGCGTAGATCAGCTTCACGGGGAAGCGCGATCGCGAGCCGCGGACCTGGGCGTGGGCGAGCGGGATCTCGATCCGCGTCGACTCCACGTAGACGATCACGAGGAAGATCGCGATCGTCGTGATGAACGCGAGCATATCCGTCCCGAAGTACTGCAGATAGTTGCCGCCTCCGAGACCGATCGCGATCAGGCGCGGGAAGAACCCGACGGGATACGGGTCCGAGACCGGGGCCCAGTTGAGGAACCCGTTGATCAGGGACTGCGAGATCCCGGCGATGATGAAGAGCCCGACGCCCGATCCGATCCCCCACTTGGTCACGACCTCATCCATGAAGACGATCAGGATGCCGCCGACGATGAGCTGGAGGAAGATGATCAGGGCGAGGAGGGTCGTGTTTCCGCCGAAGACACTCGCAACGATGGTCGCATCGGGTTTCATGAACCCGCCGATCAGCTGCGGTGCGGCCTCGATCAGGATCATGACCACGATCAGGACCTTCTGCAGGCCCATGTAGAGGACCTGGCCGCGGGTCTCCGAGGTGTCGATATGCAGGATGTCAGCGCCTTTCAGGAGCTGGAGTACGATCGAGGCCGTGACGATCGGTCCGATACCCAGGTGGATGATCGAACCCGAGGCTCCTGCGAGCAGTGCACGCCAGTAGAGAAAGATGTCCTGGCTGGACTGGTCGAGGCCGAAGATCGTGATGTTGGAGAGGATGAAGTAGAGGATCAGGATGCCGGCGGTCCACAGCAACTTGTTCTTGAAGTGGACGTGCCCCTCGGGGCTCTTGACCGCGGGCATCGCCGCGAGCAGTGGTTCGAGTCGATCGAGCAGTTCGCCCATAGAGTCACCTTAAAAAGTGGGCGTGCTCAGACGACGTTCGCCTGTCCGCCCTGCGCCTCGATCTTCGCAATCGCCTGTTCAGAGAACGCGGACGCCGAGATCCGGAGGGATCTTGTCACGCGCCCGCTGCCGAGGACCTTCTCGATGCCGAGCGCGGCCGCGTCGATCACGACTGCACCGTTCTCCTCCGAAGCGAGCTGCTGTGCGAGGAGCCCCGCGACCATCTGGTCGAGGGTGCCGACATCGATCGTCGGGACCTCTCGGCGGTTGACCGCGACAAAGCCGTGCTTGCCGTAGACCGGACCCTCCTCGAGGTAGAACTTCGTGAACCGGTGGGCATTGATCCCGGCCCGGCCCCGTCCGCCACGGTTCCCGGCACCACGGCGGTTCTTGTGGGTACCGCCGCCGCAGGTCCGCGAACCGCGGTATTTCGATCGCTTGTTTACAGGCATTGGCTCACCGCATCTTGTAGAGAAGTTCGTTGATCTCCGGTCCGTAGTACCCGAGCGCCCCTCCCTGAGGATGGGTTCGCTTCAGAGACTTATACCCCTTGCGCGGGGGGTGGAGCCGGAGGACGGGCTTCAGACCGGGGATGTCCCGGAGCTTCGTCTTCCCCTCGGCGATCGCCTGCGCGAGCTCGGCGATCCCGGGGTACTCGGTCTTCTCGCGGACATACTCGTCCGTGATCGGGGCGTTGCCCTCGAGCCGACCGCGGGTGCGGATCAGGGTCTCGAGGACCTCGGCCGTGACCTCGCCGTAGGCGACGTAGTCCTTGACCTTCCGGATCATGCCGAGCATCTCCGGCGTGTCGGACGCGATGACGCAGTGGTTGATGTGGTGGAGACGGAGCATCTTGAGGGTGTCCTTGATCTCCTTTCGGGTGTTGACCACGCCACGTACCTGGACGACTGCGTACATCACTGCCCTCCGAGCCGGATCATGTTCGTCTGGCGGAGCGCCTCGAAAGTCGCCTTCGCGAAGTTGATCGTGGTCCGGGTCTGCCCCGACGAGCGGGTCCAGACGTCCTTGATCCCGGCGAGCTCGAGCACCTTCTTGCCGATCTCACCCGTGACCAGGCCGATACCCTGGGGGGCCGGCTTGAGGGTCACCGTGACCGAGCCCGCCTTGCCCTTGACCTGCATCGGGATCGAGTGCTGCTGGTCGCAGCCGCACTCCCACGAGCCGCAGCCGCGCTGGACCCGGATCACGTTGATCTTCGCGTTGTCGATCGCCTTCTTGATCGCGTTGCCGACCTGGGCATCCTTGCCCTGGCCAAAGCCGATAAAGCCGTCTCTGTTGCCGACCACGACGACGGCGCGGAACTTGACGCGCCGACCCGAGTCGGTCATCCGCTGCACCATCTGGATGTCGAGCACCTCGTCCGTAAGATCGGAGAGGAAGGCATCCACGATCTGCGGCTCCTTGATCGGCTTGCCGGTCGAGAGGACCTCGTCCATCGAGGAGATCTCGCCGGCCATGACCGCCCTGCCGAGACCGGTGAGCGGAACCCATTCCGCATGTTCGTACGCCATATTACGCCAGCTCCTGGATTCTGGCTGTCACCTGTTCGACGTTCTCGACGAGATCGCCGGCCCGGTCCGCCGCAAACGCGGCGATGTGCGCGCCCTTGGCGCGGTCGTCATCGGGCAGGATCGTATCGCCGTGGGGGATCTCGAGACCGCCCTCGACCGCGCCTTTCAGCGCGGCGAAGACCCGGGCTCCCCGGGTGGCACGAGCCAGGCCGATATCGAGGATCGCCTCTTCGTATCCGGCCGCAAGGGCCTTCTTTGCAAAGAGCATCCCCGTCAGGTACGCGGCCGGCGTGTTCGCCGTCGCGCCCGTGTATCCGAGGTCCACGAGCTCGAGCGAGCTCGCCGTGACGAACGTCCTGTCGCCGTCCATCTCGGCCGTGACGAGCTGGCAGATGATCTGCCGGTTCGTCCGCCGGACGACCATGCGCGGCGCATCGGCAACGATGAGCTTGGCACGGCCGTAGTAGTCGGTCTTCCCTTCGCGCCGCCGTCGGAACGGGACAAAAAATCTGGGTCCGGTTGCCATTAGCGGTTCCTCCCGACCAGAATCTCCATCTGGGCCTTCATGTGTGCGACGTTCCGGTACTGACCGCCGGCTGCACGCCGGTAGAGGATCCGGTAGTAACGCCTTTCGAGATCTCCACTGTCACGGAGTTCGACCAGCACCTTCCGGATTGCGCGGATCTTCTGGATCCAGACGCGCTTCGAGGGCGTGCGGGCACCCTTCGCGCCCTTCCGGCGGCCGGGGCCCTTGCAGTGGCCGTACGACCGCTTCGCGATCCGGGCCCGGGCGCGTCCACGCGAGACACCCTTCTTGGGGTGTGCGCGGATCACGCCGTCGTCGACGAGCTTCCGGAGGTCGTCACGCGAGATCGCATTCTCGATCTCGGAGTTCTGCTCGGGGTCGAACCAGACGCGGTTGACCCCGCACTTCAGGACCGAGGCCGCAATGCGGCGCTGGGAGGCGAGGTTACTCATTGGACTCCTCCTCCTCCTCAGCAGCGACGGGCTTCTGCCCGCGGCTCGTGTCCTTCGGGTTCAGGAGCCGGAGGCCGAGTTCGGCGATCCGGGTCTGCATCTGCTCCCGCTTCTTCATACCGACCGCGCCGGCGATCCGGACGGCCTGGTGGGCTGCATCGAGGCCCTCGAGCTCCATCAGGTTGTGGACGAGGATGTCCTCAAAACCGCTGGGGTGGAGGCCGCGCACGGCGATCGGGCTGCCATAGCCCGGCGTCGGGTGCGCGCCCTTTGCCTTCTTCTGCAGCCGCTGCTTGCTCTGGAGGCCACGGGGCCGGCGCCAGCTGTCGCTGAGCTGCTTCTTGGTCCCGTATCCGCCCCGGTGGAAGCGTGCACGCTTCGCGGCCCGGACCCGGATCAGCCTCTTTGTCTCTCCGTCCATCTCAGGCCCTCTCGACGATATAGATCCCGTCCTGGAAGACACGAGGATCGCGCTTCCGAATCCGGGTCGCATGTTCGATATTCGCGGCCGAGTTGCCGACCTTCTCCTTGTCGATCCCCGAGAGCGTCACCGCATCGTTACCGACCAGGGCGGTCACGCCCGGCTCAATCCGGGCAAAACGAGCCTGCTTCTCTCCGAGGAAGTTGTCGATCACGAGGATCGACCCCTGGAGTTTGAGCTGGATCGGAAAGTGGGAAAAGACCACCTTCATCCGGTACTCGTACCCCTCGGTGACGCCGTGGCACATGTTGCGGATGTGCGAGGCGAGCGTCCCGACCATGGCGACCACGCGTTTGCGCGTGAGCCCGGTGGAGACTGTGACCTGTTCGTCCGTGATCGCGATCGTGATCGCGGGGAAGCGCATGTCGCGCTCGAGCGTGCCCTTCGGGCCTGCTACCACGACACGCGTCCCGACCATCGAGACTGTGACCCCGTCCGGGATCTGGACCGTTGCTTCGATTGCCATCTCCCGCACCTCAGTAGACGAACCCCAGGAGCTCGCCACCGATCCCGCCCTGCCGGGCCTGCTCATGGGTGAGCACGCCCTGCGAGGTCGTCAGGATCAGCAGACCGAAGTTCTTCGCGGGCAGGTACCTGGTCTCCCAGTATTCGAGCTCCTCGAGCCCGACCTTGTACCGCGGCGAGATCACTCCGCACTTGTTGATGCCGCCCGAGAGGTGAACCTGGAACTGGCCGCCCCGCCGGTCGTCGACATACTCGAACGAGCCGATATATCCGGCGTCCTGCATGATCCGGAGCATGGCGCCGAGCAGTTTGCTCGCCGGCTCCAGGATGCAGCTTGATTTGCCGCCGTCGGACGCGTTCTTCAAGGTCGACATCGCGTCGGCGATCGTATTCTGTCGTCCCATTGTTTCCACCCTCAGTTCATCTTCTTGAAGCCCAGTCGCGGGGCCCATTCGCGGAAGCACTGCCGGCAGAAGTTGATGTGATATCGCCGGACGAGTCCCTGCTTGCGGCCGCAGAGCTGACACGAATGTGCGCCCCGGCCGTACCGCTGCTTCTTCTGTTCTTCCGCCATCACCGCACCTCCACACCGAAAGCGTCGGTTATGAACGCAATTGCGTCCTCTTTCGTGACGCGCTGGTTGGCGGGCATCTTCTTCTGCTGCATGCGCCGCCGCGCGATCCGGACGCCGGGCCGCTCGAGGACGACGTTGATGTCCATCCCGTAGATCCCGATCTTCGGGTCGTAAGCCATGCCCGGGTAGTCCGTGTGCTCCTCAATCCCGAACGAGACGTTGCCGTTCTTGTCGAACTGGCTCGCGAAGAGGACCTTCTCGAGGATCTCGAGCGAGGTCTTCAGGAACGTCTCGGCCGTCTCGCCGCGGAGCGTGACCTTGGCTCCGATCGGGGCGCCCTTGCGGATCCCGAATGCGGGCTGGGTCTTCTTCGCGATGGTCCGGACCGGGCTCTGAGTCGTGATCCTGCGGATCAGCTCCTCACCGTTCATCAGGCGTTCGCCCGACTCGCCGACGCCCATGTGGACGACGACCTTGTCGACCTTAGGGCGACGCATCAGGTTCTCGGCGTTCACGCCTCAATCCCCCACGAAGAGACCGCCGGGGTCTCGCGCCCTACCATGTAGCAGTAGTCATCGATCGTCTCGAACGGTGTGCTGTCGTTCGCGTCCTCGAGTGCTACCCGGTTGGGGGTGGCGCCTGCGACCGTCGTGATCTCGGTGATGCGGCCGATCCGACCTGCATGCCGCCCGGCGATCACCATCGCCATGTTGCCGACGGCGAAGGGGAAGTGGTCCACGACTGCATAGCGGTTCTCAGGCTCGAGCGAGAGAACGACCGAGTCGCGGGACTTGACCTGGTGGTCGGCGATGACATTGGCGCCGCTGGCGAGGTTCAGCTGGACCTTGCCTCCCGCGACGACCGTCTTCTTGGCGACCCGCGCGAGGCGGGTCTTGGCGGTCTCGGCATCGATCGGGACCGTGATGATCCGGCCCTTCTTGTCGAGCAGGACGCGGAAGTACTGGTCCATCTTCGGGATCGAGATGATGTCGAAGATCCCGATGCCCATGCGCGGGTCCCGGCAGGGCTTTCCGTTCACCAGCACGGACCGCTGCGAGAGGATCAGCTTGACCTCCTTCATGGTCCGGGCAAGGTTCATCCGGTCGCGGAGCAGGACCACCATCGGCATGGCACCGGCATTGTGCGGGCCTGCACGGGTCTTGGTGATGAACGTCTGCTCCTTTCGGGCGAGCCGCCACGAGGTCGGCGCGACCATGCGCTTGAGATGATCGGACATCTATGCCTCTCCCCCGGCGAGCCTCGCGGCCCGCTTCGGGTCCTTCAGATTCAGTTTCGTGACCATCACGTTCGACGGGTCGATCTTTCTCGGCTTCTCGGTGCCGTCGGCCTTCGTGATCACGACGCCGTGGACGATGACCTTGGAGTTCTTGACATCGACCATGTCGACGATGCCTTCATCTCCGGCGAAGTCGCCGCGCGTGACCCGGACCGTGTCCCCGCTCACGACGCGGACCGTCCGCTTGCCATTGTACTGCGCGCGCAGTTGGGGCGAGAGCGGGGCTCCGAGGAGCTTGGTCCGCAGGTGGAAAGGCGCCTGATAGCGGGCTCTCCGCTGCTTTCTCGGCTGGATGCTCGTTGATAATACCATGCCTCTCTCCTCAGATGATCATGGTGGCCATGGAGCCGAGCTTGGGGAAGCGTTCGGCCACCTCACGGGCGACCGGACCCTTGATCTCGGTGCCCTTCGGTTCGTTCTTCTCGTTCACCAGCACCATCGCGTTGTCCTCGAACGAGACGCGGAGGCCGTTCGGCCGCCGGATCTCCTTCTTCTGACGGATGACGACCGCCTTTTCGAGCTTGCGGCGCATGTCGGGGGTGCCCTTCTTGACCGAGACGGTCGCGAGGTCCCCGAGGCCGAGCTTCGGCTGGCGGCGCCGGACACCGTGGTACCGGTCGACCGAGACGACCTGGACCATCCGGGCGCCCGTGTTGTCGACGCAGGCCATGCGGGAGCCCGTTGCGAGGGCCCGCGGCGTGGTCGAACTCTTTGCTTTCATTCTGTCGTCACCTCGACCACGACGAAGGTCGTCGACTTCGAGAGCGGACGGCACTCGGCAATCCGGACCATGTCCCCGACCTTTGCCTGGACACAGGGCGGGTTGTGGGCGTGGATCTTGCTCGAGCGCTTCTCGTAGCGCTTGTACTTCCGCACGTAGTGGAGGAAATCGCGTCCTACCACGATCGTGCCGGTCATCTTATCGCTCACGACCTTGCCGGTGATCACCTGGCCGCGCACCGGCAGGGTGCCGTGAAACGGACAGTTCACGTCGCTGCACTCCGCTTGCGGGGCCTCAACGTTCAACCCAATGTCACGTGCCATATGGTATCCTCGTTATCTGCGCAGGGTCAGACGGCGCTCGGGCGCTCCAACGAGCGCGGCACCGTCGACCTCCACAGCAGTCCCGTCGGGGAGGGGGAGTCGGAAGCAGGCGACCGCTTTCGGCACGCACTTCGTGCCGTGTCCGGTCGCAATCCGGAGGGTCTGTTTCGTCTCGTCGACGCACATTCCCTCGACCCCCGCCAGAGACGGGTTCTTGGCTCGCACCACCAGGACGTGCCTGCCGATCCATTCGTGTCGGAGCACGTCCCGGGGTGCGATCACGCCGCCTTCCTCCGGGATTCTTCGGTCAGAAGACGGGCGATGGTGCGCCGGATCTCGCGGATCTGGCCGGGGTTCTCGGTGGCGCCACCGGCGCCGACCTTCCCCTTGTTCCGGACCAGTTCGAGCCGGAGCTTCGAGAGCTGTTCGACGATCTCGACGTCGGAGAGCTGGGAGACTTCGCCGGAGCGGAAGATCGCCATCAGCGCACCTCCTCGTTCACGAACTCCTCGTCAGGGGTCGCGGCGAGCTCGGCGTCGATCGTCTCGCCGAGGTCCTCCTCGATCGGCATCTCAACGACAGGGGCCTGCCGGGGCGGGACGTCGAGGATCTCGAACTTGTCGGGGAGCTTCGTGTCGGGCAGGATGATCTTGACCTGCACGCCAATCGTCCCGAGTTTCTTGATCGCGACCGCGTAGCCCTTCTCGACCATCGAGATCGAGGGCTCGCCCGAGTGCTTGATGTAGCCTTCGGTGAACTTCTGGACCCGTGCCCGGGACCCGGTCAGCTTGCCCGAGAGGACGACCTCGCACCCGAGGGCGCCGGACTCCATGACCCGCCGGATCACGTTGGACCCGGCCTTGCGGAAGTACCAGCCCCGCTCGAGGGCGTTGGCGAGCCGCTCGGCCATGATCTGGGCGTTGAAGTTCGGGTTGCCGACCTGCTGGACCTCGATCTGGGGGGATTCGATCCCGAAGTCCTGCGCGAGGTCCGCGGTCAGCTGCCGCACAACCTTGCCGCCCTTGCCGATCACGATACCGGGCTTCTCCGCGTAGATCGTGACCTGCGTGCCGAGCGGCGTGCGGGCGATATCCATACCGCCGTATCCGGCGCGTTTGAGCTCCTTGAGGAAGTGCTGCTGCACCCGAACCTTCCGGACGCCGTCTGCGACGAACTTTCTCTCGATCGCCATTATTCCTGCACCTCCTGAACGATGATCTCGATGTTGACCGTCTCGCGCCGCTTGGGCGTGGCCCGTCCCATGGCACGGGGGAAGAAGGCCTTCTGGCCCCGGCCGCGGTTTGCGGCCGCATGGACGATAACGAGCCGGTCGGCGTCGAGGCCGCTGTACTCGGCGTTCTTCTTGATCGACTCGAGGAGCTTGATGTAGCCCTTCGAGGCCTTGACCGGGTATCGCCCCGCGTCCCAGCCCACGAGACCG
Organism: Methanoregulaceae archaeon UXB-2016; assembly: GCA_004332335.1. Classification (GTDB taxonomy): domain Archaea; phylum Halobacteriota; class Methanomicrobia; order Methanomicrobiales; family Methanospirillaceae; genus UBA288. The sequence continues at coordinate 104,597 of SISS01000029.1, read as the reverse complement.
CGCTTGTGCGCGACGTTCCGGTTGAATCGCCGGAACGGCACGGCCTTCTTGAGCGCGACGACCTCGTTGAGATAGGAGAGCGCGCGGTTGACGTCCTGGTTCTTGATGAACCGGGCGATCTCGATCGCGTGCTTGGGCGAGACCGGGAGCTCGTTCGCCTTGGCCCGGGCGAACTGCTCGCCCTGGGTCCCCATCGAATAACCTGTGCGTGCCATGCCGATCACTTCAGGGGAACGAACTTACTCGACCGCGTTGCGCCGATACCGGCCGATCCGTGCGCGACACGCCTGCGCGTGGCCGCGAACTCGCCGAGGTAGTGGAAGACCGACTCGGGCTGGAGCTCCACCTTCTGGAACTCCTTGCCCGTGTAGATCTCGACCTCGCGCCCGACCATGTCGGGGAAGACCATCATCGACCGGAGGTGCGTCCGGATACGGACATCGCCGTTCCGGAATCGGGAGAGGAGGTGTTCCTCGTCCCGGGAGAGGCCGCGGAGCACCTTGCGCCGCGCCCTCGAGGGCATGACCGGGAGGAGATCGGTCATGGACATCTCTTTCAAGTCCTCGATGCGGTAGCCGTGGTAGGTAAACTCCTCGCGCCGCCTCGGCATTCGCTTCTGCGTCTTTTTTGCTGCCATCCACGATCACCTCTTCTTGCGTCCGGTTCTCCGGGCTGCAACATGACCGACCGTTCGGCCGGGCGATGTACCGCGGGCGACCGTCTTCGGGCGTCCGGGGTGCTGGTGACCTCCGCCGCCGAACGGGTGGTCGATCACGTTCATCGCGACACCGCGGACACGCGGCCAGGTCGAGGCCGTGTTCTTCATCTTGTGGAACTTCTTGCCGGCCTTGACGAACGGCTTCTCGCCGCGGCCACCGCCGGCAACGACGCCGACCGTGGCAAGACAGCGGCTGGAGAACCACTTCATCTTGCCCGACGGCATCTTGACCCCGACCTTGTCCTCGGTCTTGTCGACCACGATCGCCTGGACGCCCGATGCTCGGACGAACTTGCCACCGTCGTTGGGCCGCGCCTCGATATTGCAGACGTAGGCGCCGGCCGGGATCTTTCCGAGCGGAAGGGTGTTGCCGTTCCGGAACTCGGCCTCGGGCCCCCAGGTGATCGCGTCGCCGACGCCGATCCCCTCGGTCACGAGGAAGTAGGTCTTCTGCTGGTTCTCGAGCCGGACGAGTGCGATCGGGGTGTGACGTGCCGGGTCGTGCTCGATCCCGATCACGACTCCGCGCACGGTCACCTGTTCAGTGCCCAGGTGCTTCAGCTCGGCCTTGTACCGGTGGGAGGGCGCTCGGTAGGTCGGGCCGCCCCGGCCCCGGTTCTGCGTGGTGATACGATGTCCCATCTCTCCACCTCACATGACGCCGAGCCGCGAGAGGATCTCTTCTGCGGCCTTCGGGTCCTCGAAGCTGACGATCGCCTTTTTCTTGCCCTTGGTCGTGTTGACCGTTCGGATCGCCGAGACGGGGTGGCCGAAGGCCGCCTCGAGCTCGTACTTGATCTGGGGCTTGGACGCGCGGTTGTCGACGAGGAAGTTGAGCTTCGACTGGTTCTCCAGTGCCAGCATCGCCTTCTCCGTCACAAACGGGTAGCGGAGGATCATTGCTGCTCCCCCAGCCACCTGATCGCACCCTGGGTCCAGACCGTGAGTCGGCCTGCATGCGTGCCGGGCGCGAGGTGCTCGACGTTGAGCGCGTTCACGGGCACGGCATCGACGCCGGCCAGGTTCCGCGCCGCGGCGAGCGGCTCATTCGCGGTCACGATCAGGAGCGACTTCTTCTGCTTGTACCGGCGACCGCGCATCTTGCCGCGGCCGGCGCGGACCTTGTGGCTGCCCTTGGCCTTCTCAACGTCGGCATAGACGCCGACTGCAGAGAGCGCCCGGACGAGGTCCTGGGTCTTGGCGACCGATTCGAACGCGTCGACCATGACGACCGGGACGCTTCCCTCGAAGAGGTGGCCCCGTCCGCGGACGAGGTCCGCATTCATGGTCGCGGCGATCGCAGAGCGCCTCGCCTTGGTCTTTTCCTTCTTGTTGATCTCCTTCGTGAGGATCTTCTCGACCTTCGGGGGGTGCGCCTGGCGCCCGCCCCGGGCCTGAGGGACCTTCACTGCACGGGAGCCATTGTGGAGACGGGGGACATGCGATGCACCGCGCCCCGAGCCCCAGCCCGTACCGACCGACTCGACACCTGCGTTGACGTAGGTGCCGTGCGGCTGGTACCGGGTCGACTGGATTGCGATAACGGCCTTCCGGATCAGGTCCGGGCGATACTCCTCGGCGAAGACCGCCGGGAGGTCGATCTCGCCCTGAACGGCGCCGTCAAGCCCCTTGAGCTCTGCCTTCATCCTCTAGCACCCCTGCTTTGAGTCGGTGCTCACGAACTCAATCGCGGGCAGCCGCTCGACATGTTCAGCCTTCCGCACGGCCGGCCGGATTCGGACGAGCCGCTTGGACGGGCCCGGGATCGAACCCTTGATCAGGACGTACGGGTTCCGCACGAGGCCGTAGTTGATGAAACCGCCCTTGGGCGTGATCTCCGCGCCGTCCTCGCCGATCTTCAGAACCCGCTTGTTGAAGTCGGTCCGCTGCTGGTATCCCATCTGTCCCATCTGCGGGACCTGCCACCGGACGTGGTGAGGGGTCCAGGGGCCGAGGTTACCAATGTGCCGCTTCTTCCCGCCGCGCGAGTGCTTGCGTTTGCGGACCTGGATGCCCCAGCGCTTGACTGGACCCTGGGTGCCCTTGCCGATCGTGATCGCGGTCACGTCGGCATAGGCGCCGATGTTCATGCAGTCCGTGAAGTTGAACTCGGAACCGAGCACGTCCTTCGCAAACCCGAGCTTCTCCTCGAGCGAACCGCCGCCGATGCAGATCTCCATCAGGTCGGGCATCTTCTTCGGGACGCCCGTGATCTCGTAGGGCTGCGTGTAGACAACGGCCTGGAGCTCCATGACCTGGTCCTTCGCGATCGCCTCGTCGAGGCGTGCCCATGCGGCCGCGGGGTCGTAGGTCTTTGGAAGCGTGAGGCGCTGGCGAAGTTCGTCGTCGACCTTGCCCGCCCAGACCTCGGTCAGGGCGCGCTTGCCGTAGGTGTCCTTGGTGTAGGCGCGGATGGCCGCAACCTTCATCGGGGGGCACTCGACGACCGTGACCGGGACCATGATGTCCTTTCCTTCGGTCGGGCTGTGCTTGTGGTCATCAACCATGACCAGGTGGGTCATGCCCACCTTGTACCCGGCAAAGCCCTGGAGCATGGGTGCTCCGTCGCGCTCGGGCCACGAGTGGTAGCGGGGAACCTGGCTCTTTGCCCGCTTTCTCGGGCTGTACGCAAGCGATCCCCGCCGCGGCCTGTTAATTTTTGGCATTGTCCGATCAGTCCTATCTGGTTGTAATGCCGTACGGGAGACGGCGTGGTCGTGCTGACCCGGCAGGAGAATGCCGTCGACTGAAAAGGCCGCGGATCATCAAAGAGAGCGTCAGTGGTAACTCTCCGCATGCCAGGCCCCGTTCTGCAGCATCCCGTCTGCAGACTCCGTGACCGGTATGGAGGAGAGCGCGAGTCGGCTTGAATCGCCGACGCCAACCTGTCTCTCTAAGAGATCCTGAATGCAGCAGCGCCCGTCGTGCGAGCCGGGCCGTCCATGACGTCCACCCTGCTGCTGCCTCAGCCCCAGCGTCTATCAGCCACCGTGCGAGAAGCACGGCATTCGTCCCATAACATGACCGGGCACGGGGGACTCCCCCGAGTCCGATCATAATGGTGTCGTTATAATGAGAGAGAATCGAATATAAACGTTGGCAAAGCTCGTTCGAGCCATACCTTTATTACTGCACCCGGAAAAGGACACGAAGAGGCGTATCAGGATCATGTCGGCGAAGACAGACGGCACTGGGCGTGAATTTATCGCGGCAACCCGGGCCGAGTTCATGACCCCGTCGGACCAGATGCTCGGGCTGCCCCAGCCCCTGCTCGAGCTCTCGACCGGCGAGGGCCCGGTAACTCCCCTGCCAGACCCGGCCGAGTTCGAGGTGCCAGCACTCGATCTCTGGGAGGCGATCGTCCGGCGAGAATCGATCCGCGAGTTCGCGCGCGAGCCCCTCTCGCTCGAGGAGCTCTCGTACCTCCTCTTTGCCACGCAGGGCGTGCGGAGCGTGGTGGGGGGAGAGTACACGCTCCGCACCGTGCCGAGCGCGGGGGCGCGTCATGCGCTCGAGACCTACCTGCTGATCAACCGGGTCGAGGGGGTGCCGCACGGGCTCTACCGGTACCTCGCACTCGACCATCGGCTTCTTGAGGTCGGCCGGGGCCCCCTCCTCGACCAGCAGATCACCGCGGCCTGTTACCACCAGTCGTTCATCGAGGAGTCGGCCGTGACCTTTCTCTGGACGGCCGTGCCGTACCGGATGACCTGGCGATACGGCGAACGGGGCTACCGCTACCTCTTCCTCGACGCCGGACATGTCTGCCAGAACCTCTACCTCGCGGCTCAGCCGATCGGGTGCGGCGTCTGCGCGATCGGAGCCTTCGACGACGAGGCGATCAACCGGGTGCTCGGGCTCGACGAGGAGCAGTTCCTGGTCTATGTCGCTGCGGTCGGCCGGCGCCGCGCGCACTAGCCGATGTCGGGGAACTCCCGGGCCTCCTTCTCGAGGAAGTAGGCGAGGACGACACGGATCGCGACGATCGCGCCGAGCTGCGTGATCTCCTGCAGCCCCGGCTCGGTGAAGGTCCGGATCAGGTCGGCCACGATGAAGAACTCGAGGCCGAAAAGGATCCGGTTCGTGAAGTTGACCCGGATCTCCTGATAGCTCTTGTCGCCGCGCTCGAGCTCGCGCCGGACCAGGTGAACGGCCGCCACGAGGCCTGCGTAGACCGTGACCCCCACGCCGATGAGGCCGAAGCCCAGAGCGAGGAGATCGATCGCGGCGGCCGCGTCCATGCGTTAGCGGGGGTTCGGCCCGGTCACGGTCGGGTTCGCCGGATCGGCCGTCCACTCGGTGAACGAGCCCTCGTAGAGGCGGACCGCCGGGTACCCGAGCAGGTAACGGAAGATCAGGTACTCGTTCGTCGCCTCCCGCCCCGTGCCGCAGGAGCAGATGACGGTCTTGTCGGGGGTCGCACCGACCGCCTCGACCGCCAGCCGGATCTCGGCCTCGGGACGGAGCTGCCGGGGGTTCTGGGGGTCCATCAGTCCCTTCCAGGGAAGGTTGACTGCGCCGGGGATGTGCCCGGGCTTCGGCCAGGGACCCTGGCCCAGGTAGGTCGCCGGCGGCCGGGCGTCGAGCAGGATCACGTCGTCGCGGTCCTTGCAGGCGAGGAACTGCTCGTGCGTGACGTAGAGGTCGTCCTGCACGTCCGCCCGGAACTCGGACGGGGTCTTCCGGCCGAAGACCTGGGTCGTCTCGCGCCCTTCGGCCTTCCAGCGGTCGAGCCCGCCGTCGAGGAGCCGGATGTCGGGGTGCCCGCACCGGAGGAGGGAGTACGCGACCATGGGCTGCTCGAGACCGTCGCCGATATAGGAGCTGCACCCGGTCATGACGCCCGAACCCGTGTAGACCACGATGGGGACGTCGGCGTCGACACCGAGCTGCCGGAGGAGCCCCTTGGCCCCCCTGCGCCCGATCCAGCGCGTTGGGATACCGCCCTCGTGAACCCGGAAGACGTTCTCGTTCAGGTAGAGGGCCCCCGGGATGTGGGCCTGGATGTATTCATGGATGTTCGGCTGGCAGTCGAGGATCAGGAGGTCGTCGCCGAGGTGGTCGGCGAGCCATTCCGGCGCGACCCAGGAGACGGGGCCGGCGGAGCCGGGTTGGGACTTGGTGGATGCCATGGAGATGCTCCCTCAGTGGGGAGGGAGTTCTCGCCCGAGCGGAAATACTTATCCATCCCCGGCCGGGTCCGAGCCGTGCGAGGAAGAGCGATCGAAAGAAGAATGGGCCCGCGGAGATTCGAACTCCGGACCTCCGCCATGTCAAGGCGACGTCATAGCCAGCTAGACCACGAGCCCGCTGCACCGCGTGTGTGCCTTACAACGTGGGCGGGGTTCCTATAAAAAAATGTGCGTCAGATATCCACAAACCAGGCCGAAAAGATCCCGGGATGAGTGCGGATCTCCTCGATCGCCTCGGCCGGGACGTCCGAGTCGACGTTGAGGACCATGATCGCCTCTTCACCCTGGCGGATGCGCCCGACCTGCATGCCGGCGATGTTGACGTTGACCCGTCCGAGCGTGGTCGAGGCCCGCCCGATCACGCCGGGCTGGTCCAGGTGCTTGGAGATGACCAGGTGGCCCGTCGGGTCGAGGTCCATCGTGTACCCGCCGATCGCGACCACGCGCCGACGCGACGGTGAGAAGACCGAGCCCTCGATCGTCTGCTCGTCAAGATCCGTCCGGAGCGCGATCCGGATCAGGTTCTTGAACCCGTGCGACTCGCGAGTCACGGTCTCGGTGATCGCGATCCCGCGTTCGCCTGCGACGACCTCAGCGTTGACGATATTGACCGGCAGGTGGAGGATCTGCTCGAGGAGCGCCTTGACCGTCTGCCGCGTCAGGTAGCGCGAGGCCTGGTCGAGGTGCGGGATCTCGCCCGCATAAGTGATGTGGAGCCCCTCGATCCGGCCGTCGGTGATCTGCATGAGCAGCCGGGCCATGCGCGACGAGAGGTCCACGAACGGCTCGAGGGCCTCGGCCTGCTCGGCCGGGATGGTCGGCGCGTTCACCACGTACTTCGCCTCTCCGCCGCCGAGGACCGCGAGGCACTGCCGCGCGATCGAGACCGCGACGTTCGCCTGGGCCTCGACCGTGGAGGCGCCGAGGTGCGGGGTCATGATCACCTGTTCGAGCCCGATGAGGGCCGAGTCGAAGGGCGGCTCGCTCTCGAAGACGTCGAGCGCAGCGCCTGCGACCTTGCCCGCGACGATTGCGTCGTAGAGGGCCGCCTCATCGATGATCCCGCCCCGCGCGCAGTTGATGATCCGGACGCCCGCCTTCATCTGGCCGATCGTCTGCGCGTTGATCAGGTGGCGCGTCTCCTTGATCAGGGGGGTGTGGATCGTGATGAAGTCCGCCCGGCTGTAGAGCTCGGGCAGGTCGACGATCTCGACGCCGAGTTCACGCGCCCGGTCCTTGGCGATGAACGGATCGTACGCGACGATCCGCATGTTCATGGCGGAGGCGCGCTTCGCGACCTCCTTGCCGATTCGCCCGAAGCCGACGACGCCGAGAGTCTTCTCGTTCACTTCGACACCGATGAACTTCGACCGCTTCCACTGCCTGCCCTTGACCGAGGCGTTCGCCTGCGGGATGTTGCGCGCGAGCGAGAGCATCATCGCGCAGGTATGCTCGGTCGCGGCGAGTGTGTTCCCCTCGGGGGCGTTCGCCACGATGATTCCCCGCCGGGTGGCGGCTGCGGTGTCGATGTTGTCGACACCGGCCCCGGCCCGGCCGATGAACCTGAGCTTCGTCCCCGCCTCGATCACCCGTGCCGTGACCTCGGTTCCGGAGCGGACGAGCAGGGCGTCGTAGTCGCCGATGATCCCGACCAGCGCATCCTCGGCGAGGTCGGTCTTGACGTCGACCTCGACCTCGTTGCGCAGGATCTCGATCCCCTCCTCGGCCAGCGGATCGCTCACAAGCACTCGATAGTTCATTGATAAACCCGGTACACGTTTCGTCTCAAGGTTTATCAGGGGTGTGGTGGCCCGGGAGAGCCTAGTGCCGCCGCGCATCGAGCACGGCGAGCACGTCGGCCAGGTCCACGCCCGAGGCCCGGAGGGCGACGAGGACGTGGAAGAAGAGATCGGCGGCCTCGTTTGCAATCCGCTCGGGGTCGCCGTTCTTGACCGCGAGCACGAACTCGGTCGCCTCCTCGCCGACCTTCTCAAGGGGCTTGTCGATCCCCTTGCGGTGGCTGAGGAGCGAGCAGACGTAGGAGCCGTCCCTCGGGTGGAGGGCCCGGTCCTCGATCACGGCCCAGAGCTCGTCGAGTGTGTCAGTCGTCACGGGGAGCCTCCATCTCGGCTCCTGCCTCCCCCGAGTCCTCTGCCTCCTCAGGCTCGGCGATCCGGACGTCGTCGACCTCGAGACCGCAGAACCGCCGCGAGAGGAGGCGCACCTTCTCGATGGTGCAGCCGCCGCGGCCGATCACGATCCCGAAGTCGGACCGATGCCGGAGGACCAGGTCGACGGCCCCCTCCTCTGCGGCGGGCGTGAGTCCGGCCAGCTCGGCTGGGCGGATGATGTTCGCGATGAAGACCTCCGGTGTCTCGCCATACTCGACCATCTCCAGCCGTCGGCCGAGCGACCGGGCAAGCCGCTTGATGTTCTCGCCCTTCTTGCCGATCGCCAGCCCCATGTCCCCGGGCTTGATCACGTAGATCACCCGGTCGAACCGCTCGTCGATGATGCAGTCGACTGCTGTGGAGCGCGTGAGGATCCGGAGCTCCTCGATATAGCGCCGCTCCTTGAACCCGATGCTCCTCTCCATTGCGAATGCCGCTGATCTATTCCCCGTGGAAAAAGATTAAGGATACGGATTCATGCGGGGAAAAAGAGGGAGTTACTTCACTGCGGCAAGGCCGGCGAAGTCGATCGCGTTCACGAACGCGTCCAGGTCCGCCTGGGTCGCATCTTCGACCAGGACATAGACCATGAACCGCTCTCCTGCGAGGGACATCAGACTGTGGTTGTTCGTCGACTTGTCGTTGATCTCCCACGCGGGCTGGCCCTTGACCGTGATCTGCTTCATCGACATTTCACTGGTTTCGACATTCGTATAGGACTTCCACATCTGCTTGAGCGAGCTGTCCGCAATCGCGATGTCGTGTATCTGGACGCTTACCTCGGCATTCTCGTCGCCGTTCTTCCGGAAGATGCCGGTCACGAACGAGTACTCGCGACCTTCGGCGTCCTTGGAGTCCATGCCCATCGGATCGCTCTCGAGCTTCCAGGCGCCGACAGATTTCGGGATGAACGGGATCAGACGGGCATAGCCGACGGCCGCGACGGAGTGACCCGTGCCCGACGCAGCGATGGTCCCGGCCGGGGGGCCGGAGGTCCCGGACACGGCCGTGCCTGCGGCCGCGACAGTGCCGGCCGGAGCGGTTGTGGCCTTGCCTCCGGTCGAGGTCGAGGTGCAGCCGGCCGCGAGAGCGGCACCGAGCACGACGAGCAGGACGAGGACCGCAAGGAGGTTACTGGGTGTGGTGCGGTTCATGGTTGTCTCGTCGAGATCATGGAAAAGAGGACGGTTAATGCTATCGCAGACGCGAGAGACCGTCGAGGTCGAGAGCGGCGACGAAGGCGTCGTAGTCGGCAGGGGTGCCGCCCGAGACCGCGAGGTAGACGACGAAGCGATCGGCGACGAGGATGTAGGCGTTCGAGCTCCGTTCATCGCGGAGCTCAAAGGCCCGGTGCCCGCGGATCGCGGTCCGGTTGAGGCCGTCGGTTCCTGCGGGTGCGCTCGCGAGGAGGTCGACGAGTTTCCGAAAGCCGATCGGCTGCCCGCCCGTGTCCTGGATCACCAGGTCCGCGTCGCCGGCCGCCGTCCCGCTCGGGGTCGTGACCGGGGCGTAACTCGCCGTGACCGAGAGGAGCGGCATCCCGTCCTCGTCGAGCGTCAGGGTGGACGGCGGGGCCGTGAGCCGCCAGCCGGCGGGGGCCGGGGGGGCGAACCGGACGAGGGCCTGGGGCGAGACCGGAGTTCCGGAGACGGACGGCGTTCCGCCAGGGACCGGGGTCGTGGCGGTCGGGTCGGCCGGGTCGTCGGTGCAGCCGGCCGTGAGGACCAGGAGGGCGAGCACGGCGAGCAGGAAGGCCGCGTTCGGAGTGCAGACGCGCATGGGTCAGGTTTCGGAGGCGGGATGGTTAAGCCTGCCGGGGACGGGAAAAAAGGAGAAGGGGGGTGATGGAATCCGCTCACCGGATGAGCGTGATCAGGTTGTTCTTGGTCACGGACTTGGTCGTGCCGTCCGCGTAGGTGACGGTCAGCTTGACCGAGTAGGCGCCCATCTTCTGGAACCAGACGTAGGGGTTCTGCTTGGTCGAGGTCTTCCACGAGATCGAGCCGATGTTGGCCGTGTTGAAGTCCCATGCCCACTTGACGGGCTTGGGGCTCGACTTGTCCGTGAACTGAACATTGAGCGACGAGACGCCCGTGAGCGGGGTCGCGGCGAAGTCGACGACCTTGTCGCCGGGGGTCGGCTGCGAGGTGCCGGTCACGGTGGGGGTCGGCAGAGTCGTGGTCGTGCCGGTGGGGGTGACGCCCTGCGCGAACTCGACATAGTTCAGGTTCATGCGCTGGTCCTTGAAGACGAGCTTGACCTGGTGCGTGCCGGCCGTCAGGGAGAGCGGGATCGAGAAGGTGGCGAAGTTTGTGAACGCCCCGGTGGTGCGGATCTGGGCCGTGCCGATGAGGACGTTGTCGAGATAGACCTCGATCGGTTTGTTCGCGGCGTCGGGGTTGGATGCTCGGAACATCGCCGTGTACTGGCCCGTCTGAGCGATCTGGGCCGTATAGATCAGGTACTCGTTCGCGCGTATCCACGCGACGTCGTGGCTCCCCTCGGAGGAGGTGTACTCGATGTCGACGCTCTCGGCCGGGCGGTAGGCGCCGCCTTCGTTCGCGAGGGTCGTGTCGTAGTACGCGACGTTCTGACCGCCGCGGTCATAGTTCTCGGCCTGGACACGGCCGGGGATCACGTTGCCGGGGCCGTATGGCGAGGTCGTGGGGGTCGGCGGGACCGTCACGGTCCCGGTCGACGTGACCGTGGTCGTCACTGTCGGCGTGGGGGTCGCGGTGCCGGTCGGGGTCACGCCGTTCGTGAAGCTCATCGAGTCGAGGTTGATCCGACCGACGCCCTCGAACGCGATGGTCACGATGTGTCGGCCGTTGGGGATGGCGAGCGGGGCCGAGGCCGTGAACTCCTGGTAGGTCGTCCAGCCGCCGGTCGAGGCGATCGAGATCTGGCCGACGGGGACGCTGTCGACATAGACCTTGAGGGCCTTGGTCGTCGTGTCGGGGTTCGCCGCCTTCAGTTTCAGGACGTACGTGCCGGCGCCGTTCGCATCGACCATGTAGTTCAGGTACTCGCCCGAGCGGGTGTACGCGATGTTGGTGACGCCGTTCCCGGTCTCGATGTCGACGCCGAGGCCGGGCCGGAGGGCCTGGTTGTTGCCGAGGTTCTCGGGCTCGTAGTCGCTGTAAGCGACACCCTGGCCGCCCGTGTCGAAGTGCTCGGCCTCAACCGTGCACGGGAGGACGTGGGCCGCCGGGTACGGAGCCTGGGTCGGCGCGATCGTCGTGGTGGCGGTCGGCGTGACCGTCATTGTCGGGGTTGTGGTTGCAGTGGCTGTTGGCGTCGCGGTCGCAGTCTGTGTGACCGTCGGGGTCGCGGTCGCGGTCGCAGTCTGTGTGACGGTCTCAGTCGCCGTGGCCGTGGCCGTCGCGGTCTGCGTCACGGTCGGAGTCGCGGTGACCGGTGGGAGGACCGTGATCGTCGCGGACTTGGTGCTGGTCGCACCGGTCAGGTTCGTGACGGTCAGGTTCACCTGGTAGGTGCCCGGGTCCCTGTAGGTGCGGCTCGGGCTCGCCTGGTAGCTGATGGCGCCGTCGCCGAACTGCCAGACATACGAGACCGCGTTCTGGGACCTGTCCGTGAACTTCACGTAGAGCGGGGCGTATCCCGAGACGGTGTTCGTGGTGAAGTCGGCGAGAGGCGCGCCGGCTCCGATCTGCTGGAGAGTCAGCTGGATCGGGACGGTCTGGCCGTTGAGCGGCGTTACGGGATTCGCGAGCGACGCGGTCACGTACCCGGCCTTGCGGGCCTCGATCGTCTGGATCGGGGTGCCGGTCGTGAAGTGGGTGACGTTCAGGGCTCCGGTCGCGGTGGTGCCCTTCAGGACGCCGTCGACGTAGATCTCCGCGCCCGAGGGGGTCGTCGAGATCAGGTAGTAGCCCCTGTCACCGCCGATGGCGGTCGGGGTGGCCGTGGGAGTCGCGGTCGGCGTCGGCGTTGCAGTTGCTGTCGCAGTTGCGGTGGCAGTCACCGTCGGGGTGAGCGTCGCCGTGGCAGTCGGCGTGGGGGTTGCCGTGGCCGTCGGCGTCGGCGTTGCGGTCGCGGTCGGCGTTGGGATACTCATGCCCACATAGAGCTTTCCTGTGGGGGTCGCGGGACGAGGCGTCCAGATCGCGCCGCGATCGTCATCGAGAGTGTTGATTGCAATATTCATGTCGGACGAGCCGACTGCAAGCCCCTTTATGATGACAGTTGCAATTGTCACGTTTCTTGCGCCAGGTACCGCTGTGTCATTGACAATATCCGGCGATTGTAGGAAGACGTACTTGGCCGGGGTCTTCGAATGAGCGGAGAAATCCGTTGGAAGACCTGTTTCCGGGTCGTACGCGATCACCCATTCGGGAAACGTAACATCGAGGATATCGGCGACAGCCCCGTTGGACAGCGTCAAGTTCAACTTGGCTATGCTATATCCGTTTGGCATCTGATCGATAACGATCGGGACGTTCACGGTTCCCTGAACCGCATCGATCTTGAAGGTCCCGGTCCGGATCTCCGCAGCCGATGCGCTGGCCACGAGGGCGCATGAGGCCGCGAGGATCAGGGCGAGCAGGAGGAATCGCCCCATCCGGGAATGGCTCTGATCGTTCATAGATACAATTGGCCATGTCATCCCAGATAATGTTTCGCCTTTTACGGATCCGCCTGGCGCCCGGCAATTGTTAAAAAACAGTCAATATTAGCCCCTTTCTCGAATTGAGACGCATACAGACAGCGGGCTGCCGGCGGAGGCGGACGGGGCGGGAGCCTGCCCCGCCCCGTGAAGCCGGAGGGGATCCTGATCAGAGGGCGTTGAAGAGCTGCACCGTGTCCGCGAAGTCGATCCGGCCGTTGCCGTTGTAGTCGAAGGCCGCGAGCGGCTCGTTCGCTCCAATCCAGGTCATCTGGTTGAAGTAGAGCACCACGTCCGCGAAGTCCTTCCGCCCGTTCCCGTTCACGTCCTCGTACTTCCCGTCGCCATTCAGGTCCCGGGGCAGGCCGGACCCACCCGGCACGGTCGCGACGGCCGGGGACGCGGCCGGGACCGAGGCGAGGTAGATCTCGTTGTCGCCGTCACGGTCATCCGTGAAGACCACCAGGTCGCCGTCGATGTCCGGGCTGTTCTGGTTCCCGTTCGCGACCACCATCGGGCGCTCCGCCCCGGCAGCGAAGTCGTAGAGATAGAGGTCCGTGTTCCCGTTCCGATCGTCGCACCAGACGACGAGGTCGCCGTCGATCGCGGGATCGGTCTGGAACGAACTCCTCGGCGCGAGCCACGACTTCGTCCCGTTCGTCATGGTGATGTCGAGCGCGCAGAGCCGGATGTTGTAGGTCATGCTCTCGGGGACGTACTGGGACCAGACGATCCGTTCCCCCGAGATCCGCAGCCCACTGACCGTATCGTTCGACATCTGTTCCAGGAGGTAGGTATTGCTGTCGAGCAGGTACCGGAAGTAGACGCCGCCCAGGTCGACATCGGTCCAGACGACCTTCTGCCCCGAGACGTCCGGGTCGGTCTGGGTATTCGAGCCCTGGAAGGCCTGCTCCGGCCAGTCCGGTGCGTCGACGTACCTGTAGAAGGTCCGCCCGCACTCCGAGAACCCGTTCGCAGACTCGTACCAGACCACGACGTTCCCGTCGATCGCCGGCTGGCGCTCGTACCCGCCCCAGATGGACTCCGGCAGGTTCAGCATCAGTTCCTCGTTCGTCACGAGATCGAGGAGATAGATATCCGGGTTCTCCAGATTGACGCTGTTCCGGTAGTCTTCCCAGACGACCCGGTTCCCCGAGATCCGGGGGTTGACCTGGTCCTTCGTGTCGGAGGTCAGACGCCGTTCCGTGTTCGTCGCGCGGTCGTACAGGTAGATATCCCAGTTCCCGTTCCGATCGTCCTGCCAGACGATCTTCTGGCCCGAGATCGAGGGGAACTGCTGGTTGGCCTCATCATTCGTGAGCGGAAGTACCCATGCCGACGCAACTCCGGGGAGGAGGAGCGAAGCCAGGAGAAGATAGAGAAGAAAGCGGGGTCGGTTTGACATCGGCGTAGTTCACCACTGCCTGATCGATCCTGTTGGGCTTTCCACTATTTGTAACGCTGTGTCCCCTGTGGCCTCGGAGCGCACCCTTTTCAGATAGGAGCGCGAACGCGATCTGATCGCTCCATGTCCGTCGCCGTGATCCCATTCCGGCCGGTCGACCCGAAGACCCGGCTCTCGAGGCTCCTCTCGCAGGTCGAGCGGGAGACCTTTGCCCGGGCCATGCTCGCCGATGTAATCGGCGCGGTCCGGTCGGCCGGGCTCGAGCCCCTCCTGCTCAGCACCTGCGCCTACGACTGTCCCGGCGTCGAGGTCCGGGTCGAGCCCTGCGGCCTCTCCGACGCACTCAACAATCTCCTTCCGCTCTTCGAGGAGCCCGTGCTGATCATCATGGCCGACCTGCCCCTCGTCACGCCCGACGCGATCCGCCGCCTCACGGGCACGACCGCCGACGTGGCGATCGCCCCGGGGCGCGGCGGGGGCACGAACGCCCTCTATATCCGCGAACCCGCCCGCTTCCACGTGGACTACTATCAGTGCTCGGTCCAGAAGCACCTCGGGATCGCCCGGGATGCCGGGCTCTCGGTCGAGTGCGTCGACTCGTTCCGCCTCTACCTCGACCTCGACGAGGAGGAGGATCTCGTCGACCTGCTGATCCACGGGACCGGTCGGGCCCGCGCCTGCCTCGAGGAACTCGGGGTCGGGCTCGCGATCACCCGGGGCCGGGTCGGGATCGAGCGGCAGCCCCCGCTCCACGGCACGGGGACCATCGTGCGCCCCGGGGGCACGACCGGCGCAGCCGGCCACTGACCGAAAGGTTTTGGTGCATCGCGCGAGAAGGAGGAGCGATGCAGGAAGAGGTGATCCGGGTCGACGGCCTCTCTCACCGCTTCGACGATCTGATCGCGGTCGACAACGTCTCGTTCCGGGTACATTCCGGCGAGGTCTTCTCATTTCTCGGCCCGAACGGCGCGGGCAAATCGACCGTGATCAACGTCCTGACCACCCTCCTCCCGATCCAGGAGGGCGAGGTCGTGATCGCAGGTCGCGACCTCCGGCGCGAGCCCGATCGGATCCGCGAGGCGATCGGGATCGTCTTCCAGGAGGTGACCCTCGACCGCGACATGACCGTGGCCGAGACCCTCGAGTTCCACGGCCGGCTCTACGGCCTGCCGCGCGCCGAACGGCGCGAGCGGGTCGACGAGCTCGTCACCCTCGTCGAGCTCGAGGCGAAGCGCGACGTCCTGATCAAGTACCTCTCGGGCGGGATGAAGCGACGGCTCGAGATCGCGCGGGGCCTCATGACCCGCCCGACCGTCCTCTTCCTCGACGAGCCCACGATCGGGCTCGATCCCCAGACCCGGTCCCGGATGTGGGACTATCTCCGGGGGGTCAACAAGGAGGGGACCACGATCTTTCTGACCACGCACTACATGGACGAGGCCGACCAGCTCTCGAACCGAATCGCGATCATGGACAA
Organism: Methanoregulaceae archaeon UXB-2016; assembly: GCA_004332335.1. GTDB lineage: Archaea > Halobacteriota > Methanomicrobia > Methanomicrobiales > Methanospirillaceae > UBA288. Next base: position 89,007 of record SISS01000029.1, on the reverse strand, counting down.
CGGCCGGATCATCACCGAGGGCCGACCCTACCAGCTCAAGAACGCGCTCGGCCAGGACCTCATCTACCTCGAGACCGACGACAACGGCCGGACCCAGACCGTGCTCGGGACGCAGCCGTCCGTGACCGGGGTCCGCCGGAAGGGGGCGGCGGGTCTCCTCGTGACGATCTCCGAGGACGGCACGCGAATCCTGCCGCGCCTCCTCGAGACCCTCCGCCTGGACGGCGTGACCGTGACCGGGATCAATATGAAGAAGCCCTCGATGGACGACGTCTTCATGCACCACACGGGGCGCGAGATCCGCGACGAGGGGCCCGAGTCGTTCGGCGCCGTCCGATCCCGGAGGCGGTAGCATGGACCGGCGCTTCCTGACGGTCTACTGGCGCGACATGCTCCGGTACGTCCGGTTCCGGGCCCTCCTCTTCTCCTCGCTCGTCCAGCCGGCGCTCTGGCTCGCGTTCTTCGGGATCGCGATGTCGAGCAGCTTCGATGCGATCGCGAGCCAGGTCCCGACCGTGCCCGGCATCCCGCGGGTCGGGTACCTGACCTTCATGTGCGCGGGCGTCATCTCGATGACCACGCTCTTCACGAGCCTCTTCGGGGGCATGAGCCTCCTCTTCGACAAGAACTGGGGCCTCCTCCGCGAGGTGATGGCCGCGCCCATGGCCCGCTCCAACATCGTGCTCGGCATGGGCCTCTCGGGGATCACCAAGTCCTGCATCCAGGCCGGGATCATCCTCCTCTTCGGCCTCCTGCTCGGGGTCCGGTTCTTCGACGGCTACAGCCCCTTTCAGACCGTGATCGCGATCGTCGGCATCCTCGGCTTCGTCTCGGTCTTCGCGCTCGGCTTCGTCTTCCTCTCGGCCGCGATCGCCCTCTCGATGGAGTCGCCCGAGGGGATGCAGGGGATCATGACCCTGCTGACCATGCCGATCTTCTTCGCCTCGAACGCGCTCTATCCCATCGAGGCCTTTCCGCCCGTGCTCCAGATGGTCTCGGCGATCAACCCCCTGACCCACATGGTGACCGGGATCCGCTACTTCGCGATCGGGCCCGAGTTCTCGGCGATCGGCCGGACCTTCACCTACTCGACCACGGACCTCATGGTCTCGTTCGGCGCGCTCTGCCTCTTTGCGGCCATCACCTTCGCCCTCGCCCTCTACCGCGTACGGGTCGCACGGATCACCTAGTCGAGCCGGTCGAGGGCCGCCCCGACCGCGGCAGCCCGCCGCTCGATCACGCGCACGCTCCTGGGCTGCTCGTTCATCCCGCAGTGGGCCAGATCGTTCCGGAGCTCGCCGATCGCCTGCCAGACCGCGGCGATCCCCTCCGCGTCCGGGAGGGCCTCGAACCGGTCCGAGAGCGGGGTCGGCTCGTACGGCTTGTGCTGCCGGGCCAGCATGGCTCCGGTCACGGTCCTCCCGACCTGCTCGCGCACCTCCCACGCCAGCCAGCGCTCGGGGGGACAGCCGAGCCTGAGCACCATCAGGTTGATGAGCCACTCCCGGGCGAGCTCGACCGCCTGGACCACGAGTCCGTGTTCGAGCTGGTACCGGACCAGGGCGCGCTGCCGCGCAAGCAGGGACGGGCCGAGCGCGGTCTCGTCCGTGCCGAAGGGCGCGATCCGATCGAGCCGGCCGAGGATCGGCCGGAGGGCCGGCAGGTCGGCCGCGACCTCCTGTTCGACCTCGCCGATCCGCTCGTGGAGGAGGTGCGCGGCGAGAAACGCCTCGGTCGGGCGCGAGAGCCGGACCGCGGAGGTGAAGCGCACGAGGTTGTTCGCAAACGGCTTGAGCCGGCGCGGTCCCGGCTCCCGCCCCTCGCGGTGGGCCCGGTCCTGGACCCCGGCAAAGAGCGCGGCGAGGTCGCCGCCCTCCATGTGGCGGAGAAAGGCGCCGACCGCGTTCACCCAGTCCAGGACCTCGACGAACGGGGTCAGGTCGTGGACCGGGAGCTCGGTCGCGGCCCGTTCGGGTCGGGCCCCGTAATAGACGTGTTCGATCGTGGTTCCCCGGAGTTCGCGAAGGTATGAGAGCGCGAGGAAGACGACGAAGGGGAGCGGGCCGGTGGCGTAGGTCAGGTCCACGATCAGGGCGTCACCCTCCTCGACCGCGGCACAGATCCGCTCGAAGCAGCCCCAGAGCCCGGCCGTGCTCTGGCAGTCGGGGAGGGGCACCACGGTCCCGTCCCCCGGGCCCGGGTCGTCCGGGGCAAAGACGACCAGCTCGTCCGGCTCCAGGAGTACGACCAGCGCACCCGCGACGGAGAGGGCGCTGCAGGCCCGGTCGTCACAGACCCAGACCCGCTCTTCGGGCTCGCCCGGCGGGGGCAAGAAGGTCAGGAGCCGCCTCATCGTCCGGCACAGGGGATGCAGAGCCGCCGGCCCCCGACCACCCGGACCCGGTGGGCGGCGACCGACTCGCCGCAGGCCTCGCAGACCTCCGAGGCGTGGATCCGCGCCGGCGAGGGGGCCGGCTCCTCGACCGGCGTGATGGTGAAGAGCTCGTCGGCCGGCAGCGCGAGGATCGCGTCGCAGACCGCGCAGAGCCGCCGGTCGTACTCGGCCCGCTCCTCTCCGCTCGCGCTCCCGCCGTGGACCCGCTCGCGGAGGGGCCCGAAGGCCGGGTCGATCCGCGCGGTCGAGAAGTCGGGCCGCGAGACCACGCGGACGCCCCTCCCGGTCCCGCGGTCGAAGAAGGTGTAGACGTGTTTGCCGTGGTCGAGGAAGATCAGGTTGCCCTTGCCGAAGGTGCATCCGGCCCGGACCTGGAGCCCGTCCACGCCGCAGGCGTCGTTCTCGACGACCGCGACGACCTCCTCGTCGCCCGAGGGGTCGGCGCCGAGCGCCTCGAGCCCGATCGCGGCGGCGCGATAGCCGAGCGCGAGACCGGGGCAACGGTGGCCGTGGAAGGAGACTGCATCCTCGAAGGTCCGTGAATCACTCATGGACGAGAGAGTGGGCGTGCAGGAAAAAAAGGTGAACGGTCAGAGCGTGGTCCGCCCGGCCACAGGCGCGGACGAGATCCCCTGAACGACCCGGCCGACACCGTAGACGATGGCGTAGAGGCCCAGCGCCCAGACGAGAACGACCGTCCCACCCACGGGCTGGGTGATGATGTACAGGCCGACGATGACCCCGAGAAGCCCCGAGATCAGCATCGCCCACCAGTACGGCACTGGGCGCATCGCGATCCCGATGAAGACCTGCACCAGACCCGATACGAAGGTCCAGGCGCCGATCAGCAGGGTGATCGCGATCGCGAACCCGATCGGGTTCCAGACCGCGAGGACGCCGAGGATCAGGGTGACCACTGCGCCGGCCACCAGGATCCAGCGCAGGTTTCCGCGGTCGCCGGCCGCGATGCCGCCGGCGAGAAGAATGATCGCATCCACGATGACGAACGCACCGAAGGCGATGACGAGCCACGCGATCATCACGCCGGGCATGGCGAAGGCGAAGAGTCCGAAGAGGACCGCGATGATCCCGCCGAGGACGGCGAGCCATCGATCTGTCGAGGAGGGGGAGACCATGTCGAACACCTGTGTTGCGAGGGGTTAACATACAGCGGGCTCGGAGAAATACATTTTTAATTGCTTCTCCGTTGGGGAAGACAGGGCGATGCCGATGGGATGACTGACCGAACACCCGCCGAGGTGGACATGGCCCCCGTGCTTTAACCGGGTCTGGCGGAAGACGTGCTGCCGGTGTCTCGACTGAAAGTCGTATCGAAGCACTGGCCGGGGATCCCAACTCTCCTGCGTTGCAGGGTCCAGTCGCCCGCCTTCGACGGTGGAGGCATCGAGTTTCAGTCCATCGACCGGGGTTGCCGCGGTCTCGTTCACACTCGGCCCGGAGGCCGGGCAGGCGTTACTCCTCGACGCTGTTCCGTGCCGAGTCGACCATCTGCCGGGCGGCCTTCGTCTTGGCCTTGGTCTGGACGAGATCGCCGACCTCGAGGGCGGCGTCCGCCTCCTCGTAGAGCTTCAGCGCCCGGTCGACCCGCGCCTTCGCCTTTCCGATCTTCTTCCCCTCGTCGGCGAGCATCTCCAGCTCCTCGCCGAACGCCAGGGCGTCGCCGTACACGTCCTCGAGCTCGTTCCGGAGGTCGGCGATCTTCGACTCGTCCTCCTCGCGCTTCACCCGCGACCGCTCCTTGAGGGTCTCCTTCGCCGAGTCCTGGCCCTGCTGGATGTACTGGAGCTCGTCCTCAACGGTCTTCGCGGCGTCCGCGAGCACCTCGGCAAAGCGGGTCCGCTCCTGCTTGGACTCGTCCCAGCCCTGGTATCCCTGCCAGGCGCCGCCCGCGACGGCGCCGCCGACGGCCCCGCCGAGCGCATCCCCGATCGACTGCTCCTTCTTCAGGATCCCGCCGAGGGAGCCGAGGACCGAGCCGATCGCACCGCCGGCGATCGCGCCGATCGCACCGCGCTCGATCTCGCACCGGTAGCGCTTGACCTGGTAGCTCGCCTTGACGTCGCGGCCCGAGACGGCGAACTCGAGCGAGCCCTCCTCGTCCGTATGCTTCACGTCCATCCGGCCCCGCCCCTCCTGGAGCTCCTCGTGCGTGATCTCGGTGCCCCGGAGCGCAAGCTGGCTCATCAGGCGCTCCACGAACTCGTCGTAAAGGGCTCCGACGCCCTGTGCATAATAGACGAACGGCATATACGATCCTTGGCCCCGGCAGGTCAAAAAAGCAATGGCATTCCGGCCGGGATTCCCGGCCGGGCGACCTCCACGGATGCTGCGAAGGGAGAGGGGATCAGCCGAGGGCCGCCACCCGGTCCATCGCCTCGGCCAGGCGGGGCAGGGCGGCCGCGTAGCTGATCCGGAGCCAGCCCGGCGCGTGGAAGGCCGAGCCGGGCGTCACGGCGATCCGGGCCTCGTCAAGCCAGCGTGCCGCGACCGCGACATCGTCGCCCCCGACCTCCACGAACGCGTAGAACGCGCCGTCGGCCGGGGCCGTGCGATAGCCCATCCCGGCAAGCCGTTCGAGGATGTACTGCCGACGCTCGTCGAAGGCCTGTCGCATCCCCTCGACCGAGGACTGGTCACCGGTCAGGGCCGCGATCCCGCCGTACATCACGAACGTGACAGCCTGGCTCGTGGTGTGGCTCTGGACCCGGGCCATGTAGTCGACCACCGGCTTCGGCCCCACGGCCCATCCGAGGCGCCAGCCGGTCATTGCGTAGGCCTTCGAGAACCCGTTCACCGTGACCGTCCGGTCGGCCATTCCCGGCAGGGAGGCGAGCGAGACGTGGGGGACACCGTAGACGAGCCGCTCGTAGATCTCGTCCGAGAGCGCGACCAGGTCGCGGTCCCGGCAGAGGTCCGCGACAAGCCCGAGCGACTGCGCGTCGAGCACGGCGCCCGACGGGTTCGAGGGCGAGTTCACGACGATCATCCGCGTCCGGGGCGTCACGGCCTCGAGAAGTGCGTCGGTCACCTGGAAGGTATCCGAATCGACCGGGACGAAGACCGGGACCCCGTCCGCGAGCCGGACGCAGGCCTCGTAGCTGACCCAGTCCGGGGTCAGGACGAGCACCTCGTCGCCGGGGTTCAGCGCGGCCTGCATGGCCTGGTGGATCGCGTCCTTTGCGCCGGCCGTCACGATCACCTGGCCCGGGTCGCAGGGGATCAGGTTCTGGTCCCGGGACTTCGCCGCGATCGCCTCGGTGAGGCCGGGCAGGCCGTTCCCGGGCGCGTAATGGGTCTCGCCGCGCTGGAGGGCCGCGATGCAGGCCTCGGTGATGTGCGCGGGCGTATCGAAATCCGGCTCGCCGACCGAGAGGCTGATCACGTCGACTCCCGCCCGCTGAAGCGCCTTTGCACGGCCCGCGATCGCGAGCGTGGCCGACGGAGCGATCCCGCCGACCTTCGAGGAGAGTCTCATTGGAGGCGCTGGCACATCTTCACGGCCGACTCGACCGCGCGCCGGGCGTAGTCGATCCGTTCGGTCGCCTCCATCCGGGTCATGCCCGGCCCGGAGATCCCGAGCGCGACCGGCTTCTCGAACTCGAGCGAGAGGTCGATGATCTTCCGCGCTGCGTGCTGCACCACGATCTCGTCGTGCTGGGTCGCGCCCTCGATCACACAGCCGATCGTGACCACCGCGTCGACCCCGCCCTTCCGCAGGAGGGACTTGATCGCGAGCGGCATGTCATAGGCGCCGGGGACGTAGATGACCTCGGTCACCTCGGCCCCGAGGAACTGGGCGTGCTCGCGCGCCTCGATCTCCATCATGTAGGTGATGTCGCGGTTGAACTCCGCGACCACGAATCCGAGCCTGAGCGTCATGTCCTGTCTACCTCTGTTCTCACTCGATAATCATTATTGCCGCGCCGGCCCCGCGTCCGCGAAGCCCTGGCGCTGGCCCGTCCCCGCCTCGCGCTCGAGGTCGCGGGGCCGGAGCATCAGCCGGACCGCGTTTGCCGCGTGCTCGCGGGCCCGCTGCTCGGCCAGCCAGGCGAGCTCGGCGTCCGTACAGGCCTCGTCCTCGTGGACGAAGACCTCGATGATGTGCTTATTCGTCATCAGCTGCGCGAGCATCAGCCCCTGCGAGGCCTCGTGCGCGCACATCCGGTCCTTCTCCTTGCCGCCCGGCATCCCGAGTGCGATCACGATGTCGCAGCGCCGCTCCTCGAGGAGCTTCTTGCATGCGACCGGCAGGTCCTTGATCCCCGGCACCGTGTACCGCTCGATCGCGACCGAGGCATGCCTTTTCAGCTCGTCGATCACGTGCGCGCCCATGTTGACCCGGGCGAACGTCGTGTCCGCGACCCCGACCCGCATGGCTCCCTCAGGCGAGGTGGGCGGCCGCCGCCGCCACCCCGTCCCCGCTGTGCTCGCACCCGAGCCGGCCCATCGCGGCCTGGATCGCACCGAGGGTCGCGAGCACCTCGGGCGCGCCGACCGCACCCATGTGCCCGATCCGGAAGATCTTGCCCTTCAGGTGGTCCTGACCTCCCGCGATCACCACGCCGAGCCTCTTGACGAGCCCGCGGAGATCCGAGTCGGTCGTCTCCTCGGGCATCCGGATCGCGGTCACGGTGTTGGAGTACCCGTGGAGCGCGTCGGTCGTCGGGAAGAGCGGAAGGCCCCAGGCCTCGGCCGCGGCGCGGACCGATTGGGCCAGGCGCTGGTGGCGCATGATCCGGTGCTCGATCCCCTCCTCCTCGATCAGCAGCCCGGCCTCGCGGAGCGCGAAGAAGAGCGGGACCGCCGGCGTGTACGGCGTCTCCATCGGGTCCTTGGCCGCGTTCTTCCGGTAGGCAGCCAGATCGAGGTAGTAGGGGCGCTGGTCAGCGATCCGCTCCATGGCCCGGTCCGAGAGCGAGACCACGGCCAGGCCGGCCGGCGCCGCGAGGCACTTCTGCGAGCCGACGATCGCGACGTCGACGCCCCAGCGGTCGGCCTCGACCACGTCGCCGCCGATCGAGGTGACTCCGTCCATGATGAAGAGCGCATCGTGCTTGCGGCAGAGCTTCCCGACCTCGTGCGCCGGGTTCCGGATCCCGGTCGAGGTCTCGTTGTGGACCAGGGTCACGACCTCGGCCCCGGCCTCGAGGCTCGCTGCGAGGTCATCGAGGGGAAGCGGTGTGCCCCACTCGGACTTGAGGAGCATGGGCTCGCCGTAACGTTTCGAGATGTCGTAGAGGCGCTCGCCGAACTTTCCGTTCACCAGGCAGGCGATCTTCCTGGTGCGCCCGAAGTTCGCAACGGCGGCCTCCATGCCGGCAGTTCCCGAGCCCGAGATGATCACGAGGTCGTTCTCCGTCCCGAACGCGGGCTTCAGGCAGCGGACGCAGTCCGCGTACACCGCACCGAACTCGGCCGAGCGGTGGTTGATCGCCTGGCGGGCCATTGCCAGGCGGACGCGCTCGGGGACCGGAACCGGCCCGGGCAGCATCAGCAGAGGTTCCTTCTCCATGACGATTCGTCTCAACTTTATGTGCCGACGGGGCATATACTCTCCCCGATGGTCGACGTCGCCGTCATCGCCGGATCGGCCTCGGACGACGCGATCGCCCGGAAGGCGATCGCGGTCCTCGAGGAGCAGGGGCAGAGCTACGACTACCGGGTCCTCTCGGCCCACCGCGACCCCGACGCGCTCGAGGCCTACGTGAAGGCCTCGGACGCCCGGGTCTTCATCTGCATCGCCGGCCTTGCGGCCGCCCTCCCCGGGGTCGTCGCCTCCCGGACGGACCGCCCCGTGATCGGCGTGCCGGTCTCGGGCACGCTCGGGGGGCTCGACGCCCTCCTCTCGATCGTTCAGATGCCGAAGGGCGTCCCCGTCGCCTGCGTCGGCATCGACAACGGTGCGAACGCCGCCTGGCTCGCCGTGCGGATCCTCAGGATCTGAGGGGATCGAGCCGCCGTTCGGTTTATCCGCTCCGCGGCCCATGGCCCGGGCATGGAACAGACGACGGCCTACTTCGAGACGCTCGACCCCGAGAACACCGCGGTCACGTTTGCGCTCGTCCAGGAACGGCTCCGGGTGAACGAACTGATCTGCAAGCCTGCAAGCCCCTCAACCCGCTCAACATCGACGAGCTCCGCGAGCGGATGAACCGGTAGTGCAGACCGTGCCGGCTGCCAAAAAGAGGAGGATTAACCTTCGCGGACCACGACGATCCGCCACTCGGCCCCATGAAGGCCGGCCGTGCCCCAGGTCGCCTGCTTGGTCACTGGGGAGTCGCTGCCGGTCGCGTTGAACGAGTACGATCCGCTGCCGGCCGGCTCCGTCGCCATCCGCTTCGCAAGTGCGACGAGCTCGGGGTAGCCGGTGTAGGAGGGGTCCGTCACCACGTTCCGCCCGACCTCTTCGGGGTCGGGATCGAAGAGGATGCGGCCGTCAGGCTGCATCGCCCACGCCGTGAGGGTCGTCCCCGAGACCGTGCGGTCGATCCGGTCGGCGAGCAGCATGGAGGGATCGAAGACGACCGAGATGAGGCCCGAGAACACGCCGTCGCTCCCCGTGACCGGGTGCTGGAGCACGGCCGCGTCGAACCCTTCGACCGCGGTGAAGACCGGCGACATCAGGGGCCTGCGGTCCCGCAGACCCTGCTGGACGTGGGTCTGGTTCGCGACGCTCGATCCGATCGCTCCGCCGTACTCCTCGGGCATCGCGGCTACGATCCGGCCTTCGGGCGTGATCGAGACCGCATCGGCCACGTGGGGCGAGATGGCTGCGAGCCGGGCGAGCGTGGCGTTCGCCCCGGGCCCCGAGAGGCCGCCCGAGCCCAGCTCGGCCGCCGCCGTCGCGACGTTCTTGTCCATCCCCTCGAGCGTGGCATTGACGTCGGCGGCGATCGCGGCGAGCACGGTCGAGGGGTCCGCATCGACGGGCGGGACACCCGTGGCAGGAACCGTGGGTGTTGGATCCGAACCGGGGGCGGAGGTGCACCCGGCCGTGAGCACGAGGGCAAGAGCGAGCAGGAGGCAGGGCAGGAGCCAGCGAACCATACTCTCAGGTGGTGCCCCGAGAGAGATAAGCCCGGCGGAACGGGCCCCTCACTCGGGATCGCGCGGTGCCGGCGTCGGGAGCAGGTCGCCTGCGAGCTTCAGGGCGCAGAGGTCCCCGCACATCGAGCAGGTCTCGACGGCCCCGTCCCGCTCGTGGATCTTCCGGGCGTGAGCGGGGAAGAGTGCGAGCTGGAACTGCTCGTCCCAGTCGAGGCGCCGCCGGGCATCCCCCATGCGTACCTCCTGCCGGGACGCTCTCCCGCCGGGGAGGCGCGAGAGGGTCCCGATGTGGGCCGCGAGCCGGGCGACCCGGGTCCCCTCGACGATATCGTCGCGGTCGGGCAGGGCCAGGTGCTCGGCCGGCGAGACCATGCAGAGGAAGTCGGCGCCGTGCTGACAGGCGACGGCGCCCCCGATCGCCCCGACCACATGGTCGTATCCCGGCGCGAGGTCGGTCACCAGCGGACCGAGCAGGTAGAGCGGGGCATCGTCGGTCAGCTCTTTCAGCATCCGGACGTTGTACCCGACCTGGTCGAGAGGGATGTGCCCCGGCCCTTCGATCATCCGTTCGACGCCCGAGCCCAGGGCCTTCTTGGCGAGCCGGCCGAGGGTCAGGTACTCGGTCGCCTTCGCCAGCCGTTCCGCGTCCGACTGGCAACCCGGCCGCATCCCGTCTCCGAGCGAGAGGACCACGCCGTGTTCGACGAGGAGCTCGCAGAGGTAGTCGAACTCGGCGTAGAGCGGGTTCTCCTCGCCCCGCTCGGCCATCATCACTGTGTGAAACGCGCCGCCGCGCGAGACCACGCCCATCACCCGCGGGTCGTCGACCAGGGCCCGGTACGCGTCCTGGTTCACGCCGCAGTGGAGGGTCAGGAAGTCCACGCCCTCGCGGCAATGTTCGCGGATCACGCGGAAGAGCAGGTCTGCGTCGACATCGGCCGCGTTCCCGGCCCGCCGGACGGCCTCGTAGATCGGGACGGTCCCGACGGGCGCGTCGAGCGCCAGGATCGAGCGCCGGATCGCGGGCAGGTCGCCGCCGGTCGAGAGGTCCATCAGCGCGTCCGCCCCTTCGGCGAGCGCTGCCTCGGCCTTCTCGAGCTCCAGGGCCGGGTCGCATCGCGTCCCCGAGGTCCCGATATTCACGTTCACCTTGACACGGCAGCCCTCGCCGATCGCGCAGAGCCGGTGCTCTCGCCGGGGGTTGGCCGGGACCACGATCCGGCCGCGGGCAATCGCCCGGGCCACGCGGCGGGGGACCAGGTCCTCGTCGCGGGCGATGGCGTGGGCGACCTCGGGCACGGACCCGAGGCAGTCCTCGATCAGGCGGTGCATAAACAGGATATGGCCGGCGGTCGTTATATGGATGTATGCCGATTCGATGGATTCCCGGGCGCGGGATGTTCGCAAACGCCTACCTTGCCGGGTCCGTGCTCGTGGACGCGGGTGTGCTCCCCATGGCGATCGAGCCCTTCAAGGACGAGATCGAGCTGATCGTCCTCTCGCACGGCCACTTCGACCATACGGCCTACGTGAAGGAGATCGCCCACATGTGCGGTGCCGCGGTCGCAATCCACGAGGCCGACGCCCAGGCCCTTGTCGAGGATGCCTGGTCCCTCTCGTCCCACTTCGGGGCCCGGTCACCCGGGATCGCCCCCGACCGCCTCCTTGCGGACGGCGACGAGGTGGGGGGCTTCCGGGTCATCCACACCCCGGGCCACACCCCCGGCTCCTGCTGCCTCTATGACGAGGCGACCGGCGACCTGATCTCGGGCGACACCGTCTTCTCGGACGGCTGCTTCGGCCGATACGACTTTCCGGGGGGCTCGCGCGAGGTCCTGGCGGGGTCGCTCGACCGGCTCGCGGCCCTCGAAGTCCGCGGGCTCTTCCCGGGCCACGGCTTCCCCGAGGAGGAGGGCGGGAGCCGCCAGGTCCGCGCGGCCGCCGAGCTGATCCGCCGGCTCTGAGCATTGAGCATGGAGCCCGGCACCTACTGCCTGATCCTCGCGAACCCGGCCGTCACCCTGGCCGTGGGCCGGCTCGGGCCGGTCGCGTTCCGGCCCGGGTTCCACCTCTACGTCGGCTCGGCCCTCGGCCCGGGTGGGCTTCTCCGGGTCGAGCGGCACCGCCGGCTCGCCCGCGACCGTGACCGGCCACCGCGCTGGCATGTCGACCGCCTCCTGCTCGACCCCCGGTTCCGGCTGATCGCGACCGTGACCGGCGAGGGATCGGCGCGGCTCGAGTGCGACCTCGCCCGGGCGATCGGCGGCGAGAGGGTCCAGGACTTCGGAGCGAGCGACTGCGCGTGCGGCTCCCATCTCTTCTTCCGTCCCCGGGAGCCCGTGGACGAGGTCATGGACGCCTTTTCCATGATCGGTCTGGTTCCGTCCCTGGAGCGGACGGCATAATCCGCAATCGTTTCGAAAAGGCTATCACTATTGGTGCCAAGGACTCATGCAGAGACACCCCCCGGTAATGATCCAGGTCCTGTACGTCGACGACGAACCCGCTCTGCTCGAGCTCTTCAAGCTCTTTCTCGGACAGGACGGCGGGTTCCAGGTCCGGGTCGCCCGCTCAGGGGCCCGGGCGCTTGTCGAACTCGACCGGCAGCCCGTGGACATCGTCGTCTCGGACTACCAGATGCCCGGGATGAACGGGATCGAACTCCTGAAGGCGTGCCGGAGTGACCACGGCGACCTCCCGTTCATCCTCTTCACGGGCCGGGGCCGCGAAGAGATCGTGATCGAGGCGCTCGACAACGGGGCCGACTTCTATCTCCAGAAGGGCGGCGACCCCGAGGCGCAGTTTGCCGAGCTCGTGCATAAGTGCCGGCAGGCGGTCCGGCGCCGACGGGCCGAGGCTGCGCTTCGCGAGAGCGAGGCCCGGTACCGGGAGCTGGCCGAGCGGATCTCGGAGATCGTCCTCATCTTAGACGAACGAGGGATACCGATCTACATCACGCCCTCGATTGAGCAGGTCACGGGCTTTGCACCCGACGAGATCGTGGGCCGTCGCCTCGATCCCTCGACGATCGATCCCGCTGCCCTTGCCGCAATCCGCGCCTCGGAGAGCGAGAACCTCGCGGGCCGGCCGAGCGGGCTGATCACGATGCACAGCCGGCGGCGCGACGGCTCGGTCGTGGTCTTCGAGGGGACCGGGGTCCCCGTGGTTCGCGACGGCCGGTTCTGCGGGGTCCAGGTCGTGCTCCGCGACGTGACCGAGCGGGACAGGGCCGAGGATGAACTCCGGGCCGCCAACGAGCAGCTTGCGGGGGCCGAGAAGGAGCTCCGGGCCTCGGAGGAGCGGATCAGGGCGATCATCGCGTCCACGCCGACCGGGCTCCACCTCTACGAGCTCCGGTCCGATCGTCAACTCGTCCTTCTCGGCGGAAACCCGGCTGCCGACCGCATCCTCGGACTTTCGCACGCGTCCCTTGCAGGCCTTTCCATCGAGGAAGCCTTCCCCGCGCTCGCCGGGACGGAGATCCCCGCTCGGTACAGTGAGGTCGCCCGGACAGGGGTCCCCTTCGTCTCGGAAGACGTGAGCTATCGCAACGGCGAGGTCGAGCGGGCGTACGAAGTCTCTGCCTTCCGGTTCGGCCCGCAGTCCGTCGCAGTCCAGTTCGTCGAGATCACGCACCACCTCGTCCTCGAGCAGGAGCTTGGGCGGCTCGGCCGGGACTGGGAGGGGATCTTCCAGGCGATCGGGCAGCCCGTGCTGATCCTCGGCCCGGACCAGGCGATCCTCGCCGCCAACCGTGCGGCCGAGCACGCCCTCGGCCTCGACACGGCCGCGATGCTCGGGCGGCGATGTTACGAGGTCTTTCATGGATCGGCAGGTCCCCCCGACGGGTGCCCGTTCCGACGGCTGATGGACTCCGGGGATGCGGGAGGCTCGGTCGAGATGGTGCTCGAGGGACTCGACGGGACCTACCTGGTCGCCTGTACCCCGGTCCTCGATGAGAGCGGCACGCTCGAGAAGGTGATCCACATCGCGACCGAGATCACGGACCGCGTCCGGGACGAGGAGGCCCTACGCCAGGCCCACGCGAAGATCGCTCTGCTCTCGAGCGTGACGCGGCACGACCTCCGGAACAAGATGATGGCCCTCCAGGGGTACTTGCGGCTGGCCGAGCGCGACCCCGATCCCGAGAGCGCCGCCCGTCACCGCCGATCGGCGCATGATACCGTCGGGACAATGGACCGGATACTCGCGTTCACGGCCGACTACGAGCGGGTGGGCGCCCGGGCGCCCGAGTGGCAGCAGGTCGCCAGTGTCGTGCGCCAGGCCCTGACCGAGGTCGAGCTCGACGGGATCCGGCTCGCGATCGAGACCGGCGAGCGCGAGGTGTTCGCCGACCCCCTGCTGCGCAAGGTCTTCTCGAACCTGATGGACAACACGGTCCGGTACGGCCAGACCGTCACCCGGATCCGGGTCGAGACCGAGATCGACGGCGACTCTCTCGTCCTGCTCTATGGGGACGACGGGATCGGCATCCCCGAGAGCGACAAGGAGCGGATCTTCGAGCAGGGCTACGGCAAGAACACCGGGCTCGGACTCTACCTTGCGCCCCAGATCCTGGCGATCACCGGGATCGAGGTGAGCGAGACCGGGCGACCGGGCGACGGCGTCCGGTTCGAGCTCCGCTGCCCTCCCGGGACCTGGCGGTAGCCGGCCCGCGTGGCGGGCGATATCATTTATCATCCTGAACGGCCATCCACACGTTCATGCAAGTGCTGGGAATCTCGGGGTCCATGCGCGAGGACGGAAACACCGCTTATCTCGTCCGATCCGTGCTCGAGGAGGCGGCCAGGGCCGGGTTCGAGACCGAGTTCATCTCGCTCGCCGGAAAGACGATCGGGCCGTGTACAGGGTGCGAGGTCTGTCAGAAGGAGAACTTCTGCCAGGTCCAGGACGACTGGGATGCGATCGCCGAGCGAATGCTCGAGGCCCAGATCGTGGTGCTCGGTGCGCCGACCTATTACTACGACGTGAACGGCCAGGCCAAGAACTTCATCGACCGGACGTACTCGCTCTATCACCGGCGACGGCTCGCCGGGCGCGGGGGAATTGCCGTCGCGGTCCAGGCGAACAGCGGGGGTGAGCGGGCCGTGCAGACGATCGAGGGGTTCCTCTCGGCGCACGAGTTCGTCTCGCTCGGCTCCGTGATCGGCAACGGCTACCGTGCGGGCGATGTCGCGCGGGATGAGGCCGCGGCCGAGGCAGCCCGTGCGGCGGGGCGCCGGGGCGCCACCTTCCTCGGGGACCGGGCGAGTTGAGCGGGGCACCCGTGGCCTCCTCCTGACCACACCCTTTATCCGGGCGGCCGCCTGAGGAGGGGGCATGGCCGTGGACCTGGCAGAGCGGCGGCGGGTACGTCTTGCCGTCTCGCTCGGGTCATTTCTCGCACCGTTCATGGTCTCGGCCCTGATCGTGGCCCTCCCCTCGATCGCCCGGGAGTTCGAGCTCTCGGCGACCGGCACAACCTGGGTCGGGACCGTCTTCTTCCTCGTGGCCGGCGCCTGCCTGCTCCCGTTCGGAAGCGCGGCCGATCAGATCGGAGTCCGGCGGATCTTCTCAATCGGGGTCGCGGTCTACACCGGCGCCGCGCTCCTTGCGGCGCTCGCACCCTCAGCGATCGTCCTGATCGGAGCCCGCGCCCTCGCCGGCGTGGGCGGAGCCATGGTCTTCGGCACCTCGATGGCCTTTATCAGCCTCGTCACCCCCGAGGCCGAACGGGGGCGGGCGCTCGGTGCGATCATTGGGGTGTTGATGATCGGGTACTCGGCCGGAACCCTGCTCGGCGGCCTCGTCACCCAGTACCTCTCCTGGCGCTGGCTCTTTGCCGTGGCCGCCGTGATCGCCATCATCGCCCTCGTGGTGGTCCGGCGGCGAGTCACGATCGAGTGCGACCTGGCCCGCGATCGGCCGTTCGACCGTCCGGGCGCCCTGATCTGGACCGCGACCCTCCTCGCCCTGCTGACCGGGATCACCCTGCTCCCGGCCCTGATAGGGGTCGGCCTCGCCCTGCTCGGTGGCCTCGGGCTCGGCCTCTTCCTGCTCCGGGAACGGCGGGCCCCGGCGCCGCTCCTCGACCTCTCCCTCGCCGTTCGGCCGGGTTTCTCGATCGGTCTGCTCACGGCCTTCGTCTACTATGCGAGCTCCTTCGCCCCCTCGTTCCTGATGAGCCTCTATCTCCAGGACGTCCGGGGGCTCGACCCCTGGGCGGCTGGGCTGGTCCTGCTCATCGGCCCGGTCGCGATGGCCCTCGCTTCACCGCTCGGAGGCCGGCTCTCGGACCGGCACCCTCCCCGCACGGTCGCCGCGACCGGGACCGTGCTCACCGGTGCCGGGATCGGACTGCTCGTCCCCCTGGACAGCGCGACCCCGTTCGTCCAGCTCGGGGCCGCGCTCCTCCTGCTCGGCCTCGGGCCGGCCCTCGTGGCGAGCCCGCTCGTCCGGGTCGTCCTCGACGCGGTCGGCCGGGAGTCCTTCGGCCTCGCCTCGAGCACCGAGGAGACCATGCGCCTCGCCGGCCAGGCCATCTCGCTCAGCATCGCCGCGGTCGTCTTCTCGCTCTGGTTCGGAGGGGCGCCCGTCACCGAGGCGACCGGAACCTTCCTCGCGCTCCTCCGGCTGATCATGGGCGTGGACCTCGTCCTCGTCGCGATCGCGCTCGGTTGCGTGCTGCTCCTGCCGGCCGATCGGAATCAGCGCGGCGCCACGGGCTCGTAGAGCGTGGTCCGCTGTCGTAGCGGTCGGCCCAGGTCGGCCGCGACCCGGGCCATCTCCTCCGGAGCGAGGTAGTCGGTCCCGGTGGCGCCCGCCTCGGCCGAGATCCGCTCCTCGAACAGGGTCCCTCCCAGGTCGTCCGCACCGGCAAGCAGCGAGAGTGAGACCATCTTCAGGCCGAGCTTGACCCACGAGGCCTGGACGTGGTCGACATTGTCGAGAAAGAGCCGGGCGACTGCGATCATCAAAAGGTCCTCAACCCCGGTTGCTCCGGGCGGGGCCTGGCCTGCGAGATAGAGCGGCGTCCGGGGGTACACGAACGAGAGCGGCACGAACTCGGTGAATCCCCGGGTCTCGTCCTGGATATCGCGGAGGACGGCCAGGTGCCGGACCCGGTCCTCGACCGACTCCCCCGAGCCGTACATGATCGTGGCCGTGGTCGGGATGCCCAGGCGGTGCGCCTCGGTGATGATCCGGGTCCACTCGGCCGTGGAGCACTTGCCCGGGCAGATCCGGGCCCGGACCTCGTCGACGAGGATCTCCGCGGCCGTGCCGCAGAGGGAGCCGAGCCCGGCCTCGCGCATCAGGACGAGCTGCTCCTCCGTCGTCCGCCCGCTCCGGCCGGCGCCGTAGGCGACCTCCATCGGGTTCGAGGCGTGGAGGTGGGCCTGCGGCGCACCCTCCCGACACGCGCGGAGGATCGCGCAGTAGGTGTCGCCGTCGAACCCGGGCGCGAGGCCCGAGACCGTGCAGATCTCGGTCACCTGCCGCACGGCCGCCTCTCCGGCCTTGTGCACCACGTCGGGAAGCGTCAGACGGAACGCATCGGGGTCCTCCGCTCGCCTGGAGAAACCGCAGAATCCGCACCGGTTGACGCAGACGTTGGTCACGTTGATGTTCTGGTTCCGGACCCAGGTCACGGCATCGCCGGCCCGCTCCTGCCGGGCCCGATGGGCGGCCCCTGCGATCGCGAAGACCTCGCGCCCCCGCGCCCGGAGGAGGAGCGCCCCCTCGGCCTCGGTCAGGCGGTGCCCCCCTTCACAATCCCTGAGCAGCGCCACGATCGTCCCTGACTCCGGCACCCCTGTCATATGCTATCAGGTTGCATGGTCGCTCCCGACGTATAATCCATCAGGTCCGACACCCCACGCGATCCGATGATCGAGGAGGAGATACAGCTCGATGGAAAAGCTGTCCGGGTCTACGCGGTGCCGGCCGGGCCGGTGAACCTGGTCTTCGCAATCGGAGAAAAGGGCCTGGTGGGATGCGGGGCGATCGACGTCGGGGCCCTCCAGGGCTTCGGCTACCCGGCGGCCCGGGTGCGGCCGACAGCCGGGCCGTCGATCGGGACGATCGACGACCTGCTCGGAGGCGAGGTGAAGGAAGCGAACGGGGCCGCGGCCGCCCTCGGGGTCGCGGTCGGGATGAGCGGGCGGGCGGCCCTCGCTCTGCTCGCCTAGACCGGGGGCTCCTCGCGAAGGAGCCGGTAGGTGGTCGACCGTTGCCAGAGAGGGCGGCCCAGGTCGGCCGCGATCCGGGCCATCGCGGCCGGGTCCATGTACGCGGCCTCCTCGGCCCCGGCATCGACCGTGACCTCGTCCTCGAACATGGTGCCGCCGAGGTCGTCGCCCCCGGCAAGGAGGAGGACCGAGACCATCTTCGGTCCGACCTTGCCCCATGAGACCTGGATGTGGTCGAAGTTGTCGAGGAAGAGCCGGGCGACCGCGACCAGCAGCAGGTCCTCGCGCCCGGTCGCTCCGGCCGGCGCGAGCCCGGCCCGGTAGAGGGGCGTATTCTGGTGGATATACGTGAGCGGAACGAGTTCGGTGAAGCCCCCGTACTCGTCCTGGACCTCACGGAGGAGGCCCAGGTGCCGGATCCGGTCGCGGGTCGTCTCGCCCGCACCGTACATGATCGTGGCGGTCGATCGGATCCCCATCGCATGGGCCTCTCGGATCACACGGAGCCAGGTCGCCGTGTCGCATTTCCTCGGGCAGATCACCTGCCGGACCTCGTCGACCAGGATCTCGGCCGCAGTCCCCTGGAGGGTTCCCAGGCCCGCTTCGCGCATGCGCTCGAGCACCTCGACCGTCGAAAGATCCGCCTTCTTCGCGACGAACGAGACCTCCTCGGGCGAGCAGGTGTGGACGTCCACGCCCGGGGCCGACTCGTGGATCCAGGCGATCAGGTCCACGTAGGACTCGATCGTGAAGTCGGGGTGGACCCCCGAGAGCGGGCAGATCTCGGTGACCCCGCGCTCACGCGCGAGCCGGGCCTTCCGCTGGACCTCCTCCTTTCCGTAGAGATAGGTCCCCGGCGCCCCTGGCGACCTGCCGAAGCCGCAGAAGCCGCAGACGTTCTTGCAGATGTTCGTGACATGAAGGTTCTGGTTCTTCACGTAGGTGACGCGGTCGCCGACCCGCTCCTGTCGGAGCTCGTCGGCGGCGGCTGCGATCGCGAGCACGTCGCACCCGGTCGCATCGAGGAGGAGTCGGCCTTCGGCCTCGGTGAGGCGGTGGCCCGCGAGCGTGTCGGAGAGGAGGGTGGCAAGGTCCGTCACGGTCTCACCTCCGCCGCCCCTTCCCGCCGGACGGCGGCGCTTCGGCCTTCTTCTCCCGGCGCGAGAGCCAGAGTTCGTAGAGGAGCATCAGCCCGATCACGACGGCCGCCACCTCGAAGAGGTGCAGGGGCAGGTACCCGACGATCGGCACCACGAAGAGGGCCTTGCCGATCACCCACTCGGGCTTCACCGGCTCGAGCCGTCCGAGGCCGACGTACCCGCCGTCCTGGTCGCGGATCGTGTTGTGGTCGCCCTTCGTGAGGTACCCCCCGTGCCCGGCACCGAACTCCGCAGCCGCAGCGGAGTCGTTGACGAGGCCGATTGCGCGGTGAATGATCGGGTGGACCTGGGTGTTGCCGTTCGGCCGGTAGATGATCACGTCGCCGTAGACCGGTGCGCCCGCATTGTTGGGATGGGTGTTGAACCGCCCGTATCCCGAGACCGCGCCCTCCGCGGAGGTCGTGAGGTTGCCGTAGCGGTCGGGCGAGACCACGAGGACGAGGTCGCCGACGTTCATGTTCGGGACCATGCTCTCGGACTCGATCGTGACCACCGCGGGCCAGGTCCCCGAGACCAGGAAGAGCGTGAGCGCGATCAGGCCGACCACGCCCACGACCCAGATGAGATCCCGTGCAAGCGAAGCCCACCGGTCGTCCGAATGGCGCAGTCGGTCGAGCAGGGACGGATCTTCCTTGGATGCCCCCATGTGCCTGAAGGGTTGCTCCGCGGCCATTCTTATAAGTAGCGGATAACCTATCTTCCCCCGGGGCCAATAGGGATCCGATGCTCGAGTCCGCCGAGATCGTCCAGCGGTTCCTCGCAGCCAAGCGACAGGTCCATCCCGACGTCGTCGACTGGATCCGCGAGCAGAGCGACCCGGGGCTCGTCGACCGGATCCTCCGCGAGGCCCCTGAGGACGCCGTCGTCATCTCGCGCGCCATGATCCCGTCGATCCGGCCCGAGCGGGACGGGGTCCGCTTCCTCGCCGACCCCCACCTTGAGGTGCTGGTGGGCGCGCCCGGTTCGTCCGACGTGGTCAGCTCGATCCAGGACTACGTCCACTACTTCCGCGATCGGTATACCCGCCTCGGGGGGCTCGTCCGCTCCCGCGTCCACGCGATGCCGATCGAGGCCCTCGTGCGCACGAGCCGGTACCGGCAGCAGGAGTGCACGATCATCGGGATCGTCGTCGAGGGGAAGGCGACCACCAAAGGGCACCGGCTCGTCCAGCTCGAGGACCCGACCGGCGTGATCCCCGTCCTCTTCAACAAGAACCGCCCTGACTACGACCAGGCCGAACGGCTCGTGCCCGACGAGGTGGTCGGTGTCCGGGGCAAGCTCTCGGACGACGGCTCCCTCTTCTTCGGGGAACAGATCCTCCGCCCCGAGGTCCCGGCCGGCCACGCCCCGTTCCTCTCCAAGGAGCCCGGGCGCGCGGTCCTGATCTCGGACGTCCACGTCGGCTCGAACACGTTCCTGCCCGAGGCCTGGGACCGGTTCGCCGACTGGCTCCAGGAGAACGACGACATCGGGTACCTGCTGATCGCGGGCGACCTCGTGGACGGGATCGGGATCTACCCGGGCCAGGAGCGGGAGCTGACGATCACCAACATCGACGAGCAGTACGCCGAGTTCGGCCGGATGCTCCACGACCTCCCCTCCCGGCTCCGGATCGTGGCCGCGCCGGGAAACCACGACGTGGTCCGCGGAGCCGAGCCCCAGCCGGCCCTCCCGGAGCGGTTCGCGGCCCACCTGCCGTCCAACTGCACGATCGTCGAGAACCCGTGCATGGTCTCGCTCCAGGGGGTCCGGGTCCTGATGTATCACGGCCGTTCGATCGACGACATGATCCCGCTCCTGCCCGGAACCTCGTACGACCGGCCGGGGGAGCTGATGGAGGAGATGCTCAAACGCCGGCACCTGGTCCCGAGTTACGGTCGCCGGACCCCGATCGCGGCCGCAAAGACCGACCGGCTCCTGATCGATCCCGTGCCCGAGGTGCTGCACACGGGCCACGTCCACATCATGGGGTTCTGCCAGTACCGTGGCGTGATCGGGATCAATGCCGGGGCCTGGCAGTCGCAGACCGCGTTCCAGAAACAGATGAACGTGAACCCGACCCCGGCCCGGGCTGTCTCGCTCGACCTCCAGACCCTTGCGGTCGAGGCCTTCGACTTCTCCTAGAAACGGAGCCGCTGCCGGGCCGCGTACCCCCGCTGCCGCGCGGCCGACGAGATCAGCTCGACCTCCTCGGGCTCGACCCGAATCAGGTGCATCAGGACCGGGAGGGCGCTGACCCGCTCCTCCCGCAGCCCCTTTGCCCCGAGCACCCGGCCGTACTCCCCCGATGACGCGGGCACCACGGTCGCGCGGCCGGTCAGCTGCAGCCCGAAGAGCGTGCTCATCGAGACGTACGGGTCGTAGACCGCGACCGAGACGCAGGGATTGAGCAGGAGGTGGGCGAACTTCTCCCCGCCCTCGGAGAGGAGGTAGAGCCGATCGTCGAGCAGCAGGTACTCGATCGGGGTCGCCCGTACCTCGTCTGCGTGGCCCGTGCAGAGCGTGCAGGTGTTCCGGGCTCCGAGTTCCTCCAGCACGAGCGTCCGGATCTCGGCTTCGGGCATCTCCGAGGCCCCGCGGAGGAGCCGTCGTCGGAGGGCCACTCCGGCCGCGGCGAGCGCCTCCGGGCCGGCCGGCACGGTCGCTGCGAGGACCAGGCGATCGCCGAAGGCCTCTCCCGCGGCCCGGAAGCGCTCCTCCGCACCGGATGCCGGGAGGAGCCAGAGCGCGACCGGGAGGTAGGACGGGACCGTGCGGGCGAGCCGGTCGAGGCCAGCCGAAGTCAGGCCCGCCGGGGCCATGACGAGGACGCAGGCGATCGCATCCGACCAGTCCCCAGGCGGGGATGCGAGGGGGGCGGTCATGGCCGGCCCGAGCAGCTGTGCCAGGAGCCCGGCGGTCCCGGCGGCCTCGCGGTCGTGAAGGACCAGGGTTCGGACCATAGAAGAGGGTGGGTCCCAGAGTTGATGAAGGGTGCGGCGCAGGTTGTCGTTATCCGGTCACGAGCTCGGCCCCGGCCGGGAAGGCACAGAGATATCCGGGCGGGCGTCCCATGGATCCGTATGGAGATCGCTGCAGGGAGCGAGGTGCCGGCATCGGTGTACGAGCGAGCCTTCGAGGCCGTCGACCATCCCGTGTACGTGCTCGGGCTCGACGGCGCGATCGAGGCCGCAAACCGGGCGACCGGCGAGCTGCTCGAGGCTCCTTCCAGCGAACTCCTCGGGCGCCAGTGCCACGAGGTATTCCACGATCGACCCGAGTTCATCGAGGACTGCCCCTTTCGCCGTTCATGCCAGACCGGACACCGCGAACGCAAGGTGATTCGGATCCGGGACCGCTGGTTTGTCGCCTCGGTCGATCCGCTCGAGGACGGGGGCGCGATCCACACCCTGACCGACATCACCCGGCTCCGCGAGACCGAGGCTATGCTCACGGGCTTCCTGACCGAGGCCGTGCTCCGGCTCGTCCGACCTGCCGGGGTGATCGCCGAGACCCTGACGGCCCTCGCGGCCGACCTCGAGAGCGAGCGGCTCTCGGCCGAGGAGGTCGCACTCGCCCTCCGCTGCGAGGCCGCCGGGGCCCGCGGTCTCAGCGCGACGATCACCGCACTCAAACACGCCATCGCGAGCGACTTTGATGGGATCCCCGAAGACTACCGACGTTTCCTCCTGGAGTGAGTGCGTGACCCGGTTGATCAGCGTGGCCGATCTCGGCACAAAGCAGCTCTTTCTGGTCCTCTCCCCACCGGACCGCCTGCGCGAGCAGAATCTGGCCCTGACGGCCGAGCTCCAGGCGGCCGGGTACCGGGTCTGTGTCATCACGACCAACTACCCGTACCGCGTGCTCGCACGGCTCTACGGATCGGCCGGCCTCGACCTCGAGCGGATCGACTTCATCGACGCGATCACCGCGTACGCGCTCGGCTCGACGCCTCCCCACGATGACCGGTGCCGCTATGTACAGTCGCCGACGGACCTGACCGAGATCGGGATCGGCGTGACCGAGCTGCTGAAGGCCCACTCCGGCGAGCCGACCTGCATCCTGATCGACTCGGTCTCGACCATGCTGATCTACCTCTCGTCCTCGAGCCTCTCGAAGTTCATCCACTTCGTCGCGAACCGGCTGCGCCTTCTCAATCACTCGGGAATCTTCCTCGCGGTCGAGCAGGGACTCGACCCCATGCTCCTGACCCAGCTCGTCACCTTCGTGGACGCGACGATCGAGGGCCAGGCCTAGCCATTCTTTTTATACAGGGGTGCAGAACTGCTCTCCATGCCGAACGTTGTGGTCTACTACACTGACAACTGCCCATACTGCCGGATGGTCAAGGCCTTCCTCGATCGGCGGGGGGTCCCGTACCGGGCGATCAACGCCGGTACCGACCGACAGGCCGCCCGCGAGATGATCGAGCGTTCGAACCAGTACGGCGT
Source organism: Methanoregulaceae archaeon UXB-2016 (assembly GCA_004332335.1). GTDB lineage: Archaea > Halobacteriota > Methanomicrobia > Methanomicrobiales > Methanospirillaceae > UBA288. Next base: position 65,765 of record SISS01000029.1, on the reverse strand, counting down.
GCCGGTCACCCTGGTCGACGGCGAGGTGATCATCGGATACGATACGAAGAGGCTCGGGGAGCTCTTCGGCACGGACCAGACAGAGACGGCGCTGGACGTCGTGATCGTCGGAGCCGGGCCTGCCGGGCTGACGGCCGGTGTCTACTGTGCCCGGAAGGGCCTCAAGACCCTGCTCGTCTCGACCACGATCGGGGGCCAGGCTCTCGAGTCCTGGGCGATCGAGAACTACATGGGCTTCCGGATGATCAAGGGGGACGAGCTGATGCAGCGGTTCGAGGAGCACGTGCGCTCGCAGAACATCCGGCTCGAGCTCGACCGTGTGACCGGGGTCGCGCGCGAAGGCGACCGGTTCAGCGTCACGACCGAGGGCGGGCAGACCTACTCTGCGACCGCCCTGATCATCGCCTCGGGCAAGCACCCGCGGGAGCTCGGTGTGGCGGACGAGAAGAAGTTCCTCGGGCGCGGCCTCTCGGTCTGCGCGACCTGCGACGGCCCCCTCTTCAAGGACAAGCACGTGGCCGTGATCGGCGGCGGCAACTTTGCCGTCCAGATGGCGATCGAGCTGGCCGGACTCGCGACGCGGGTCGAGCTCATCGTCCGCTCGGAGCTGAAGGCCGACGATGTCAATCTCGCCCGGCTTGCGGAGAAGAAGAACATCAACACGCTGAAGGGTTACGAGATCGCCGCGCTCCACGGCGACGCGTTCCTCTCGGGGATCACGATCCGCGAGAAAGCGACGGGCAAAGAGACGCGGCTCGAGCTCGACGGGGTCTTCGTCGACATCGGCTGGCTGCCGAACACCGAGTTCCTCACCGGCCTCGTGGAGCTGAATCCGAAGGCCGAGGTCGTCGTGGACGAGAACTGCCACACGAACGTGCCGGGCGTCTACGCGGCCGGCGACGTCACGAGCATCAACTCGGACCAGATCATCATCGCCGCGGGCGAGGGCGCCAAGGCCGCGCTCGAGGCCTACGCCTGGGTCGCGACGCATTGAAAAAAAGGGCCCGGCCGGCCCGTCCCGCTTTTAGAGGGTGTTGAAGAGCTCGACTGCGTCAGCGAAGTCGACCCGGCCGTTCGCGTTGAAGTCGAAGGCCGCGAGCGGCTCGTTCGCGGCGATCCAGGTCATCTCGTTGAAGTAGAGCACGACGTCAGCGAAGTCTTTCCGGCTGTTGCCGTTCACGTCGTCCAACTTCCCGTCGCCGTTCGTGTCGGTCGGCAGGCCGATCCCGCCCGGGACCACGACGACCGAACTGTTCTGCGTCGGTGTCACGGTCGGTGTGGCCGTCGTCGTGGTCGGCGGGACGAGGGTCATCTCGATCCTATCCAGGTTCATGCCGTCCCCGGTGTAGGCGAGCCGGAGCGCCTGCGTGCCGGCCGCGAGGCGGACCGTGGTCGTCGCGGTCGAGAAGGATGTCGACGACCCGGTTACGGGGACCGTGATCGCTCCGATCTCGGTGGCGCCGTTCAGGATCCGGACCGTCCGGGGACCGTTCCAGGCCGCAGCGTGGAGCCCGACCAGGTACTCTCCGGTCTGCTGCACGGCCACGGTATACCGGGTCCACTCGCCATCACGGATGTAGGCGAGGGCGTACCCGCCCGAGATGGACTCGATATCCACGTCGTCGGTCCTGTACGCTCCACCCTGGTTGCCGGCGACGGTGTCGTTGTAGGCGACCCCCGCACCGCCGTTGTCGTAGTCCTCGGCCTCGATCAGCCCCGGCACGACGAGCGACCTGTACGGCCCCGGGGTCGGGGTCGGCGTGGGCGTAGAGGTCTTCGTCGGCACGGGCGTCGGTGCGTTCGGCGAGGCGAGGGGCAGGGCGTCCGTCTGGCCCGAGAAGGTGAAGGCCTCGTCGCAGAACCCGTCGCCATTGCCGTCGCCGTGGGTCTCCGAGAACCCGTTCCCCGCGGGCTTGCCCCAGTAGTTGCCGCCGATCGAGGGGCCGCCGATGATGTTCGTCCCCGTCCGCTTCGAGACCGAGAAGGAGTTGCCGGTCGAGGAGCCCACGACCTCGACGTTCTCCCCCGGGTTCGAGAATCGGTTGTTGAAGGCCACGTTGCCATGCGCGTCCGAGATCCAGATGCCACGCTGAGCATGACCCTGGATCAGGTTCCCGACCACGCTGACGCCGGTCACCCCGCGGTAGAGCACGATCCCCGCGAAGACGTTGTTCTCGATCGTGCACCCCTCGATCCGTCCCAGGCCGACGCCCGGATCGATGTAGTAGATCCCGTATCCCCAGCCCGAGACCTTGAGGTTCTTCACGGTCACGTCCGGGATGCCGTTGATAAAGATCCCGGCAGAGTTTGACGAGGCCCCGGTGCCCCCGAGGCGGTGTCCGCGCCCGTCGATCGTCACTCCCGGCGATTTGACCTCGATACAGACCACGTCGTTACGGTTCACCAGGTCGTTCGCCAGATAGTAGGTGCCGGGGCTCGTGATCTCCCGCGGGCCCGTGATCGCGTACGGGTTCGGCGCCGGGGTAGGAGTCGTGGTCACCGGGGTGCCCCTGGTGAGATAGGGCGTGATCGCCGCGTACCATTTGTCCGCGATCTTCCTCTCGCCCGACTCGTCGGGGTGGATATACCGTGGCGCCTGGTTGTCGACGCGCCCGTCGTATCCCGAGTACAGGTCGACCACGACTATCCGCGAGCTCGAGGTCGAGCGGGCCGATGCCCACGAGGGCAGCTGATTGTTGAACTCGATCAGGCCCGAGTTGGTGTTGCGGTAGCTGTCTCCGGTCGGCGGTAGCTTCGCGAGGACGATCGTGATCCTCGAGTTCTTCGCCCGGAGGGTATTCACGACCCCACCCAGGTTCGAGAAGCGGGTCGCCATCGGTGTCTGGGCGAGCACGTCGTTCGTGCCGAGCAGCACGAGGGCCATATCGGGGGAGTAACTGTTCAGCCAGGAGGAGAGTTTCCCTCCCGTACCGACGCCGTTCAGGATCCCGCCGATCGTGTACCCGCCGTGCCCCTCGTTCGCCTGGTCGAAGCTGACCGGGAAGTTCGGATCGCTCCAGGAGCCGACGAAGTCGACGTCGTAGCCGTTCGTGCGGAGCTTGTTCCAGAGCCAGTAACGGTAGGTCGGATGCATGCCCCCGTCGTCCGTGTCGAGCATCCCCTTGGTCAGGGAGTCGCCGACCGGGACGATCCGGGTCGTGGCGTCCACAGTGCCCGCGAACAGGAGGACGAAAAGAATGAATGCGGCCACAACGAGCCACCAGGAGCGCCCGTTCACGGGCCTGCAGGTCATCGCACCATCACCACAGGTACTCATGCGGCCTGCCGGATAAATCCTGTGGACTGGGAAATCCGACAGCTTGAAATGGCGTCCCGTCGAGGTTCGCTCATGCAGAGTCGGTTGCGGGAGGCGCTCGGCCTCCGGTTCGAGCCGGTCGCGATCCTCCTCCAGGACGAGCGGCCCGAGGGCGCGATCGTGTTTACCGAGGGGCGGCGGGGCTGCGCGATGTTGCTGCTCGCCCAGGCGGCGCTCGGGAAGACCGCGGCACTCTCACGGGAGACGGCCGGCTGCCCGGGGGGCGCGATCGGGCTCGGGTTCGAGTCGGGGTTCGAGGACGCGGAGCGCCAGTCGTACTTCCTGAGCTGCGGGGTCGAGGGGAGCAGCGCCCCGGAGCGGCTCGTCGAGCAGGCCCGGGGAATGCCCGACTCGCCGATGAGGGAGCACCTCCTCCACGGCGAGCGGTACTGGCGCGACCCGGCCGCGGCCCGGGCCTTTCTCGAGCTGCTGCCGAAGGTCCCGGCGCGGCCGTGGGTCGTGCTGATGCCGCTCTCGGCCGTGCCCGAGGGCGAGGAGCCGGCGGTCGTCGTCTTCGTCGCCGACGCGGCCGGCATCTCGGGGCTGGTCACACTCGCCCACTATCGCCGGCCCGCGGCCGACGGCGTGATCGTCCCGCCGGGCGCGGGGTGCATGCAGTTCTTCCTCTGGGCCGTGGCCGAGGGCGAGCGCGACCGACCGCGGGCCGTGCTCGGACTGACGGACCCGTCGGCCCGGGTCGCAATCAAGAGGGTCCTTGGGACGGACGTCCTGAGCTTCGCCGTCCCCTGGCGCCGATACCTCGAGTTCGAGGAGGACGTGGCCGGCTCGTTCCTCGAGACCACGCAGTGGCGCGAGCTGATGGCCTGACGGCGGGGCATCCGCCGGAGAGACGAAAAAGGGATCAGCCCGAGGGCTGGTCGGGGGCGGAGGCCGCCTCCGCATCCTTCTTTTTATACCCCTCGAGCAGGAGGGAGGCCACATGCCGGACCGGCCGGTCCGTGTGCGCCCGGATATGGAACTCGCAGAACGGGCAGGAGGTGATCACCTGCTCGGCGCCTGTCGCCGCGATCGCCTCGCGCCGGCGCTCGCCGAGGGCCTCGGCCTCAGCCGGGTTGCCGGCCTTGACCCCGCCGCCCGAGCCGCAGCACCGGGCCTCCATCTCGACCAGGTCCGCGACCTCCCGGATCAGGGCCCGGGGCTGTTCCGAGATCCCCTGGCCCCGGAGCAGGTGGCAGGGGTCGTGGTAGGTGACGGTCAGGGGGAGGCGCGCCGGCGGCTCGATGCCGAACTCGGCCAGCACCTCGTTGAAGTCCATGACCCGGAACGGCAGGTTCCCGTAGTCGTGCTTCAGGGTCGAGCCGCAGCCCGCGCACATGGTCATCACGATCGGATAGGGGGCGAGAGCAGCGCGGTTCGTCGCCTGGAGCCGGGCGAGGTCGGCGAGCTGGCCGGTCCGGATCAGGGGCGAACCACAGCAGACCTGCTCCTTCGGGACGATCACCCGGATCCCGTTCCGCCGGAGCACCTCGATCGCGTCGAGGGCAGTCTCGGGCAGGCGCATGCTGTAGATGCACCCGATGAAGAACGCCACCTCGCCGCGGACGGGGCCGTAGGGCTCGAGCACAGACTCGACCCGCTCGAAGAGCGGTGTGATCGTCCGGTCGACCGAGCGGCCGGTCTTGCGGACCAGGGCCGCGACCTCGGCGTGTCGCGGGAGGGTCATGCCCCGCCGGTTCGCCTCGGCCCGGAGCCGTTCGATCGCCTTGCCCGGGATCCGGATCTCCTTGGGGCAGACCTCGGCGCAGGCCTGGCACGAGGTGCAGCAGAAGAGCCCCTCCTCGGTCGCGAGGAGGGTCCGGTCGCCCGTGTCGCGGGGGTCGAGGCGGAGGCGCTCGAGCTGGCGCATCGCGGTCGGGCCGGCAAAATCGGTCACCGTGACGGCCGGGCAGACCGAGATGCAGGAGCCGCACTCGATGCAGTGGCAGAGGTCTTTCAACGCCTCGACCGTCTCGCGGTCGGGCAGGTCCTGCTCCCCTCCTGGGAGAAATGCCGCGATCCGGGCGAGCCGCGGGACCAGGTCGACCACGAGATCGCGGACCACGGGCAGGTCGAGGGGCTCGACCACGTCGCCGTCGGCGACCGGGAGCATGCAGGCGAGCCCGGGCCGGCCGTTCACTCTGACGGCGCAGGACCCGCACTGGCCCGAGCCGCAGCAGTAGCGGTAGGCGAGGGTCGGATCCTGCTCGTGTACGGCGTGGAGCGCGTGGAGCACGCGGGCGCCCTCGCGGACCTCGACCGTGTACGGGACGAGCCGGGCCGGCTCGCCCGAGGCCGGGTCGAAGCGCGAGACCCGGATGGTCACCGCGGCCATCAGGCCACCTCCTCGATCCCCTCGCGGGTGAGCGAGAGGAAGGTGTGGCCGTACCGAGAGGCGTTCGGCGGCGTCGAGCAGTCCGCGTCGCGGCGCATGTGGGCCCCCCGGCACTCGGGCCGGAGCAGGGCCGCCCGGCAGATCAGGGAGGCGAGGAGGCACTGGTTCGCGGCCGTGCAGCACTCGAGCAGGTTCCGTTCGGTCGCGGCGAAGAGGCGCTGGTTCTTCAGCAACTCCACTCCGGCCAGCGCGCCCGCAAGCCCCGCCTCGTCCCGAAAGATCCCTGCGCCCTGCCACATCGTCTGCCGGAGCCGTCTGACGACCGAGGGCGGCGGCACCTCGCCATCGAGGTAGTCGTCGAACCGGAGCCGGAGCGCGCCGAGCTGCCGTTCGATCGCGGGCGTGACTCCCTTCGGCCGTTCGGGCTCGAGGCCGGCCGACCGCCCCGCCCGCCGGCCGAAGACCTGGGTCTCGGCGAGCGCGTTCCCGCCGAGGCGGTTCGCGCCGTGGACGCCGCCCGAGCACTCGCCCGCGGCGTAGAGCCCGGGAAGCGTGGTCGCGCAGTCGGGCGTGATCCGGAGGCCGCCCATGATGTGGTGCGCAGTCGGCGCGACCTCCATCGGCTCGGTCCGGATATCGACGCCGAACGCGAGGAACTGCTCGAGCATGATCGGCAGGCGCCGCTCGATCTCCCCAGGAGAGAGGTGGGTCACGTCGAGCCAGACCCCGCCGCGCTCGGTCCCGCGCCCCTCGAGGACCTCGGTCGCGATCGCCCGGGCCACGACGTCGCGGGTCGAGAGCTCCATCCGCTCGGGGTCGTACCGGCTCATGAACCGCTCGCCCAGGCGGTTGAGGAGCCGGCCGCCCTCGCCGCGGACGGCCTCGGTCACGAGCCGGCCGCGGGCGTCGTACGGCTGGATCGCGCCGGTCGGGTGGAACTGGACCATCTCCATGTCGATCACCTCGGCTCCGGCCCGGTAGCCGAGCGCGTACCCGTCGCCCGTGCCCGAGGAGGAGTTCGTGGAGATGTCGTAGACCCGCGTGCCCCCGCCGGTCGCAAGCACGACTCCGTCGGCGAGGTAGACCCCGAGTCGGCCCTCGGAGTCGAGCGCGGCCGCGCCCTTGCACCGCCCCGCTTCGAGCAGGAGCTCGACGGCCGCGCACTCGTGCACGACCTCGACATCGGTCGCGGCCAGGCGGTCCATCAGGGTCACCATCATCTCGTGCCCGGTCCGATCGCCTGCGTAGCAGGTCCGCGGGCGCTGCTGTCCGCCGAAGGGGCGCTGGGCCACTCCCTCCTCGGAACCCACATCGAAGACCGCCCCCCAGGCCAGGAGCTCCCGCATCCGGTCCGGGGCCTCGGTCACGAGCGCGTCGACCAGGGCCGGGTCGTTCAGGTACGCACCCCCCTTCAGGGTGTCCGCGGCGTGGAGCGCCGGGTCGTCGCCCTCGCGAAGGACCGCGTTGTACCCGCCCTCGGCCATGGGCGTGCACCCCCCCTTGCCCGCGATCGTCTTCGAGAGGAGCACGACCGACCCGTGCTCCGCAGCCTCGATCGCGGCCCGCACGCCCGCGCCGCCGCTCCCGATCACGAGCACATGGGCCGCTGTGGCTCCGTTTTCCACCATCTTGAAGAGGATTGGGGTCGGAGTATGATAAAGAATGGCGAGGGGGACAGGGAAGCACCCATGCGGTATCTGATGAAGTTCGGCGGCACCTCGGTCGCCGACGGCCGGAGCATCGGACAGGTGGTCGAGCTGGGCGGCGCATGCCGGCGGAGCGGAGACGAGGTCGCGGTCGTGGTCTCGGCCATGCGGGGCGTTACGGACGGGCTGATCGCCTGCGCCGGGGAGATGGCGACAACAGAGCACCCGGACGCGACTCCGTTCCTCGCGAGCGTGCGCGAACGGCAGGCCCGGGCCCTCGCCGAGGTCGCGCCCGATCAGATGGACCAGGCGCTCGGCGAGATCGACGCCCGGCTGGCCTCGCTCGCAAACATCCTTCAGGCCGTCCACACCCTCCGCGAGCTGACCCCGCGGTCGCGGGACTACATCATCTCGTTCGGCGAGCGGTTCAGCGCGGTCGTGGTCGCGGCGGCCTTCCGGCAGCAGGGATTCCGGTCCGAGCCCCTCGAAGGCGGCGCGGCCGGCATCCTGACGAACGACTGCCACGGCGAGGCGATGGCCCTGCCCGAGTCCGGGCCCCGGATCTGCGAGCGGGTCGTACCGCTCCTCGCCGACCAGGTCCCCGTGATCATGGGCTTCATGGGCTGCACCCGGGACGGCTCGGTCACGACGCTCGGGCGATCGGGCTCGGACTACTCGGCCGCCGTGCTCGCGGCCGGGATCGACGCGGACGAGTGCTGGATCTGGACCGATGTCGACGGCGTGATGACCTCGGACCCACGCCTGATCTCCGACGCCCGGGTGATCCCGGCCGTCTCGTACCTCGAGGCGATGGAGCTCTCGTACTTCGGGGCGAAGGTGCTCCACCCGCGCTCGATCGAGCCGGCCATGGCCAAGGGGATCACGATCCGTGTCAAGAACACCTTCAACCCCGACTACCCGGGAACAATCCTCATCGCGGACGGCGTGCCCTCCCGCCGGGTCGTGAAGGCCCTCTCGTTCATCGACCGCGTCGCGCTCGTCAACTGCAACGGCGCCCAGATGATCGGCCGGCCCGGGGTTGCAAACGCGATCTTCTCGGCGCTGGCCGAACGGGAGGTCAACGTGATGATGATCTCGCAGGGTTCGTCCGAGGCGAACATCTCCCTCATCATCGACGAGGGGCACCTCGAGGCAGCGACCGAGGCGCTCATCCCGCTCGTCACGTGCGGGCTCTTCCGCGAACTCTCAACCGAGCGGGACGTGGCCGCGGTCGCAGTCGTCGGCTCGGGGATGGCCGGCGCGCCCGGCACGGGCGGCCGGATCTTCACAGCACTCGGCCGGCAGGGGATCAACGTGATGATGATCTCGCAGGGCTCCTCGGAGGCGAACATCTCGTTCGTGGTCCGGGGCGACGACGGCCCGCGGGCCGTGCGGGCCCTGCACGACGAGTTCAGATTATCGGAGCGATGCGATGACGAATGACCAGGCTTATCGCGAGGCGGGCGTCGATATCCGCCTCGAGGCCGACGGGGTCGCCGCGCTCGTGCGCGAGCTGACCTATCGCCGCCAGGGGGCGAACGCCCCGATCGGCGGCCTCGGCCATTTTGCCGGGCTGATCGAGTTCGGACCGTACGTGCTCGCGCTTGCGACCGACGGGGTCGGGACCAAGATGCTGATCGCGGATGCGGTCGGGGACTGGTCCACGGTCGGGATCGACTGTATCGCCATGAACGTGAACGACCTCTACGTGATGAACCTGGAGCCGGTCGCGTTCGTCGACTACATCGCCACCGACCGCATCGACACGGCGAAGATGGCCTCGCTCGGCCGCGGGCTGAACGAGGGGGCCAGGCTCGCGAACCTCTCGATCGTCGGCGGCGAGACTGCGACGCTCGCCGGGCTCGTGAACGGACTCGACCTCGCGGGGGCCGTGCTCGGCGTCCAGCGGCGCGAGCTCGTGGTCTCGGGCGAGGCCTGTCGCCCCGGCGACCTCGTGGTCGGCCTGCCCTCGTCGGGGGTCCACTCGAACGGGCTCTCTCTGGCCCGCCGGATCGCGGAGGCGCACGGCGGGTACGACCAGCCGTTCGGCGACTCGACCCTCGGGCGCGAGCTCCTGACCCCGACCCGGATCTACAGCGAGGTGCTCTCGATCACGGCCGCGCACGAGGTCCACGGGATGTGCCATATCACGGGCGGAGGACTTCTGAACCTCAACCGCCTGACCCGGTACGGCTTCGTGATCGACGATCCGATCACCCCGCCTCCGGTCTTCGCCTGGCTCCAGGAGCAGGGCGGCGTCTCAACACCCGAGATGTACCGGACATTCAACATGGGCATGGGCTTCGCGCTCGTCGTCCCCGAGAACGAGGCCGACGGCGTCGTCCGGGCCGTGCCGGGGGCACAGCTCGTCGGGCGGTGCACGGCCGAGCCCGAGATCCGGCTCGGCGACGTCGCGATCGAGTAGAAAAAAGAGGCGGGGCCCTATACCCCGTCGTCGCAGGCGAACGGCTCCCTCGTCGCCCGGTCCGAGACGATCAGCGAGTTGCCCGTCGGGTCCTCGATGATCAGCGTGATCGGGAACTCGCCGGCCTTGACTCCGGCGATCTCTCCTTTGAGGATCTCCGCCCGGGTCCGCTCATCGTCCTCGGCCCAGAGGAGAACTCCTTCGATGACCGAGAGGACCCGATCCAGGACTCCCTCGACGTTCGTGACGAAGCCCTCGCAGGACGGGCCCGGGTCGATCTCGACCCCGAGCTCGGGTATCCGGAGGGTCGCGCTCATCGACCGCACCACCCGGACCGAGAGGTCGTCGACGGACTCCACGCGGAGCGTGTGGCGCATGGGATCGCCCTCGTGGAGCATCTGGGTATTCGTGTACCGGTACCCGCAGGCAGGACAGGAGGCCGAGACGATCAGGATATCGGAGAAGTATGGGATCGTCTCGGTCTGGTAGATATACTCGACCTCCTCGCCGCAGGTCGCGCACGGTCCGTTCACGACCGTCCGCTGGCCGCCCGCGGCTCCCTCTTCCACTAGAATCCCCCGACGATCTTCTCGCGCGAGATCTTGACCGACTGAGGCGTGATCACGACGTAGCGCTGGTCGCCCAGGCCGACGATGTCGCCGTTGACATCCTTCGCGACCTCCTTCAGATCCTTGAGGACGCGTTCGTACGTGATCTTGTCGAGCTTCAGCTGCGAGATATCGGCGATCACGATATTGCCGTTGTAGATCTCGTCCTTGATCTTCGGCGTGTCCTTGAGGCTGGAGATCGCGGCGATCTTGACATAGGACGATGCGGGCTCGTCGTCGGGGGACTGGGTCTCGAACGTCGTGAGGTCGAGCTCCATATAGTCATCCTCTTTCGGGACTGCGCTCTTGCCCAGGAGAGAGTCGAGAATCTTGGAAGCCATACCCAAAATCTGGCCTCCATGCGTATTTAAGTATTCCTTTCTCCGATCAGACCTCGAGACCCCAGATCTCATCTCCCACGTGGTGGATATTTTTACAGACTTTGCCTGCAGTCTCGGCGCGCATCGCTTCGGCATCCATGCGGGCGAGGCAGACCGCGAGCGGCTTGCCGTGCCGCTCCTCGACCACGAGCGCCGGGCGACCCGCGAGGATGTCGTCCGAGACGCCGACGATTCCCGGGCGCATGATATCGGCTCCGTTCACGACGAACCTGACCGCACCCATGTCGACCGTGATCCGGCGTGCCGTAAACGGCCGGGCCATCGCGCCGTGGAGCGTCGGAAAGAGGACTCCGTCCCGTTCGAAGAGCAGGGGGCGCTTGTCAAGCAGGTAGAACCGGAGCGATCCCCCGGTCTCGGCCACCTCGATCCGATCGGCGTTGAAGATACCGGCCTCGGCCCCGAGCTCCTCCTCGAGCCGGCGCACGAGCTCGGTCGCCTCCCCCTTCCGAACGGTATGCCGTTTCCTGATGATGATCGGCGCCATCGGTCAGCTATGGCGCGATTCAGCCATAAATACCGTGATGGTGACCCCTGCGCTATGGTTATATACCGCGCTCGCTCACATACTGTACTCCAGGTGGATCGGGGGAGAGAGATGTCGAAAAGGCCGCTGGATATACTTGACCAGGTGCTGAACCGCGAGCCGGTGATCGTCTCACTTAAAGGCGATCGGGAGCTCCGCGGCGTGCTGCAGGGATACGACGTGCATATGAACCTCGTCCTCGATCAGGCCGAGGAAGTCACGGATGGTACGCCCACAAGGATCGGTACGCTGATCGTCCGCGGCGACAACGTGATTTACATTTCGCCGTCACATAACCAGTAAGGAGGAGTTGCATGTCCAAAGGCACACCATCGATGGGGAAGCGGAACAAGCAGAGCCACATCGCCTGTCGGCGATGTGGGTCGATCTCGTTCCACCTCAGGCACAAAGTCTGCTCGAAATGCGGGTTCGGCCGTTCAAGCCGGATGCGCAGCTACGACTGGACCTCGAAGCGGCCAAAAGTACCGACGCACTGACCTTCAATGTGCGGAATCGTTGGCATCGTCGATGCTGGCGGTGTCTCACTCCCGCTCTACTACGCCCTGTATGCACTTCAGCATCGGGGTCAGGAGAGCGCGGGGATCTCTGTTTTTGATGGCGACCGTCTCCGGAAACACAAGGGTCCGGGGCTCGTCGCCGAGGTCTTTGACACCGAGACGCTGAAGGGGCTTCCGGGAGAGGTCGGGATCGGCCACGTTCGGTATCCGACGACCGGCGCAAATACGCCCGAGAACATCCAGCCGTTCAACTTCCAGTTCATGGGGCGTTCGTTCGCCATCGCTCACAACGGCAACCTGGTGAACACGCGCGAGCTCCGCTCGGCCTTCGAGCACGCTGGCCAGATCTTCTGCACGACCACGGACACGGAGGTTATCGCGACCCTGATTGCGGACGAGCTCCGCCGTTCGGCCTCGATCGAGGACGCGGTCCGGCTCTGCATGGCCCGGCTTCGGGGCTCGTACTCGGTCGTGATGGCCAACGAGGGCGCGCTCTATGCGTTTCGCGACCCGCTCGGGATCAAGCCCCTCTGCCTCGGGACGTCCCCGGGCGGGTATATCGTGGCCTCCGAGTCGGTCGCGATCGACGCCCTCTCAGGCCACCTCATCCGCGATATCGCACCGGGCGAGCTCGTGCGGATCAATGCCGACGGGATCAGCTCGACGCAGATCGCGATCGCCAACCGGGTCGCGCACTGTATCTTCGAGTACATCTACTTCGCCCGGGCCGACTCGATCATCGACGGCGTGCTCGTCTACGACGTCCGGCGGACGATCGGCCAGAAGCTCCACGAGGAGGCCCCGGTCGAGGCGGACGCGGTCTGCCCGGTGCCCGATTCGGGCACAGCCTATGCGATCGGGCACTCGCAGGTCTCGGGCCTTCCGTTCTTGGAGAGCCTGATCAAGAACCGCTACATGGGCAGGACCTTCATCATGCCGACCCAGGTCGCCCGAGAGCAGGCCGTGCGGATCAAGCTGAACCCGATCCGGAAGCATCTCGAGGGGAAGGCGATCGTCCTGATCGACGACTCGATCGTGCGCGGCACGACCTCGCGGCGGATCCTCCAGCTGATGCGGGACGCCGGCGCAAGGGAGGTCCACATGCGGATCGGGTCGCCACCGATCAAGGCCCCCTGCTACCTGGGCGTGGACATGCCCACGCGCGAGGAGCTGATCGCCTCCACCCGGGACCAGGACGAGGTCTGCGCGTCCGTGACGGCGACCTCGCTCCACTACATCTCGCTCGAGGCGCTCGTGCGGGCGATCGGGCACGACTGCGACAACCTCTGCACGGGCTGCCTGACCGGGTGCTACCCGGTTCCGATCGAGGGCGAGACCGCGCGGGCCCGGGTCGTGGACTTTGTCGACGACACCTTCCAGCTCAATCTCGACTCGTTCGGCGGGACGACCTAGGAGACCCCGCCCTTTTTCTTTTTCACCCGTCCGTGCGCGGCCGCAACCGAGGCCACGCCGAGCCCCCCGAACACGACCGCGAGCGAGAGCGGAACCCGTCCGCCGCCGCCGACCGAGACCGTGCCGCCCGTCGTCTCGACCTGGACAGGGTCCCCGTCGACCGTGACTGCGTTACGGGCCTCGAGGGCCACGGTCGAACGGGCGCCGGCAGATCCGATCGCAGCGAAGGTCAGGGCCACGAGCGGGCCGTCGCCCGTGACCGGGCGCGGGCTCGTGACCGAGACCAGGACCGTGCCGGGCACGCTCTCGTTCGCCTGGATTCTTGGGCGGTCGGCAAGGCTGCCCGGTGCGGCCGAGACGAACCGGAGCACGGCCGGGTCGTAGCCGACGACGAGGTCGACGCCGCCGAGGTCGAGGGCGCCGGCCACGGTGACCGGGAGAGTCAGGTTTGCGCCCGGTGCGGCCGTTCGATCCGGGATTGTGAGGACGATGCCCGTTGCCGCTGCCGTGACCCCCAGGCCGACCGCGAGGGCGAGCAGGAGCATGCGGCGGCACAGGCGCCGGGCGGCCGCCCTCTCGGCCCCCGCTCGGGTCTGCTGCATGTCCCCCCAATGGCCCGGGGAGCTAGAAGAACCTATCTCGACGAGCCCATGCTCATGGCCGGCGCAGGATTAAGAACCGGCCCGTAGTTCATGACCCGGTATGGCCCCATGGGCCCGAGGAGACACCATGGTCGAGATCGGCTACAAGCTGAACACCGAGGAGCATGACGCTCCGACCCTTGTCAAGAACGCAGCCCTGGCCGAGGAGGCGGGCTTCGATTTCGTCAGCATCACGGACCACTACCACCCCTGGAACCGGACCGAAGGGCAGTCGCCGTTCTGCTGGACCGTGCTCGGCGGGATCGCGGCCGTGACCGAGCGGGTGAAGGTCTCGACAGGGGTCACCTGCCCGACCATCCGGTATCACCCGGCGATCGTGGCCCAGATGGCCGCGACGACCGCGTCCCTGATGGAAGGACGTTTCGAGCTCGGGATCGGCTCGGGCGAGAACCTCAACGAGCACATCCTCGGGGACCGCTGGCCGCCCGCGACGGTCCGGATCGAGATGATGAAGGAGGCGATCGACGTGATCCGGACACTCTGGAAGGGGGACGTCACGGACTACTACGGCACCTACTACATCGTCGAGAAGGCCCGACTCTTCTCGCTCCCCAGGACGCTTCCGCCGATCATCGTCTCGGGCATGGGCCCCTTCGCGGCCAAGGTCGCCGCCGAGTCCGGAGACCAGCTGATCCACGTCCTCTCGGACCCGGCCCAGGCGATGGCCGCGATGGGCGCGTTCAAGGCGGGGGGTGGGATCGGCAAGCCCTGCATGGCCGAGATCTCGTTCTGCTACCACGAGGACGAGGCGAAGGCGAAGGAGATCGCTTACAGGTGGTGGCCGATCGTGGCCTTCCCGGGCGAGCTGAACTGGCTGCTTCCGAGCTGGAGCCACTACGAGCAGCTGATGCAGCTCGTGACGCCGGAGAAGGTCGCCGAGAAGATCATCTGCGGCCCGGACCTCGAGGGGTTCGTTGCGAAGATCAAGGAGGTCAAGGGCATGGGCTTCGACCGGATCGTGATCCACCAGGCCGGGCCCGAGCAGGAGAAGTTCCTCTGCTTTGCCAGGGACGAGCTGCTGCCGGCGCTCCGCTGACCCATTCTTTTTATTTCCGTTCCGGGGCGCCGTACCGGATCGCCTCGATCGCGAGTCGGACCGCGGCGAAGGCCCGTTCGCCCGCCGGGCGCCAGACCGAGATGCCCGCGGTCGGCACCCGGAACCCGCTCACCTCCGTGAACCGGTGAAAGTATCCGGTCCAGGGAGTCCGGACCGGCCGGCCGCCCACGTCGCGGTACCGGTCGTCCGAGTCGATCCGGAGACGCTGCCCCGCCTCGTCGAACGTGAAGACAGCCGAGACGGCGTGGCCGTGGACCCGGAGGACGGCCCGGGCCGAGGCCGCGTCGACCGGCTCCCAGGCGAGGTGCGGCCCGGGGAGGAGCGCGGTCGGTATGGTCGCGGCCTCGCCGAGCCACCGGACCAGGGCCGAGGCCCCGGCCTCGGGACCGGATGTACGGGCGAGCGGGACGACCCCGAGCAGGCGGACCCGGGTCTCCCCGACACCCAGCCTGTACCGGTCGAGGACCTCGACCCCGGCCCAGCGGCTCGGGCCTGCGCGGGCGTGCCAGACGAATCCCGGCGGGTCGGCGGTCGCGTACAGCCGGGCCGTGTACGGGAGCCACCGGGCCCCGGGGGCCGCCCTGACCGCGCCCCGCTGCTCCTGGCGCATGCACCGGACCGGGGCGGCACCGGCGGGGACGGCGAACGCGAAGTACCTGTGGACCGGGTCGGGCAGGCCCTCGAGCACGGCAGGAGCGGGGGCGGGCCGGCCGGCCGCATCAGCCGAGAGGGCCTCGAGCGCGTCGCGAAGGGGTGAACGCCAGGGCCGAAGCATGGAGAGGCGTAGGACAGGGGGACTCATGAAGCCGAAGGGTGCCGCGGGGGCGAGCGGATCGAAGAAGAGGTTAAAATGCAGAGGGCGAGCCCATCTGCGTCAGGCCAGGGCCGAGACTCGAACCCGGGTCGGGGGATCCACAGTCCCCTAGGATAACCAGCTACCCCACCCTGGCGGATGTGCCAGGAGAATAGGGCATCTCCGATAATAAAGGTATGTCATCGGAGCCCCCCAGGGCATGAATATTAATAGCGGATCGGTGATAATCATACAGACCGGGCCGGCGCTGTTTTTCAATGCCGGCCCATTTTTCGGAGGCGGCGACGTTGTCACAGGGCGGAATACGGACACCCATTGTCTGCGTGCTCGGGCACGTGGACCACGGCAAGACCTCGCTGCTCGACCGAATCCGCGGGTCGTCGGTCGTCTCGAGCGAGGCCGGCGCGATCACGCAGCACATCGGCGCGACCCTCGTGCCGATCGAGGCCATACAGGGAATATCGGCCGGGATGCAGAAGCTCGCGACCCAGGTGCCGGGCCTGCTCTTCATCGACACCCCCGGGCACCACGCGTTCACCACGCTCCGGGCCCGGGGCGGGGCGCTTGCGGACATGGCGATCGTGGTCGTCGACGTCAACGAGGGCTTCCAGCCCCAGACGATCGAGGCCCTCTCGATCCTCCGGAACTGCCGGACGCCGTTCGTCGTGGCCCTGACCAAGATCGACAGGGTCCACGGCTGGCGCCCGACCCCGAAATCCCCGTTCCTCGCCTCGTTCGCCAAGCAGAACGAGCGTGTGACCCAGTTCATGGAGACCCGCCACTACGAGATCGTGGGCAAGCTCTCGGACCTCGGGTTCAACTCCGAACGGTTCGACCGGGTCACGGACTTCGCCCGGACGATCGCGATCGTCCCGGTCTCGGCCCACACGGGCGAGGGGATCTCGGACCTGCTCCTCGTGATGATCGGCCTGGCCCAGCGGTACATGGGCGATGCGCTCGCCGTCCAGGTCCAGGGCCCGGGGCTCGGGACCGTGCTCGAGGTGAAGGAGGAGCGCGGCCTCGGCATGACCCTCGACGTGATCCTCTTCGACGGCACCCTCACGGTCGGCGACCAGGTGATGCTCGCGACCGCGGACGGTGTGATCCAGACCAAGATCAAGTCGCTCCTGAAGCCGCGGCCGATGAAGGAGATCCTGACCGAGGACCGGTTCGAACGGGTCCGCTCGGTCATCGCGGCCTCGGGGGTGAAGGTTGCGGCACCGGGCCTCGAGCGCGTGATCGCCGGCTCCCCGCTCCGCGTGGTCCGCGGCGACCGCGACACGATCGAGCGGGAGATCCTCGAGGAGGTCTCGCAGATCAACGTGACCCTCTCAGACGAAGGGATCGTGATCAAGGCCGATACGATCGGCGCGCTCGAGGCGCTCTCGAAGGAGCTCGAAGCGAAGGAGATCGGCGTGATGCGGGCCGCGGTCGGCCCGGTCAGCCGGCACGACCTCGTGGACGCCCAGACGACCAAGGCCCCGCTCTACCGGGCCGTGCTCGCGTTCAATGCCCCGCTCCTCCCCGACGTCCAGGCACTCCTGCGCGAGGGCGGCCCCGACCTGCCACGGGTCTTCCATGCCAAGGTGATCTACCAGCTGATCGACGAGTTCGTCGAGTGGCGGGACAGCGAGCGGCAGCGGATGGAGAAGCAGCGTTTCGAGCGGATCATCCACCCGGCCAAGCTCCGGGTGCTCCCGGGCTGCATCTTTCGGCAGAGCAACCCGGCCGTGGTCGGGGTCCGCGTGCTCGGCGGCACGCTCCGAACCGACGTGGGCCTCATCCGCACCGACGGCCGGAAGGTCGGCCACCTCAAGACGATCCAGTCCTCGGGCGAGTACGTCCACGAGGTCGAGGCAGGGGCCGAGGTCGCGATCGCGATCGAGGGAGCGACCGTGGGGCGGCAGTTCGAGGTCGACGACGAGTTCTATGTCGACCTGCCCGAGCGGCACGTCAAGGTCCTCGAGAAGGAGATGCTCGGCCACATCTCGGCCACGGCAAAAGAGATCCTCGAGGAGTACACGCGCATGCGCCGGCGGTCCGAACCGTTCTGGGGCAAATGAGCCCGACTGATCCGCAGCTTTATCAATCCGCCCACCCACATTTATGGGTACTTCGCCTTAGTGGAGATTGGATATGGTCGATTTTAAAGTCGTGCTCTCGGACCCGAAGACCGGTCGTTCTTATAAGATGACCGCGAGCGGCGGGGCGGCCGGAGCCTTCATCGGAAAGCGGGTCGGCGGCGAGGTTGACGCGAGCCCGCTCGGTCTGCCCGGGTATCGAGTCGCAATCACCGGTGCGTCCGACCGGAACGGCACGCCCGCACGGAAGGAACTTCCCGGCGCAGGTCGCCGGCGGCTCCTGCTGGCAGGCGGAGTCGGTTTCAACCCCGTCATGGACGGGCAGCGGGCGCGCAAGGCGGTCCGTGGGAGCGAGATCACGCAGGACTTCGTGCAGATCAACGCCAAGGTCACCCAGTACGGCGAGAAGGCCCTCGACGACCTCCTCGCCGCACCGGCCGCGGCCGAGTAACTTCCCCCTTTTTATTCGTTCAGCAGTCCTTCCCGGAGCGGAGCGAGCAGGTCGACGAACGGGACCCCGTGGCGGCGTGCGAGCAGGACCAGCGCCGCCCTGAACCGGAGCTGGCCGTCGAAGCCCTCGGTCGAGAGCAGGTTCGCCTCGGCAGCGACCTCCCGCTCGTCCCGCCCGGTCGCACTCGCGATCCGGCCGAGCAGCACCCGTTCGGGATCGGGCCGTTCGAGGTCCTCCGCCCCGGGCCGGTACCCGAGGGGGATCGTGACCTCCTCCACGGGATAGAGCGGCACCAGGAGCCCGCCCTGCACCTCGAGGAGCCCCTCCCCCACTGCCAGGTCGATCAGGGCGTTCGCCTGGTCGCGGCTCACCCACATCCGGTCGATGGCGAGATAAAAGACGAACTCGCTCCGCTGCAGTCGCTCCTTATGCAGATGCCGAAACGGCGCTGCAACCGTGATCCGGAGACTCATTGGGGCCGACCTCCTCTCAGGAGAATGGGAGGTCTGCGCTAAAAAAGGGGTATCGTATCACTCGAGCAGGATCGCGTTGATCACGCCATCCTGACCCGGGCGGCTGGCGATACGAGCCGGGCCGAGTTCGGTCCGGATGATCGCGCCCTTGGTCAGCAGGTTCCGCCGAACAAAGTTCGGATTGGCGGAGTTCCGCTCGACTGTCTCGATCTTCACCTTCTGTGCCGCCCCGGTCGCCCGGTTCGCCACGTTCGCAAAGGTCGCCCGGAGTGCCCGGATCTTCGTGTTGCCGCCAAAGGTGCGGATCGCGCGCCGGCGGTCCTCGCCGATGTGCGTCTCCGCGGGCGAGCGCCCGATCTCGGTCCGTCGCTTCCCGCGCAGGGGGGCATACCGGCCGCCCGTCACCTTCCTGATAGATCTTCCTTGCCAGAGCATGTGGGTTCACCCGATTCAGTTCGAGAATCAGAAGTGCTCTATATATTCCTTTCAACGTTATTTAACCCCGCGGATCACGCGAGCAGGGCCTCGAGCAGGGGCACCGTGCCCTCACCGGTCTTCAGATTGGTCCGGAAGACCTGGATGGACGGGTTGTACCGGCGCATGTCCCGCTCCATCCGGTCCAGGTCGGCCCCCACGAACGGCGCGAGGTCCACCTTGTTGATCACGCCGATCGAGCAGGAGCGGAACATCATCGGGTGCTTGTTCACGACGTCGTCGCCCTCGGTGGACGAGACCACGACCACCCGCTTCGAGGCACCGAGCGCGAAATCGGTCGGGCAGACCATGTTCCCGACGTTCTCGATGAAGAGTACGTCGACGCTGTCGAGCGGGAGGCTGTCGAGGGCGTGGTCGACGAGGTGGGCATCGAGGTGGCACTCCTTGCCCGTGTTGGCATTGACGGCCGGGATCCCGAGGGCGGCGATCCGCCGGAAGTCGTCATCGCCGTAGACGTCCCCGGCGATCGCCCCGGCCCGCTTCCCCTGCGCCGCGAGCAGGGGCGCGAGCCGCTCGACCAGGGCCGTCTTGCCCGAGCCGATCGCGCCGAGCAGATCGATCCCGAGCACGCCGTGGGCGGCGAGCCGGGCTGCGTTCTCGGCCGCAAGCGCGTCGTTCGCCGCATAGAGATCCTTCTCGATCCGGACGTCGATCTGGTGCATCAGGAGTACTATCATGCCGCACTGTTTATAGGTTCACCTGCCAACTCTGATCCGATGGAGAAGGACCGGATCCTCTACCCCTGCTACTTCAATGCGGCTCTCGGGCGAGAGCAGGGCCGCCGAGTCCCGCTCGGGCTCGCCCAGAAGGGCGTGAACATGCAGGACCTCGAGCGGGCGCTCAAGAAGACCGGGCTCCCGTACCGTGTCGAGGCGGGCTCCCACCCGTCGTACTGGCACCGCCGCGACGGCCGGGCGGTCGTCGCCTGGTCCGAGTCGAAGGAGCGCCTCCTCCGCCGCGTCGGGGCCGCGCTCGAGCCGAAGAAGTAGAGCCGGCATGTACGACCTGCACACGCATACGCTCCGATCGGACGGCGAGCTCCTGCCGCTCGAGCTGATCCGCCGGATGGCCGTGCTCGGATACGACGAGGTCGGAATCGCCGACCATGTCGACAGTTCGAGCCGGCCGCTGGTGCTCGAGACGGCCGATGCGGTCCGGGCCTCGGCCGCACACTTCGGCGTCAGGTTCTATCCCGGCGTCGAGCTGACCCACGTCCCGCCCGAGGAGATCGATCGGCTTGCCGGGCGGGCCCGGGCCGAAGGGGCCGCGTTCATCGTGGTGCATGGCGAGAGCCCGGTTGA
Organism: Methanoregulaceae archaeon UXB-2016; assembly: GCA_004332335.1. Taxonomy (GTDB): domain Archaea; phylum Halobacteriota; class Methanomicrobia; order Methanomicrobiales; family Methanospirillaceae; genus UBA288. The sequence goes on along the minus strand of SISS01000029.1, from coordinate 45,249 downwards.
GCCGGTCGCGCCTGGGACGAACCGTGCGGCCTGCACCTCCGACCATGTGGACGTCCTCGCCCACCCGGGCCTGATCGCCCGAGAGGACGCGAAGGCGGCGGCCGACCACGGGATCGCACTCGAGCTGACGAGCCGGGGCGGCCACAACCGGACGAACGGCCACGTGGCCCGCATCGCCCTGGCGGCCGGGTGCCGGCTCGTGGTCAGCTCAGACGCCCACGCACCGCACGACCTGATGACCGCGAGCGCGCGGGAGCTCGTCGTGCGCGGTGCCGGGCTTGATCCGCGTGCGACCCGCGAGGTCATCGATTTAAATATCGCAGAATGGCTCAGATCCAGCTGATCATATCAATATTGCCCCAAAGGTTATATACAACACAGCGACAAATATATACATTGCGGCAAAGATTCTTCCATGTTGCCGGTTTGAGAGAGCGATGAAGACGGTGGGACGTATCGTACACGTATGTGGGCAGCGGATGCTGATCGTCACGGTGGACGCGGCGCAGCTCCCCGCCCTCTATGCGACGGTCGTCGACCGGCGTCATCGTCCCGTGGGCCGGATCGTGGACCTCTTCGGAAATGTAAAGAGTCCGTACGCCGCGGTCCTGTGCCACGGCCGGTGCGAGCAGCCGGTCGGCGAGAAGATATTCACCAGGTCATAGGTGTCATCCAGATATGCAGGAGATAGAGAAACTTCGTATACTCCAGAGTCAGCGCGAGGCCTTCCGTAACCGGAGCCGCGTCGTTGAGCGCGAGCGAAAGACCGAGGAGCACACCGAGACGGTCTGCCCCGAGTGCAAGAGCCGGCAGCTCGTCCACGATTACGAGCGTGCCGAGCTCGTCTGCCAGAACTGCGGCCTCGTCATCGACGACGACTTCATCGACCGCGGCCCCGAGTGGCGGGCCTTCGACCACGACCAGCGGATGAAGCGGTCGCGTGTCGGCGCTCCGATGACCTTCACGATCCACGACAAGGGCCTCTCGACCATGATCGACTGGCGGAACCGGGACAGCTACGGTCGTGCGATCTCCTCGAAGAACCGTGCGCAGCTCTACCGGCTCCGGAAGTGGCAGCGGCGGATCCGGGTCTCGAACGCGACCGAGCGGAACCTCGCCTTCGCACTCTCGGAACTCGACCGGATGGCCTCGGCCCTCGGGCTGCCGCGGAACGTCCGCGAGACGGCCGCGGTCGTCTACCGCGACGCGGTCGACAAGAACCTGATCCGGGGACGGTCGATCGAGGGCGTGGCCGCGGCCGCGCTCTACGCCGCCTGCCGGCAGTGCAGCGTCCCGCGGACGCTCGACGAGATCGCCGAGGTCTCCCGGGTCAGCCGAAAGGAGATCGGGCGGACCTACCGGTTCATCTCGCGCGAGCTCGGCCTGAAGCTCCTGCCGACCTCTCCGATCGATTATGTACCGCGCTTCTGCTCCGGGCTCACTCTGAAGGGCGAGGTGCAGAGCCGGGCGGTCGAGATCCTCCGCCAGGCGGCCGAACGCGAATTAACAAGCGGCAGAGGCCCAACGGGCGTCGCAGCGGCCGCCATTTACATCTCGTCGATCCTGGGCGGGGAGCGCCGCACCCAGCGCGAGGTGGCCGAGGTCGCCGGCGTGACCGAGGTCACGATCCGGAACCGATATAAGGAACTGGCAGAGAAATTAGATATCGAGATTATTCTCTGACCACAAATTTTTTGTGGGCTCGTAGATCAGGGGTAGATCGCTACGTTCGCAACGTAGAGGCCACGGGTTCAAATCCCGTCGAGTCCATTCTGCTCTCGTTTGAGAGAAGTATTCACCTCCACACCATCAACCGCGGGCTCGTAGATCAGGGGTAGATCGTCGCGTTTGCAACGCGAAGGCCACGGGTTCAAATCCCGTCGGGTCCACTTTTCCCGGAGCCCGGGCCGTCGATTATTCGAAGTAGACCTCGCCGTCGTCGTTCAGGTAGACCTGGATCTCGTCCTTCACGAACCGGGCCTGGAGATGCTCGGGCAGGCTCTCGCGGAGACGGTTGATCAGGCCGATCGTGTCGTACCGGACCTTGACTCCCCGTGCGCTGGCCTCCCGGAAGATCTGGTCGGGCACGACGAGGAGGTCGGCCCCGGACGAGATCTCGCAGAGAAACCGGGCGTCGAGCGTATACATGAACTGGAGGGTCTCACGCGCCCGGCGGACATTCTCGATCGCCGACTTCTCGATGGTGCAGACATTCGCCTTCGACGTCCCGATAATATCGGCGATCTGCTGCTGGGTCAACCCCTGCCTGCGGTGGCGCAGCACCTCTTTCTGCCGATCGGTCAGGAGCCCTTCCTTCATACCAGAGTGGTCGCGGCCATAAAACTTAAACACTTCTCCTTAACCCGACCGTGAATAGAGATGGAGAGATTGACCGCCGTTCTGGCGTCCAGAGATTGTCCCGGCCCCGGAAAGAGAAAACGCAACCTTTTTATCAGTTTTGATGAAAACTACCTAGCTATCAACAGAGGTGAACTGAATGGTTGTTAAAGTAGGCATTGCAAAACTCGGCAATATCGCATCCGGCGTCATGGCCGAACTCCTTCTCGACGAGCGTGCAGACCGTGCAGACATGCAGACCTTCATGGCCACGTCCGGCACGAAGCTCGAGGTCGAGGACGTCGACCGCGTCGTCTCCACCCTGAAGGCCTGGGGCCCCGACTTCTGTGTCGTCGTCTCGCCGAACGGCGTCCTCCCCGGACCCACCGGAGCCCGTGACGCGCTCGCCGCGGCCGGCATCCCGGTCGTCGTGATCACGGACGATGTGACCACGAAGAAGGAGTGGGCCGAGCTCAAGGAGAGCAAGTTCGGCTACATCATCATGAAGGCCGACGCGATGATCGGCGCTCGCCGCGAGTTCCTCGACCCCATCGAGATGGCCGACTACAACGGAAACCTGGTCAAGGTCCTCTCCATCACCGGTGCGTTCCGGAAGATGCAGCAGGAGCTCGACAAGGTGATCGACCAGGTCAAGGCCGGGCAGAAGGGCGAGCAGCTCGCGCTCCCGAAGGTCGTCATGACCTCGGACAAGGCCGTCGACGGCGAGTTTTCGAACCCCTACGCGCTCGCGAAGGCCCGTGCGGCCTACGAGATCGCCTCGGCGGTCGCGATGGTCAACGTCAAGGGCTGCTTCATGACCAAGGAGTGGGAGAAGTACATCCCGATCGTCGCATCCGCTCACGAGATGATGCGTGCGGCCACCGCCCTCTGCGACGAGGCCCGTGAGATCGAGAAGGCCGGCGACGGGGTCGTCCGCAAGCCCCACAAGAAGGACGGCATGATCGTCTCCAAGACCACGCTGGTCTCGAAGCCCGAGTAACACCAACCCACACTTTTTTTATTATTCGCTGCGGCTGCAGCGACCGAGCTCCTCGGGGAGCGTCATTATGACCGGCTGCTGGTGAAGCCGCTCCATGAAGGCCGAGTCCGAGATCGAGGCCGCGTTCGGGTTGATCCGGGAGATGATCGAGCAGAAGGCCGAGAACCCCCGGTCCCGCCCCGGCCGGCCGAAGAAGCAGGCGAGGTTGAACGCATGCGAGCCGAGCCTGCGGTAGAGGTCGAGCACCCGGCAGAGGCCGGAGGTGAGGAGCTCGAAGTAGGGCTCGGCCTCCTCGAGGGATCCGACAGGGAGGAACGCCCGGATCTCGCGTTCGCCGATCGGGACGGCCGAGGCCAGGAAGGGGACCTCGTCACCGAAGAGATAGCGGTCCGTGGGCCGTTCGTGCTCGCACAGCGCCTCCCGGTACGACCGCCCGGTCCGGGAGAGGTACCGGGCCGAACCGGAGAGGTGCAGGGCCTGCAGACGCGAGGGGTGCGGCGTGACGAGCCCCTGAAGATGGGGGTGGTCGAGCGAGGCGCCGGCCGAGTGGAGGTAGTTCCAGTTGATCGAGGCGTACTCCCGGGCACCGCGAAGGGACTCTGCCAGGCCGGCGAACGCGTCCGCGAGCTGGGCGGGCTCGAAACGTTCGCATACGTGGGCCCGGGTGATCACCGCGACCGTGTGGCGGGGGGCGAAGGGATAGAGGTTCGGGAACGTGATCGACTCGCCCCGCCGGATCCGGGTGCCGTCCGGGAAGGTCGGGGTCTCGCGTTCGATCCGGTCGCTGCAGAACGGGCAGTCGCCCGGCTCCGCGACCGGCATCGGCGGGTGGTTGAGGCCGCGGGAGAGCCGTGCCGGGCTGATCGTGCACGAGAGACCGGTCAGGCGTTCGCGCCGGTACTCGATCGGGTGGTCACCGCCCTGGACGCGCTCGATCACGAACATGGACCGTCGAAGCTACGGGAGGTGATGATATAAACGCTTGGAAAAAAGGGATGGGAAATTATCGGAGCTCAGACGATGTACTTGCCGAGCAGGCGGATCGAGTCGGTCATGTTCGGCCCGAGCGGCGAGCCGAAGATGATCTGCGTAACGCCGGAGGCCTCGAGGGCTGCGCACTTCTCCTTGACCATCTCGGGGGTACCGGCGATCGTGAACGCGTCGATCTCCTTGTCACCCACGAGCTCGCCGACCGTCTTGAAGTCGAACTTGCCGAGGGCGGCCTTGATCTTCGCGACGTTGTCGAGGTCGAGGCCGTGGCGGGTGAGCAGGGGCTCGGGCGAGCCGGCGGCGATGAACGCGGCCACGATCTTCGCGGCGTTGCGGGCCTTCTTCTCCGACTTGTCGATCGACATCGCGGTGTACGCGCCGATGTCGAAGCCCTTCTTGCCGACCTTGTCGGTCGCGGCCTTGATGATCGGGATGGCGACCTCGAAGTCCTTGGGGTTCGAGGCGTTGATCAGCGCGCCGTCACCGATCGTCCCGGCGAGCTCGAGGACCTTGGGGCCCTGGGCGCCGATGTAGATCGGGATCCCCTTCTTGCCGGGGAGGCTGACGCCGGTCATCTTCGCACCGTCGTACTTGAAGAACTCCATCTCGGGGGTCGAGACCTGCTCGCCGGTCAGGAGCTTGCGGATCACCTGGACGGCCTCGTTGAGGCGCGCGACGGGCTTGTCGGGCTGGATGTTCAGCTTCGGGAGGGTCGACAGGTCGCCTGGTCCGATGCCGAGCACGGCGCGTCCGTCCGAGATCTCGTTGAGCGTCGCGGCGAACGAGGCCATCGCGGCCGGCGTGTCCGTGAACGCGTTCATGATGCCCGGTCCCATCTTGATCGTTTTGGTCGCCTCCGCGATCGCGGCGAGGACGGGGTAGCAGTGGCGGTTGTTGTAGTGGTTCGTGATCCACGCGTAGTCGATGTCCTTCGACTCGGCGAGCTTGCAGTAGTTCACGACCTGCTTGACGTTGACATTTCCAGGAACGAATTCGATACCATAGGTTGCCATGAGGTCACCTCACTGTCTATTTACCGCCCGTATCGTTATTAACGTTGTCATTTCTTTCCGGGATGCGCGGAATCGGAATTCAGGCCTCCCGCGGGGAGGAACGGCCCGCGGCCCGCCTTCTGCGCGGGAGGATGACATCGAGCTCGCGGTGAAGGCGGTCCCGGGGCTCGGAAGCGAGCCGATATGCCCGGATTGGGATCATGAGTCCCGGTTTATCGAAGAGGAGGCTGTCGATTTGAAGAGCGGGGGAGGAGGAGCGACCTCAGCGGATCTGCACGGAGACCCCGGCGATCGAACGGCCTCGGCCGACCGCATGGTCGCCGAGAGATGCATCGTGACGGTCGAGCTGCCGTACGGATTCTGTCGCGGGAGAGGGCCGGGCCCGAACTCCGAACAGGGCCACTGTAGCTGCGGCCCCAGGAAAAAGTTCAGGTTCCACCGGCAGGTCTGCCGCTCCCTTCAATACCGTCCACGGCTCACGCTTCATCGCAGGCTCCGGCCCTGCCGAACACCCATGTACTGCAAGGAACCGCTCTCCCGCTCGCTGATCACGCTCATCGAGCTGACCGAGCGGCTGCTCGAGACCGAGATCACCATCCGCTGCTTGAAGGACGCTCCGTACCGGGGCGTGCTGATCGATCCGTACACGCACGAGACCGACGTGCCCGTGATCGTCGCCTCGACCAGCTACCTGGGGATGCTCAAGGACTACGTGATCGCCCGGCACGTGGTGACCCTGCTCCTGCGGGGAGCGGCCGACGCCCGCGGGGATTACCGGGTCCTCTCCTACGACCAGGACTCGGTCGCCTGCGGCATGCGCCAGATCTACCTCGACATCCTGAAGGAGGACAGCACGCGGGGCCGGCGGATCGAGACGAAGCACCTCCTGCAGATCCTCTTCGAGCTCTTCTCCTACTTCCATGAGGGCCTGGCCGAGGTCCCGTGGGACGTGATTGTCAACCGCTGGCTCTACCTCCACTGCCCCAAGATGCGCCAGGCCCAGCTCTACTACCTGGTCAAGGAGTCGAAGCGGGACATGGCCAAGCTCCTCGAGTTCAAGGAGACCCTGCCGCACAAGTTCTTCGTGGTCTCGAAGGCGATCTACTACGCCCGCGACCTCTACCTGGCCGAGGTCCTCCCCTCGATCGACCTCGAACCCGTCAAGAACATCCCGCAGATGCGCCGGTTCGAGAACCTGGGCCTCAAGGAGATGCTGACCAACCGCTGGACCAGGTCCTCGTGGTACAAGACCAAGCTCGTGGGCGACCGGATGGTCGTCTCGCTCAGGGATACCTTCGCCGGCGAGCGCGAGACGATCAAGGACCTGACCTACTTCAAGATGATTTACGACGAGGGCCGGTCGATCACCGACCTCTGGAGTACGGAGATGCACATGAACGACTGGTTCGTCTGGAGCGATCCCACCCGCCACATCGAGGCCGGGCGGGCGGGCGAGAAGATGAACCGCGAAGCCCTCGTCCGGATCTTCGGGGGCCTCCTCGTCGACGAGGCAACCTGATGGCCGGCGAAGGGGGGTCGCCGTGAGCCCCCGCCCCGCCGCCGTGTTGCTCGACATCGACGGCGTCCTCACGATCGGCGATCTCCCGCTCCCCGGCGCGCTCGAGACCGTGCGCTGGCTTCGCGGAGCCGGGGTCCCGTTCCGGTGCGTGACCAACTCGACCCGGCGGTCCCGGGGGAGCATCGCCGCCCGCCTCCAGGCGCTCGGGTTCCCGATCCCGGCAGCGCAGGTCTTCACGCCCGCGGCGGCCGCGGTCCGCCGGATCCGAGGGGAGAGGGCGGACTCGTGCCACCTCGTCGCGACCGGGGACGTCCACCTCGACCTCGAGGCGGGCGGGTGCCGGCTCGTCGATCAGGACGCGCCGTTCGTCGTGGTCGGAGACGCGGGAGAGGCATGGAGTTACGGGGCCATGAACCGGGCGTTCCGGCTCCTGGTCGGCGGCGCCCGGCTGCTCGCCCTCGAGCGGGACCGGTACTGGCGCAATCAGGACGGCCTCTCGCTCGGGGCCGGGCCGTTCGTGGCCGGGCTCGAGTACGCAGCCGGGGTCGAGGCCGAGGTGATGGGCAAGCCCTCGCCCGCGTTCTTCCGCCTCGCGCTCGACGACCTCGGCGTGCCGGCCGGCTCCGCCGTCATGATCGGGGACGACCCCGTCAGCGACATCGGCGGGGCCGAGGGCGCCGGGTGTGCGGGCTGGCTCGTCCGGACGGGCAAGTTTCGGGACGGAGACCTCGCCGCCCTGGCCCACCCGGACCGGGTTCTCGACTCGATCGCCGACCTCCCGGCCCTGCTGGGGTGAGGCGTGTGAACCCTCGAGCCCTCTTCGCCATCGTCGCCCTCGTGCTGCTCGCGGCCGGCTGCACGACCATCCTCGGGCCCCCGGTCGAGTACCCGATGATCACGCCCGTGCCCGACGCGGGTGCGCCGATCCCGGTCGAGGAGACGTTCCGGTTCGAGAGCGGGACCGCGACGGTCGGGGTGCTCCTCGACGCCGGCGTCTACCGCGGGGCCGAGCTCGCTCCGAAGGAGGTCCGGTTCCGGGCCGCGGTGCCCGAGGAGGAGTGGATCGCAGGCCGGTACCTCGCCCAGCTCGACGACCCGGCCCAGGATCGTTTCTGGACCGACCTGCTCGGGGCGTTCCGTGCCGAGCGAGACCGGCGAGGGCTCGACGACGACCGCTACCTCGAGCTCCTCGCGACCGCAGTCCAGCAGCTCCCGTACGTCACGGCGTCCGAGACGGTGTCCAAGTTCCCGGTCGAGACCTGGGGCGACCAGGCCGGCGACTGCGACGATACGTCCCTGCTCCTCGCCGGCCTCCTTGCCCGCGAGGGCTACCGCGTCGCGCTCCTCGTCTTTCTGCCCGAGGCGCACATGGCCGTCGGGGTCGGCTGTGCACCCGAGTTCGCCTACAACGGAACCGGATACGCCTATCTCGAGGCCACGAACACCTCGTTCGTCGGGGTCACGCCGGCCGAGCTCGGCGGGGGAGCACGGCTTCACTCGCCCCCGCTCGTCATCCCGGTCGGCGACGGAAAGAAAGAGTACGGCGCTGCCGGCGAGACCGCCGCGTTCGAGGCCGCCCTCCGGACGGCCCGGGCCCGCGTGGATGAGCTCGGCCCCGAGATCGATCATCGCCAGGCGGCTCTCGAGGTGGACCGGCAGCGGCTCGAGGCCCTCCGGACAGCCGGGAGCCACGACGCGTTCGAGGCTGCACGCACCCGATACCGGGCCGATTCGGCCGCGGTCTCCAGGCTCGTGAACGAGCACAACCGGCTCGTAGAGCTCGTCAACTACTGCGCCGAGCACGAGCACGACCGGGTCGGCACGGTCGCCTACGTCTCGGCGCACCCGCCGTAGTCCGCGGCACGGGCCGCGAGCCCGGCAAAGAAGACCGGACGCCGATGGGACGCCCCGGCCCGATCCGAAGCACGGGGCGTCGTGAGGGACGCCCGGACGAGCTGTCCGCGCCGCTGCACGCTCGGGTACCGGGCGGCGCGCTCGGCGATATGAAGAAAGGTCTCCCGCTCCATGAGAGAGAGTCTGTCGAGACCCCTCCATAAGCGGCGCGCTTACGATGTGAAAGTGTATGCCGGATCGGCAACGGTATAATCTGTGCGCTCGATACATCTGCCGAAGAGCCATGCTCGAGATCACAGATTTGCACGTCTCGATCGAGGAGAGGGAGGTCCTCCACGACATCAACCTCACGATCGGCGACGGCGAGACCCACGTGATGATGGGGCCGAACGGGTCGGGCAAGACGACGCTCCTCCGGACGATCATGGGCTTTGCGGGGAACGAGGTGACCGCGGGCACGATCGTCTTCAACGGCGAGGACGTCACGCGCATGCCGCTCCACGAGCGGGCGAAGCGGGGAATGGGGATGCTCTACCAGCGGCCGCCCACGATCGCGGGGCTCAAGCTCGGCAAGCTCCTGGACGTGACCGCGAAGGACCGGGCCGACCGGATCCCGGCGCTCGCCGAGGAGCTGAACATGGACCGGTTCCTCGACCGCGACGTGAACGCCGGCTTCTCGGGCGGCGAGATCAAGCGGAGCGAGGTGCTCCAGCTCCTCGTCCAGGACCCGTCGTTCGTGATGCTCGACGAGCCCGAGTCCGGCGTCGACCTGGAGAACATCTCCCTGATCGGCAACGCGACCGCCCGGCTCCTCGAGAAGGACCAGCACATCGTGCACAGGACCAAGAGCGGGCTGATCATCACCCACACGGGGTACATCCTCGACTATATCGACGCGGATTACGGCCACGTCCTCTGCGACGGGGTCTTCAAGTGCCACGGCAACCCGCGCGAGATCCTGAAGTCGATCAAGACCCACGGGTATCAGGAGTGCATCGAATGCCAGCGGATGTAGGCGAACTCAAGGACCTCTCCGAGGAGGACCGGACACGGCTCGCGCTCGCGGGCCTCAACGTGGAGATGGAGGAGCGCTCGGGCTCGTTCTTCCAGGTCGACCAGGAGATCCGGCACGTCCACTCGGGGACCGAGGGGATCGAGGTGCTGCCGATCGCCGAGGCCCTCCTGAAGTACGACTGGCTCAAGGACTACTCCTGGAAGGCGGTCGATAAGGACAAGGACCGGTTCACGCAGTTCGTCGCCAAGCAGGAGACCCAGCAGGGCTTTGTGATCATCGCCCGGAAGGGGGCAAAGGCGATCTACCCCCTCCAGGCCTGCCTCTATCTGGCCGACGCCAAGGTCCAGTACGTCCACAACATCGTGATCGCCGAGGAGGGGGCCGAGCTCCACCTGATCTCGGGCTGCGTCTCGGGCGCCCAGACCAAGTCGGGCGCGCACATCGGCGTGACCGAGATCTACGTCGGCAAGAACGCCCGGGTCACCTCGACCATGATCCACAACTGGTCGGCGTCGATCTCGGTCTACCCCCGGTCGGCCTCCATCATCGAGGAGGGCGGGGTCTTCCTCTCGAACTACGTCTGCATGCAGCCCGTCCGGCACATCGACATGAACCCGACCGCAACGCTGAGGGGGAAGGACGCGGTCGCCCGGTTCTCGTCGGTCGTGGTCGGGCTCCCGGGCTCGACCCTCGACCTCGGGTCCCGCGCCCTCCTCCAGGCGCCGGGCAGCTCGGCCGAACTGGTCAGCCGGATGATCACCCGGGGCGGCACGATCATCAGCCGCGGCGAGATCCGCGGCGAGGTCCCCGGGACGAAGGGGCATATCGAGTGCAAGGGCCTGATCCTCAAGGACGGGATGATCCACGCGATCCCCGAGATCGCGGGGCTCGTGGTCGACACCGAGCTCTCGCACGAGGCCGCGGTCGGCCGGATTGCGCGGGACGAGATCGAGTACCTGATGTCCCGCGGCCTGGACGAGGAGACCGCGACCGCAACGATTATCAGAGGCTTCCTCGATGTAAAGATCCGGGGGCTGCCCGAGCTGCTCCAGCGGCAGATCGACGCTGCGATCGATTCCGCGGAGGCCGGGTTTTAGAGAGATGGAACGGGATCCGTACGAACAGATGCGCATGGCCATGGTCGAATACCAGATCGCCGCACGGGGCATACATGACCCGCGGGTGCTCGACGCGATGCGCCGGGTCCCACGCCACCTCTTTGTCCCGGCCGGATACGAGCGAGCGGCGTACGAAGACACGCCGCTTCCGATCGGCCAGGGCCAGACGATCTCCCAGCCGTACATCGTGGCGTTGATGACCGCGCTGCTCGCGCCCGGTCCGGGCGACCGGATCCTCGAGATCGGGGCCGGCTCGGGATACCAGGCCGCGGTCCTCGCCCAGCTCGCGGGCGAGGTCGTCACGGTCGAGCGCCTGCCCGAGGTCGCGGCCGCGGCCCGGCAGAACCTGGCCCGAGCGGACGTCCGAAACGTCGAGGTGCTCGTCGGCGACGGCACCCAGGGACGGCCCGAGTCCGCCCCCTACGCGGGGATCATCATCACGGCCGCCGCACCGCAGGTCCCCGATCCGCTCCTCACCCAGCTCGCAGACGGTGGCCGGCTCGTGGCCCCGGTCGGCGGACGGGACATCCAGGAGCTCGTCCGGGTCGTCCGGCACGGCGATCGGTTCAGGCAGGAGTCGGCCGGTCCGGTCCGGTTCGTCCCGTTGCTGGGGGAGCACGGATGGTGAGGTATATCGACATCTCCCGCGTGCTCTCGCCCGCGGTCGTGACCTATCCCGGGGACGTGGTCCCCCGGGTCGAGAAGCGGGACGCAGGCGAGTACCTGATCACCGACCTCTCCCTGGGCTCGCACTCGGGCACGCATATCGACGCCCCCGACCACTTCCTGCGCGACGGCAGGACCGTGGACCGGCTCCCGCTCGAACTGCTGATCGGCCCCTGCCGGGTGATCGAGACGCAGGCGACCGGGATCGGCCCCGAGGTCTTCGAAGGGCGGCTCCAGGGCGTGACCCGGGTGCTCTTCAAGACCTGGTTCTCACGCCGCACCCGCTATGTCGCGCCGTTTCCGGCGGTCACGCCCGAGGGAGCGCGCCGGCTCGCGGCGGCCGGGGTCCGCGTCGTCGGGACCGATGCCCCGTCGATCGAGGCCGAGGGCTCGGACGGCACGGTCCACCGGACCCTGCTCGCCGAGGGCGGGGCCGTCATCGAGCTGCTCGACCTCTCGAACGTCCCCCAGGGGGACTACCGCCTGATCGCGCTCCCCCTCCGGCTCCGCGACGGCGACGGCGCGCCGGCCCGCGTCGTGCTCGAGGTGGAGCCGTGAACCTCTTCGTCCGGGCGACCGAGGCGCTCAGCGACCGGATCGCGGGGACTGGCTCCGAGGACGGGGGGGTCGCGATCGTCCGGAACCACAACGCCCTGATCTGCCCGTACGAACGGGGCGTCCCGCTCGAGGCCGACTACGGCGGCCGCATCGCGCAGTTCGTGACCGGAGCCCCGCTCGAGGCCCGGGTCCGGGTCTCGATGCTCTTCGGGGCGCCCCTCACGGGTGAGGCCGAGCGGTCGGCCGCCGGCGCCGTGCTGAGCGCGGTGACCGGGTTCTTCGGGTTCGCGCGCCACCTCCAGGGCTGCGCGATCGAGGACCGCCCACCCTGCCTCCGGCAGCTCGACGCCGAGACCGCCGGTCGCCGGGTCTACCTGGTCGGCGCCTCACCCCTCCTCGAGCATCGGCTCGCCGACCGGCTGGCGGCCGAACCCGGCGACGCCGATCTTCTCCTCGTGCTCGGCCACGGCCTCGTGACCGACACGGGACTCGCCGCCGTCGAAGGGGCCGGCGCGGACCGGGAGGTCCTCCTCCTCGGCCCCTCCACCGGGGGGGTCGCCATGCTCCTCGAGTGTGCACACTGGTGCCCGTACGGGCGATGAGGGCATCACGAAGCCTCATATCCGGTGAGGACAATACCATTGATATGAACGACGGCACCGCCGGGAGGCATATACCCGGCCCTCTGCTCCTACCGGGGTGGCGTCACGGGTGCCGGGCGTCGCCCGCCCGGGTCCGCCCGACCCGCGCCCAGGAGGCGCGTCCGTGATGCAATGCGTGATCCTCGCCGCCGGCGAGGGCAAACGGATGCGCCCGCTCACGGCCTCGCGGCCGAAGGTGATGCTCCCCGTCGCGAACCGGCCGATCCTCGAGCACCTGATCGCGGCCGCGGTGCGGGCCGGCTTCACCCGGTTCGTGCTCGTCGTCGGATACGGTGAACGGGAGATCCGGGAGCATTTCGGCGACGGAGGCGCCTTCGGGTGCCGGATCCGATACGTGACCCAGCGACAGCAGCTCGGCACGGCCGACGCGGTCCGGGCCTGCGCCGGCCTTGTCTCGGGGCCGTTCCTGCTGATGAACGGAGACATGATCGTCGGCGCGGACGACATCGCCGCGATCGCGGCCATGGACGGGCCCGTCATGGGGATCCACCGGACCGATCACCCCCAGGACTTCGGCGTCGTCACCTGCGAGGAGGGGTTCATCACCGGCCTCGAGGAGAAGTCGCCCCAGCCGAAGAGCGAGCTGATCAACGCCGGGGTCTACCGGTTCGACGAGGAGATCTTCGCCCGGATCGACCGGATCGGGGTCTCGAGCCGCGGCGAGCTGGAGCTGACCGACGCCCTTGCCGAGTACATCAGCGAGCGGCGCCTCCGGTCGCTGATGCTCGCCACCTGGCTCGACATGGGCTACCCCTGGGACCTGCTCGACGCGAACTCGCGCCTGCTCGCCGGCCATACGCCCGCGATCGAGGGCGAGGTCGAGGAGGGGGTCGTGCTGAAGGGAGCGGTCTCGATCGGCAAGGGGACGGTCGTGATGGCCGGCACCTATATCGAGGGCCCGTGCACCATCGGCCGGGGCTGCAAGATCGGGCCGCACGCCTACCTGCGCCCCTCGACCGCGGTCGGCGACCGCTGCCACATCGGCCACGCGACCGAGATCAAGAACTCGATCGTGCTGCCCGACACCAAGATCCCGCACTTCAACTACGTGGGCGACTCGGTGATCGGCAGCCATTGCAACTTCGGGGCCGGGACCAAGGTCGCGAACCTCCGGAACGACCATGCGATCGTGAAGGTGGCCGGGCGGAACACCGGGCGCAAGAAGCTCGGCGCGATCGTCGGGGACCACGTGAGCATCGGGATCAACTGCTCGATCAATGTAGGAACGATAATCGGGCCCGAGGTGAAGATCGCTCCGCACTCGTTCGTCGAGGGATGGATCGACGAGGGCACCTCGTTCCAGTCCTAGGAGAGACCATGCAGGCTGTCATTCTCGCGGCAGGCGAGGGCACGCGCCTTCGCCCCCTGACCCGGTCGAGGCCGAAGGCCCTCGTCCCCGTCGCAAACACTCCGATCCTGAAGTACGTGATCGATGCCCTCCTCGCGAACGGTATCCGGGAGATCATCGTGGTCGTCGGTTACCGCAAGGAGCACGTGATCCGCTATCTGACCGAGAGCGACCTGCCCGTGCGGGTCGTGGTGCAGGAGAACCAGCTCGGTACGGGGCACGCGCTCCGCTGTGCCGAGCCGTACCTCCACGACCGGTTCCTCCTGCTCGCCGGGGACAACTACATCGATGCGGCCTCGATCGCCCGGATCAAGGGAGAACGGAACGCGGTCCTGGTGACCGATCATCCGAACCCGACCAACTTCGGCGTGGTCGTGGCCCGCGACGGGCTCGTCCGCGAGATCAAGGAGAAGCCGGACACGCCGACCGGGTTCATCGTCTCGACCGGGGTGTACGCACTCGACCGGTCGTTCTTCCGGTACACGGTCGGCCAGGAGATCCCCGATGCGCTCCAGGCGATGATCCGGGACGGGGGCCGCGTGGTCCCGGTCCAGGCCGTCGACTGGCAGGACGCGGTCAACCCGTGGGACCTCCTCGAGATGAACACCAAGCTCCTGCCGCGGATCGACGCGAAGCGGGCCGGCACGATCTCGCGTTCGTCCAAGCTCTACGGGCTGATCCGGATCGGCAAGGGGACCGAGATCGGGCCGAACACCTACATCCACGGCCCGGTCGTGATCGGCGAGGACTGTAAGATCGGCCCGAACTGCGTGATCCTGCCGAACACCTCGATCGGCTCGCGGGTGACGATCGACCCCCTGAGCTACGTGGCCCACTCGCTCGTGATGGACGACGTGGTGATCGGCTCGCACTCGCGGATCATCGACGCGGTCGTGGGCGAGGCCTGCCGCCTTGCCGACCACACGGCCACCTGGACGGCCGGGGCCGTGCTCGAACGCGAGGGACGGTTTCAGAAGGCCTCGTTCGGGGCCGTGCTCGGGGACCGGGTCCGCTCGGCGCCGTTCACGATCCTCAAGAACTGCATCGTCGGGAACGACGTCACGATCGAGGCCGGCAATACGACCGTGACCGGCGTGATCCCGGACGACGCGGTGGTGATCTAGGATGTGCGGCATCGTCGGGTATATCGGGTTTCGTTCCGCTGCGGACGTGATCGTGGAAGGGCTCCAGAAGCTCGAGTACCGCGGGTACGACTCGTTCGGGGTCGCCACGAGCAATCCGCACCTCGCCGTGTACAAGTGCGAGGGCAAGATCTCGGAGAAGTTCGAGAAGGCCCGGGAGCTCCACGGCTCGATCGGAGTCGGGCACACGCGCTGGGCGACCCACGGCGTGCCGAGCGACCGGAACGCCCATCCGCACCTGGACTGCACGGGCCGGATCGCGGTCGTGCACAACGGGATCATCGAGAACTACTCCGCGCTGACGCGCGAGCTCAAGGAGCGGGGCCACACGTTCCTCTCCGAGACGGACACGGAGGTCGTGGCCCACCTGATCGAGGAGGCCTACGACGGGGACCTCCGCGCAGCGGTCGCACAGGCGATCACGCACCTCAAGGGCTCGTACGCCCTGCTCGTCACGGCCGAAGGGCACGAGGAGATCGTGGCCGCCCGTGACTCGTCCCCGCTCGTCCTCGGGATCGGCGACCAGGAGCTCTTCGCCGCCTCGGACGTGACCCCGTTGATCGGATACACGGAGCGGGTCGTCTACCTCGATGACGGCGACCTCGCCACCCTCGACCGCGAGGGCTGGCACGTCTACCACCACGGCACGCCCGTGAAGCGCGCGATCGAGCACGTCGACTGGGACGTCGAGACCGTCCGGAAGGGCGGGTTTCCGCACTATATGCTCAAAGAGATCTTCGAGCAGCCGAAGGTCTTCTACGACACCTTCCACGGGATCACGCCCGAGTCGCTCCCCGAACGGTACCGGCGCCCCTCCGAGATCACGGTCGTCGCCTGCGGCTCGTCGTACCACGCGGGGCTCGTCTTCAAGTACCTCTGCGAGTCGACCTGCCGGATCCCGGTCCGGGCCGAGCTCGGCTCGGAGTTCAAGTACTTCACGCCGCCCCTGAAGGGGATCGTGATGGTGATCACCCAGTCGGGCGAGACCGCGGACACGCTCGCGGCGCTCAAGAAGGCGAAGGCCTACAACTGCCCGACCCTCGCGATCACGAACGTGCTCGGCTCGACCGTGACCCGGATCGCCGACCACACCCTGTACATGCGGGCCGGGCCCGAGATCTCGGTCGCCGCGACCAAGTCGTTCGTGGCCCAGCTCGCGGTCCTGATGCAGCTCGTGAACCTGATGAGCCCCAAGAGCGGCCTCTCCGGCTCCCTCGAGCGGGCCAACAGCGCGATCGACGAGGTGCTCCTGCAGGACATCGGCCGTGCGGTCGAGATCTGCCGGCCGGCCGAACACCTCTTCTATGTCGGGCGCGGGCTCTTCTACCCGATCGCGCTCGAGGGCGCGCTCAAGATGAAGGAGATCTCCTACATCCACGCCGAGGGGTACGCGGCCGGCGAGCTCAAGCACGGGCCGTTCGCCCTCCTCTCGGAGGAGACGCCGGTCGTCGCGCTCTGCTCGCCGGGCGACACCTACTCGATCATGCTCTCGAACATCAAGGAGATGAAGGCGAGGAAGGCCCCGATCATCGGGATCGGGGCGCGGGGCGATCGGGAGCTGATCGACATCGTCGACGTCTTCCTGCCGATCCCCGAGAGCCACGAGCTGGTCCAGCTGATCGCGACCTCGGTCCTGCTCCAGCAGCTCGCCTACCAGACCGCGGTCGCGCTCGGGCGCGACGTGGATCAACCGCGAAACCTTGCAAAGAGCGTGACCGTCGAATGACCTCTCTCGGCCGCAATACCATCGGCGAGGGTGCCCGCATCTACGAGCCGGTCACCCTCGGGTTTCCCTCACGCGAGTACCTCGGCATGACCGACTTTCCGGGGGTCACCCTCGGGCGGAACGCGACAATCCGCTCGGGCACGATTCTCTACTGCGAGGTCGTGGCCGGCGAGGACTTCCAGACCGGACACAACGTCATGATCCGCGAGCAGACCCGGATCGGGGACCGGGTCGCCGTCGGGACGAACACGATCTGCGAGGGGCACTGCCGGATCGGCTCGGACGTCTCGATCCAGTCGATGGCCTTCATCCCGACGAACACCGTGATCGGCGACCGGGTCTTTATCGGCCCGCACGTGGTGCTGACGAACGACCGCTACCCCCCGACCGGCGTCGGGGGCCTTTCAGGCCCCGTGATCGAGGACGGGGCCGCGATCGGCGCGAACGCCACGCTCCTCCCGGGGGTCCGGATCGGGCCCGGGGCGCTCGTCGCGGCCGGCTCGGTCGTGACGCGGGACGTCCCGCCAGGGATGCTCGCACTCGGCAACCCGGCGCGGATACGCGCCAAGCCCGTGCCGGAGGCACGAGGGTGATCCCGATCGCCCGGCCCCTCCTGGGCGAGGAGGAGGCGGAGGCTGCGGCCCGGGTCGTCCGCTCGGGCATGCTCGCCTCGGGCCCCGAGACGGCCGCGTTCGAGTCCGAGTTCGCCGCGTTCGTCGGTGTCGGGCACGCGATCGCGGTCTCGAACGGAACGACCGCGCTCCACGCGGCCCTGCTCGGCGCCGGCATCGGCCCGGGGGACGAGGTGATCGTGCCCTCGTTCACGTTCATCGCGACCGCGACTGCGGTCTCGATGTGCGGCGCGACCCCGGTCTTCGCCGACGTCCGGCCCGACCTCTTCACCCTCGACCCGGACGTCCTGCCGGTCCTCGCAACGCCGCGGACCAGGGCGGTCGTCGGGGTCCACCTCTTCGGCCAGCCCTGCGACCTCGGCCCGCTCCAGGAGTTCTGCCAGGCGCGCGACCTGTTCCTCCTCGAGGACGCGGCCCAGGCCCACGGCGCCTCGTACCGGGGCCGGCAGGTCGGCTCGCTCGGCGACGCCGGCTGCTTCTCGTTCTACCCGACCAAGAACATGACGACCGGCGAGGGCGGCATGGTCACGACGAACGACGAGGCCCTCGCCGAGCGGATCCGGCGGCTGATCAACCACGGCCAGGCCGAGAAGTACCTCCATACCGACCTCGGGTACAACTACCGGATGACCGACATGGGGGCCGCGATCGGGCGCGTGCAGCTCCGCCGCCTGCCCGAGTTCAACCGCCGCCGGCAGGAGAACGGCGCGTACCTCACGGCGGGGCTCGAGGCCCGGGGGATCGTCCCGCCGGCGATCGCGGACGACCGGACCCACGTCTACCACCAGTACGTGGTCACGGTCGGCGACGACTGCCCGCTCTCCCGCGACGCGCTCGCCGCACGCCTGCGCGAGCAGGGGATCGGGTCGGCCGTCCACTACCCGATCCCGGTCCACGAGCAGCCGCTCTATCGGGGCGCCGCCGCCACGGGCGCCTGCCCGACGGCCGCCGACCTCGCCCGCCGCGTCCTCTCGCTCCCGGTCCACCCGGGTGTCGGGCGAGCCGAGCTCGAGCAGGTCGTCGCGGCCGTGAACGGGGCCACCCGATGAGGGTCGGGGTGATCGGCGCCGGAGTGATGGGCCGCAACCACCTCCGGGTCTACTCCGAGCTCAGGTCCGTCACCGAGGTCCTGGTCCACGACGTCAGCCGGTCCGCAGCGGACGAGGCGGCTCGTCGCGTCGGTGCGACCGTCGCGGACTCGCTCGAGGGGCTCCTCGACACGGTGGACGGGATCAGTATCTGCGCCCCGACACCCTACCACCTTGAGACGGCCGAGCGGGTCGCGTCAGCTGGGGTGCCGATGCTGATCGAGAAGCCGATCTGCGCGAGCGTCGAGGAGGGGGAGCGCCTGCTCGACGAGATCCCCCGCGGGCTGGTCGTCGGAGTCGGGCAGATCGAGCGCTTCAACCCGGTCGTCGAGGAGGTCAGGAGGATCGTCTCGTCCCCGCTCTATGTCGAGCTCAAGCGCCACAACCCGGCCTCGAACCGGATCGCGGGTACCTCGGTCGTGGAGGACCTGATGATCCACGACATCGACATCCTGGCCCACGTCCTCTTCCCGGGGGCTCCCTACCGGATCGCCTCGGCCGGGAACGGGGACGTCTGCTCGGCCCTCTTCACCTTCGACGCCTGCCATGCCCATCTCTCGGCCTCCCGGAAGTCCTCGAAGAAGATCCGCTCCATCTACATCGAGGAGGAGGAGCGGACGATCGAGGGGGACTTCATGGCCCAGGAGGTCTACGTCTACCGGAAGCCGGGCCAGTACGCGGTCGATGCGGACCGGTACGTGCAGGAGAACATCATCGAGAAGGTGCTCGTGAACCGGGTCGAGCCCCTCATGGTCGAGCTCCAGGCCTTTCTGGCCGCGGTCGCCGGCGGCCCTTCCTTCCCGGTCACACCGGCCGAAGGGGTCGAAAACCTCCGGATCGCCGATGCGATCAGGGCCGGGCACTAGGGCCAGCGGCATTCCCGGCCGATCTCACCGGCACGGGCATTTTTTAGAGCGATCGAGGCCGCAACCGCGTCCTGGACCGCGAGCCCGACCGACTTGAAGACGGTCACCTGGTCGGGCGAGGTCCGCCCCTCGGCCCGGCCGAGCACGAGGTCGCCGAGCTCGGCCCGGATGTGATCGGGCGTGATCGCCCCCTGCGCGATCGCCTGGATCAGGTCGCCGGCCTCGGCGAGGGCCGATGCCCGCGAGTCGACCACGAGCAGGGACCGGGCGAGGGTCCGGTGGGGGATCTCGGCCGTGAGCGGCGAGTACGAGCCGATCCCGTTGATATGGACCCCGTCCCGGAGGTCCCGGTCCGCAAAGACCGGGGTGGACGAGGTGGTCGCCGTGCAGATGATGTCGGCGCGGGCGACGGCCTCGGCCGGTGTCTTCGCGACCTGGATATCACGGGGGATGCGGCCACGCCCTGCCATCTCGGTCACGAACGCCCGGGTCGAGGAGGAGTCGCGGCCGTAGACCCGGACCGACTCGATCTCGCGGACATGGCAGACGGCCGCGACCTGGGTCCGGGCCTGGACCCCGGTCCCGAAGATCGTCAGCCTCCTGGCCGAGCGGCGCGCGAGGAGATCGGTGGCGACCGCGCTCGTCGCCCCGGTCCGGATCGCGGTCAGGGCCCCGGCCTCCACCAGGGCCTCGGGCGTCCCGGTCGCGGGGTCGACGAGCAGGACCGCGCCCTGCGTGATCGGAAGGCCCCGGGCCGAATTCTCGGGGTAGAGCGTGGTCAGGCGGAACCCGAGGGCCTCTCCCTCGGGGTTGTGCACGTGGACCGGGGCCGCGGAGCCCTCGCCATGCCGGCCCGGGACCACGAGCCGCGCCCCGGGCGGCATCTCGACCCGCCCGCTGGAGAAGGCTGCAAAGGCCCGCCTCATCCCTGCAATCGCGGCCTCCATCGGGAGAGCAGCAGCCACATCGTCGGCGGAGAGGACCCTCATGCAGTTCGTGCAGACGAGGTGGACCGGTAAGGAGAAAACAATTTCTTCTTGTGCGCCGGAGCCAACGGGGCCGGCGTCGGGCTTATCACCTCGGGGGGCCCACCGATCAGGGCATGAAGTGCAGGGGGATTCGGCATGAGCTCCTGGACCTCCTGCTCGCGATCGCGGCCTCAAACGACCCGAACGAGTTCGTGGCCCTGCTCCGGGAGGAGAACGGAGTGATCGAGGAGTGCGACCTCGTGCCGGGCACGGTCACGAACGAGGACTCGGCGAGCGTCCTCCTGGACATGATGCCCCTCGACACGCACCGGGCCGGCTCGGCCCACTCGCACCCGAACGGGGTGCTCGAGCCCTCGGACGCGGACCTCTCGTTCTTTCCCCGGACCGGGCGGTACCACCTGATCATCGGCTGGCCGTACGAGGAGGGGGACTGGGCATGCTTCACAGCCGACGGCGCGCCGTACGACCTCGAGGTGCTCCCGTGACCCGCGTGGTCGCGACCGGGACCTTCGACCTGCTTCACCCGGGCCATCTCTACTACCTCGCCGAGTCGCGCCGGCTCGGCGACGAGCTGCACGTGATCGTCGCCCGCGACGCGAACGTCCGGCACAAGCCCCGGCCGATCGTGCCCGAGGCCCAGCGGCTCGAGCTGGTCCGGGCGTTGAAACCGGTCGACTTCGCTCGCCTCGGCGACAGCGAGGACATGTTCCTGCCGATCGAGGAGATCCGGCCCGAGGTCATCACGATCGGCTGCAACCAGCACTTCGACGAGCACGCGCTCGAAGCGGCCCTCGAGGCCCGCGGATACGGCTGCCGCGTCGTCCGGATCGGCGGCTTCTCCGGGACCCCCCTCTGCTCCTCGCGCCGGATCGTGGCCCGGATCTGCGCCGAGCGGTGCGGACCGGCCTAGCCGGCGAGGAGGGCCGCGACCTCGCGGCGCCCGGCCTCTCTCGCCTCGGCGAGCGCGGTCGGGTGGCCCCGTACGCCCCCGTGCCGGTCCAGGGCGTTGTAGACGATGTTGCCGGCGTAGGTGAACCCGAGCCCGGAGAAGAGCGCTTTTACGACCGGATAGGCCCCGTCGAAGACGTTCAGCCAGTCCGAACCCGCGGTCGATAAGAAGACCCCCCGGTGACGGGCCAGGTGTTCGGGCGAATACTCGAGCGTGTTCGTGATCATGCGCCGTGCCCAGAGGTACTGGGCCCGGTCGATCAGCCCCTTGAGCTCGGCCGTGATCCCCATGCTGTAGATCGGCGAGGCGATCGCGAGCACGTCGGCCCCGGCCATCGTCTCGAGAAGGGGGATCGCATCGTCGTGCAGGATGCAGACCCCGGTCCGGTGGCAAGCGTTGCAGCCCCGGCAGGGGGTGTACGCGAGGGTCGAGAGGACCACCTTGTCGGTCCCGGCCCCGGCCTCGCGGGCCCCCTCCAGGAACGCGTCGAGCAGCCGCTCGGTGTTGCCGTGCCGGTGCGGGCTCCCCGAGACCCCGAGCACACGGATCATGGGCCGAGCCGCTCGCGCAGGGTCGCGACCGCCTCGAGCCCGAGGGCCATGGCATCGGCCCGCGCGGTCGGGTGGCGCTCGACCGCGCCGGCCTCGTCCACGCGGTTCACAAGCAGGTAGCGCATGTCCCGGTCGCGGATTCCCGCGACATGGTAGAAGCATTTCACGGACGGCAGGGCCGCGTCGAAGACGTGGTCCCAGGCCTGGCCGGCAGTCCCGAGAAAGAGCCCGAGCCGCTTGCCCTTCCGCTCCTCGGGGATGATGGGCCAGTGGAGCACGTACTTCCTCGAACGGTAGACCTGGGCCCGATCGATGAACGCCTTCGTCTGTGCCGCCAGGCCCATGCAGTAGATCGGTGCGGCCAGCACGACGCAGTCGGCCTCGAGGACCCGGTCGTAGAGCGGGGTCATGCCATCGTGCTGAACGCAGGCCCCGGTCCGCTCGCAGGCGTTGCAGCCCCGGCAGGGGCGGATGTCGGCGTCGACGATCACGACCTTCTCGACGGTAACGTCAGGCTCGGACGCCATCGCTTCGAGGACCCAGTCGAGCAGGGTCTCTGAGTTCCCGTGCCGTCGCGGCGAGCCCGCGAACGCGAGGACGGTGATCGGCATGTACCCCCGTGTTGGCACGGCGGCTATAAAAAAGGTTCAGAGGGACTTAAAGCAGAGATACCAGTCCCTGCACTCGTACCCCTCCTTCTCCCGCTTCTGCATCTCCTCGACCGTCTTGGGCGGCGGCACGACGACCTTGTCGCCGGGCTGCCAGTTCGCCGGGGTCGAGACGCCGTGGGCGTCGGTCGTCTGGAGCGCCTGCACCAGCCGGATGATCTCGGGCATGTACCGTCCGTTCGAGAGCGGGTAGTAGATCATCGCCCGGAGCACGCCCTTGTCGTCGATGAAGAAGACGGCCCGGACGGCCGCGGTCGTGGACTGCGCGGGCTGGAGCATCCCGTAGCGCTTCGCGATCTTCATGTCGAGATCGGCGATGATCGGGAACGGGATATCGACACCCATCTTCTCCTTGATCGCCCGGACCCAGGCGAGGTGCGCCGGGACCGAGTCGATCGAGAGGCCGAGCAGCTCCGTGTTCATCCCCTTGAGCTCGTCGGTGATGCCGGCGAAGGCCATGAACTCGGTCGTGCAGACCGGCGTGAAGTCGGCGGGGTGGGAGAACATCACGACCCAGCGGCCGCGGTAGTCCGAGAGCTTCAGGGGGCCGTGGGTCGTCTGCGCCGAGAAGTCGGGCGCGGGCTCGCCGAGGCCCGGAAGTGAATAGACCGGCTCCTTGCCGGCACAGGACTCGGGTTCTTTCATGCACATCATACTGCCTCGACAGGGGGTCACTCCTTGTTGTAGATCTCCTCTGCGGCCGTTCGTCCGTAGACATAGGCCGGCATGCCCGCGAGCAGGAACGTGACCCGGAGGGCCTCCTCGATCTCGGCGAGCGAGACCCCGAGATGCGGCGCACCGGCGAGCTGGGCCCGGACCGCGTGCTGGTCACGCATGGCCGCGGCGATCGCGATGGCGATCAGCTTCTTCTCCTTTCGCGAGAGGCAGCCGTCCGCCCAGACCATGTGGTCGAGGCCCATCACCGAGTTGTAGAGCTCGGGGTTCGAGTCCTTGAGATCGCGGAAGATCCGGGGGACCTTGCCGATCTTCTCCTCGAGGCCGTTGAGGCACGCGTCGTCGGTCATGCTCACTCCCGGAGCTCCATCGGCTCGCCGCAGCAGACGAGCTCGCCGCCGCCGGACTCTTTGACTTCGACCACATTGCCGCAGATGTTGCAGACAAAGACCTGTCCTGTGCTGGAAACATTCACCATAAAGATATCCTCCTCATTCATCGTTCCGATCGACGGCGTGCCTGATCAGAGACCGTCGGCCGGGCGTCTCACCGCTTGGGCGGATTCCGTGCGTCCTCGGGGGTCTTGACATCGGGCCGGATATGCGTCATGGGGAAGCACTGGTACTCCTCGCAGGAGCACTTGGGGCACTTCCGGAGATCCTGCTCGGTGCTGGAGAGCTCCTCCTCGAAGCCGCAGTCAAGACAGACGTACTTGCCGGGTCCGACCTTCTCGCCGGCCTTCTTCTCGATACCTTCCGTCAGGGGATTCACCATCTGTTCCATGCACGGCACGGGTATATATCGGTTATGTTTATTCAGATTCAGCCGAAATAGACCCGATCAGGCTGAAGAGTGACAGTACATCCCGATAGTTCACCCCAGTACGAAATATCGGCATCCGCCTGCAATCATGCCGATCGACCATACTTTTTTATGTAGCTCGGTCAACTCCAGGTCCATGCCCATGATCATCGGACTGCTCGGCTCCCCGCTTCCCCGGGGCAACACCGCCCTCCTCCTCGAGCAGGCGCTGGCCGGCGCCGTCGAGGCAGGCTGCGCGGTCGAGCGCGTGAACGTCCCGTTCCTGACCTTCGAGCCCTGCATGGAGATCCTGCACTGCATGGAGAAGCCCGAGTGCTCGCAGCTCGACGATCTCACCCCGTACTACGATAAAGTGGTCGAGGCCGACGGGATCATCGTCGCGACCCCGGTCATGACCATGGGCGTGCCCGGCAAGCTCAAGGGCTTCATGGACCGGTTCCAGGTGTTCTACTGGGCAAAGTACGGGCGGAAGGACCCGCTCGTCCCGAAGGAGCGGAAGAAGCAGCGGCACGGCCTGATGCTCGCGATCTCGGGGCTCTCGAGGGAGCGGGTCCCGTACGTCTTCGACGGGGTGCGGCAGACCACCGGGGCCTTCTTCGACATCACGGATGTGACGCCGGGCGAGGAGCTGCTGATCGACGACATGGACGACAAGCGGGATCTTGCGCAGTTCCCGGCGCTCCTCGAGGAGGCCCGCGCCGCGGGCCGCCGGCTCGGGGAACAGCTCGCGGGACAGGCCTGATTATCCCCAGGCGCGGCCGGCCGCGGGCCGATCTCAGAGGACCCCGGCCTGCTTGAGCGAGCGGTGCCCCTTCTTCGAGACGATCAGGTGGTCGAGGACCTGGATGCCGAGGAGCTCGCCGGCCTCCACGAGCTGCCGGGTGATCGCGAGGTCCGGGCCCGAGGGCTCGAGCGAGCCCGAGGGGTGGTTGTGGACGAAGACCACGGCCGCGGCCCGGTCCGTGATCGCGTCGGCGAAGGCCTCGCGCGGGTGGACCTGGCTCGCGTTCAGGAGGCCGATCGTGAGCGTCCGGGCGCGGATCACCTCGCCGGCCCCGTTCAGGGTGATCGCGAGGAAGTGCTCCTGCTGCCGGTGCCGGATCCCGACGACATCGGGCAGGAGCAGCACCTCCTCGGGGTGCGATACCCGGAGACCCTCGTTCGGGTCCCCGAACCGGCGGGAGAGCTCGAACCCGGCCAGGAGCTCGCAGGCCTTGGCCTTCCCGATCCCCGGGACCGCCACGAGATCCTCGATCGTGGCCTCGTGCTTCTGCTTTTTAAAGACCTCCCCGACCTCGGAGGCGATGACCAGGACGTCGCGTCCGCGCATCCCCCGGCCGACGATCACGGCGATCAGGTCGCGGGTGGTGAGGGCCTTCGCCCCCATCCGGATCAGCCTCTCACGCGGCCGGTCCCGCTCGGGGATCTCGGACATACGTCGCGCCGCCACGATGAGAGATGGGTGCGACCGATACTTCAACGTTCTTTTATGGATCTGTTTCGCCGCACGACGAAAGAACAAGATATTAGTAGGGAGCCGGTGCCAGTAGTCTGCATGGCGACCATGGACAATGTGAAGGCCGCATTTGCCGGCGAGTCCCAGGCGAACCGGAAGTACCTCTCGTTCTCGGAGAAGGCCGCGCAGGAGGGCTTCCCGACCGTCGGCCGGCTCTTCCGCGCCGCCTCCGAGGCCGAGGCGATCCACGCCCGGACCCTGCTCACCGTGATGGGCGGATCGGGGTCGACGGCCGAGAACCTCGCGGGTGCGGTCGAGGGCGAGACCCACGAGTTCACGGAGATGTACCCGGCATTCCTCAGGGAGGCGGAGGCAGAGGGGCAGAAGACCGCGATCACGCCGTTCACCTACGCCATGAAGGCCGAGGAGGTCCACGCCGGCCTCTACCAGCGGGCGGTCGAGGCCGTGCGGGCCGGCAGGGACCTCGAGGCCGCGAAGGTCCTGCTCTGTCCCGTCTGCGGCAACATCGCGTTCGACGAGGCCCCCGAGCGCTGCCCGATCTGCCACGTTCCGGGCGCCCGGTGGCGCGAGATCACGGTTTAAAAAAAAACAGAAGGGCGGGACCGGGCGGCCCCGTCCGGATTCACTCTTTCTTCGGGGCGTCGTGCTTATCGCAGTAGATCTCGGCCTGGATGTCGTGGCCGAGCTTCCCGATCGCGTCCGCGCGGCAGCGCTGGCAGTGGCGCATCTGCTTGATGTACGGCGCGCACCGGTCCTGCATGGCCCGCTTCTCGGCCGGCGTCGGCGGCACGACGTCCTTGAACTTGTACTGGGGGATCACCGGGATCAGGTTGAAGGTGTAGGCCCCGAGCTTCGAGGTGGCCTCGGCGATCTCGACGATCTGGTCGTCGTTGACACCGGGCACCCAGACCGTGTTCACCTTGACGATCATCTTCCGCTTCGCGGCCTCCTCGATCCCCCTGAGCTGGTTCGCGATCAGGATCTTCGCGGCCTCGACCCCCTCGTACCGCCTGCCGTGGTACTCGATATGGTCGTAGATCTTCGCTCCGACCTCGGGGTCGAGCGCGTTCATCGTGACCGTGATGTTCCCCACGTCGAGCGCGGCCAGCTCGTCGATCCGCTCGGGCAGCATCAGCCCGTTCGTGGAGATGCAGCGGATCGTCTCGGGGAAGTGCTCCTTGACTAGGCGGAGGGCCTCGAAGGTCTGCTCGTTCGCGAGCGGGTCGCCCGGGCCGGCGATCCCGATCACCCGGATGTCCTTGTGCTCGTCGAGCACCTTCTGGACCAGGGGGACCGCCTCCTCGGGGGTCACGACGCGGCTCGTCACGCCGGGGCGCGACTCGTTGACGCAGTCGTAGTCGCGC
This sequence comes from Methanoregulaceae archaeon UXB-2016, assembly GCA_004332335.1. GTDB lineage: Archaea > Halobacteriota > Methanomicrobia > Methanomicrobiales > Methanospirillaceae > UBA288. Next base: position 18,220 of record SISS01000029.1, on the reverse strand, counting down.
ACGCAGTAGTTGCACTGGATGTTGCACTTGGGCGCGATCGGCAGGTGCATCCGGCCGAAGGAGTGGCAGGCCTTCTCGGAGAAGCACGGGTGCTCCTGGATTCGGCGGAGGGTCGCCGGGTCGTACGGGACCTCGCGGCCGTCGACGGTTGCGGTGCGGTAGCCTTCGGTCATGCTTTCACCACTAGGAACTCTCGCGACGGAGATATAAATTACTGCTGGGGGCGGCGGAGTGCGATCGCGCGGTCGTACGCGGCCAGGGCCTCCTCTCGTCGCCCGAGGGCGATCAGGGCGTTCGACCGGGCGAGGTGCGAGGCGGGCCGGCCGGGCGCGAGCGCCAGGGCCCGGTCGTAAGCCTCGAGGGCCTCGTCGTAGCGTTCGAGGGCGTAGAGCGCATTTCCCCGGCCGAGCAGGGCCTCGACCGAGCTCGGCTCGAGCTGGAGGGCCCGATCGAACGACTCGATCGCCTTCGGGAGATGCCGGCGCCGTGTGCAGGCCATCGCACGGCGGATCCAGGAGTTCGCGTCATCGCCGCCGGCAGGACAGTCGGATTGGGCGAGCCGTGCCATGCACGGAAGTGGCGCCCGGCGGATTTATAGATACCCGGTTCGGTCCGAACGCCGGATCACGATCCACTGCCCGGGACCGGCGCGTCGGAACGGGACGAAGACGAAGGTCCCTTTGTACCGCCGCCCCCGGAGCCGGACCTCGCGCCGGTCGTCCTCCCACGCGAGGAGGTCGTATTCGCCCCGGTCGTGAACCCGGACCTCGCCGGCCCCGTACGCTCCCTCGGGGATGGTCCCCTCGAACTCGATGTAGCCGAGGGGATGGTCCGGGGTCGCGATCGCCAGGCGGCGCTCCCCCGGGCGGTCGGGCAGGCCCTTCGGCACGGCCCACGAGACGAGGACGCCGTCGTGCTCGAGCCGGACGTCGTGGTGGCGGGTGCGGGAGGCGTGGTCGTGGACCACGAAGCGGGGCATGGAAAAAGGAGGGTTATTCGAGGGGGATCAGGGTCCCTCGTTCCACGGTCATCTTCCTGAGCCGGAGCTCGAGCACGCCGTTCGTGAACGAGGACCTGGCCCCTTCGGCCGTCACCTCGTGCGGGAGGGGGATCACCCGGGTCATGTACCCAAAGGTGCGCTCCTGGCGGACGAACTGGCCGGTCTCGCCGGTCTCCTGCCGCTCCGAGCGGCGCTCGCACGCGATCTCGAGCTGCTCGGGCGAGAGGAGGCGGACGGCGATGTTCTCGCGCTCGACCCCGGGCAGGTCGGCGACCACGACCACGTCGTCCAGGTCCTCCTGCACGTCGATCCGGAACTCGCCCCGGACCGCGGGCAGCAGCCGGTCCCCGACCCCGCCGGGCCCGAAGCCGCCGGCCGGCAGGTACTGGCCCGATCCCAGCATCACCCCGCGGAACCGGGTCTCCATCTCGCTGAGCATGTCGTCGAACTGGCGTCCCAGTCCTTCGAAGGGGTTGTCTCGGTATGCCATCGTCAATCTCTCCAACGCAGCCGTGGCCGACCCACGACGTAACCCCAGGTGAATCTCATCGAATAAGAATATTTCTTATGACGGCACCACGGTCAACACCTTTTTACCCCTCGCCCGCCGATCATTCTGTCGGCTCATCATGATCACACTTGCGCTCGCCGGAAAGCCGAACTGCGGCAAGTCCACCTTCTTCAAGGCTGCGACCCTCGCCGACGCCGAGATCGCGAACTACCCGTTCACGACGATCGACGCGAACCACGGAGTCGCCTATCTCCGAGCCCCCTGCCCCTGCACGGGCCTGGACCTCCCCGGAGGAGCGGCCACCTGCGGCCACTGCACGGACGGCGTTCGCTTCATCCCGATCAACCTGATCGACGTGGCCGGCCTCGTGCCCGACGCCCACCTCGGCCGGGGCCTGGGGAACCAGTTCCTCGACCACCTCCGCCAGGCCGACGCGATCATCCATGTCGTGGACGGATCGGGCGCGACCGATGCGGAGGGCAACCCGGTCGGCCCTGGCGAACACGACCCCCAGGAGGACATCGCGTTCCTCCCGTACGAGATGACCATGTGGGTCTACGGGATCCTGGACAAGCACTGGGCAAAGCTGATGCGGCAGTCGGTGCAGCGGGGATTCTCGCTCCACGCGGCGATCGCCGAGGTCCTGGCCGGCCTCTCGATCACGTCCGAGGACGTGGCCGCCGCGGTTCGCGAGACCGGCGTCGACCTCGGCCATGCGGACGAGGCCGCGCTCGTCTCGTTCTGCGGGGCCCTGCTCGCACGGGCGAAGCCGATGCTCGCGGTCGCGAACAAGGCCGACCTCGCGCCCGACGCGCTCCTCGCCCGCCTCGCCGAGCACGGGGTCCCCCCGGCGACGGCCGCGGGCGAGCTCGCGCTCCGGAACGCGGCCAGGGCCGACCTGATCACCTACCTCCCCGGCGACGAGTCGTTCGCGGTCGTCGACCCGGCCGCGCTCTCGAAGGCCCAGGCGGCCGGGCTCGAGGCCCTCCGCGGGGCGATGACGCGGCTCGGCGGGACCGGCGTCCAGGCGGCCCTGAACCGGGCGGTCTTCGAGCTCCTCACCCGGATCGTGGTCTACCCGGTCGAGGACGAGACGCACTTCATGGACGGGCGCGGCCGGGTCCTCCCCGACGCGTTCCTGATGCCGACCGGGGCCACGGCCCGCGAGCTCGCGTTCGCGGTCCATACCGATATCGGCAAGGGCTTCCTCTACGCGGTCGACGCCCGGACCCGGATGCGGATCCGCGACACGCAGCCCCTGAAGAACGGCGACATCATCCGGATCGTCTCGGCTGCAAAATAAGGGATGCGGAAGATTGGTATAGGAGAACGTGAAAATAATCACCTGGCATGGGCGGCGAGATCTACCAGGCGCAGATCGTGCGCAACTTCTTTGAGATCGTCACGGGCACGGACCGGAACATCACCCGGATCTCGATGTGCGTGATCGCCGTCGCAAAGCTCCGGAACGAGGCCCCGGAGCGACTCACCTCTCTTCTCGACCAGGTCCGGAAGTCCCGGCAGAACCGGGAGCTCTCGATCGATATCCTGGACTACATGTGCGACGTCGCGTACGCCCTCGATGCGAACGCGGTCCAGACCGCCTTCGGCGTGCGCGAGCCGACCGCGATCGCCCAGGAGTTCAGCAGCATCAGCCTGGACTCGCTCTAGAGAGCCGCGTCACTCGGACGGAAGCGCGGCCCGGTCCCCGCCCTCGGCCGCCGACCGGCGGGCCGAATGCTGGAGCCAGATGCCGACGCCGAGGCAGAGCGCGGCCGCGACCGAGAGGAGCGCAAAGTACTGGAGGCCGGCCTCGGCCAGGATCGGGAACTCGGGGGCCCGGTTTATGGCGAGCACGTAGATGGCGGCTCCGAAGAGGAAGAGGCCGGCGGCGAGGGTCAGGAACGGGAGGAGGAGCACCCGCCAGACCTCGCCGCGTTCGCCGAGATAGACGTCGATCAGCCGGCCCGCCGACGAGACGAGGCCGGACACGACGAACCATGGGACGGCGCCGTAGGCGAAGGCGAGGAACATGAAGACCCCGTTCGCCTGATCGCCGCCCATATAATGGACGATCATCGTGGTCATGCCGTTGATCGCGCCCACGATCACGAGTAGGACGGCCGCGAGGTTCGTCAGCAGGGTGAACCGGCCGTGGGAGATCGAGGTCGCGATCGCCCGGTAGGACGAGCCGAAGATGTCGTCGTACCCGAGGCCCCGGAAGAGGAGATAGGTCCCGATCACCCCGACCACGACGATCATCGCGCCCTCGGGGTACCCGAGCAGGTACGCGATGGCGAAGAGGAGCATCGCCAGGCCGACCGGGACCAGGAGCGGGCGCGAGATCTTGGGATCGTCGAGGAGTTTCTTGAGGATATAGTAGGTCCCCTCGAGGTTCACCATCTGGGTCACGACGACCCGGCGGACGGACGAGACCGCGATCCGTGACTGGATGATCGGCAGGACGAAGTCGTCCTCGGCTCCGTCCGTGATCAGGATGCACTCGGTCGCGCCGGTGCGGGCGATCACCCGCTCGAGGTCACGGGCGATCTTGCGGTCCCCCTCGATCATGTGGAGGTGGTCGCCCGCGACGATCGCGACCTCGACCTCCTCGCCGTTCACGGCGAGCTCGTCGGCGACCTTGACGGCCTGGAAGATCGCGTTGACATCCGAGTCCTCGGGATCGACCAGCGCGAGCGCGTTGGCCGCGGCCAGGCAGGCCTCGCGCCCGACCACAGGGGCATCGACGCCGGCCTTGTACCCGATATCGTCGTCCCGGTCCACCGAGAGCACGAGGGTGCGCCGCTCCGCCATCACAAGGAGTGTTGCATGGGATCTATTAAAGCGTTGTTGACTCGCGCAGATTGCGAAAAAGAGAGAGATTTAGACCATTTTCGACCGCTGAAGCAGGAGCAGGTCGTCGGTCGTGAGCTTCTCACCGCTCCGGAACGACGTGAAGATCCGCTCGGCTTCCTGCCGGACCGCCTTCTGCTCCTTGGTGACCTTGGTCGACCGGGTCTTCTTCCTGAGACCGCCGATCACCTTATCGTAGTCGCGGAGTTCCTTCTGGCAGGCAAGGAAGGCCTTGTGCTCGGCGTCCGCAGCCTCCTGGGCCTCGACGAACTGCTTGTGCGAGGCGTCCGCGGCCTCGCGGGACTTGTCGGCGTTCCGATAGTTCTCGACCATCAGGTCATGGTGCTTCTGGGCGAGCTCGGCGAGCTCGGTGACCCGCGCGTGGACCTCGGAGGCGGCGTGGCGAAAGTCACGGGCGTCCGTGAGCTTGGTCCGCATCTCCTTGTTCTGCTCGAGCTCGGTCTCCTGGTCCCGGATCTCGGCACGGAGCGCCTTGATCTTCTCGATCAGCTCGCGCTCCTTGTCGACCGAGAAGACCTCGGTCTGCTGCCGGAACTCCATGTGCTCGATCTGCTTCTGGAGTTCCTTGACCCCCCGGTTCTTCAGAGCGCCGTGCTCTTTCTTGAAGCCCTCGATCTCCTCGAAGAGCACGTTCGCCTGCTCGTTGAGGGTGTTGCGCTCCTCCTTCTGGGCATGGACGTCCTTGTTCGCCTGGTCGCGCAGCTCCTTGTTCTTCTGCGCCTCCTCGACGAACTCGCGGGTCTTCCCGTTCAGAGCGTTGCGCTCGCGGGCAAACTTGCTCGCGGTCGCGTTCAGCTCGTTCCGCCGCTCCTTGTGCTGCTCGGACTCTGCCAGTATCTTCTTTCGCTTATCGATCAGTTCATTCAGCATGCCTTACCCATCCTCGCCCCTCTGCACCGCGCCCGCCATCCGGGAACGCCGGTCGTCGACCAGGGAAGAACAGGAGAACAGAACGCTGACGGATCCCGTTGCCGGGCCGCTATTCATCATGCCGTGCCTCATGTTCGACCTCCGATGCCTGAATCAACCGGCGCAACCCACAAGAGGTTTGCGGTCGCGCGCTCGCCCGGCCCACCGGGCCCTCCGGGAGATGTTGTAGTATTCAAAGGGCACGGGAGTTCTTAACGATTTCGCAGTGCGCAGAAGCGAACGGATCCACCGGGAATCGAACCCGGGTCCTTGGGTTCGAAGCCCAAGAGGATGTCCTCTACCCTATAGATCCGCCAGATTGTATGATATCGATGGCTATTAAGTATTCGGAAGCTCCTGATCTTCCTATGATTCTGTCCGGAGAGGAGATTGTCCGTCGGCTCCGCACGCTCGAACCGGGCGAACGGCTCACGATCCGGCCGTTTGCCAAGGACTCGCTCCAGGTGGCGAGCTACGACCTCCGCGCGGCCGAGACGACCGTGATCCCGCACGGCGAGTGCCGCCTGGTCCCCACGATGGAGTGGGTCGAGGTCCCCGTCGGCCTGGCCGCGACCCTTCGCTGCCGCTCGTCCCTCGGGCGGAAGGGAGTCCTGCTCGGCGGGGGATTCGTCGACCCGGGCTTCCGCGGACAGCTGACCCTCGCGCTCTCGAACCTGGGGCCCGAGGAGGTCCGGCTCGAGGCCGGCGACCGGTGCGTCCAGATCCTCTTCTCCGAGGTGATGGAGAACCACCAGGAGTACCGCGGTCGGTACCAGGATAGCCGGGGGGCCGTCACGGCCCGGGAGTCATGATCCGGACCGAGCGGAAGGTCGTCGAGCTCCTCCGGATTCTCAAGGACCAGCAGGAACCGATCGGAGCAAAGCGGCTCTCGGAGCTGATGGCCGAGCGCGGCTTCGTCCTCTCGGACCGGGCCGTGCAGTACTACCTCCGGTACCTCGACGAGATGGGCTTCACGAACAAGGTCGGGAACCACGGGCGGGTCCTGACCGAGCGGGGCCGGAGCGAGACCGACAAGGCGCTCGTCGACGACCGGACCGGGTTCATCATCTCGAAGCTCGAGCGGCTCGCGTTCCGGTCCACGTTCAACCCCGAGACCATGACCGGGGACGTGGCCTACAACCTCTCGATCGTGCCCGAGGAGCGGCTCGACGAGGTTCGGGCCGCGTTCGACGGCGTGATCGGCGCCGGGTACGGCTTCTTCTCCCATTACCGGGTCCTGGACCGCCACCCGCGGGTCCCCTCGGGATCGGTCGGGCTCGTGACCGTCTGCTCGATCACGATGGACGGGGTCTTCCAGCACAACGGGATCCCGGTCCACGTCGCCTACGGCGGGACACTCCAGGTCCGCGACCGCCAGGCCACGGAGTTCGTGGACCTGATCGGCTACCGCGGGACCACGATCGACCCGCTCGCACTCTTCATCTCGTCGGGCCTGACCTCGATCGGCTCCCTGGTCGCGAGCGGGACGGGGGTCGCCCTCGCGAACATCCGGCAGGTCCCCTTCTCGGCCGAGGCGCAGGTGACCGATCTCATCTCCTCTCTCCGTGCGGCCGGGTTCGTCTTCCCGGTCATGATGGGGCTCGAGGTCTTCAACGCCCCTCCCGACCCGTTCCGGCTCTCGATCGTCGCCTTCTCGGGCATGAACCTCGCCGGCCACTGCCGCGAGCTCGGGATCCCGCTCACGACCGAGATCGGGGCCGGAAACATTCCCTACTCGAAGGTCGTGGATGGCAACTGAGGGCCGGGGTCCTCAGGCGAGCCGGCGGAAGTCGGCCATGGGGCTGCCCGAAGCGTTCGTGATCCGGAGCCGGTCGCCCTGGACCACGTAGGTCGTCGCGACCCGGAGGGCCTGGAGGAGGTCCCGCTCCTGGACCATCATCGCGGGATCGGCACAGGCGCGCTCGGTGACCGAGAGCGGCCCGATCGCGAGGCTCGCTCCGGTCTGCGTGTACGGCCCCTGGACGATGTTGCACCCGGTGTCGCCCCTGAGCGTCCCGTCGGACGAGAAGACCAGGGTCGCGTTCGTGCCGGCCAGCACGGAGCGCGCGGTCCCGTTGGGGTCCGAGAGGCCGGCGAGCTGCCAGGTCGTATCCACGAGCGGCGCGGGCGTCGGCACGGCCGCACGCTCAAAGCTCATGATCCTGTTGCCGCTCCGGTCGGAGAGGAAGAGGCTGTTCCCCGCGACCGTATACCCGCCCGTGAGGGGGAGGAGTGCGAGGACTCGCTGCTCCTGGTCCATGACCCCGGCCGGTAGCGAGCAGTACATCAGGGTCGAGACCGCGGGGCCGATGCCGAGCTCGTTCCCCCGGGCCGTGTAGTCGGCCGAAAAGTGGTTGCAGCCGACCGTGCCCCCGACCCTGCCCTCGCGGTCGAAGGTGACGAGCGGGATCGAGCCGGCGATCGCCGCGACGGTCCCGCCGTCCGCCCCGAGGAACGAGACGAGCTGCCAGGTCCCGAGCAGGGCCGGCTCCGGGACCGGCGTCGCGGTCGCGTTCGCGGTCGTGTTGTTCGCACCGGGCGTGGTTGTGCAGCCCGCGCAGAGCAGGGCGAGGGCGATGAGGAGGCAGACACCGATCAGCTTCATGAGGCGTCGAATGGCCCGAGGCGGATAAAAGGTTTCCGTGACCGCGCGCAACGGGGCCGGAGGAAGCTGCCCCGACCCGTGCCTCGGGGCCACTACTCGAACCAGTCCTGCCAGGCGACCTGCCGGCGGAGGCCGTCCGATTCGTCGTGGCGCTCAGGGTCGAGGAGCGCCCGGACAACGGACCGGTCCCACCCGAGCCGTTCGAGGGTCGCGAGGACCGCGGTCGGGGTCGGGCCCGAGGCGACGAGCGCGAGAAGACCGCCGGCCCGGCGCCGCGACCCGGACGAGGCCAGCGCTCCCGGTGCGGCCGCGGTCCAGTGCACCTCGCCGCCGCCGGCGAACCAGAGCCGGTCCCGCGAGAGCGTGGGCGGGACGACGTCGCGCAGGATGACCCGGGCGAGGGCCGCGTCGACGCCTCCCTCGAGGAGCTCGTCCGGGTCGGCGAGGCCGGCCTCGAGGACGAGCCCCGCAAGGGCCCGGCGCAGGGTGCCGGGCACCGGGCCGAAGCTGGTCCGGGCGCGCCGCTCGGTGGCCTCGAGGAGGTCGGCCACGTCGGCGCAGGAACACCCAAGGTCCCCGTCGGCAGCGAAAAGGCAGAGGACCGCGACCTCCTCCGCGTCGAGCCCGGAATGGACGGTCACACATTCCTCCCTGCGGGCCTGGTGCGCATCGGGGAGTGGTATCGGTTCCGGGCAATAAGCGTTCTGCTCCTCACCGCACGACCCGGTAGCCGGCCTCCTCGAGGACCGCGGCGAGGGCCTCGTCCCAGGCGGCATCGTCGACGATCCGGCCGAGCCGGCCGCGGTGCGGGGCGAGGAGCGCCTCGAGCCGCGGGTCGTCGAGCGCGAGGTGGCGGCGGCCCATGACCCGCGCGGCCCGGCGGCCGGCTCCGTCGAGGGCGAGAAGGCGCCAGCAGGCGTACTCGGCGCAGACGGCCGGCCAGGTCTCGTGGACGGGGCAGACGGCGAGGCCGGCGGCGTCGTGCCGGAGGAGCGGGCAGGCCCCGGGGATCACGGGGCGCTCGAGGAGATCGGCCTTATCGGGGTCGAGGGTCACGTGCGTGACCTCGCCCGTGTAGAGGTTCCTGACCGCGAGACCGCCGTCGGGCCGGCGCTCGAGGGCGTGGACCTCGCCCATGGCCGAGCAGCACTCACCGCAGCGGAGGCAGTAGAAGGGCATGAATGGCCGGAAGAGTCGGGCACCTACCTGGTGAGCAGCTCAATGGACTTTTCATGATCGAGTCCAGCGTCCCGGCCGGAACCGGCGCTCGCCGGGGAACGATCACGAGGCGTTTCTGCCCCTGCTCGTCTGATTTGAAGAGGGCCGCATGGCTTCCTTTCTCCTGACGGCCCGCTTCGACGAGCCCGATCCGCCTGAGACACCGGACCTCGTGCGCCGATGAGACCACCGGGATCTTCACGCCGTCTCGACCTCGATGGTGGTCGTATACTTCTCCTGCGCCCGGAGCGGTCCCCCGATCTCGTCGAGCATGCCGTAGGCCTCCGCGTTTTCGAGGTAAAGGTCGACGGCTTCCCGGAGCAGGGCAAGCGCTTCCTTCGGGGTATCGCCACAGCTCGCGACCCCCAGCTCGACGCACCTCGATACGTAGACGCCTTCCTCCTCCCAGACCATGGCAGTGAGCTGATACCGGGCCATCTGGATCTCAGATGGACGTTCGCGGTCCATTATCGTTGTGATCGAGGTCCGCGCCGGGTGACCGTGATAAACATGATGCCGAAAAGGAGGGGTCTCTCATTGAGACCCCGTGATACCTCCACCCCTGAGAGTTCACCTCACCCGGGCCTCGAGCCGGACCGGGTCTCTTCCCTTCCCCGTGTCGGCCAGAGTCCCAGCCGCCGCAGGACCCGGATCACCAGGAACCCCACGACGGAGCCGATACCGATCTCAACGAGATCCATGCGCCCTTATGCGAGTGCCGGCACGGTGTCGGCCCAGGCCTCGACCGCGGTGCGGATCGCGTCGTCCTCGTAGGACGCGAGCGTGACCGCGGTCCGCGAGAACGTGATCGTGAAGATCTCGCCGCTCGCGTCGTGGCACTTGAGCGTGGCCGAAAAGGTGTCGTCCTCCAGGGCGTGCACGGCCGTCCCACCCATGGCGGTGGCGACAGCGGCGTTCGCGAGGACCGCCGTCACGTTCGCCGTGTACGCCGCGAGCGAGGGCGACTGCGCCGAGACGAGCCCGACGGTCTTCGCCTCCATGTCCTGGTACGCGACCTTCGCCGTGTACCGCTCCCTGGTCTTCTCCACGGCCGGATGCGTCTCCGAGCCGTACTGATACCCGGTGCACCCGAACGGGTTGCCCGAGATCACCCCTGCGACGATCGTGTTGAACGTCGCCGCGTCCTCGATCGGGGTCGCGAGTTCGCGAGCCGCCGATCGGGTTACCGATTTCTGGACGAAATCTCCCATCTTCTTTCTTCTCCTGGTGCAATGCACCGGATAATAAGTATACGTCAGGGGATTTATGACGCTCAAAAAGGGTGGCGCACGTCCGCCCTCGCCGGTGTCTGGACAGACCGCCCCCAGTGCAGGGCAGGGCGCCGCAGCCTGCATCGGCTCTGCAGGTGGTCGTCGTGGGACAGCTGCTTTTACCGATTGCGGCCCTCCGCCTTGCCCATTCACTCCACCATCACCGAGTCGGGATCGGCCGTGGCGGACGGCGCTCGACCTTTACCCCCGCCATGTTCACGGTGTTCACGGACGGCAGGTGGACGTCGACGGCCGACTGCGGCCGGTCGACGACGATCGCGATCCGTTGCCCTGCATCGCGTAGCCCCGGGCACGGTACCGGGCCAGGTCCGCGTTCCCCGGGCGCGTCGACGAACTCGAGCTGCCCGGGGACAGAGGAATTATCAGCCTGCATGCAGACTGTCGTGATATGCGGCACCTGAAGATCGTTGTTGAGGAACATCCGGACGGGTTCGTCGCGTACCCTGTCGGACTCCGGGGCACGGTCGTTGGCGAAGAAGACACCTACGACGAGGCCCTCGCCGATGTGATCTCGGCCATCCGGTTCCACATCGAGACCTTCGGCCCGGACGAGATCGACGCTGAAGTGCTCGACGCGCGGCTCGCCGAGGTCACGGTTTAGATGAAGTTTCCGAGGGACGCCCCGCGGCAGCGGGTCCTGCGGGCACTGACGGCCCTCGGGTTTCATGTGGTGCGCGCTGGGAACCACGTCGCAATGGAGCGGCGAAACGCCGATGGCTCCCGGACTCCGCTCACGCTGCCGAACCACGACGCATTTCTTGCCGCGTACGACCGGGCATAAGCGCCGCCCCGGAAGAGGTGGCCGGGATGATCCCCAGTTGGTTCCTGAACCGGCAGGCAGCCCGACCCCGCCGCCGTCAGTCCCCCGACGCCGGCCTCGGCGGGTACTACTCCGCCGTGACGCCGGCCATCTGCACCGTTGGAGCCGACGGGTCGTCCCGGTTCCCCCTGGCAGCACGGGGAAAGGCCAGAGAGGCCCCCCCATCCTGGAGAGGGTGGCACCAGGACTGTCCCGGTGCGACACGGGCCCAACCGTCCTAATCTGGTGCGCACGCCCTTCCGTCGTCGATCCGGCAGTAGACGAGCAGCCCGTCCGGAACATCGGCGACCAGGACCGCAGGGCCGTACCGTGCCAGGTGAGCCGCAAGCCAGAGGTCGCCAGCGGACCCTCCCGTGTTCATCGCGACGGGCAGGATCACCCAGACGAAGAGACCGGGGACGATCGCCGAGACTCCGAGGAGCAGGCCATCGATCAGCACGAGCGGGGCGAGCAGGGCGACCAGGGCCGCGGTCCGCCCGTAGGGCCCGGCGACGGTCGTGGAGAGGACGGGCATCCCGTGGACGATCCCCGTGCCGAACCGGGGCTGCAGACCCCAGAGGGCATAGGCGAGCCAGTGGACCCCCTCGTGGAGAACGACGACGCCGATTGTCCCGGCGAACACGACCAGGAGGAGGGGGACCTCTGCGGGGCCGACCGTGAACGACCGGATACCGGCGACCTGAAGGAGGACTGCCAGGATCGTGATCGCCAGCAGAAGCGAGAGCGCCTGGACCCCAGCCGCTCGACCACGGGTGAGGGTGATCGCGGCGATCTTTCCGTAGCCGTGCGGCGGTGCTGGCTCCACGGAAAAGAGCTCTGGTCGGAGGGGTGGTAAAGGTTTGGACAGTGGCCGCCCGAGGGACCGCGGCCGGGTGGTCCGGGTTGCCCGCGGATGGTTGCGGGCAGGCCGGTTGCCAGACGACTGCGGCACGACACGGGCGGGCCCTCGGCGGACCCCGGTCAGGTTCACCGTCTTCATCATCCTATCGTCGGCCTCGGCGGGTAGTATTCGACCGTGACGCCGGCCATGTTCACGCTGTGAACAGACGGCGGGTGCACATACACAACCTCCATCGGCCGGTCCACGGCGATCGCGATCCGGTTGTTCCGCATGGTGTAGCCTCGAGCCCGGTACCGCTTCAAGTCCTCCACGTGAGACGGCGCATCCACGAACTCGAGCCGCTCCGTGATCCCGAGCAGCACGGGCCGCCCCGTGCCGGCGAAGTTCCTGATCTCGACCTCGACCTCCGCATTGTTCCCGACCATCTGCAGCGCCCGCCGCGTGGCGCCGTCCGAGACGAAGCCCTTCACCCGCGCCCGTTCGCCGCCGTACTCGATCACGAGGCCGTAGGCCGAGCCCGTGTCCGAACAATCTATGAGGGCCAGCCCGCCGGCCTCCTGGTTCTTGCAGAGGTACCCGGCCTTCCGGCACCGCTCGGCCCGGCAGTCGACGAGGGTCGCGGACTGCACGTAGAACCCGGACTGGTAGAGCTCGGCCGGCACGGTCCCCGAGCGCCGGCCGCAGTCGACCGCGACGCACCGCTCGAAGCGGACATCTTTCACCATCTGCCGGTGGCCGTCCCAGCTGCCGTCGAGGTGGAACCCGTCCTGCCAGCAGTCGATCGCCTGGCAGTCGCGGACGGTCAAACCCTCGATGTCGCCCGCGTCGGGGAGATCGAAGCCGCAGGACCAGTCCCGGACCCCGGGCACGCCGTTCTTCCCCTCCAGCCCCGAGCCGGCGCCGACCGCGTGGCACTGGTCGAAGAGGACGTCCGCGAACCCGCCGCCCTCGCTCGCGCCGGCGAGGTTCAGGGCGAAGCCGTGGTGGTAGCTCTTCTCCGCGGTGCAGCGCCTGAACGTCAGGTTCCGCAGCGTCCTCCCCTTCCGCCCCCAGACCATGAACGCGGCCGTGCACCCGCCCTTCTGCCCGAACGGCAGGTAGCTCCGATCGTCGAGCGAGTGCGTCAGGTAGACGTCCTCGCAGGTGAACGAGTCGGCCGCGTCCTGGATGCCCACGTACCCGTAGCCGCCGAGGTTCGCGAGCGTCACCCCGGGGGCGTCGACCGCGATCCGACAGGGCTCCCGCTCCGCGATCAGCCGCGTGAGGCCGGGGCCGGCGCCCCGGATCGTCACGCCCTCGGCCGGCCGCAGGTACCGGTTGCCGGCCGCGGTGAACCCGGCGTTCACGTCGAAGCGGCCGGCCGAGAGCTCGACCTCGCGGTCCGGCACGGCAAACGCCTTCGCGAGCACGGCCACGTCGGTCCGGCCGTCGCAGACGATGTCCGCCACCGCCCGGTCAGCCGGGCTCGCGTCCCGGGCTCCGATCACGAGGTCCGGCATGGTGCCTCCTTCAGCAGTTCCGCGCCGGCCGCCTCGAGGTCGACGAAGAACCGGTCGACGGCCTTCGCGAGCACCTGCGCCTCCACCGCGTCGATGGCCCCGTCCTGGTGGGCCCGGTAGTAGACCGCGGCCTCTTCGCAGAACGATCTGATCACTTCAACGAGCGCTGCGACCCTCCGGTCCGCGATCCAGCTCCCGAGCCGGAATGCGCCGGCAACGGCGAGCGCGACGAGGACGCCCTCGGGCCAGCCCTCTGCAACGATACCAACGCCGCCACCTGCGGTGACGGCGACTGCGCCGGCGATGATGCCGGCGGTGATTGATTCATTCATGGTTGGTTCCCTCCTTGAGAAGAGAGGGGTGGGGGTGTCGAACAATTATTGGCGCTTCGGGTATTCAAAACGCTCAACGGGTTCCGAGACCGGTCGCTCGGGTACAGGGAATCAGTAGTTCGAAAATGTATAAAGACCCTGATGTGGCTCAGATCGTTGATTTGAGGTAAAAGCGGCAGATCTATTTAGTTGCAGGCCGCCCCCACCGGAGAAAGACCGGCATAGATCAAAAAAGAGAATTAATTGTCTAGCGGCGACTCATCCGTGCCGAGGAACATGAGTGCGTTCTTCCCGTACTCATCGGGTGCGTAGTGCGACCCGACATGGGGGAGACCCTTGAACCGCACGAGCCACGAGCCGTTGATCTGCCCGGCCATCTGGACCGCAACCGCATCCGGAGTCAGGACGTCGGCGGTGCCCACAACGAGCATGACGTCCTTCTGGATGCCGGAAAGCCCGTCATAGGACCCGTTCCACGCAAGGTTTGCCTGTGCCTCATTTCTGACACCTTCAGGGAAGGTGGTATTGCCGGCAACCGATTCGATGGTATTGAACAGTAACCTGGTCTCGGGGAGCCGTATGCTGTATGACACTGAGTCCAGGACCAGTTTTCGTACGCGCTCGGGGTGATCGATGACCAGCTGCTGGGAGATCGTCGACCCCATGGAGACCCCGTATACATGCATGCTGTCATACCCGAGTGCGGTCATCAGCGCCGTGGCATCGTCAGCGTACCGGGCAATCGCTGGTGTCGCATTATCGTCACTGCTGTATCCCATGCCGCGGTGGTCGTAGGTATAGACATGGTATTTCGTGGCGAGGATGCCGATGAAGGTCTCGTTCCACTGCATATCCATGGTAGCGCCGAATCCGGCGAGCATCAGGAGAGGTTCGCCGGATCCGAATTCACGGTACCCCAGCCGGACCCCGCCGGCCTCCGCATACCTGACGGGCGTTGCGTTGAACGATACAGCCGGAGATTGCGAGAACGTCGAAACGGATGCGGCTGTCGTATTGGTCGGGGTTGCGGGCTGACCGGGAGCGCTCGTCACCCTGCCGTGGCCAGGAGGCAGAGGGTGAGAGCAACTGTCAGGATTACATACAGGGTCCTGTTCATCACACTATCTTTGTTGTGGATCGTACGGGATAGGGCTATCTTCCGGGTTTAGTGGCAAACCAGGCACCAACCTCCATCTCCAATCACTCGAGGATGCACTCTAATTTCATCTCGTTGTTCTCCTTTCTGTGAATACCTCCAGGACATCTCTGAGGAGAGCCTGCCGTGTCAACGTGAGGGCTCGTAGAACCCGTCTTCGGTCAATCCCGGTTTCTGTTTGCAATCGTCTGGCTGCTCTGTTCGAGCAGGAACCAGGTGATGATCGCGTTCCATTGATCCCGTGTCAGGTGGAGAGGCAACCGATGGGGACGGAAGTCGTACCGACATTGAGCATCGACGGTTTCCCAGTGCCCAGTCGATACACCTTCGTGCAGTGACATCGCGGGCAGCTGATCGTGGCCATGAACCCCTCCTAAATGGTAGGAGTTGGTGGTTAAAATGACACATATCCTAGATTTATAATAACGGTGCGAAAAATTTAACGTCTCTGACGCTATGCATGTTGTTCATGGAACAAAACTCGATAGGCATTGTACAGAGTGCGAGAAACAAAATTTCAATTTTATCCACCGTCGCGTTGATCTTTTTGATGACTGCCGCGATAATTCCCGGCGCGATGGCCGCTACCTCCGTTGATCTCGGATCGGCCTGCAGTTTTTCGATCCTGGCAAAATCGGGAATCTCAAACACAGGAACTTCAGCCATCAGCGGAGATATCGGAGTGAGTCCGATCAGTTCGACGGCAATAACAGGATTTGCCCTCGTCATGGATCCCTCAAATCAATTTTCGACATCACCGTATGTTTCAGGAAGGGTATACGCAGCTGACTATGCCAACCCCACTCCTGGTATGATGACTTCGGCGATAAGCGCCATGGAAGCAGCCTACACTGATGCCGCCGGACGAGCACCCGATTTTACCGATGTGAACGCCGGAAATATCGGTGGGATGAACTTCATCCCCGGTGTCTACAAATGGAATTCTGGGGTGACAATGTCAACGGATATCACCCTCTCGGGAAACGCAAATGATATATGGATATTCCAGGTTGCCGGAACTCTCGATACTGCCTCTGGTACGAATGTTATCCTCAGTGGCGGTGCATTGCCGGAGAATGTCTACTGGGTGGTCGCTGGCCAAACGACACTGGGAACGAACTCTAACTTCAGCGGAACTATTCTGGATCAAACAGGGATTGCACTGCAAACCGGCGCGACTTTAAACGGCAGAGCATTGGCCCAGACCGCGGTTACACTGGACACGGCTACGGTGAATTCCCCATCGATCTGCGCGCCCCCGACGACCGGTCCGACAACGCAGCCGACGACGCAACCGTCAACGCAGCCGTCAACGCAGCCGTCAACGCAGCCGTCAACGCAGCCGTCAACGCAACCGTCAACGCAACCGTCAACGCAGCCGTCAACGCAACCGTCAACGCAGCCGTCAACGCAACCGTCAACGCAACCGTCAACGCAGCCGTCAACGCAACCGTCAACGCAACCGTCAACGCAGCCGTCAACGCAGCCGTCAACGCAACCGTCAACGCAACCGTCAACGCAGCCGTCAACGCAGCCGTCAACGCAGCCGTCAACGCAACCGTCAACGCAACCGTCAACGCAACCGTCAACGCAACCGTCAACACAGCCGTCAACGCAACCGTCAACGCAGCCGACGCCAACCTCCACGATCCAGCCCGGCCTCTGCCCGATCGAGCCCGCCCCGACCGGCCCCGTGACCGTGATCTCGGGCCCGACAGTGATCACCGAGCCCGGATTCTACCGGATCGGCACGGACGTCTTCGACACGCACGTCCCGGTCTGGCTTGACATACGCGTCTCGAACGTGATCATCGACGGAAATGGCCACACCATCGACGGGGTCGACAAAGACGGCACCTACGGGATCCGGGTTCGCGGCAACGGTCCGCTCTCCAACATCACGATCCAGAACCTGACCGTACTCGACTTCGCGTACGGCATCGGTCTGTTCGATACGAGCCACAGCCGGATCGTGTGGGTGAGCGCCTCGTCGAACACCTACGACGGGATCCTGATCGTCGGCGGCAGCGACAACGTGATCGAGTGCAGCGTGATCCACCAGGACGACGACGGGATCAACCTGACCGCGACCAACCGGACGCTCGTGGCCAATAACAACATCACCGAGAACGTCCGCGGGTCCGGGATCCACCTCTCGCAGGGCTGCGACGAGGTAACCCTGCTCGGCAACCTCGTCGGCGCGAATGACGAGGGGATCGAGATCGAGGACGCCTCGAACTCCACGATCCGGGCCAACCGGATCACTGCGAGCCGGTACTTCGGCCTGAACCTGACGACGGCCGAGAACCTCACGGTGGTCGACAACTACTTCAACAACTGGGTGAACGTCCGGGCCCCGATCGGCCCATTCACCGGCGTCTGGAGCCAGGAGGCCCGTGCCGGTACGAACGTCGTTGGTCACAACTTCATCGGCGGCAACTACTGGGGCGCTCCTGACGGGACCGGGTTCTCGGACATGACACCCGACTGGGACGGCGACGGGTTCGTGAACAGTTTCTACATGCTGCCGGACCGGATCGGAATCGACCGCCTTCCGCTCTCCACCTCCCCTGCCCTCCTGGCCGACACGACGGTCCCGGTCCCCGCCGCGACCCTGGCCTCTCTCCCTCCTGCGGGCGCTCAGGGCCCAACGGCCACACCCAGTAGTTCGCTAATTCCCCTCCCTGTCATCTTTCATTCGTCAGTGATCCCCGCCCCCTTCGACCATCCCGGGTTTCTGAGGGGCGGAATGTTCCGCACGACCTTCAGGGTCGATCGCACCGCCTCCCAGATAAACAGTCGGAACTGACCAAACCGGAACGCGCACATCTCGATGGTCCGCGGCTCGGTTTTCACGGGTGAAAACCGGGTCCAGAGCACGGCCATCCAGATGTTCTTCAGGAGAAACGAGATGATGGCGAAGAGATAGCGGATCACCGGATTCCGGGTCGACGTTCGGGGCTTGACCTGGTTGCGCATCCGGTACGACGATTCGATCGCGAACCGTGATCGGTACGTCTCGTGGATCCGTCGAGGGCCCCAGGGTACGCCGTCTGTCACATAGCCAGGATTCTCGACACCATGCTTCCCTCGTTTTCCTTTCGCGTACAGCACCGCCACCGCTATCGTGAGATGAAGTGCTGGTTTTCCACGCATGGTGTAC
>SISS01000028.1 GCA_004332335.1 Methanoregulaceae archaeon UXB-2016 | reverse complement strand
CGGCCTCGATCCGGCAGGGCACGGCGTGGGGCTTGTAGGGCTGCGGCCCCTCGAGCCGGTGGAGGGGGAGGCTGTCCGTGTTGTTCGCGTCGAAGACCAGGGGCTCGGCGCAGAAGCCGTCGCCGCGGTCGGCGTGGGTCTCGGACCAGCCCTTGCCGTCGGGCTGGGCCCAGTAGTTCCCGCCAAGATAGGGGCCGCCGATGATGTTCGTCCCCGGGGTCTTGGACAGGTTCCAGATGTTCGGACCCGCGACCGCGGCCGGCTGGACCGCATTTCGCTGGGGGGGCTCCGCGACAACCCGCACCAGCCGCTCCTCGGCGATCGAGGGGAGCCACGCTGCCTCCTTCGCGCTCTGGACAAGCGGGCTCAGGACCTGGTCGGGCGAATCGGCGTACGGTCGCGAGCTATTGACCTGCACCGAGTTGTTGAAGTAGTTGTTGACGATGACGTTCTCGTTCTCGGCGTCCTGGTTCGCGATGAGCTGCAGGCCGACGGCGTTCGCCTCGATCCGGTTTCCAGCGATCGTGTTGCGGGACGAGAGCGCGAGCAGGAGCCCGGCGTTCTGGTGCCCGATCAGCCTGTTCCCGGTGACGGTGGCGTTCTCGGCCATCGCGAGCACGAGGCCGATCCGGCCCTTTTGGAGCGTGTTGTTCTCCAGCCTGAGCCGCTCGGAGGGCGGGTCCACGGAACCGGCCCCCATGACGCCCAGGCCGACGAGGTAGTTCGAGAGGGTATTGTCGCTGATCCGCATTCCCGGGCCGAGCAAGCTCGCCAAGATGCCGTAGGTCTTGATGTTGTTGAATGTATTGTGCTCGATGCTCATCCCGCTCGTCTCGTACAGGTCCATCCCTGTGTAGAGGTTGGTACC
The DNA here is from genome assembly GCA_004332335.1 of Methanoregulaceae archaeon UXB-2016. Taxonomy (GTDB): domain Archaea; phylum Halobacteriota; class Methanomicrobia; order Methanomicrobiales; family Methanospirillaceae; genus UBA288. Next base: position 61,149 of record SISS01000028.1, on the reverse strand, counting down.
CTGACAGCCGGTGATAGTGCCCCCGTCCGAGTCAAGGATCTGCATCGGAATCATGATGTTGGTGAAGGTGCAGTTCCGGATCGTCGTATCCTCCGTCCGGTACACGTCGATCGCCACCACCGACGTGTTCTGGAACTCGATGTCGGCGACACTGACGTTTCGGCAGTCATAGAAGAAGACCATGCCGGGCCGATCGGCGGGTCCCAGGCGGATTCCATTCTTCCCTTCGAAGTAGCGGATGGGCCGGCCGTCGACGAGGTTGGTCTCGTCGATGGTCATGTTCGGCGCGACGCCGTAGGGGGGGCTATAGTAGAAGTTGTATCGGTTCTGCTCCATGACGTTTCCGCGGAGGACGGACCCCGTGATCCCGGGGACATCCATCCCGAAACCGGTGATGTTGGTCACGTGGTTGCCCACGATCTCCATCTCGTCAGGGCTGCCGCCCTCGAGGTCCAACGGCTTGATCTCGATCCCGGCCTCGAGGTCCGAGTCCCGGACGACATTCTCATGCAGGATCGAGCCGTGCGTCCCCACGAGGTGGATGCCGAACTCCTCTTCGCCTCCGGCAACGCAGGAGACGATCTCGTTCCCGACGACCTCGGCCTCCTCGGTCCCCTCGATATGCATTCCTTCGCTCGCATTCGAGATCCGGTTCTCCAGGACCTTCGGGTGGATTACACGCGCGATGGTGGAGTTGCTGGTCTGGAGCTGTATCCCCCAGGTCTCCGGCACATCGAGGATATTCCCGACGATCGCGATACCGGGGTAGTCGCCCGGGCGCCTGAAGTCGACGGTGATCCCTCCGCCCGCCGGTGTGCTGATCCGGTTGTCACGGATCAGCATGTCCCTGGCATCCGAGATGTAGAGTGCGGGGGCACCCGTACAGGTGACCGTGTTGTGCTCGAAGACGACGTCCTCGATCGCCGAGCCCCCAACGGCCAGGCCGCCCCCCATGGAGCCCGTATATCGGAGGCTGCAGTTCGATACCGTGAGCCCGGCCCCCTCGAGCATGAGGGCATGGCGCGAGGCCCCGGTCACCGAGAACCCGTCGAGCACAACGGAGGTCGCGTTGATGCTGACCGCGATCGGCTTGCCGGCCGCGTCGATCACCGGCGCCCCGGTCCCGGCCTTCTGAACGGCCAGACTTTTCTCGATCGCGATCGTCTCGGGGTACGTCCCGGCCTGCACGAGGACCGTGTCGCCGGGGGCAGCGTGGTCGATCGCGCCCTGGATCGAGGTAAAGTTCGCCCCGGACGGTCCGACCGTCCAGGTGGCCGCGAGGGCCGGAGCAGACAGGGCGACGAGCGCGAGGAGCACGCAGACGCCGAAATACAGAGACCTCGAGAGACTGAGCCGCATATAGATGTGTTGGATCGGTGAAAGAAAAGGATTTGGCCTTTTATTTCGGCTCCCTATGGCCGTCCGGGCGGGCCGCGCACGGCCAGGTAGACCCCGGCGCCGACGAGGACGGCCCCCCCGAGATGGACCGGGGTCACGGCCTCGCCGAGGAGGAGGCTCCCGAGCACGAGCCCCGAGACCGGGACCAGGTTGTAGAAGGCGGCGGTCCGTGCGGGCCCGAGCACGGCCACGCCCCGGTTCCACCAGACGAAGCCGAGGACCGAGCAGACCGTGGCAAGGAAGAGGAGGGCCGCCCAGACGGCCGGCGGCGATGCGGGGAGGACCGACCCCTGGCTCCTGGTCGCCTCAAGGACGGCGAGCGGGAGGATCAGGACGGTCCCGGTGAAGTAGGCGCAGGCCGTGACCGTGACTGCGGGATATCGCCGGGCGAGCCCCCGACCGGCGACCGAGTAGACGGCCCAGCAGACGACCCCGGCAAAGAGGAGAAGATCGCTCGGGTTGAGCCGGAGGGCGAAGAGGGCCGCGGGCGATCCGTTCGTGACCACGGCCAGGACGCCGGCCGACGAGAGGGCCACGCCGAACCACTGGTGGGGCTCGAGCCGCTCGCGGAGGAGGAGGGCGGCCAAGCACGGCCGTGAGGACCGGGTTCGTCGCTCCGATCAGGGTGCCGGTGACTGCGCCGGTCGACTCGAGGCCGAGGAAGAAGAGGAGGTTGAACCCGAAGACGCCCGAGAGCCCGAGGAAGAGGACGGCCGGGAGATCGACGCGCGCGATGGACCTTGTCCCGCGCGGTGCGGAGAGCAGGACGAAGCCGAGGCAGAGCGAGGCGAGCAGGAAGCGGAGGGCGACCGCGAGGACGGGGCTCATCTCCCCGGCCACGAATCGGCCCGCAACGTACGCCCCCCCCCCAGGCGAGCCCGACGAATACGAGCCTTAGTGCCACCCCGACCTCGTCCCGGCCTCCCATCGAACAGGTACGGTCGACTCCGCTCGGGATACGCATTCAGTCCCCGAATCCGAACGGGGAAAAACCCTATGTTTATCACGCCCGACGGACGACCTATACGAAATGACAGATCAGCCCAGACCGAAGGCCGGGCGGAACCAGTCCACCAAGCGCAAGGGCCCGGCAAAACCGGCCGAGGAGCCGGGGACGGCCCTCTGGAAGAAGGTCCTCTTCGTCTCGGTTGGCGTCCTCTTTGTGGTCCTGATGGTCGTCTCTTCAATGGGGACGAGCTGGCTCAACATGTTCCAGACGGTGAAAGCCGGATCGGTCGTGACGACCGACGTGACCATCCGTGACGACCAGAACCGGCCGATTCTGACCAGCAGCCAGACCCTGTACTCGAATGCGATCAAGGAGAACCGATCGGTCTTCCTGGTCTCGCCGCTCGTGATCGACGCGGGCCTGCCGTACAACGATAGCGTAAAGACCCTTCCCATCCTCGCACCGAGCAGTGGAGCGAACTACACGCTCTTCGGCAAGGAGTACGACGCGATCTCGATGGCCGTGGTCGGCATGCACCCGGGCGGGACCAAGTCGATCCGACTCGATGCGAACGTGACCGAGGAGCAGAACTACACTGTCGAGCAGTTCAACCAGCTCGGCGGCGACTTCAACAACACCACGATCGGGGACGAGATGGTCCTCGCATTCGCCGAGAACCCGGCATCACTCTACGACAACAACACGACCCCGAGCTACGCGCTCAGGACGACCCATGTCGTGAACAAGTCTGACGACTCGCTGTTTCTCTCCTTCAGCCACGCCGTGGCTGATCTGGCCCTCGCCGAGGTCAAGACAACAAATTAACCCCCTTTTTTCCCAACCGCGTGCAGGTTCGCGCACCACCCACGGTCCGCCATCAGCTCTCTTCCCATCACTGATCGGGGCCGCCGTACTGCGGTCAAGGTGGATGCAGCGGCGTACCTCCTGGTGCTCCGGCTTTCTAGTCGGGGGGGGGGTTGGATCTCACCGTCCACCCTGACGAACGAGGATGCCCGCCAAGCTCTATCATCATCTCGGGGAATGGGGGGGAGGCGGCCAGCAGCACTATGCCGCCACATTACTCTGAAACTCCGTCCCCGCTCTGCCAGGCCCTGGTCTTTACGCTCGCGGCCGGCCCTCGGCGCGTAACCCGCGGAGCTCGCTCCCGGCCCATGCTCGCGGACCTCTGTACGGCCGTGAAGTTCGGCTGCATGGCGTGAGTTATCGAGTTATCTCCTGATCGGGACGGCCAGGTCGGCCTCGCCGTCCGGCCACGACGCGCCCGGACCCGGCGCCCGGCCCGGGAAGCGACGATCTTTTACTCTTCCGGGTCGGAGGGGAGGTGAGGCAACCATGAAGACCGTCATCATCTACCACTCGTACTCGGGGGTGACCCGCGGGCTTGCAGAGCGGGTCCGGGACGTCAGCGGCGGCGACCTCGTCGAGGTGAGGCCCCGGCAACCGTACTCGAGGCTCACGGCGTACACGCTCGGGATCATCCGGGCGCGTGGCGGAGATCGCGACCCGATCGAGCCGTCGTCGATCGACGTCTCGACGTACGACCGGATCGTGCTGGGTACGCCGGTCTGGGCCGGACGGGCGACGCCAGTGGTGAACGGGGCGGTCGATGCGCTCCTGGGCGCCGAGGGCAGGACCGCCGTGCTCTTCGCCACCTGCGGTGCGCAGGCCGGCGAGACCTTTCCCACGCTCCGGGCGGCCCTCGAAGCGAAGGGCGTCCGGGTGATCGGCGAGTTCGCCTTCACGAAGAAGGAGATCGGCGATGCCCGGAAGGTCGCCGCCCTGAACGCCGCCGTCACCATTCCGGACGGGACCTGACCGCTCGTCCGGGTGGCTTGCACCGGTCCCGACGCCCGGCCGCCGGCACCGATCCTTATGGGCTGCTGGGGCCGGCGAGCAGGGCCGAGCGAAGGAATCCCGTGACCCGGGCGGTATAGGCGTCGGGGTCGAGCGCATACGCGCCCGTATGCCCCGCCCCCGGCACGACCCAGAGCTCGGCCCGGTCTCCGCCTGCGGATGCCACGAAGGCCGTGCCGTACCTGGCCTCGTCCGGCTCTTCGCCGGCCGCGATCACGAGGAGGCGGGTGTTCGTCGCCCCGGCGATCGAGGCCACGATGGGGATCGGCGGCTCGTCGCCCGTGAAGAGTCCGGTCGCGGCGTAGACCAGGCGGGTCACGCCGCTCTGGACGATTCCCTCTCGTCCGGGCACGGCCACGTACTCGCCGGTCGACCGGTAGGTCGCGCCGTCGCTCACAACGGCTTTCAGTCCCGGCGTCGTGCTGAGCGCGCCGAGCAGGACCTCGCCGCCGAGGGAGAGACCGAGCCCGCCGATCGCCCGGACGCCGTCCTGCGCCTCGAGGTACGCGACGGCCGCATGGACATCGCGGGTCCCCTCCCAGCCGAACGCGTTGCCGTGGCCTCCGCTTGCGCCGTGGCCCCGCAGGTCGAGGGCGAGCACGCCGAAACCGGCGTCGCGGAGCATGGCGGCGTGCGCCCGCACCTCCTCGCGCGACCCCGTGCCGCCGTGGAGGAGGACGACCGCGGCCCCGTTCGTGGACGGGGCGCACCAGGCCGCGAGCGGGACGCCGTCCTCGGCCGTGAGGCTGGGGTTTGCAAAGCCATCGGGCGGCGCGCCGACTGCATCTGGATGCCGGAGCGAGGCGTACGCCGCAAAGCTGATCGGCACGACGAGGTAGACGATGACGAGAAGAGCAAGGAGGGCCATGCCGAGATACCTCAGGAGACGGGATGCACGAGCCACGAATTCAGCTTCGCTCTCGGAGAAAAAAAGGATAGCCGGAATTGGTCGACGGTGCATGCACCTTCGGGCGCGGACCCGTCCCGGGATCTTAATTGTCGGGGTGTTGAAGCCCGTCGATCCCCTTCTCGATGAGCCCCGCCGTCTCGTCCGCGACACGGACGAGCCGGAGCCACATGTTCAGAGCCGCCCGGAGCGACGGGAGATCGGGAGCGGTCACGACGAGCTCGAGCGTCTCGTCGTCTGCGAGCCGGAGCGACGCGGACGAGCGCATCCCCTCTTCGTCGACGAGCTCGGGCGCGAGCGCGGCCAGGTGGTCGGCGGCCCGCGGCGTCGAGAAGCGAAAGATCGCCTCGTGGCCGTCAGGCGTCGTCCCCATCGGATCCCTCGTCGGGGACGAGCCGGAGCCGGTACTGGAGCCGCTGGGGCCCGTCGTACCCGAGGTCCCAGCCGTCGTCGAGCGGGCCGGCATCGAACTCAGGCGGGAGCTGCTCCCGGAGCCATGCCGCGGCCAGGAGCCGGCGATCGAAGAGGTCCGATCGGACACGTTCCTCGTGGGCGGTCACCCGAAACGAGGCCCGTAGCTCCCCGTCGACAAAGATACGAAATCGGAGCCCGTCGGACTCGAGGATAAAGAGTGAGAGTATGCGGTCGAGGGTGACGAGCTCGCGGAGGCCGGTTTTGCCCCGCGCCATATATCGTCCCTCGAGCGCGAACGCGAGCCCGCGCGCGAGCGCCCGGACTCCGGGCGCCGCCTTTCGCGAGGTCGAGACCAGGGTCATCGAGCTTTCAGCTCTTTGATCCCGGCCCCGCGCTCCTTGAAGAGGATCCTGTGCCCGCAATACGGGCAGCGCACGTTGACATCTATCTCAACTCTGTGCTTGCACCGCGCGCATTTGTAGCTGGCGGTCATAAAGAGGTTATACCCCCTTCAGCATCCTCTCGATCGTCCGGACCGCAACGGCCTGGATCGGCGTCTGCGGCACGTACGCGCCGCCCGCAAACGTGAACCCGCACTTGCGGCACGTCCAGATGCCGGTGCCTTTCCGCTGAACTGCGAACGTGTCACAGCGCTCACAGCGGTGGAGCGCATTCGTGATCTTCTCCATCTCGTTGACGCGCTTGCGGATGAACCGTCCGTACCGGCATCCGAAACGACCGGAGCTGCCGGTGACCTTGCCCTTTGCCTTGTGCTTTTTCTGCGAACGTGCCATAAGACCTCTGCCCTCGGAATGCAGTCTTTATTTATCGGCGCTCTGGCTTAATATATTTGTTTGAGCTTCCGGACATCGGCGTCGCCCTTCGCGAGCCGGTTGACGAGCGAGTAGAAATCGTCCTGGATCCCGGCCGGGATCCGGACCACGCAGATCCAGGAGCCGTCCTTCTGCCACTCCTCCTGCTCGATCGTCGCGGCCGCCGCGATATCGGCAAAGGCCCGGGCCGCGTTGTCGGGCGGGATCCGGACCGCGAGCCGGAGCTCCTCGAACCGGATCGGGAGGATGGGCCGAAGCGCTTTGACCGTCTCCTTCACGAGTGCGTCGAGGTGCCGGCAGGGATCGATCCCGACCCGCGCCTCCTCCATCGCCATCTCGATCCGTTTTGCCGGGTGAGGCAGGCCCGTCTGGGGGTTGACCGCGTTCCTGGCGATGAACGCGACGACCTGCCTCCGCTTGTCCGCAATCAGCTGCCGTCGCTGATCGGCGGTCAGCTGGATCTCGCCCTTCTTGATGATCTGGGGCGCGACCTCCTCGAAGACGGTCGAGTGGAAGACCTTCTTCAGGGCCTCTTCCGAGGCCCGGTCGGCCTTCGAGGCGTTCTCGAAGATGAAGAGGGAGGCGACCACGTCCTCGAGCTCGACCTCCTCGCCGTGGCGGAACCGGCTGGCCTGGTCGGGGTCGACCAGGAGCTCGAATCGTTCGCCGTGACTCTCGAGTCGCGCGACCACGGCATGGTCCAGGGGTATCATCGATGCCCCCTAGGTCGACGCCTTCTCGATCAGGTCGACGTATCCGGCGACCTCTTCGCGGGTCATCTTCCGGAATGCGGGCTCCTCGTTCGCGACCACGCCGATCTCGACCATGTTCACGTCGAACTTCCCCTCGGTTGCGGCGTGAAGCGCCTTCAGGCCGAGCAGGATCGCTTCCTGAAGCGTGAGGTCGGGGCGGTACTCGTCCTCGAAGACCTTCATCACCGCGTTCCGGCCGATCCCGATGCCTGTCGCCTTGTACTCGAGGAGTGTCCCCGAGGGGTCCGTCTCGAAGAGCCGGAACTGTCCCTCTGAGCGGCCCGCGATCAGCAGGGCCGTCCCGTACGGGCGGGCCCCGCCGAACTGCGTGTAGGTCTGCATGTGGTCGCAGAGCTTCTTCGCGAGCATCTCCACGTCCATCTCCTCGTCATACGAGACCCGGTTGATCTGGCTCTCGATCCGGGCGCGGTCGACGAGCGAGCGGGCGTCGCCGACGAGCCCCGAGGATGCGACCCCGATATGGTCGTCGATCCGGAAGATCTTCTCGATCGAGGTCGGCTCCAGGAGCTGTGAGTTCACGCGCTTGTCGACGAGCAGGACGATCCCGTCCTTGCCCTTGATTCCGATCGCGGTGGTGCCGCGCTTGACCGCCTCCCGGGCGTATTCGACCTGGTAAAGCCGGCCGTCGGGCGAGAAGACCGTGATCGCCCGGTCGTATCCCATCTGGTATTGTGGCTGCATTATCTGTCCTCAGGATGAATGGTCTCGAAGTGTAATACGTTCTCCCCTTTATAATCATGCTCGGTCACATCGACGCGTATCGCGCCGATTCGGACGCGCCGCGGCGCTCCCTCGTCGTCGTCCCCGGCCAGGACGATCGGCTCCGGCGGCGCAACGATCCGGTCTTTGAGGCTCCGGATCGTGCCCGAGACCGCGCGCGGATGAAGGGCGATCCGTCTCTCTTCGACGGTCGTGACCGTGGCCAGGGCCGCGATCAGCCGCTCCTCCTCGCCCCGCCGGCAGCGGACGACAGCATGCCCGGGCATGGTCGCGACCACGGCCTGGTCGATCCGGGCTGCGCCCTGATCCCCGAAGAGGGCGACCACGGCCTCGGCGACGGCCAGATAGAGGGGCTTGCCCTCGAGGGCCGGGTACGACGGTGCGATCCGGATGAGAATGTACCGCCGGTTCTGCCGGAGGGTCGGAGGGCGGGGCTTCATGCGACCACCCGCACGGGGGAGGTCGGCGCCATCAGGGCCTCGACCCCGGAGAATGCCGCCTCGACCGCGTCGTGGTCGAGGCCGAAGAGTCCGCAGAGGGCCGATGCAGCGCGGGGCGCCCTGAGCCCGAGGCAGGAGTGGGCCCCCGAGCCGAGCACGAACGGAAACTCGTACCGTTCGTGGAGCACGAGCAGGTCCGCATAGCGGCGAAGGGTCGACTGGCGGGCAGAACCCCGCCCCTGGACCAGGGGCTCGAGCAGGAGCTCGACACCGACTCCTCGTTCGGCCGCGGTCCGGGCCGTGATATGGTCGAAGGCGTGCCGCCGGCAGAGGTGGGCCCCCGAGAGGGCGTGGACTCCGGGCAAAGCAGCCGCGGCGCGGTTGAACGCGGCCTCGCCGAGCTGGAGCGTGACAAAGGCGCCGGCCGGGGCCTTCCGGAGGCTGGCCATGGCCTTGTTCGGGTTCGGCGCGCTGATCGAGATGCCCGGGATCACCCGGATCCCGCCGAGCGGACCCGCCGGTGCATCGATGGCCACGATCGCACCGTACCCGAGTGCGCCGGCTTCGAGAGCCATTCGCTCGAGCGTTGTATCGCCGTTCGAATACGTGCGGGCGTCGGTCCGCATAAAAAAGAGGGGTTACTTGCCCCGGTTCGCGTGCGAGCGGATCGAGGGGCGGGTCTTCTCGGTCCCGCGGCCCTTGCGGCGCATACCGCGCCCCTTCAGCCCGGCACTGGTCTTGCCGCGTTCGGCCCGGCCGCGCTGAGTCGGGTTGCCCATCCAAGCGAGATGCGGGTCCGCACGGACCGAGGGGTGGTGGCCGTCGACGAGGATGACCTCGAACCACTTCTGCTTGCCGTCCTGGCCGACCCAGTAGGAGTTGAGGACCTCCATGTTCGGGTAGCGGCTCGAGGCGCGCTCCTCGGCGATCCGCTGGAGCGACTTGCCCGGCGTTGCGCGGCGCATGCCCATGTTCGCCGTGCGCCGTCCGCGGGTGTATCGCGACTTCCGCCGGCCACCGCGCCGGACCTTGGCCCGGACCACGATGACTCCCTGTTTGGCCTTGTATCCGAGCGAGCGGGCCCGATCGAGCCGCATCGGCCTCCCGACACGGACGACGGTCCCTTCGCGGCGCCAGAGCTGCATGCGCTCCCAGAGGAGTTCCGAGACACCGGTCTCCTCCGGCTTCTTCCAGGCTTCCCTGATATAACTGTAGACTGATCTCGACATTGCGATCACCAGAGGTTCAGCGGATAAACCGCCACATTCCTGCACGGGACGGATCCCGAGTGCCTTTATATTTCGGCGCCGGGGTTCTTAAGCCTGCGCCCCGGAGACGCCCTTGACCTTCTCCACGACCCGGATCCCCTCGATCCGCGTCACCGGGTACTGGCCCTGTTCGTCCTTCTCGGCGGACTTGACCATGTCCCAGATCGTCAGGAGCGCGGTCGAGACCCCGACCAGGGCCTCCATCTCGACTCCGGTCCGGCCCGTGGTCACGACCTCGACCGTGGTGTCGATCCATTCGTCAGCCTGTTCGAACTCGACCCGGACCGCACCGATCGGGATCGGGTGGCACATGGGGATGATCCGCGAGGTGTCCTTGACCGCGAGGATCGCGGCCACCCGGGCGGTCGCGAGCACGTTCCCCTTGATCACAGTCCCCTCCGCGATCGCGCGGAGGGTCTCGGGCCGCAGATAGATCCGCCCCGCGGCCCGCGCCCGGCGTGCGACCTCGTCCTTGCCCGTGACGTCGACCATCCGGACCGCGTCCCCCTCGATATGCGTGAACTCAGGCATCTTCAGACCTGCCAAAGAGTGCACCCGGGATCCGGGTAAGCATGTCGGAGGCGAGGAGGCCCGCGAGCCGGCCGCCGGCCGCCGCCTCGCCGGCTCGGCCGGCTCCATACGCCCCTGCGACCGCGGCCTCGAACGGCGGCATGCGGCAGAGGAGGGCCCCGACCACGCCCGCGAGCACGTCCCCGGTCCCGCCCACGGTCATAGCGGGCGTGCCCGTCCGGTTGAACCGGACCCGGCTGCCGTCCGAGACCACGTCGACCGGGCCCTTCAGGAGCACGACTCCGTCCGACGCCGCGGAGCGCACGGCCCGGCCGCGCTCCACGAGGTTCTCCGGCGGCCTGAGCCCGAAGGTCCGGGCGAACTCGCCCGCGTGGGGGGTGTAGACCGTCTGGCGGGCGACCGGGGCGGGAGAGCGGAGCGCGTCCGCGTCGAAGACCGCGCGCCGGCAGGACGGCGCGAGAGCCCGGGCGATCCCGGCCGATGCGGCCCCGAGGCCGTTCCCGATCACGACCGCGTCCGCCCGTTCGACCTCGGGGAGCAGGATCTCGAGGTGGGCCTCCGTAACCCGCTCCCCCCCGAGGGGGACCCGGATCAGATCGGGGTACGGGAGCGCGGCCGGTGTCGCGACCAGCACGATGTCCGCGCCCGACCGGAGTGCGGCGAGAGCGGCCAGGTACGGCGCGCCCTGGTACGGCCCTCCCCCGATCACGAGTACGCGCCCCCCATCGCCCTTGTGGGCGTCGGCCTGTCGCGGTGAGAGCAGGAGCAGGTCCCCGGGCCCGGCACAGATCTCGGCCTCCAGCGGGATCCCGATCCCCGCCGTCTCCGCGCCGGGCGTCTTTGCCCGGTGAAACGCCAGCACCCGGTCGGCCCGACAGCCCGGCGTCGGGAGGTCGGCCGCGAGGACCCGGGCCGGGCTCGCGTTCGCCTGTGCCACGAGCGTGGCGATCGGCTCCCGGAGCGGCGGGGCGGCCCCGATCCCGAGCAGGGCATCGATCACCAGGTCCGCCTCTCCGAAGAGGGGCTCAAGGGACGGCAGGTCGGACGGGCACCGGACCCGGTGGACGGGCAGGCCCGTCCGGGCGAGGAGTGCGAGCTGAGCCGCGTTCGAGGGCGTCACCGCGCCGTCGACCGCGACAACGTCGACCTCGACCTCGCCCGCGAGATACCGGGCCGCGACCAGCCCGTCCCCGCCGTTGTTCCCGGGCCCGGCGAGCACGAGCACGCGGCCGGGTCTCTCCTCGAGCGCTGCCCGTGCGAGCGCGGCGCCGGCCCCCTCCATCATCTGCAGAGACGAGAGCCCGAGCGCCACCGCGTTCCGGTCGACGGCCCGCATCCGCGCCGCCCCGATCAGCCCCCGTTCAGCGAACTCCTGGCAGTCCTCCAGCCTCATGGGTCACCCTTATCCAGTTACAGGGCGTTACTCATACATCAGTATGGGCTTTTCCGAGGAGGTGCGGGGCGCGGTCGAGACGATCCGGAACGCGGAGACGGTCTCGGTGATCTCCCACATCGACGCGGACGGGATCACGAGCGAGGCGATCGTCCGCACGGCGATCGCGCGTGCGGGCGTGCCGGTCACATCCCACTTCGTCCGGCAGCTCGAGCCCCTGACCATGAAGGCCGTGCCCGAGGACGACTCCCTGAAGGTCTTCGTCGACCTGGGCGCGGGCCAGCAGAACCTGCTCGAGGAGCGCGGGCTCTCCAAGGAAGAGGTCCTGATCCTCGACCACCACGTGGCCCAGCCCTGCGAGATCCCGTACCAGCAGGTGAACGGGGTGCCGTACGGGCACACGAAGCTCTCGGCCGCCGGCGTCGCCTACTTCGTGGCGAAGGCCCTCGACCCGGAGAACATCGACCTCGCCAAGATCGCGATCGTCGGAAACGTCGGCGACATGATGGCGCGCGAGACCCTCGGGCTCGTCGGCCTGGCAGCCGAGATCGTCGAGGACGGGGTCGCCCACGGCTCGGTCCGGGTGGTGCGAAAGGACCTGAACTGCTACGGGACCTCGACCCGCCCGGTCCACGTCTGCCTCTCGTACAACGACGATCCGCGGATCCCCGGGATCACGAACGACATGCGGGGGGCCGAGCGCTTCCTCTCGAAGCTCGAGATCACGCCCAAGACCGCCGACGGGCGATACCGGGTCTGGGAGGAGCTCGGCCGCGACGAGAAGAAGACGATCACGTCCGCCCTCGTCCAGCAGCTGCTCGCAAACGGCGAGAGCGTGGACCGGCTCTTTGCCGAGTCGTACCTCTTCGTCGACGAGTCCGAGCGGAGCCCGCTCCGGAACGCGTCCGAGTTCGCGACCCTGCTGAACGCCTGCGGCCGGTGGGCGAAGCCCCGGATCGGCTCCTCGGTCTGCTGCGGCGACCGCGGAACGGTCTACCGCGAGGCCGAGTACATGCTCAACAACCACCGGACGATCATCCGGGAGCTGCTCCAGTTCATCCTCGACACGGGCGTGACCGAGCTCTCGCACCTGCAGTTCCTCCACGTCAGGGACCGCTACCCCGACACGATCATCGGGATCGGGGCCGGGATGGCGCTCGGGAAACTGAACTGGCGCAAGCCAATCCTGATCATGTGTACGCTCCCCGAGGATCCGAGCATGACCAAGGTGAGCATGCGCACGAACGAATGGTCGGTCCGGCGCGGAGTCGATCTCCAGGCCGTCCTGACCGCGGCCTCGGGCGAGTACGGCGGGGGGGGCGGGGGCCACCCGATTGCGGCCGGCGCATTCATCCCCCGCGAGGCTGAGGAGGTGTTTGTCAATCGTGTCAATGAACTGCTTCGAGACCAGCTCGCATGAGCGGGTCCGGACGATCGCAGACCTCCAGTTTGGGCGCGGCATGGGAGCCGCACTCTTTCCCGACGAGGTCCACTTCACTCGTTCGACCACGGGCCGGGTGCGGAACGTGATGCTCGGAAAGGAACGGCTCGCGACCATCCGCGCCCAGGACGGGCGGCTCACGCTCGGGATCGTCGGAGCGCGGCGGCTGTACGCGGCCCTGCCCGCACCCTCGTACCGGGTCGTGCTCCTGGACGAGGTCGAGGAGTTCGTCGCGGCCGGAAAGAACGCGATGGCGCGGCACGTGATCTCGGCCGACCCCGCGATCCGGGCCGGGGACGAGGTCCTCGTGGTCGGATCGGACGACCGGCTCGTCGCGACCGGGACGGCCATGCTCTCGGGTGCCGAGATGACGGCATGTATGTATGGGGTCGGGGTCAACGTTAGATCCGGGAGGGAGTAGACGTGTTACCAGGCGGAATCAATCCCAAGCAGATGAAGGCGATGATGAAGAAGATGGGGATGGAGGTCGCCCCGATCGAGAACGTCATCTCGATCGTGATCACCACCCCCGAGGGCCGGTACGTCTTCGACGAGGCCGAGGTCGTCGCCATGACCATGCAGGGCGCCACGACCTACCAGATCTCGGGCGGCGAGCCCCGGTTCGAGCCGGGCGCCGCCGTCATCCCCGACGAGGACGTCGCGCTCGTGAGCGAGCAGGCCTCCGTCTCCAGTGACGAGGCCCGTGCCGCGCTCGAGGCCGCCGACGGCGACATCGCGGGGGCCATCCTCGCGCTCGCCGAACGGGAGTGAGTGCCATGTTCGCGGCGGGCGATCGTGTGCTCCTCGCCGGGAACGGGCGTGAGTTCTTTGTCCGGGCGGGCGAGGGGGTTCTCTCGACCGACCTCGGCATGCTCCAGCTCGGGGAGCTCGTCGACCTCCCCGAGGGGAGCGTGGTCGAGACCCATCTCGGAAAACAGTTCTCGGCCCGACGCCCCCGTCCGACCGACTTCTTCGTCCATGCCCGCCGCTCGGGCGCGCCCATGCACCCAAAGGAGATCGGGGCCGTGATCGCGAACACGGGCATGAACCGGCGCGACCGGGTTCTCGACGCGGGCACGGGCTCGGGGATCGCCGCGATCTTCTTCGGCTCGATTGCGGGCGAGGTCGAGACGCGCGAGCGCCGGCCCGAGTTCGCCGCGCTCGCCGAGAAGAACATCCGCGACGCGGACCTTGCGAACGTCACGGTTGTCGCGGGCGACTTTCTCGAGGCGACGGGGAGCTTCGACGTGGTCCACCTCGACATGGAATGCCGGGCCGAACACGTCGAGCACGCCCATACGCTCCTCGTGCCGGGGGGGTACCTCGCCTGCTACACGCCCTTCATCGAGCAGTTCCAGGCGGTCCACGACGCGGCGACCGGGCTCTTTCCCGAGGTCCGGGCGATCGAGCTGATCGAGCGCGAGATGACGCGCTCGGCCCGGGGCACGCGCCCGTCGACCCGGGTCTGCCATACGGGCTACCTGACCTTCGCGAGGCGATAGGATGCGGCATATCATCTCGGTGCGCGACCTCGCCCGGGAGGCGATCGATGGGCTGCTCGACCGCGCGGCCGAGGTCGAGGCGCGGCAGTACGACCCGAACCTGCTCCGGGGTCGGATCCTCGGCCTCTTCTTCTTCGAACCCTCGACCCGGACACGGATGTCCTTCGAGTCGGCCATGGCCCGACTCGGCGGGGTCTCGCTCAATATGGGATCGGTCGAGGCCTCGTCGGTTGCGAAGGGCGAGACCCTCGCCGACACGATCCGGGTCGTCTCGGGGTACGTCGACGCTATCGTGCTCCGACACCCGAAGGAGGGGGCCGCGCGCCTCGCCTCGGAGTTCGCGTCCGTGCCCGTGATCAACGCGGGCGACGGCGCGGGCCAGCACCCGTCCCAGACCCTTCTCGACCTCTACACGATCCGGAAGTCGATGCCCCTCGACGGGCTCCGGATCGGGCTCCTCGGCGACCTCCGCTACGGCCGGACCACCCACTCGCTCGCGATCGCGCTCTCGCTCTACGGGGCCGAGATCGCGGCGGTCGCACCGAAGGGGCTCGAGCTCCCCTCGGGGATCGTGCAGGAGCTGGCCGACCGCGGGACCTCGGTCGCCGAGTACAGCGCGGTCGAGGACGTGATCGCCGACCTCGATGTGCTCTACGTGACCCGGATCCAGCGCGAGCGATTTCCGTACACGGCGAGCTACCTCGACGTCGCCTCGTCCTACCGGATCACGCCCGAGCTCGTCGGGCTCGCCCGCCCGCACATGATCGTGCTCCACCCGCTCCCGCGCATAGACGAGATCGACCCCCGGGTGGACGCCCTGCCGAACGCGAAGTACTTCGAGCAGGCCCACCACGGGGTCTCGGTCCGGATGGCCATGCTCAGCGAGGTGATGGGATGACTCACGACGGCCCGCAGGGGCTCCTGATCAGCCCGATCCGGCACGGGACCGTGATCGACCACATCACGGCCGGCCAGGCCCTGAACGTGCTCCGGATCCTCGGGATCACGGGCACGACCACGGAGGAGGTCTCGGTCGCGACGAACGTCGCATCGGGCCGGGTCGGAAGAAAAGACATCGTGAAGATCGAGAACCGCGAGCTCTGCAAGGAGGAGGTCGATCGGATCGCGCTCCTGGCACCGGACGCGACCATCAACATCATCCGCGAGTTCACGGTCATCGAGAAGAAGGGGGTCGAGCACCCGCACGAGCTGCTGGGCGTGGTCCGCTGCCCGAACCCGGGCTGCATCTCGAACACGGCCGAACCGGCCCGCTCGCGCTTCATCGTGGTCCCGAACGGCCTGCGCTGCCACTACTGCGACTGGCTGATCTCGAAGGAGATCGCGGCCCACATCCTCTGAAGGATCGGCCTCTCATCCGGCACCGGCACCGGGCTCCTGGCGAAGCCGGCCGTGCTCGTCGATCTCGCCCCGGTGGATCCGTGTCGACGAGATCCACCGCCCATCCTCGGCCAGCACGCAGGTGATCTGGTGGATGTCGACCTTCCTCTTTCCCCGCTCGCGCCGGAGGCGGTTGATCTCGATCGCGACGGGGAGGGTCTCCTCCGAGACCACGAGCGCGTCGAAGTCGAGGTCGAGGGCCGAGCCGAACCGGTCGAAGAGCGGCTCGATCTCGAACTCGGCGGTGTACCCCCCTTCGCGGGCGAACCGCTCGATCCCGGCCTTCCGCGTCTCGTACGGCCTGACGGGATGGGTCTTATTTCCGGCGAACTCGTCCGAGGTGAGGCCGATGATCACGCGCCCGTCCGGACCGGCCAGTGCGAACGAGCGGGCGAGGAGTCGCCGGTGCCCGTCGTGGAGCGGGTCGAAGGTGCCCCCCACCATAATCTTCATGCCCCTTGCGTATCCACTTCTCCAGTAATATGGATGCTGGTACGGTCGGCTTCGAGGTCTTTATCGCACCGAACGCGACGGTGCTCGGCGACGTCGCGCTCGGAGACCGTGTCGGAATCTGGTTCGGGGCCGTTATCCGGGCCGACAAGGACCGGATCGCGATCGGGCCCGACTCGAACGTCCAGGACAACTGCGTGGTCCACACCTCGAGCGGCCACCCCGTGCTGATCGGGCGCGAGGTCTCGGTCGGCCACGGCGCGATCCTGCACGGCTGCACTATCGGCGACCGGGTGCTCGTGGGCATGGGGGCGATCGTGCTGAACGGGGCCGATGTCGGCGCGGACACCCTGATCGGGGCCGGCGCGGTCGTGACCGAGGGAGCGCGAATCCCGCCCGGTTCGGTCGTGCTCGGGGTCCCGGGCAAGGTCGTGAAGTCGACGACCGATGAGCAGCGTGCGCAGATCCGGCAGAACGCGGCGGCCTATGTCGAGCTCGCGGGGCGGTACCGGGATGCCTCCTAGCGTCGTCGTGGTCGGCGGCGGGGTGGCCGGCTGCCAGGCCGCCCTCGACCTCGCGAACCACGGGCTCGAGGTCCACCTGGTCGAACGCGAGCCCTCGATCGGGGGCCGGATGGCCCAACTCGACAAGACCTTTCCGACCAACGACTGCTCGATGTGCATCCTCTCGCCGAAGATGGTCGAGGTCTCGCGTCATCCGCGGATCCACGTCCACACCCTCGCCGAGGTGACGCGGGTCGAGGGTGAACGCGGTCGCTTCACCGTGACCGTGATCGAGCACCCCCGCTTTGTCGACGAGAAGCGCTGCACGGGCTGCGGCGACTGCGTCGCGGTCTGCCCTGTCGAGGTCTACAACCGGTTCGACGCCGGAGTCGGGGTCCGGAAGGCGATCTACACGCCCCATGCTCAGGCGGTCCCGAACGTGGTTACAAAGGACCCGGTCCACTGCATCGAGTGCGGGCTCTGTTACGACGCCTGCGGCCTCGAGGCGATCCGGCGCGAGGACGGGGACCGCGAGCTGACGCTCGAGGCGGCCGCGGTCGTGCTCTCGACCGGGTACGATCCGATCGACCCCCGGTGCAAGCCCCAGTACCGTTACGGCGAGGACCCGGACGTGGTCACGAGCCTGGAGCTGGAGCGGATGATCAACGCGTCCGGTCCGACGGGCGGGAAGCTCCGCCGGCTCTCGAACGGCGAGGTCCCCCGCTCGATCGCCTTCATCCAGTGTGTGGGCTCGCGCGACCAGCAGCAGGGGAGGCCCTGGTGCTCGGCCGTCTGCTGCATGCAGGCGATCAAGAACGCCCAGCTGATCAAGGAGAAGTCCCCCGGGACCGAGGTCGCCATCTGCTACATGGACGTGCGGGCCCACGGAAAGGGCTACGAGGAGTACTACGAACGGGCGCGGGACCTCGGGGTCCGCTTCGTCCGGGGGATGCCCGGCGAGGTCCAGCGTTCGGCCACGGGGCCGCTCCGGCTCCAGGTCGAGGACACCTTCACGGGCGAGATGCTCATGCTCGAGCCCGAGCTCGTGGTCCTCTCGATCGGTCTCCAGCCCTCGGCCGGCACGGTCGAGCTCGCGAAGGCGACCGGGGTCGAGCTCGAGGAGACGGGCTTCTACCGCTCGGTCGACGACCTCTTCAACGCGGTCGAGGCCGGGCGGGGCGGGATCTACCTGGCCGGCGCCGGCCTCGGGCCCAAGGACATCCCGGACTCGGTCGCTCAGGGTGGGGCGGCGGCCGTGCGGGCCTGTATCGACAGCCTGCGGGTGGCCTAGGCGTGGACCGCACCATCTGGTGGGACAGCCCCGCCGGCCGGATCGGCCTGGTCGACCAGACCCTCCTCCCGGCCCGGTACGAGGCCATCGCCTGCGCCGATATCGACGCGCTCGTCGAGGCGATCCGGGTGCTCCGGGTCCGGGGCGCCCCCGCGCTCGGCGTGGCCGGCGCGTACGGGGTCGCGCTCGCGGCCCGAACCGTGGAGGCACCCTCCTTCGAGGGCTACCTCTCCCGCGTTCGCGAGGCCTCGGCCCGGGTGCGTTCGGCGCGGCCGACGGCCGTCAACCTCGCCTGGGGCGTGGACCGGGTGCTCGCCGCGATCGGCGAGGCCTCCGCGGTCGAGGAGGTGCAGTCGCGCACGCTCGCCGAGGCCGAACGGATCGCGGAGGAGGACCTCGCGATGTGCCGGGCGCTCGGAGCCCTCGGTGCGGCCCTCCTTCCCGACGACGCGACCGTGCTCACCCACTGCAACGCGGGCGCGCTCGCCTGCGTCGGCTGGGGGACCGCGCTGGGCGTGGTCCGCTCGGCCGTCGAGGGTGGAAAACGGGTCTCCGTGATCGCCTGCGAGACCCGCCCCCTTCTCCAGGGCGCCCGCCTGACCGCGTTCGAGCTCCGGCGGGATGGGATCCCGGTGACCGTCTGCCCGGACTCGGCCGCCGCGCTCCTGATGCGCGAGGGCGGGATCGACGCCGTGATCGTCGGTGCCGATCGAATCTGCCGCGACGCGGTCTTCAACAAGGTCGGGACCTACATGCACGCGATCACGGCCCGGCATCACGGGATCCCGTTCTATGTCGCGGCCCCCTCGTCCACGCTCGATCCGATCCACTGCGGGGCCGAGGTCGAGATCGAGGAGCGCGGGCGCGATGAGGTCGCCTGCCTCTGCGGCACGCCGAGCGTCCCCGACGGCGTCCCCGTCCGAAACCCGGCCTTTGACCTGACCCCGCTCGAACTTGTGACGGCCATTATCACCGAACGCGGGGTCTTCCGCGATCCGGCGAACCTCTTCTCACCATGAACCAGACCTTCGCCACCCTCTTCCAGCTGATCGGCGAACTCGCCGTGTTGACCGCTCTCGTGGTCCTCGTCGTGGCCCTCGTCCTGCTCGCCCTGACCCTTGCCTCGATCCGTTCGGGCCGGCTCTACTTCCCCAGCCTCCTCCGCCCCGGCCTGACCGCGCTCGAGGGGGTGATGCGGGCGCTCTTCAAGGCTGTCGGGCTCGAGGACCAGGAGATGCTCGGGTTCTTTGTCAAGCTCGGCAACACCATGAACGCGCAGGCTTTCGCCGAGATCCCGGTGGGGGAACGGACGATCTTCCTGCCCCAGTGCCTCCGGAACGCCCGGTGCCCGGCGGACCTGACGCCGGAGGGGCTCCGGTGCAAGCGCTGCGGCAGGTGCACGGTCGGCGAGGCGATCGACACGCTCGAGGGGCTCGGGTACCGGGTCTTCATCGTGCCAGGGTCCTCGTTCATCAAAAGGATGGTGAAGAAATATCGCCCCCACGCCCTGATCGGGGTCGGGTGCCTGGCCGAGGTGAAGGAGGGGCTCGAGATGGCCGACCGGCTCGGGCTCATCGGCATGGGCGTCGTGAGCCTCAAGGAAGGGTGCGTCGAGACTCTGGTCGACTGGAACACGCTCTACGAGGTCGCCCTGCTCGGGCTCCCCCCGTCAGCCGTTCCCGAAGACCTTCACCTGCCGGCCGAGGAGTAGGCCGCTCGTGATCCGGCCGTGGATCAGGACCAGCCCCTCGGTCCGGACATCGCCGACGGTCACGCCCGGGCGAAGCAGGACCGTCCCTGCGGTCTCGATCGCGTGGACATGGGCGCCGTCGGCGACCGTGACGTCTCCCGTGGCCGAGAGCGGGCCCCGGATGGCCGCGTGGTGCCCGACCCGCGCCTCATGACAGACGACCCGGCCGCCGACCGTGCCGTTGGGGCCGAGGTCGAGCCGTCCGTTCACGATGAGATCGCCCCAGACATGGCAGTCGGGCGGAAGGACCAGGTGCCCGGGCACGCGGAGATTTCCGTCGAAGACCGCCTTCTTCTCGGCGAGGAAGACCTCGCCGCACCGCTTCAGTCGCGCCGGTCCCATGCGTTCCCGTACATTCGCGTTCAGAAGGTATCAGGATTGTGCGAGCAGCGCAGCGACCGCGAACGCGGCGAGTGCGAGGAACATCCCGGCCTTGAGGAGGGTCGTGGCCCGGGTCTCGCGCACGCAGTCGCCGGTCGGGCAGCCGACGGCCCGGATCGCGCCCCCGAGGATCAGCAGGTCGGCCGGCACGATCAGGACGAGGTACGGCAGGCCCCAGGCCGGGTATGGGAGGGCCGAGGCTGCGATTCCCGCCAGCGCGAAGAGGAGGGCGAGCCGGACGGTCGGCCGGACCCCGAACCGGACGGGGAAGGTCCGGGCCCCGCCCTCGCGGTCGCCCTCGACATCCTCGGCCGCCTTGAGGAGCTCGCGGGCGACCGTGCCGAGGAAAGTGATCAGGGCGAGCGGCAGCACGACCCCGGCCCCGTCGACCCCGACCGCGGCCCCGCCGAAGAGGAAGACCGAGGCCGAGAGGTACGCGACCGTGAGATGGCCGGCGAGCGCGATCTTCTTGAGCCGGGCCGCGTAGAGCCAGAGCAGGGCCGCATTCGCGACCGCGAGCAGGGTCGGGGCGACCCCGGCCGGCACCGCGGCGAGGCCGCCGACGACCGAGAGGAGGGCCGCATACCGGAGCGCTCCCTGCTCGGAGACCCGCCCCGAGGGGATGGGCCGGTCGGGCCGGTTCACCCGGTCGATCGCGGCGTCGAAGTAGTCGTTGACGGCGTTCCCGGCGCCCGTGACGAGGAGGACGCAGCAGAAGAGCCAGACTGCGACCGGGCCGGGCTCGCCGCCCGCGATCAGATAGGCGAGCGGCGCGACCAGGCCCGAGACCACGGCGTTCGTGGGGCGGAGGATCGAGAGGTAACCGGGCAACACAGGTAGAGCGGGCGTGGAGGGATTCGAACCCCCGACCATCAACTTAGGAGGCTGACGCCCTATCCGGACTAGGCCACACGCCCAATGCCTCAATACGTCTGCCGTCAGAGGTATAATGCTTGCGCGATACAGACGTCCCCGGCGCGATGGATCTGGTCCCGGTCACAGAGGGCGGGACGACCCTCCTCGTCCCGGTCCCGGATCCGTCCGCCTCGTTTCCGCCGGGTTCAGCCCCGGTCTTCTACAACCCCCGGATGGCACTCAACCGCGATGCAACCGTGCTCTTTCTGCGCGCTCTCCCCGCGGACGCCCGTCCGGCCGAGTACCTCGATGCGATGGGGGCGACGGGCCTGCGCGGGCTCCGCGTCGCCGGCGAGGCCGGAGTGCCGGTCGTGATCAACGACCGGAGCCCCCGGGCCCTCGGGCTTGCCGCGATGAACGCCGAACGGCTCGGGCTCGCGGTAGAGACGGTCCGATCTGACGCCAACGCCCTGATGTCGTCGCGCCGCTTCGGTGCGGTCGACCTCGATCCCTTCGGCTCGCCGGCCCCGTTCACGGACGCGGGCTGCCGCTCGGCGGTCCGGTACCTCTTCGTGACCGCGACCGACACGGCCCCGCTCTGTGGCGCCCACCTCCGGGCCGGCATGCGCCGGTACTTCGCCCGGCCGATGAACACCGAGTATCATGCTGAGGTCGGCCTCCGGGTGCTCCTCGGTTTTGTGGCGCGCGAGCTCGTCAAGTACGACCGGGGGCTCGCCCCCCTCTGCTGCTTTGCCCGCGAACACTTCGTCCGGCTCCACCTCGGGCTCCGGCAGGGCGCGGTGGCCGGGGACGAGACCCTCGCACGGATCGGGTACGTCCACCAGTGCCGCTCCTGCCCGGGCCGGGCCGAGCAGACGGGGCTCATCGCCGAGCCGGTCCCCTGCCCGGCCTGCGGCGGCGAGACCGTGCCCGTCGGCCCGCTCTGGCTCGGCGCGCTGAACGATCCGGCCTCCCTCGAGGCGATGCGGAGCGCCGTGGCCGAGGCGACTCTCGAGAAGGGAACGGCGCTCGAGCGTCTACTCCCGATCCTCGCGGGCGAGCTCCCGACCTCGACCCACTACGACTATCATGTGCTCGCAAAACGGGCCGGGGCCTCGCCGCCTGCGATCGAGACGGTCCTCGAGACGCTGAGAAAAGAGGGATATCGGGCGAGCCGCGCCCACTACTCGGGCACGGCCCTCAAGACCGACGCCCCGCTCGAGCGCGTGATGGCCGCGCTCACCGCGCCGTGATGATCGTCAGGAGGTCGCCGTCGACGAGCTTGTGCGGCAGGCCGACCCGCTGGCCCGGGTGCTTGACCGACTGGCCCCAGACCCGGGCGTAGCGGAACTTCTCCACAAACTCCCGGTGGAGCTTTCTGCAGACGTCCTCGACCGTCGCGCTCGTCCGGACGATCAGGGGCTCGTCGAGATCGGCCGCCCCCCCCGTGGGCTTCAGGAAAACCCGCATGAACCCGAGCCGCTGGTAGACCTCGTCCTTGAGCTCCTCCATGTGGTATCCCGAGACTGCCGAGATCATCAGCGGCCGGTCGTCGAACCGCTCGGTGAGGTCGCGTTCGATCTCGATCTTGGTCTCCTCGTCCGTGAGGTCGACCTTGTTGACGGCGATGAACGCGGGCACGTAGACCCGGTTGCCGATCATCGCGTCGATCAGCTCGTCCTGGGTCGAGTTGCCGCGGATCAGCACGTCCGCGTTCATCAGCTTGTTCTCGTTCAGGATCGACCGGATCTCCTCGAGGTCCAGGTCCAGGTCGCCGACCGCATGGACCTGGACGCCGCCGGCGCCCGACTTCTTGATCGTGATGTCGGGCTTCGGGGTGTTGATCCGGATCCCGGCGTCGTAGAGCTCGCGGAGGAGCACGTCGACATGAGCGCCGTTGAAGACGTCGGCGAGCACGATGATCAGGTCCGCGCCGCGCACGACTCCGATCACCTCCTTGCCCCGGCCCTTGCCCATCGCGGCGCCCGCGATCAGCCCGGGGATATCCAGGATCTGAATCTTTGCGCCCTTGTGTTCGAGCGCGCCCGGCACGACCGTCAGGGTCGTGAACGCGTATGCGGCCACCTCGGAGTTCGTGCCGGTCAGCTTGTTGAGGAGCGTGGACTTGCCGACCGAGGGGAAGCCGACGAGCACGACTGTGGCGTCGCCCGACTTCTTGACCGTGAAGCCCTCTCCCCCGCCAGCCGACTTCATCGCGCGGCTGACCGCCTCATCGCGGAGTCTGGCGATCTTCGCCTTGATCCGGCCGATGTGCTTCGAGGTCGCCTTGTTGTAGGGGGTCCGCTCGAGCTCGGCCTCCAGCTCCTGTATCTGTTCGTCGAGGCTTGCCATGCGGAGGTTCTCCCCTATTGTTCGTGCGGACGGATACTAAAGATACTGGTTCTCCCCCCGGTCCGCTCCTTATATGCTATCGATAGGAGGACAGACAGATTTATTTCTCAGTGTCAACAACATAAGAGACGCAACTGCTGCTATAGTGTAGTCCGGCCAATCATGAAGGACTCTCACTCCTTCGACTGGGGTTCGAATCCCCATAGCAGCATTCATCGTTTCTCTCGCGCTCGATTCTCCGGCCTTTGTTGCCTGTTTGTACCGTAAGATACTGCTCGATTGACGTGCGCACCTCTGATACGCGCTCTTTCAGCGATTCTTGAGTAATAACCGATTCTTTTATCGGCACGATCAAAAAGGCGCCATTTATCTCAAAAACGGCCGCGTTCTTATTTATCAGATCATTGTGTTTGTTCTTCTCGAAGCGGATGGTTGTATAACAATATCCCCTCTTCGGCATCTCTTTCTTGATCTGTATGAGGGAGTCGAGGTGCATGATGCTACATTACCAGATTGATGCAAAAAACTATCTAAATCATCATCGAGGAAAAGGAGCGATTTCCGACGAGCATGCTAGCGATTTAAGCATCATATTTTCTTAAGACATACATTACCATTGGTTGTGTGAATTACTGGTGTAACGAGAAGAGAGATGCGTTATTTGCACCAGCCTGATACCTGCTCCCTGATCTCTTCTCTCTCTTCTCCCGTGTACGAGAGGTTTAGATAGTGTTGTAGTTGCACGAGTACAGTATGACCCTGTGACAATGCCACGTACACAGACCGTTCAGGGTAAGCGGTCAACAGCCATGATTCGAGGGTCTTACGGGTTGTCCTAACGGTGATTCCGAAAATATTACTGGTATCGCGAGGGTCTTTACCCGGTAACGGTTCGATGCGAGCAGAACGGCACCAACGAATTAAATTAATTTGCCATGCCGAAGGAGAAGATGGAATCTTCTTTTCTTTCAAGTTAAGAAATGCCTTAACGGCCATGATCCCATTGTCACAGAGATGGACATTCCGAGTTTTTTGCCTTGCCTCTTTCTTCGAAGATGTGATGGTGATCATTTTTCTCTTCTCATCGAAGATGGCTGGGTTATCAACCATCTGCCTTACCTCAGATAATCGAAGACCCGTGTAGAGCATGAGGTCGAAGAGGGCACGCCCCGATGGTTTGGTGATCACACCCCGAATTCCTGTGACTTCATCAGGCGTTAAAACGCGTTGGCCATTACAAATCAGAGCAGACATCGTACTCTCACATAAGTGTACATAGTATATAAACTGTTAGAGTTCTAGGATAGAAGTCTATTACATAAACGTCTGATATGGTCTCCGATTCGGATTTTTGACTGTTTGTAACATAAAGTGTTACGAAATCTGTCTTTTTTGCTACTGAAAATTACTGGTGTGTGTCGACGATGACCTGTCATCTAGTGTACATAGTATCATGGTGTATATAGTATATAGTTGGTTATATTTTTATAGTATATCATCACTATATGTATTGGTGATGTTAAATGTCACGAAAATTATACACTATCGAGGAGACGGCCGGGTTCCTGCACGTTACGAAATGGACCGTGTATCGGCAGGTGTCGTTGGGGAATTTGAAAAATGTAAGACACAGCGCGCGCGCTCAGTTTTTCACACGGGAGGATATCGAGGAGTATGCACGGGAAAACGGGTACTATGTTGAGATCCCCGTTCAGTCACAGGAGGAGAGAGTATGATTGATTCTCGACCGCCTTTTCCGCCGAAGTGCAACTGGGACGGAAAATCTTGTCGTGGACGGAATTTCGCCATGAATTACTGCCTGGGAAAATGTCCCGATCCGCGCAGCACGACGGGGAATTGTTCCATAACCTGCTCCTGGTTGAACATCGAGGAAAATGGATATCGTTGTAGTAAATTTTGTGATTTTACGTGTAGGATGAGGAGGGACTGAAAATGAATGCGGGAGTAGTATGCAATATTAGTTCTACCTGTGATGATATAAATTTATCTGATTCACAAAATATATATGGCGATATACCCCCTGAATTGAAGGAAAAAACACAATGGGTGGTATGGAAACGCGAGTTTCGGGATGGAAAATCGACCAAAATACCATTAAATCCTCAAAATTTATCGTACGCGTCAACAAACAAACCCCCAACCTGGTCGACGTTCAATAATGCCGTCACGGCCTACCAGACGTCTGGGGATGTGGATGGTATCGGGTTCGTTTTCACGAAGGAAAATGGCTATATCGCCATAGATTTCGATCATGCAGTCGACGAAAACGGCGAAATTAATGAAGAAATAGCCCCCTTTCTCACCCTCTGTAACTCTTACGGCGAAATTTCACAAAGCGGGGCGGGAATCCACATCATCGTTAAAGGGCGTATCCCTGATGGGTGGAATAATCGAACCGAATGGAATGGCATTGGCATTGAGGCATATGATCACGGGCGCTATTTCGTCTTCACAGGGAATCATATCGATTCAACGCCTCTCTCCATCAATCCTGTGACCGAAAAGGCGTTGCGGTGGCTTGGCTTGCCTCTCAAGAGAGGGGATGCAACCCCCACCCCCCCCTCTCAACCGGGATTGAAAACCACAATTCTGGACGAGCATGTCATCGAGTTGTGTAAAACAGTAAGGGGCGTTCTGTGGTCAAGGTTGTACGATGATGGGGATTTGTCTGATTTCGATGATGATCACTCCAAGGCCGACTATGCGTTCTGCTGCATGGTGGCCGAGCAGACCCGCGATCCTAATCAGATTGAACGCATCTTCCGATTATCAGGGTTGCATGATAGAACCAAGTGGGGGGAGGGGAGAAAAGATAGCACGTATGGTAAAATTACGGTCAAACGAGCGATTGCCAATACTCCTCTGATAATCATTCCCGCATCAGAAGAGGATGATCACGAGGCAGAGAAGCCAGTTCCGCTCATGCTGAGGCCGAATCTCGAAGCGGAAAACTTCGTTAACCAGTACATCGACGTTTGCAGTGAACGAACATCCTCGTATCCCGAGTACCATTTCGCGAATGCGCTCACGGCGTTATCTATCGTTTCTGACAGGCGAATTTCCATAAACACGTTTACGACCACTGTTTATCCGAACCTTTTTCAGTTCTGTTTTGGTCA
Source organism: Methanoregulaceae archaeon UXB-2016 (assembly GCA_004332335.1). GTDB lineage: Archaea > Halobacteriota > Methanomicrobia > Methanomicrobiales > Methanospirillaceae > UBA288. The sequence goes on along the minus strand of SISS01000028.1, from coordinate 34,585 downwards.
GTCGAGCGTGAGCAAGAAATCAACAGCGTTGGGGTATCTAGTGGATTTGGTAACGGATGTCTATCCTTACGGTAAAATTCCCGAGGAGTTTTCTCCCCAGTCCTTCATAGAAATGTTGTCGTTAGATCCTCACAGTTATTTTTGCCACGATGAGGCATCGAAATTCTTCAGCGCGATAAAGAAGAGGCCGAACATGGCCGAAGCGCGCGAAATCATTCTATCGCTCTATGATAATAAATCGTACCGAAAACGTCTTACAGCGAAGAAAGGGAAAAATGCTCAACAGTCCGAATGGAATGTTCCAGAACCCTTCCTTAACATAAACTTTGTGTCGACCATCGAGGCCACCTCAAGGGTGGTGGATGAAGAGGATTTTACATCCGGGCTTATGCCCCGTTTCTTGATGTATTACCCCACGTACGACATTCCGACAAAACCGTTGGGTGAAGCAACTGAGGACAATTTCAGGAAGGTGGGTGATCTTCAGGGTCGATACACTGAACTGTCGGCGGCCATAGCCAACCATCCAGCGATACGGTTTCGATTGTCACGGGGGGGATGGGATGTTTACAACAATTGGGAACAGGATCAGACACAATCTCTTCGGAGAAATCCCGATGAGATGACGGCCTCCATCTTTAGCCGATATTCCGTTATCGTGCTTAAGATCGCGATGTTATTTACTGTGGGGTCACAGGAGTTTTTGAGATGGGCTAGGGAGGCTGATGATATCGCCGTGGGTGAGTTAGAATATCATATCCCCGACGCCTACGTGGAAGAAGCGATTCGCCAAATGGATGGATATTTCATCCCTGTTGCGTTGGATGTTCGGAAGCGCATAACCGAAATCACTTCCAGTAACCTCGGACTGAAAATTGTGCGGATTCTACGTGAGAAGGGCGAAACGGTTCATGCGGAACTTATGAGGCGTTGCAACCTCTATCGGGAAAACAAATCCTCATGGCATTTTAAAAACGCGCTAGAAACCCTGTTAGAGTCACAGGAAATTTTGGTGAAAGAGGAGGAAAAGGTTCGGTCCTACAGGATCAACCCAAGATTCTCCTAACCCACTCTTTTCAATTCGTTGGGCGGGGGGGTGTAAGGGCCCCATCTCCCTCTCCTCATCTATTAGTTCGTTAGTATAATTAGTTCGTTAGTCTGATTAGTCCGTTAGTCAACATTTTTAATCCACCCATATATAGTGTGAATACCCTGACTAACCTGACTAACCGACTAATCCGACTAACCCCCCAACTCTCTCTCTCCCCATCACCTGTGATTGACCAACACTGCTATTTTGTTGACCAAGATCTCCTGTATATGGGGTTTGTTCATATATTCCACCATCTTAATATATTCAGAATAAAATACAAAGGGGAATATATAATGAAACCGTTGCCCAAACTGACAGCAAAGAACGTTGAATCCGTTCTTCAATCCCTACTGTTCGAGAGCGCAAAAGAGATAGAGGAACCCTATAACAATGCCTATAACAAGGTTCGCCTAGCCTATCTACGACAGGCTATAAAGTGTGTCGAACTCTTCATCGAACACGAGCGTTACAACGCCATAGAAGCCCGCCTGGAGCGTCTTGATGGATTTGTGGAAGACATCAAACGTGAGATGCATTGTGATGATGCGGAGGAGTGGATCAGGAGTAAACATGGCGTTTAGTCGTGTCGAGAAGTGGAGCAACAGACTTGATGCTGTTGAGAAAGACATCAACAAATATCACAGGTGGGTGATCGGAGAGATCGTGTTGCCCATGCCCAATTCCATGCCGCGCTTTCGATACGCTGTGACAAAAATACTCATCCATTCGGATGATGAACCCAATGTTTGTCAGGGTTGAGGGGGGCACCCCCTTCTTCGTGCCCATGCCACCGCGCATAAAATTTTTAGAAGTTTTCCACATTTTTCATCGTATGTACACCACATTTCGATTGTCCGGGTCTCCACTAACGATTTTCTCGACCAGCAACCCGCGACTGATACAGTTCTGCCTAAGGTCATAATATATATTATAGTATTTGTGGAAGTATTCATGAGCAATTGTTTTCCTACATTCTTCAACCCCATCCTGTGACTGATATATCTCCCGTGTCGCGGTATCGGCCATGATCCACAGTCGAATTGATTTCATCGACGGCAATTCGGCCGGAAAATCGATTTTATCTTCTCTGCCTCGATTATATTCTCTCACCTGACTGATGAGGTTTGAAGTATTAGTTATGGTATCCTCGATTTTTGTTAAAATTTCTTCAGTGGTTTGCCCTGATTCCACGTCGGCTATCGTGGATTCAAGTGATTGAATAACTTCTAGCATCGGGGATTCACCATTCCGTGGTTCCAGTCCATCAATGAGATCGATCGGTCCCCAAGCGGCCATGTATTCATCGTAAAAAACCTCCCGCTTATACCCCGTGTAATATTTGGGATCAATACCTCCGAGGTTGTGTCCAACGATGTAATTGAGGATCTCAGGATTCAACTTCAGTTCAACCTTTGACTTCTGGATCATGAATTTACGACAATCGCGAACCTCAACCTTCAGTTTTGGTTGGTTTATCATTGGTGTTTGCGAGCCCCTCAGCAGTCGTTGTAATAATGTGTACGATGTAAAGACTGGTTCATTATCCCCCTTCCCTTCGATTACCTCACCCAATACTTTAACCACAACTGGATGAAGGGGAACGTAATGTTCTGTTAGCGTTTTGTCGATCTTTGAGTCAATTATAAGACAGGGTTTTTTTGTTGTCAATGCTTCCCGGAAATCCCCCACTTTTAATTTTTGAGCGGTTGCTGGCCTCATTCCCGTGTATGCTAGGAAGGTAAACAAAGCACAATGTTGTTTTTTTATATCTATCCGGTCTTCATCACGCTGGATACGTTTTATTACATTTCGGATGTCTTCATCTTCCAATATTCGCTGATTCAGCCGAAGCGAAGACCGTGGTTTGTTTTGTTCCAACCGTTTAACGAACCTGGACATATCGTCATCAAAAAAATTGTTTAAAAATCGTTTGGTAACCCCCAGCGCCTTCTTTCTGCTTGATTCCGATTTGGGGCCATTATAATGTGCATAAATTCCATTCCGTATCGCATCCATGCGATCGATGGTGATGGTTCCATTGGTAAATGGCCAAATGAAATCGTGGGCAATTTTTTTGTTATTATTTGCCGTCGTTTTGTCTCTCTCCCTACCAATTTCAAAAACCCATTTCATCATCTCATCATAGGAAAACGCGATTTCACCCATTGATGAATGATTTGGTTTTGACCCGAAATAATCACCGGAGAGCGGCCTCTCACTCCTTCGACTGGGGTTCGAATCCCCATAGCAGCATTCTCTTCACTTCTATCACGTCCGTCTGCCTCTAGCACGCCCTCTCTCGGTTCATCGGCCTCTTCGAGAGCCCCGGGCGGTCACCGGCTCTGCCTGTTTTCGGCCGTCTTTCGCACCACTGATGCGGGTAGCGGTGCGCGCAGGTGCTGCGAGAGGGCCTCTCGCGGTCTCGAGGGACGACAGGCCTCCCGTCGGCGTCTCCCCTGCCGGCGCTCTCTCTCGGCAACGGCCTGGTCGGCGATTCCGATCAGAATGGGGAGGCCGGAGCGACATTGCCCGCGTCGTCCTGCACCTCAACATTCTGCGAGGGGGCGTTCCCTTCCTCCGCAGATCCCGTACCGGGTACGCCGGGAGCCAGAGGCGGCCAGAGCATTTATCGCGATCGCCGCAGGAATATCTGTTGTAGTGGTCATATGACCTGCATACTCCCTCGTCGGCCGCGAATCTGGCTCGTTCTGGCCGCGCTCCTGCTCATGGCCCTCCTGATAGGAGGCGCCGTTGATGCCACGACTCGCATCGTCCCGCTCGGCGACTCGCTCACCAAGGGGACGCTCGACACGGATGACGGGGACATGCACCCGACCTACCGCTACTGGCTCTGGGAGGAGCTCCGTGAGAACGGCTTCGACGTCGACTTCGTCGGGTCCTCGAGCTCGCCGAACTTCCCGGTCAGCTTCGACAAGGCGCATGAGGGGCACGGCGGATACACGATCGGCGGGATCGTTGACGGCGTCGGTTCTGGCGGAAAGCTCTCCTCCTGGCTCAACGGCTACAGACCGGATATCGCACTCGTGCTGCTCGGCACGAACGACGTGCTCCATCAGACCCCGATGGCGACGCGGTTCGAGGATATGGACGGGGTCGTGAAGGCTCTCCGCGCGAAGAACCCGAAGATCGCGATCTTCATCGCGAAGCTCCCGCCGACCGGCGACTCGGGACGGAATCAGGCCTCGGGGCTGATCGAGTTCAACAACCGGTTGCCTGCCTGGGCTTCGAGCAGATCGACCTCGAGCTCGCCGGTCTGCGTGGTCGACCTCTACTCGGGGTACGACGGGCGCGCCGACAACCAGGCGCCGCGGTACATCCACCCCGACGAGAGCGGGGAGAAGAAGATCGCGGACCGATGGTACGCGGCGATCAGGTCCTATCTCATGAAGGGGACCACGACTGAGACGGAGACCCCGACGCCGATCCCGACGGTGACTGAGACGCTGACGCCGACGTTGACGGTGACGAAGACCCCGACACCGACGGCGACGAGCACGCCGATCACCACCCCGATGACGACCCGGACCACCCCGCCAGGCGGTGCGACCGTGGCCCAGGCGTATGCCTCCTACTCGGGCGGCAACACGGCCTGGAGCAACGCCTGGGGTGCAAGCGACTTCGCCCGGATCCGGCAGCACCTGAACCAGGCGAAGACGGGGTTCACGACCTGCCTGGACACGGCCACCCGGGTGGACGACCCGTCGAACACGGCGAACCTCGCCCTCATGAAGTCCATGTCGACCGCGTATGTCGCCCTCGCCGACGCGGCGCTCGCGATGTACGACGGCTCGGACGTCTACAGCACGGGCCGCGCCCAGATGAATGCAGGGCAGTATGCCGCGGCGGCCGCGTCGTTCCAGTCGGCCGCCGAGAAGTTCCAGAGCTCGCAGGCGCTCTTCGGCCAGGCCACGACCACGCTCAGGGGCGTCTCGTATGCCGGGACCTCGTTCGGCGACGGGACTGCGTACACGGCCGCGATCGTCCCGGTCCTGAACAACAAGGGGACCTATGCGGGCGAGTTCGCGAGCTATGCCCGGGGCTGGCAGCACACGGCCCTTGCGTATCAGGCGAGCGCGAGCGGCGACCAGACCGTCTTCCGGAGCGAGGCGACCAAGGCCATGAACCTCTTTGGCGAACTCCGGAGCTCGGGCACCTTCGGTGGAGACGCGACCAGCAACTACAACATCCTGGCCGGACTCCTCAGCCGACGGTCGGGGTCGCGATAGACCGATCACCGGGACGGGATCGACGATGGAGCGCCATCGAGCGCTCGTCGGACGCCCGCCCCCGTGACAATTTCGGCACCTTTATTGTGGCTTCTTAACAACGTATCCGTATGGCGATGGTCGGATGAAGGAGTGCCCGGGCTGCGGGGAAGCGGTGCCGGCCGACTTTGAGAAGTGCCCGAGCTGCGGCGAGCGCATGGAGGGCACGGCGCCTCCTCCGGCCGATCGGCTCCCTAATCCCGTCCCCGAGGAGTCGGCCTCCGAACCTGTCTCCGCCTCTCCGCCGCCGGCCCCGCCGGGGGTGATCTGTCCGGAGTGCGGCCGGACCAGCCCGGCCGAGGCACAGTTCTGCATCTACTGCCGGTACGCGTTCGGCGAGGAGAAGGCGGACTCCACCCGAAAAAAACGTCTGCTTATCCTCGCAGGCGTCGGTGCCGTCCTCGTGATCGCCGTGGTGGCCGTGCTCTTTCTCGGGGGATTCATCGGCGAGAAACCCCTCGATCCGGCCCCGACGGTCGCAGCCAAGGCCGGCGCCGCCGCGCTCGCCTCCCCGGCCCCGAACCTGAGCCGCCCGGACACGACCGCTTCGACCTCGACCCTGCTCCCCTCCGCGGCCCGGGCCGACAACAGCACGCCCGGCGGGACTCTCACCCCGGTGTCCAACACGACGCTCTCCCGGTATATCCAGAACGCCGGGGGCAGTGGAGACGGCGGCGATGGAGCCGTCGTGAGCCGTGGCGGCCACCTGGGCTCGGGCCTCTACTCGAGCGTGAGGGGCCGGACACCGACCATCACGCCGATCCCGACGACGTCATGGCGGCCGGTCACCCTCCCCACGGTCGAGCCGTCGACCGACGGGTACGGGTATGCGACCGGGCCGCTCTCCTGGGCCGGCTGGGGCAACTGGTCGCCGGGATACGTCCACCTGACGCAGGGGGCGGCCTCGGTCGTGATCGCGTCCTCCGGCACGACCGCGGTCATCCTGGTCGACGAGACCGGTACGCAGCTCGGCCTCGCGGCCTTCTCGCCGCCCGGGGGCAGGTTCGGGATCGCGGTGCCTGAAGACAGCGACTACGTGCTCGCGATAGGGGCCGGGAACGTGACCGATACCTGGACGGTCTCGATCCTGACCGCGACTCCGACAGTCGCTTCCAGCCCTTCGCAGGCTGCGGGCCAGCCGACACAGCAGACGGAGACCCGGACCTTCTCGGGCAACGGGGGCGGGAGTATGCCGGGGATCAACCTCTCACCCGGCACGGTGAGCGTCCAGCTCTCCGCGGACCAGATGACGATGGCCTACCTGAAGGACTCCTCGGGCACAACCCTCTCCACGACCGTCGCGGGCCCGAACCCCGGTGGGTCGACGACGACCCTCACGAAGGCGGACCAGTACCACCTCGAGGTCTGGGGGACCGGGACCTGGTCCGCGACCGTGACCTGGACCGGGGTGGCGACGGCGACGAGCACCGCCATCACCACGGTCGCCACGACGTCACCCCTTACCACCACGCCCACGACGGTCGTGACGACAGCGCCGACAGCGACCCCGACGAGCACGCCGATCACCACGGCCACGACTGCGGGTCAACAATCATTATCCTGGTCTGGGACGGGGGCGCATGCCACGCCGTTTTTCGACCTCTCAGCCGGTATCTACCAGATCGGTGTGGAGTCGGACGGACTGGTCAATCTGTATCTCCTTGATAGTATGGGAGAACATATTGGAGGGTCACTCACGTTCGAAGACGGGGGGACGAGGAGTATCGACATCGAAAAGCCGGGATCGTACATCCTCGATATCCAGGGGAATGAAAATCCCTGGCGGGTCTCGATCGGCCCGATGTCGACCGCTTAGCCTCCCCCAATTTGGGCGGCAACAGTACATGATCCCCCTCCTCGTGTCCGGCCCGCTCGACAGAAGCAGTCGAGCATGAACGGTTTCGATCCCCGCTCCCGAGCGACTTCCCCTTACTCTCCTTTCTTCACGAACGTCCCATCGCGGAGCTCGCGGAAGGCCTCGGCCAGCTCGGCCTCCGTGTTCATCACGACCGGTCCCCGCCAGGCGATGGGCTCGCCGATCGGCCGGCCGGTCGCGAGCAGGAAGCGGAGCCCCGCCTCGCCGGCCCGAGCCCGGACGAGCTGGCCGTCGCCGAACCGGGCGACGTGGGCGTCCGAGACCACGGTCCCGTCCGGGCCGAAGGCCCCGTCCCCGCCGTAGACGTACGCGAACGTGGTCTGCCCTGACGGGGTCGGGTGCTCGAAGGCCGTGCCGGCCTCGAGCCGGACGTCGAGGAAGGTCGGCTCGGCCACGATCCCGGCGACAGGCCCCCGCACGCCCACGTGTTCGCCCGCGATCACCCGGACCGTGGCGCCGTCGCCCCGATAGATCGGGATCGCGCCGGCCTCGATCTCCTGGTATCGGGGCTCCATCAGCTTCTTCTCGGCCGGCAGGTTCACCCAGAGCTGGAAGCCGCCCATCCGCCCCTCGACCGGGCGGGGCATCTCCTGGTGGACGATCCCCGAGCCGGCCGTCATCCACTGGACCGCGCCGGCCCCGACCGCGCCATGGTGGCCCATGCTGTCGTCGTGGGCGACGATCCCTTCGAGCATGTACGTGACCGTCTCCATCCCGCGGTGCGGATGATACGGAAAGCCGGCGAGGTAGTCGCTCGGCCGCTCGGCCCGGAAGTCGTCGAGCATCAGGAACGGGTCGAAGCGCGGGACCTCGGCGTGGCTGAAGGCCCGCCGGAGCCGGCCCCCGGCCCCCTCTACGGTCGGCCGTGCGGCGAGCACCTCGATCACCTCGATCACCTCGCGTTCGTCTGTCATGTTCATCCAGATATCCACGGAGGGCATAAGTGCATCGTCGCGCCGGTGCTCTTCGATAACCTTAACGATCGGAATCCTCGTTCCGGGCATCAAGAGACCGGACGGCACCTGGCGGTTCTGGGAGAGGACGCTGATCTCGCCATCCTCGCACGTGAGGGCGAACTATCACCCGGTCCTGTGACGGCTGCCCGTTCCGGCTCGGGGCACCCGGACCCCTTTTTTCAGCATCTGGGGGTGTGAGAGGGCCATCGTCGATAGTATGTGCCGTGGGGATGCCCTCCTTTATCACTTCCGTTTGCGATGGAATGTATGGATGCGGAGCTGAAGTCGATCGTCGTGGAGAGGTGCCGGGGCCTGGAGATCCCCCTGGTCGGCTTCGCGCCGGCGGAGCGCTGGGACGTCCCCCTGTTCGAGCCCTGGGTGCCGGAGGCCTTCAGGCCCGCCGCCATCTCGCCCGGGACCCGGACCGTGATCGTGATCGGGCTGCCGGTCCTTCTGCCCGTGCTGGACACGGCCCCCTCTATCTGGTACCATGAGCTCTACGGGACGCTCAACGCCCTGCTCGACCAGCACGCCTACCGGATCGCCGCCGATCTGAATGCGAGGGGCTTTCCGTCGGTCCCGGTTCCGCGGGACGGGTACGGATCGATCGGTGTTCTGCAGAAGCAGCCCGTCGCGTTCTTCTCCCATCGCCACGCAGCGCTTCTCGCGGGCCTCGGAAGCTTCGGCGTCAACAACACGCTCCTGACGCGGGCCTACGGGCCGCGGGTCCGGTTCGCCTCGATCTTCACCACGGCCGAGATCCCGCTCGATCCGATCCTGGAGGAGCCGCTCTGCACCCGGTGCATGCGATGCGTCGAGGCCTGCCCCGTGGGCGCCCTGGAGCCGTGCGATTATCCCCGAGGGCTGACCGACAAGGGGGCCTGCGCCGCCCGGTCGGAGGCGCTGTACCGGCGGCATATCTCGCCGTGCGGGCTCTGCCTCAGGGTCTGTCCGATCGGCGAGGACCGCCGCCTCTACGCGCGAGGGGACCCCGATATCTACGATGAGTCCGACGACCGGTTTGCCGCAGATCATCGCGCCTGGACGCACGTGCGGTCCTACGGCGGGGGATGAGGCTCTAGGGCGGGCCCCCACGGATGGCCCCGGGATCCACCATATCATAGATAATGTACCGCGAGGACGCCCCCCCTGTACTGAGGGAGCTGTCGCGGCAGGGGGCGCCGATTTCCTCGCGGCTCCACCTTCCCGGGGCGCAACGGCCGCCGCTCGCAGAGGCGGCGGGGGAGGCCCCTCTATCCGGCAGTCGCGGCCGGCACCATCCGCGCCATATCCTCGTCCACGGTCGTGATCTTCCGAAGGCCGAACTTCTCGACGAGCACGTTCAGCACGCCCGGCGAGAGGAATCCCGGGAGGCGGGGCCCGAGGGTGATGTCCTTCACGCCGAGGCTGAGCAGGGCGAGGAGGACCAGGACGGCCTTCTGCTCGTACCAGGCGATGTTGTACGAGATCGGCAGATCGTTGATCCCGACGCCGAAGGCGCCGGCGAGCTGCTGGGCGATCGCGACCAGCGAGTAACTGTCGTTGCACTGCCCCGCGTCGATCACGCGCGGGATGCCGCCGATCGTGCCGAGATCCAGGGCGTTGTACCGGTACTTCGCGCAGCCGGCGGTCAGGATCACCGTGTCCTTCGGCAGGGCCTGCGCGAACTCGGTGTAGTACTCGCGCTCGGGCTGCCGGCCGTCGCAGCCAGCCATCACCACGAAGCGCCGGATCGCTCCTTTTTTTATCGCGTCGACCACCGAGTCGGCGATCGCGCCGACGGCCTGGTGGGCGCACCCGGTGGTCAGCTCGGGCCCCGAGCTCTCGAGCGGTTCCGGGGGTGAGGCGCGTTTCGCCCGCTCGATCAGGGGCGAGAAGTCTTTCCTTCCGTCGAGGGACATGCCGATGTGGGGGATCCCCGGAAACCCGGCCGCCCCCGTGGTGAAGATTCGGTCACGGTACGTCTCCTTCGGCGGCACGATACAGTTGGTCGTGACCAGCACAGGCCCGTTGAAGCGGGCGAACTCCTCGGTCTGCTTCCACCAGGCCCCTCCGTAGTTGCCGACGAGTTGGGGATACTTCTTGAACGCGGGATAGGCGTGGGCCGGCAGCATCTCGCCGTGGGTGTACACATCGATCCCGCTCCCCCGTGTCTGCTCGAGGAGCTGCAGCAGGTCGCCGAGCTCGTGCCCGGTTACGAGGATCCCGGCCCGATCGCCGACCGTGGTCTTCACGAAGGTGATCTCGGGGTGGCCGAAGGTCGTTGTATTCGCCCTGTCGAGCAGTGCAAGGGTCCGGACTCCGACGCTGCCGCACTCCATCGTGAGGCCGACCAGTTCGTCTGCCGAGAGCTCGCGGAGGCGCCCGATGAGGGCGCGCTGGATGAACTCGGTCACGGACTCGTCCGTGTACCCGAGCACGGCCGCGTGATGGTAGTACGCGGCAAGGCCCTTGAGCCCGGCCAGCAGCAACGACCGGAGGGAGTGGATGTCGTCGTCGATGGCCGCCTCGGACGCGATCGCCCCGGCCTTCGCCGTGATCTCGGCGTCGTCCTTCGGCGTCCAGGTGCTCGCCTCGAGCTCGTCCTGCCCTGCGGAAGGCAGGAGGTCACGGATCGCGATCGCCTTCCGGATCAGGTGCTTCAGCCGCTCGCGGTCGAAGTTGACGTTGGTGAGCGTGCCGAACAGGGCCGTCGCGATGAAGGTTCCGACCTCCGGCCTCTCCTGCTCCGTTCCCGCCGCAGCGAGGTTCCGGGCGGCGATGCCCGCGCAGAGGTAGATCAGGACGTCGTGGAGCCCGGCGGTCTCTGCGTCCTTGCCGCAGACGCCGCTCACCGTGCAGGCACAGCCCCGCGCTGTCTCCTCGCACTGGTTACAGAACATGATCCGGTCCCTCCTTCCTCTTTCTACAAGGTCTTTTCGTCCAGGAACGGCCCGTGTGGGTGATACGTTCCGGCGATATCGCCGCCTCCCATACGCAGGTCTTTTATGGCACGGCGGGCCCCGATTGGGGGCGGAGTCCCCCGCCCTCACCAGGAGGGGGGCACGGGCATCGCGATGCGGATCTGCTACTCCAGGACCGGCCTGTGGCGGGTCCATGGCATGGTGGATCTCCCCGTTCCCGGCGGGGGTTTCCCATGGTCGTCCTGCACAGGATGAGGGGCCCGCTTCAGAGAGTCACAATCGGAGCCGATCGCGATGCGCACGACAAAAATGGGGAGTTCGATTCAGACCAGGATCTCGTCGAGCTCGAACCGGAGCTTCGGCATGGGCTGGTCCGCGGCATAGCCGATCGGACAGAGCATGACCGGGACGAGCGGTCTCGGAATCCCGAGGATCTCGGTCACCGTGACCGGGTTGAATCCGCCCATGGGGCACGAGTCGAGACCGAGCGCCTTCGCCCCGTTCAGGGCGTTTCCGAGGGCGAGGTAGGTCTGGGCCGTCGACCATGCGAGCCGCTGGTCGAGCGACATTTCGCCCGTGAACTGCCGCGCCATCCCCACGACCATCTGTCGCATCTCCTCCGGAACCTGGTTGGCGGAGAGGAGCGCCTCGAGCCTCGCGATCAGCCCTTCGTAGTCGGGGTCGGCGCAGAAGACGAGCAGGTGCGAGCAGGTCGTGACCTGTTCCTGATCGAACGCGGCCGGCTTCAGCGCGGCCTTCTGTGCCGGGTCCGTGACTACCCGGATCCGCCAGGGCTGCAGGTTGATGGCGGACGGGGCGAACCGCACCAGCTCGAGGAGTTCGCGAACCTTCTCGTCCGGCACCACCCGGCCGTCGAATCGCTTGGTCGCGTACCGCTGCATGACGATCTCTCTGAACTTCATCAGACCGATCCAGTGAGTCTCCTCTATTTATATCATATGCAGACTGTCCCGGAGCCGTGTCTCGCTCGGACATCGCGCGTCGACCCGGCCGGCCTGAGGGTTTCGTCGGACAGGCTCACCTGTCGCACGGTTTCCTCACCGGTCCCCGGGGTTGGAGGCTGCCCCTGGGCTGCATGGTTCTCCTGGCGGGTCGAGCGGCTCCCCAGGCGATCGCACCGGCATTCCGACACGATTATCCGCCCGCTGTTCGATCCTCTCGGAGATGACATCTCCATACCATCCGCTCAATTCCCCGTTTCGCCCCTAGCCGAAGTTCAGGCTCTGGTACGGACTCTCGGCCTTCCTCCTGGCCCTGGTCCTGACCTGCATCTACGTGCCGATCGCGGTCCTGGCCGGGGTGCCGTCCGTCGTGAATATCGTCACCATCGTCCTCGCTCTCGGCTCGCTCGCCCTCTTCCTCGTCTGGACGGTCCTCTACTACTCGAGCATGCTGTACGAGCTCCGGGATGACGAGCTCTCGTGGCAGCGCGGGGTCTGGTTCCGGCGGACCGGGATCGTCCCGTACAACCGGATCACGAACATTGATGTCCGGCAGGGGCCGCTGATGCGGGCGCTGGGAATCTCGAACCTCGCGGTCCAGACGGCCGGGTACTCGGGCCAGATGGTGCCCGAGATCGTCCTCGAGGCGATGGAGCACGCCGAGGAGCTTCGGGAGACGATCCGGTCACGGGTCAGGCTTGAGATAGGCGGCGACGGGACCGGCAGCGGCACCGGGCCGCCTCGCCCCGAGTCACAGGCAGTCGACCTGATGGTCCTCGACGAACTGTGACGGATCCGCACCCTCCTCGAGGCAGGGCGCTGATGGGCAAGGTATTTTACGGACGGAGGGCATGGTGGAGAGTATGCCACGACGAATCAACCCCAACAAGACTCATGAAGGTCCAGGCTGGAATCGGCCCGACAACCCTCCTCTCGGTCCGACCGGACCCAGCCCGGACCGGGTTCGTCGGCTGAACTCTCAGCGGTATCACCCGGCCCGATACCTCGGTTCGACCACTGAGCCGGGGTCCAAACCGGACGCAGGCCCTCGGATAAATCCTCCCCGCTACACCCCCGATCGGTTCCCCCACCCGCTCGTGGCTCACCGGCCCATGCCGCCGGTGGTTCACGATCCCCAGCACGATCCGCATCTCCAGCGCTTCGCCGATTTTGATGCCGGTGGGGATGCAGCGCAGCGGATCGAGAGCCCCATACGGCCGCCCATGCGCCTGACTCGGGACGGCCGGAGCAAGCCGCGGGACTTCGGCCGTCGGTACTGAGGGCGCTGACCCCACGCAACATTTATCTTTTTTTATCTCGATACGCGGCCTTGAGGCACAGGACATTGCCGAACGTCAGCAAGCGGGACGGGAGGGCCGAGGAGTTCATCCCGGAGAAGATCGTGGTCAGTGCCGCCAAGTCGGGGGCATCGCCCCAGGCCGCCCGCGAGATCGCGGCCGAGGTCGAGCAGAACGCCGGCGCAACCATCAGCACGCGCGACATCCGGGAGCGCGTCCTCGAAGGACTGGGACGCCGGAATCCCCAACGCCGGAATCCCCAGTGGCGCGAGAACTGGCACGTGTACGACACGGCCGTCAAACGACGGGAGTGACGGCGGAGGGTCAGACCCGCGCCCGTTCCGGGGCGTCGCCCATCAGGTAGCCGCCGAACGCGAGCACGTAGAGCAGGACCGGGTATGCGATCCAGCGCTCGAGTCCGCCCATGCCGAAGACGGCCATCGGGCTCGCTGCGCCAAGCACGAAGTACGAGAGGAGCGTGAGGAGCGAGACCAGACCGAGCCCGGCACTGATGTACCGGAGCGGCGGACGAAGGGCCGTGGCGCTGGCGACCGCCGAGACGCCTCCCCCGATGAACGTGAGCATGGCCGCAAGCGCGTGGATGGTCCCCCAGTTCCCGGGAAAGACTCCGACCAGGAACGCTCCGAGGCCGAACGCCGCGAGTGGGGCGATGACCTGGAGGCCGAACCGGCTCCTGGAGAGGGCGCCCGTGGCCCCGAGCACGAGCAGGCCCGTTGCGAGCATGGTGAGGTTGAAGATGGTCGCCGACGGCTGGTGAATCACGCTGTTCGGCGGCACGGTCGCACCGAGGTCGCTGATCGCGTTCGCGGCCGTGCTGTAGTCCGGGTAGAAGGTCTCGGCCGAGATGATTCCCATCAGGGCGACGACGCCAGCCAGGACGAGAAGTGCGCCGGCGACGGTCTCCCGTCGCACTGTGCGATCGGTGCGTGCTGCTGTCTCGATCATACCGGATGCTCGTTTTTATCGAATATGAATCCTCCCGGCCCCGGGCGCAAAGAAAAGCCTTAATGCCCGGGTCGCCGATGGTTCGGTGAGGAATGGTTGTGCCGACGGATGACGAGTTCCGGCAGATCGCACGCGAGAGCGCGAAGGAGAAGGTGGGGTTCTACTCGCATCTGGCCGCGTACGTGGCAGTGAACCTCTTTCTGATCGCGCTCTGGTGGGTCACCTCGGGCCCCGGCAGCTTTCCCTGGTTCATCTTCGTGACCTTCGGCTGGGGTATCGGGCTCGCGGCCCACTACATGGGTTCGTTTCACGGCAGGGCCTACACTGAGCGGATGGCCGAGCGCGAGTACCGCCGGCTCAAGGGCGAACGATAAGACGGAAGGGCCAACTCACATCCTTCCAGGTGTTCGCAATCGGAGTGCGAAGCGATCCCGGCGGGCACCGGGCCGCTTCCCCGGTTGCACTCCCGTTATTCTCCGACGTTTTCCAGAACGGTCTGACCACCTCCACCCTATTCCTGGGCGAAGGCCGGCAACCTGGCGCTCCTCCAGCCGGCCGACACGCGGTATTAATACAGGTCCCGTCCACGCTCCTCTGATTTCCCATGGAGACCCTCGACGCCATCATGACCCGTCGCTCCGTGCGGCGCTTCACCGGCCGGCCGGTCGACGACGCCACGGTGCGGAGCCTGCTCGAAGCGGCCATGCAGGCCCCCTCGGCCGCGAACGAGCAGCCCTGGCAGTTCATCGTGATCGACGACCGGGCCGCGCTCGACGCGATCCCGTCCTTCAGCCCGTACGCAGTCTGGGCGAAGGGCGCTCCGCTCGGCGTCCTCGTCTGCGGGGACACGCGCGACCTGCCCTTCGGCGATTTCTGGATCCAGGACTGCTCGGCCGCGATCGAGAACCTGCTCCTCGCGGCCCACGCGCTCGGTCTCGGCGGGGTCTGGACCGGCGTCTATCCCCTGCAGGACCGGATCGACGGCTTCGTCCGGCACTGCCGGCTCCCCGACGGGGTCGTGCCGCTCGGCTTTCTCGTGCTCGGGCACCCGGCCGAGATCCCCGCACCGCAGGCACGCTATCGCGAGGACCGGGTCCACCGGAACGCGTGGGGGGCGTGAGCATGGAGCGGGTCCGTGTCTCCCCGAACGTCTCTCTGCCCATGCCGGTCGTCCTGGTCGGCACCCGCCTCGACACCCGCGCCAACTTCATGCCCGTGGGCTGGTGCTGCCGCGCGAACCTCGCGCCGCCCATGCTCTGCTGCGGCATCCACCGGGCGCACGCGACGCCGATCGGGATCCGGGAGAACGGCACCTTCTCGGTGAACATCCCGTCGTCGGCTCAGCTGGACGAGACGGACTACTGCGGCCTCGTCTCGGGCGCGACGACGGACAAGTCGAAGGTCTTCGAGGTCGTGTACGGCGAACTGAAGACCGCGCCGATGATCGCGGACTGTCCCGTCGCCATGGAGTGCCGGGTCGTCGAGATCGTCTCGCTCCCGTCGCACGATCTGGTGATCGGCGAGATCGTGGCGGCGTACGCCGATCCTGCCGTGGTCCGGAACGACACGATCGGGATGGCCGCGGTCGACCCGCTCCTCCTGACCATGCCCGACAACACCTACCGATCGCTCGGCGAGGAGCGGGGGAGGGCGTGGGGCACGGGCCGGCGCCTGATGGAGACGAGGTGACCGTGCACGGCGGAGGGGACTGATGCAGTACCGGCGAATGCGCGGGGTCGAGGACCTGCTCCCGGTCCTCGGGTTCGGGGCCATGCGCCTCCCCCAGACGCCGGACGGCCGGATCGACCGGGAGGCGGCCACTGCGATGGTGCACCATGCGGTCGAGAACGGGGTCAGCTACATCGATACGGCCTGGGTCTACCACAACGGCGAGAGCGAGCCCTTCCTCGGCGAGGCGCTCGAGGGCGGGTACCGCGAGCGTGTCCGGCTCGCGACCAAGCTTCCGGTCTGGGCCGTCGAGTCCCGCGCCGACATGGACCGGTTTCTCGAGGAGCAGCGGACGCGGCTCCGGACCGATGCGATCGACTTCTACCTGCTCCACGGGCTCAACGGTGAGAGCTGGGCGAAGGTCCACGCGCTCGGGGTCCTCGAGTTCCTCGACGACGCGCTCGCCGACGGCCGGATCCGGCACGCCGGCTTCTCGTTCCACGACGGCCTCGAGGCCTTCGGACCGATCGTCGACGCCTACGACTGGACCTTCGCCCAGGTCCAGTACAACTACATGGACGTCCACTACCAGGGCGGGCTCGAGGCTGTCCGGTACGCGGCCGCCCGGGGGCTCGGAGTCGTGGTCATGGAACCCCTCCGGGGCGGGGCGCTCGCCCGTCCGATCCCCGGTGCGGCCGCGCTCTGGGCCAAGGCCGGTGCCGAGCGCACCCCCGCCGAGTGGGGCCTGGCCTGGCTCTGGGATCAGCCCGAGGTCACGGTCGTGCTCTCGGGGATGAGCTCGATGGCCCAGCTCCGGGAGAACATCGCGTACGCCGAACGCGCCCGCCCTGGGTCCCTGACCCCGCAGGAGCTCGGAGTCTACGACGAGGTCCGCGAACTGTACCGCGGCCGGGCCGCGATCGGCTGCACCCGGTGCGGCTACTGCCAGCCCTGTCCGTCGGGGGTCGATATCCCCGAATGCTTCAGCCTGTACAACGACGCCGTCGTCTACGGCGATCCGGCCGCTTCGAGGTCGGGGTACCGGATCTTCGCGCAGTACGGCGGCGGCGCCTCAAACTGCACCGAGTGCGGAGCGTGCGAGGAGCGATGTCCGCAGGGGCTCGAGATCCGGAAGCACCTGAAGGCGGTCGCCGAGCTCCTGAGCTGACGGACCGTTACCGGGTGCGCCACCCCGGTCAACGGGACGACGAGGCTCCTACCGTCGCCAGATCTCCGGCTGGATCACCGCCTTTGGGTCGTAATACTCGACCTCGTCGGCCCGGAAGACGAGGACCACGAACTCCTGGCTGTCGACCGACCCATAGCGCTGCTCCCACATCGGGTTCCAGTACCGCACCTTCGTCTCGCGGTCCTCGTGGACCCCGCCGATCGCCTGCATCTGGACGTACGGGTCCGTGAACTCTTTCAAAGACCAGATCGCGATCGCCGCATACGGTGTCCGCCGGAGGTGCGCGACCTTGTTCGAGCCGGCCCGGGTCGCGCCGACGAAGGTCAGGTCGTCCTGGCCCGCGAGGACCATGTGCCGGACCGCGGGCGCGCCCCGGTCGTCGACCGTGGCCACGGCCGCGACGTGCGGTCCACGGACCACGTCCAGGATCTTCTCCCTCAGTTCCATGCGGCTCCTTCTTCCGTCGGAGCTGATGAACCTATCCGCCTTCAGCGATGTACATGGGGGCGGACTGTGCCCCCGGGATGTGACCCTCTCACGTACTGCGGCAATCCGACCGGACCCTCACCGCTCGGGCAGCGCCGCGACGCCAGGCAGCTCCTCGCCGGCCAGGAACTGGAGCGAGGCCCCGCCGCCGGTCGAGACGAAGGTCATCCGGTCTGCGAGCCCGAACTCGGTCACGGCCTCGGCCGTCGAGCCGCCCCCGATCACGGTCACGCCCCCGAGCCGGGCCAGCGCCGCCGCGATCGCCCGGGTGCCCACGGCAAACGCCGGCTGCTCGAAGACCCCCATCGGGCCGTTCCAGAAGACGGTCCGGCACCCGGCGAGTGCCTCCGAGAATGCCGCGATGCTCCGGGGGCCGATATCGGCCATGGCCCAGCCGTCGGGGATCGCCTCCGCCGGCACCGTGCGGCCCCCGTCCTCCCCGTCCAGGCGTTCCGTGACGACCACGTCCGACGGCAGGAGCAGCCGCACCCCGCGGGCCCGGGCCTCGTCCTCGAGCCGGCGGACGGCCTCGAGCCGCCCCTCCTCCACGAGCGAGCGGCCCGTGTTCAGGCCCCGGCTCCGGAAGAAGGTCGCGGCCATGCCCCCTCCGATCAGCAGGTGGTCCACCCTCCCGACGATGCTCTCCAGCATCCCGAGCTTGGAGCTGAGCTTCGCCCCGCCGATCACGGCGCCGAACGGGTGTTCGGGGTCGCCGAGGAGGTTCGAGAGGACGTCGAGCTCCCGCTCCATCAGGAGCCCCGCTACCGCCGGGAGGAGCCGTGGCACGCCCACGATCGAGGCGTGGGCCCGGTGGCTTGCGCCGAACGCATCGTTGACGAAGAGGTCCGCCGGGCGGGCGAGAGCCACGGCAAAGCCGGGGTCGTTCGCCTCCTCGCCGGGATGGAACCGCAGGTTCTCGAGGAGCACGACCTCGCCGGCCCGCATGCCCGCCGCGGCCGCCTCGACTTCGGGGCCGATGCAGTCGGCGAGAGCCGTCACGGGCCGGCCCAGGAGCTCTGCGAGCCGGCGCCCGACGGGGGCGAGGCGGAGCGACTCGTCCACTACCCCCCCGGGCCGGCCCAGATGGGAGCAGACGATGATCCGCGCATGCTGCTCGAGCAGGTGCTCGATGGTCGGCAGCACGGCGCGGATGCGGGAGTCGTCGCTGATGCCTCCCTGCTCATCCTGGGGTACATTGAAGTCGACCCGGACGAGGACCCGCTTTCCGGCCACGTCGACATCCTTCACGGTCCTCTTTGTCATCCACCCTCCGGGCGGGACCTCCCGCCATCGGATGAAAGACCATCGGCATGATACATAAAGGGAGCTCAGGTCTGCCGGCTACGCCCCGTCCGGACTGTCCGGGATCTCAGGGATAGCCCTCCCCCGTCGTGGTAGGGCCCCCCGGTCCCGCAGGCCCCGCTCGAGGAACCCGTTCCGGCTCGAACGCGAGGTCGGGGTACCAGCAGAACCCTTTTCCGCTCTTGCAGCCGGGTTTCCCCGCGGAGATGAAGTGCTCGTGGAGGTAGTTCCCGGTCCGCCTTGGCGCCCTCGTCCTCGGACGCGGCCATGCGCGTGAGGACGTCGTGGGAGTGGTCGATCCCCTTCAGGTCGATCAGGGTGAAGGGCGGCATGCTGCCGAGGGAGAGGAGCCAGTTTCGACCGACGTCCTCGTACGTGGCCACCGCCGTGACCAGCAGCTCGAAGCAGACTACAGGTATTCCCACT
The DNA here is from genome assembly GCA_004332335.1 of Methanoregulaceae archaeon UXB-2016. Lineage (GTDB taxonomy): Archaea > Halobacteriota > Methanomicrobia > Methanomicrobiales > Methanospirillaceae > UBA288. The sequence continues at coordinate 15,174 of SISS01000028.1, read as the reverse complement.
ATATGTGGTTCGAGAATCGGGAAGACCATCGGGGCCTGGTCGATCCGCCGGGCGATCGCCGAGGCCGTCTCGACGGACGCCGGGTCGGTTTCCGGGCGCGGGATCACATCGATCAGCCGCCGAATCTCCGTCATCCTCTCCTCCGTCCCCGCCTGCTCGGTGCGGGCTCCGTCAGCTCCGGCCGTTCGCCGGTACCGGGTCGACGACGAAAATTACGTTGCCCGATACTATCGTTCTTTCTTCATGCCGCATCCGTGCACGAGGCATTAATACCGCGAGCGGATCTCTATCAATGACCATGAACGGACAACGCCATGTCGATCTGCACGCCATCGCCCGCAGGGCCATGGAGCAGTACGGCTTCGAGTCCCGGTTCCCGCGCTCGGTCCTCGCCGAGGTCGACGCGATCGATCCCTCCCACCCGCCCGGCGGGGAGTTGCGGGCCAGCGACCCGACCTCCCTGCTCTGGTCGTCGATCGACAACTGGGACTCCCAGGACCTCGACCAGCTCGAGTACTGCGAGCCGGGCCCGGACGGCGAGACCCTGGTCCGCGTCGCGATCGCCGATGTCGACCTCTATGTCCCGAAGGGGAGCGCGACCGATCGGCACGCGGCCGGGAACGGCTCCTCGGTCTACACGGGAGTCGAGACCTATCCCATGATCCCCGACCGCCTCAGCAAGGGGATCAGCTCCCTCCTCCCCGACGGCGAACGCATGGCCGTCGTGATCGAGTACGCGGTCCTCCCCGACGGGAGCACCCGGAGCGGGACGGTCTATCCGGCCCGGGTCCGGAACCATGCAAAGCTCGTCTACGAGGAGATCGGCGCCTGGTTCGAGGGAAGGGAGGGTCTCCCCGACGCGGTTGCGAGGGTTCCCGGGCTCGAGGCCCAGCTCCGACTCCAGCACGAGACGATCGTCCGCATGCGCGAGCACCGCCGCATCACCGGTGCGCTCGACCTGGTGACGATCGAGGCCGAGCCGGTCCTCGAGGGCGATACCGTGCGCGAGCTTGCGCTCGTCGAACCGAACGAGGCGCGGTTCCTGATCGAGGAGCTCATGATCGGGGCGAACCGGACCATGGTCGCCTTCCTCGGGGCGGCCGGCGTTCCGATGATCGAACGCGTGGTCCGGGTCCCGAAGTACTGGGAGGGGATCGTCGACCTCGCGGCCCGCCATCACATTGCACTGCCGCCCGACCCGGATGTCCACGCCCTCGCCGACTTCCTCGACCGGCGGAGAGCGGCCGATCCCGAGAGATTCCCCGATCTCTCCCTGGCCGTGATCAAGCTGCTCGGGCCGGGGGAGTACGTCCGGCTCTCCTCCGAGGGCGAGCCCGAGGGGCACTTCAGCCTCGCCCTCGGCGACTATACCCATGCGACCGCACCGAACCGGCGGTACGTGGATATCGTCAACCAGCGGACGGTCAAGGCGGTCCTCGCCCGAGCGCGGGCCCCGTACACGCCGCACGAGCTCGATCAGATCGCCGAGCATCTCTCGGACCGCGAGAAGGCGGCCAAGAAGGTCGAACGCTTCGTGCGGAAGGCGGCCGCGGCCCTCCTTCTCCGGGGCCGGATCGGCGAGGAGTTCGATGCGCTCGTCACGGGCGCATCGCCCAAGGGCACCTGGGTCCGGCTCGTCGCACCGCCGGTCGAGGGGCGCGTAACTGCGTGCGAGGCCGGCCTCTCGGTCGGCGACCGGGTTCGGGTCCGCCTCGTCTCGACCGATCCGTACCGGGGCTTCATCGACTTCGAGTGCACCGGTCAGAACCACTGAGCCGGCGTCGGGCGTCGGGCCCTTCTCAGCCCCGGCCCGGCCGCCCGTCCATCCCGTTCCAGAGAAGTCCGAGTCCGCGGTCGAGCAGGAGCTCCCGCCGGGTCGGCTCGTCCGTCTTCATCAGGACCTCGAGCAGGCCGTCGAGGCCGCCGACGATCATGTGAAGGACGAGCTCGTCGTCGTCTCCGGAGATCAGCCCTATCCGCCGCCCCTCTCCCAGCAGTTCGATCACGAAGGCGAAGAGCGAAAGCCCCTCGTCGCGGACGGTCTTCGAGACGACGAGCGAGTGGGCGAACTGCCCCATGAACCGGACTTTCTCGGGATGGGCCAGGCCCCAGCCCAGGTAGTTGCGGCAGACCCGGCGGAGCCTCGCCTCCACGTCCGGCTCGCCATCGAGCCCGTCCCGGAGGGCCACGGCCGCCTCGGTCTTGATCGTGCGGTAGAGCGTGTCGATCAGCGCCTCTTTCGTCCGGAAGTAGAAGAAGAGGGTGCCGGTGGCTACGCCCGCCTCCTTCGAGATCAGGGAGGTGGGGGTTCCGTGAAACCCGCGGGAGGTGAAGAGGGAGAGGGCCGTCGAGAGGATCGCCTCCTCCTTGTCGGTCGCGCCCGCGCTCATCGACGCCTCTGCGCCGATGGCATCGTCGCGGCGCCCCGGTTCGGAACGGGATCAGGCATCGGCCCTCGTCCTTAAGACGCGGCGGCGGGCGCGGCCCGCCCAGCTCCAGCACCGGAGCCCCGCCTTCAACAGGGGCACGGCCCGGAGCATCGGGCCCCCCATCTCCCGCGAGACCTCTCCCAGGCGGTCGCGGATCGCCAGGGACTGGGGGCACCGCCGCTCGCAGGCGCCGCACCCCTTGCAGAGGCCCGCATGCGAGACCCCCGCCATCAGCCCTCCGTGGCGGCCGAGATAGGCGAACCTCGTGATCCGGCGATCGCCGGGGAAGAGATGGTAGTCGTTGTAGCTCGAGAAGCAGCCGGGGATGTCGACCCCGGCCGGACAGGGCAGGCAGTAGCCGCAGCCCGTGCAGCCGACCTTCATCAGCGCGTGGTATGTCTCCCGGACGCGCTCGACGAGTGCGAGCTCCTCCTCGCTCAGCGAATGGGGAAGGCCCTCGTCCGCGACCCGCAGGTTCTCGGCGATGTGCGCCTCGTCGTTCATCCCCGAGAGGACGACCGTCACCTCGGGGTGGTCCCAGATCCACCGGAGCGCCCATTCGGCCGGCGTCCGCCGCGCCGGCGCCGTCTCCCAGAGCGCCCGGACCGGATCGGGCACGGCCCCGGCCAGGTTGCCGCCGCGCAGGGGTTCCATCACCATCACGGCCAGGCCCCGTTCGGCCGCGTACCTGAGTCCCGCCGTGCCGGCCTGGTTCTGCTCGTCCAGGTAGTTGTACTGGATCTGGCAGAAGTCCCAGTCGTAGGCGTCCACGATCTCGCGGAAGGCCGCGGGATTGCCATGGAACGAGAAGCCGGTGTTCCGGATCCGGCCATCGCGCTTTGCCGTGTCGAGGAACCCGGTCACCCCGAGAGCCCGCATCCGCTCCCAGCTCGCCCGGCCGAGTGAGTGGAGGAGGTAGTAGTCGATCCTATCCGTGGCGAGGGTCGCGAGCTGCGCGTCGAGGATCCGGTCCATGTCCTGCCGCGCGTGGACCGACCAGGGCGGAAGCTTGGTCGCGATCCGCACCCGCTCCCGGTACCCGTCTGCAAGGGCGCGGGCGAGGATCTTCTCGCTCTTTCCCATGTGGTACGCCGGCGCGGTGTCCACGTAGTTGACGCCGGCGTCGATCACGGAGCGAATCTGCCGGATCGCTCGTTCCTCATCGATCCCTCCCTCCGTTCGAGAGGGGAGGCGCATACAGCCGAACCCGAGGATCGAGAGCTCGTCGCCGGTCTTGGGGACTTTCCGGTACAGCATGAGACAACACTACCTTTTGATTGACTGGTCGGTCAATGCTACTTCTCCCTCCTATTTAACCGTGCTCATTTTCTCTCCGTGGCGAACGGATTCGCTCCGGGATGCCGTGCAGCGGGGATGTTCGGGCAGGTTCATCCTCCAGCATGCCCCAAGGATCATATGGCTCATCCCGGGACCGACGAGTTCGACCTGCTCCGCACCACCGCGCTCTCTCTCGGCGCCATCGAGGCGGAGGTGATTCCGGCGGAGTGGGTCGTGGTCGAGCACCACGTCACACTCAAATGCCGCACCGGCTGCCTCGGGTACGGCCGGAAGCTGACCTGTCCGCCGCACGTCCCGACGCCCGGGGAGTTCTCGCAGATCCTGAGCGAATACCGCTTCGCCCTGATCGTGAAGTTCGAGTCTCCGGCCACGGCCGATCGGGAGGTGTTCCGTTCGCTCTACTGGTCCTGGCTCGATCCGTCGTCGCCCCCGGAGCAGCGGGAGCAGGCCTCGCGGTTCTGGGAAGAGTACTTCGAAGACAGCCCGCAGATCCTCTCGGTCATGCTCGAGCTCGAGAGGACCGCGTTCAACGCGGGGTTCACCTTCGCCCTCGCGCTGGTGAACGGGTCGTGCCGCCTCTGCGAGACCTGCAACGTGGAGAGCGGGATCTGCCGCCATCCCACCCGGGCCCGCATCCCCGAGCACGCGGTCGGGATCAACATGAAGCGGACCGCCGAGCGGGCCGGGATGCCGCTCCGGTTCCCGATCGAAGGGCGTGCAACCCCGATGGCATTGCTGCTGATCGACTGAAGCCGACCCCAGGCAGGGGTGCCCGGGGGGCGGTCCGTCCGAGGCCCGTCGCCAACCTTAATCCTCTTGTCGGGACCTCTGGGTAGCCATCGCGCCCATCGACTCCGGTCCGGGCGCACCCCGACGGAGACGGCTACGTCGAAGATCGTCCAGATCTTCCCCACCACCCGGCACGAGGGTCGCTCCAAGCTCGTCCTTCGGATCGATGACGAAGGACTTGTCGAGCGCGGAGAGTGGCTCTCGATCACCCCCGTGCGGGGCATTGAGCGACTCTCAATCGGCAAGAGCATGGATCAGGTGCCGAAGATCGCATCCCACGTCTGCGGGATCTGCCCTGTGGCCCACCTCCTTGCGGGAATCGAGGCGATGGAGGCCTCGATCGGCTGCACGATCCCTGAGGACGCCCGGATCCTGCGGCTGATCATGCAGTCGGCGAACCGGCTCAACAGCCACGCCCTCCACTCCCTCATGATCCTCCCTGATCTCTACATCCCCGGGACAGAGACGAAGATCAACCCGTTCTCCCCGGAGGAGCCGTTTCGCATGGTGGCCAGAAGGATACAGCGTCTGCGGGAGATCGGCCAGGAGATCACCCAGATCGCCAGCGGCATGTACACGAACGTCACGCACCGCGCGAGGGCGAAGATGCTGGAGCTCGCGAAGGAGGCCGTGCCCCTTACCCGCGACCATGCAGAGTTCATGATCGCCCTGCTCCGGGACTTCCAGCGGCGCGAAATAGTCCGGGTCGGCGACGCCGAAGTGGCCCTGCGGGCCAGGCTCGGGTATCACTCCCTGGGATACATGGCGACCGACCCCGTCTATGGAACCTCGAGCCTTGACGCGACGCCGGGCTGGGACCTGTCCCGGTGCCGGGAGGCGACCCCTCTGCACCTGTACTCGGGCGCGGGTGAGATCACGTCGGGGTCCTGTCCTATCCGATCGGCGGAACCACGCCAACGGGCTCGGTCATGAGCCCGGCCATGGAGTCCTCGACCGGCGTGCCCCTCTACGACGGCCAGCCGGTCGAGGTCGGCCCGCGAGCCCGGAGGGCACGCCTCAAGGGTTATGCCGGACGGGCACGATCGGCCAGAATGTCGCCCGCCAGCTCGAGCTCATGCAGGACGCGAACGCGCTGACCGCCCACCTGGATCGACTGAACCCCTGCGACCTGGTCATGGCCGAGAGCGTGCCCGCCGGGGACGGCTCCGTCGGGTGGGCCGTGAACGAGGCGCCGTGGGGCTCGAACATCCACATCGTGAGGGTGAAGAACCTGCGCGTGCAGTCGTTCTCGATGCTCGTGCTCACGACCTGAAACTTTCCCACCTGCAGCCTCGCCCTCACCGGTGCGCCGTGGCAGCTCGCCGAGCTCGTGATCCGGGCGTATGACCCCTGTGTCTCCTGTGCCTCGCACCTGCTCGTAGTCGATGCGGACCGGCAGCTCGTCGCCGAGCGCCTCCTCGCCTGAGAAGCCGTCAGCCGACGAGGCACGGGGTCACGAGGACCTCCAGGCCGGCGCCGAGGGAGATCTCAGCGGCACGACCGCGACGACGAACCACGTGAGGATCCGAATCCGGCGATCCATCAGCGAGACATACCCGAGCGCACCGGCCAGGACGATGCCGGCTCCCTCCACGATCCCGTGCGGCGCCATCGCGGCGAGGGCGAAGGGGAACGAGGCCTGAAGGGCCGCCCCGAGGAAGATCGAGGCCGTGACCGCGCCGTTCAGGAAGAGGATGTAGGATGTCAGTGCTGCCGCGTATGCCGGTGCAAAGAGGCGGGAGCCGAACGCGAGCGCGCCCGCGATCAGGAGGTTGTTGCCGAGCAGGATGAGCACTGCAGCGCCGGGAGCCCGAAACCCGGGCGAACCTGAGCCCGGCAAGCCCTGCGTGGCGCCGGCCGGCGGCATGCTGGCTCCCTGTGTCACGGTCTCCTCCACGGCCGTGTACGTCCTGTTCAGGGGGGAGTGGTCGAGATGAGCCTGCAGCTCCTGCATCAGCGCAGGCTGGCCGTAGGAGAAGACGAGGCCGCACCCGGTCCCGAGGAGGAGGAGGAAGAGGGAGACCACAACGGCAAAGGCCCGGTCCTGCATGCGCCCGGGATGGGCGAATGTGATATAAGACCTTTCCGGGCCAAAAAGGGATTTCAGGGGCTGGTCGGCGGCCTCTACTCGGCCCCGTCGGTCGTCGCGGGGCACTCGTCGCCATCCTCCTCTCCCTCGTCCGGGATGCGGCAGCCTATCAGGTGCCAGCCCCGCTCCGTATAGTCCTCGACGATCGCGTCCAGCGATCGGCGGTTGACCGCATCGTTCCGGACCGCATCCACGTACTCCGTCTCGTCCCGGTCGAGCAGGTAGAACCGGTCCTTGTCGATGTCGAACCCGATCGACTGGGGGGAGATCTCGTTGTCGCCCAGCGTATACGCGACCCAGGGCATGGGCGCGAACGGCAGCTCCGCCTCCAGCTCGAGCCAGATATCGTCCAGGCTCGGGCCGTCGGGCCGGACCCGGATGTGCTTGAGAAAGGTTACACGGTACATGGGCGCGCATGGCTCTGTCTGCTATAAATCGATTCCGCCGTGGGGGGGCCTGCCGAAGCGGTTATTGCCTCCGAACGCCCCGCTGGTGGGTATGGCAGACCTCTGCGAACGGCCCGACCGGGTCTGGGTCGAGATCGGCCCGGTCCCCGGCCGGCATCTCTTCACCCGCGCCCTCGACCGCGTCTACCACGCGCACAAGCCCCTCCGGTTCGTCTCCCGTCTCCCCGATCCCTGCGACAGCGAGGTCGAGTATGTCCTTGCCGATCGGTTTCCGGTCGAAGTCGGGGCGTTCCGGGTCTACAATGCACCCGACGGTACGATCCCGGACCAGGTCCAGGCCTTCAACCCGCCGCTCGTGCTCGCCGACGGCGACCTGCTCGAGCCGACAGTCCCGGCCGAGCTGCCCGCGCCCTGCCGGGCCGGGCCGGACGAGCACGCCTAGGCCGGCGGATCGGTCGCGTATCGCGGCCGATCGGACCCTCTCCGCGGGATGATCATCGGGAATCCTCGGGAGATGCAGCCCGGTCCGGGCGGGCGTCCGGCTTGTGGTGCGACTCTTTCTCGGTATCTTTCAGCGCCCCCTCCTTCTGTGGGGGAGTCTCTGAGGTCCCTGGCGTGGTGGTCTCTGCAGCCACCGGCGAGGCGGAGGGGGATGGCACGGGCGTGCTCTCGTGCGTCGGCGAGGTCGTCACGACCGTCGGCTCGGGGGTCGGGGAGGCCGTGGGCGCAGGGGTCGACGTGGTGGGATCCGGCGTCGGAAGGGCGTTCGTCGGCTCGGGCGCGGTGGTCAGGGGCGCCGTCGTCTCTTCGGTCGCGGTCGCGGTGGTGGGGGAGCTCGTCACTATCGTGGGGTGGGGTGCGACCGGGGTCGTCGTCCGGCCGGTAACCACGGTTGGCGTCGGTGGAGTGGTCGCTGGTGTCCGGGTGGTTGCCGACGCGGTTGGTGTCGGGGTGGGCACGGGGGCCTCCGTCGTCGGTCTCGCGGTCGAGTGCGCTGCGAGCGTGTCCTCCGGCGGTGTGATCGTCGGCAGGGTGCTCGAGGGGGACGGCGCCATTGTCGGCGACGCTGTTCGGGGCACTCCCGTCACCGGGCTCGTGGCCGACGGAACCGTCGACGGCACCCCAGTGGGCGGCGCGGTCCCTGTCGTTGCGACCGGAACGGACGAGGTCCCGGGATCCGCCAGGACCGGTTCGGAGCCCGCGGTGGCGGCGGTTGTTGGCGCGGTGGTCGGGATGGTGGTCACCGTCGTGGTCAATACCGTGATGCTCGTCTGCGTGGCCTCCCTGGTCGGAGTCAGCCTTGGCGTCCCGATCCTGACCGGTTCGGTCGTGGGGGGTACGGGGGTGGCGATGGCGGTCAGGTTTCCGTCGGTCACTGTTGCGTTCCCGGTTATGGGGAGGATCGTGGCCACCGCGTACGGAAACAGAGGCGAGAGAAACCCCACGGCAAAGAGGGCGATGCAGACGATGACGCCGCAGGTGATCAGCTGCCTGAGGGTGTTGTCGTCCTGCATGATGCGCCGATTGTCCTGCGGGAGGATTAAGCTTGCGACGGCGTCCCCAGTTCTCTGGTAGCCCGGGGGCGGATGCCGTCCCGGTCGTCCTTGCGCTGGCCCCGGGATATGGAGATGCGCTCCTCTTCTACCCCCCTGGTTCTCTCAGGCGGCGCTGCTGACGCGAGAGCTCACGGCATTCCGGTGCCCGTCGGGAGTGAGCAGGGGCAGCAACCCGGCGATACGCATTCCCCGGCAGTCATGTGACTGGAAAGGTTCTCTAATCTTCGGGATCTATATGGGCCACAGTGGGCTGAAATGGGGCTATGTGGGATATTATAGTATATACAATAGCAAAATATCCCTCTCCTCCTTGTCGGCTCCCAAGGACCGAACCACGATGATCACCCCTGGCATGGTCCTGCTGCATGAGCGGCTTGACGCGCTCGTCAATCGTCGCCGAACGCGCCTCGAGCCTCAGGCTCCATCGGATGAGCGGGCTCAGGCCCGCCACTACCGCGACTATCTCGAGAGTGCCCCCTCGCTTCGCCAGGTTCGCTTCGACGGGACCCAGGTGCCCGCGGCTCACCTGGACTACTTCGATCATCTCCGGGACCGGCTCGTGCAGGCTGGCGTCCCCGTCGTCGACGCACTGATCGACCTGGCCGCGTTCCTGGCCTGGCTGCGCCGTTTTGCGGTGCTGGACCGGTTCTACCGCCGTTTCGGCGACATCTGGATCGAGAAATGCTTCGAGCACTACCTGGTCGACCGCGAGCTCGGACTCGCTTCGAACGACACCTACGTCGACGTGGCCTCGGCGGGCAGCCCCTGGGCCCGCGTGCTCCGTCACCGCGGGGTCGATGCCTACCGGCTCGACCTGATCTAGCGCGAAGGCCGGAACGGGATCAACATCGGCAGCAATGCGACCGAGACAGGCCTGCCCGACGGGTTCGCGAAGGCCGTCTCGATTCAGTGCGCGTTCGAGCTCTTCCACGGCGAGACCGATCGCATGTTCCTCAAGGAGACCGCTCGCATCCTCGACACCGGCGGCCATGCTGTGGTCACGCCGCTCTACCTGGACGACGCCCACTTCGTTCTCCACAGCCCGCGGGCCCTCCCGCCGGCCGGATCGGAGGAGCCGGACGCGGTCCGGATCTGGCGCGACGACGGGGTTCCCGCGCCGTACTCGCGTCACTACTCCCCCGAGGCCTTTGCCGAGAGGATCGCGGCCAACCTGCCCGCGGACCTCAGGGCCCATGTGATCTACGTGCCGAACCTGGGCGAGGTCATGGCCGCCTACCCGGACCAGCGGATCTACAACTTCTTCACGCTCGTGCTCGAACGGGTTGCCGCGCCCGGCCCGGCCTGATCGACGTCCTCGTCGAGGAGATCGCGCAGGTCGGGGCAGGCGGACCGGGAACAAATCCGAGGGGAGATCGTACCCTGTCCCCCTCACTGCCGTCCGGTCAACGCCGGCGCTCGTACCCGATCGTCCCCGGTTCCCCTCCGGCACCGGCCCTGACAAAGCCGTTCTTCTCGAGGACGCGTATCGAGGCGAAGCGGTCGGGGTAGGTGTACGCGACCACCATTTCCACAGCCGGGTCCCGGAACGCGAACTCGACGAGCGCCTCGACCCCCTCGGTGCCGAACCCACGCCCCTGCCACTCTTCGATGAGGGCGTATCCGATCATCATCCGCTCGGGCGACTCCCGGAGCATGCCCCCGTCTCCCACCAGGGTGCGCTCGTCCCCCTCGACGAGGATCCAGTAGAATCCGTGGAACCCGGACTCGGGGTCCGAGGAGAGGGTGATAAACTGACGGAGTGTCTCCTCGTCCAGGAACTCGGGCGGCCAGGCGGCTGGCACCCGGGCTCCGAGGCAGGCCGCCAGCGCGACGCGGTCCTCGAGGTCGTACCGGAAGACCGCGGGGGTGCCGAGCAGGAGCTCAAGGCGCTCCGTGCGCAGAGAGAGGAGAGCCATTCAGAGGGGTCGACCCGGGAGGCAAAGAAGGTCCCGGCCCCCTCATTCGTCTCGCGGCAACCAGTATCTCCCGCCGGGGCCGGGTCTCGTGGAGGGTCTCCGGCGAGACTCCCGACAGAGACCGGCCCGCTCGTCGGGCCCGGTGATGTATATGTGTGTGTTGCCGTCTCCGTCATCCCCTCATCCCGGGCTCGGGGACTGGGGTCAGTCCGCGGCAACTCCGGTGCCCGGAGCCGCAGTGCGGTCATGCTGGCGCCGATGAGTCCAGACGTCCGCCGCCGTCTTCAGGACGAGGAAGAGGAGGACCATGGCGAGGGAGGCGTCGATGCCATAGCCCGAGACGAGGCCGGCGGCCACACCCCCGAGGATGAATCGTCAGGTGCATGGGCACGATCCGGTGATACGGCTCGACGAAGATCGCCTCGGGGTTATGGACCTCCCGGCCGCGGAACCAGAGGAACGAGACCAGGTGGTTGACGAAAAATACTCCCGCCCCGGCCAGGATCGCCAGGGGGTCCGAGATCCCGTAGGTCCCGAAGAGTGCGAACGTGGCGATGAAGACCAGGTAGACGAGGTGAAAGAGCCCGTAATGGACCATGAAGAAGCCGGCGAGGAAGAGCCGCCGTATCGGCTGGGAGCGATCGGCCGCGTCTCCGGCCTCCAGGATCCGGGCGACCGTGAAGACTCCGATCGTGACCGACTGGCACCAGTACACGAGGAGGACCGTGCCGAGCTCCCAGCGCTGGAGCACGGCCAGCGCGATGGTGACTCCGTTCGCGACGAGGAGCGCGAAAAGTGGCGGATCGAGCACGACCCCGGTTCGCTGCACGAAAGAGAGGTCGTCGCACAAGGCAATAGCCTCGACGGCCGTTGTGTTCATATACCTTAGCGGTGAGATCACGAGCCACCATGGACACGGGGGGCGAGCAGGGAACGGCCTGGCATGCGCTCGAGGCCGGGGAGACCGAGGCCCGCCTCGAGACCGGGCCGGCCGGCCTATCCTCGGCGGAGGTGGCGGCGCGGCGTGAGCGCTACGGCCCGAACCGACTCCAGACGAGGGCGCCGCCCGGCCCCGTCCGCCTCTTTCTCCGGCAGTTCAAGAGCCCCTTGATCTACGTCCTGATCGCGGCGGCCGCGGTGGCCGGCGCGCTCGGCGATCTCCGGGACGCGGCCTTCATCCTCGTGGTCGTGCTGGTGAACGCGCTTGTCGGGACCTACCAGGAGTGGAAGGCCGAGAGCGCGGCCGAGGCCCTCCGTCACCTGCTCGAGACCGAGGTCCGGGTCCGGCGTGAGGGCCGTGACCTCTCCGTGCCGGCCGAGGACCTGGTCCCGGGCGACCGGGTCCTGCTCGAGTCCGGGAACCGTGTCCCTGCGGACCTGCGGCTCGTCGAGACGGACGAGCTCGGCGTGGACGAGTCGGCCCTGACCGGCGAGTCCCTTCCGGTCCAGAAGTCGGTCGCCCCGGTCGCGCCCGACACCCCGGTCGCCGAACGGCTCTCCATGGCCCACGCGGGCACGGTCGTCACGTCGGGGCGGGGCGCGGGCGTCGCGGTCGGGACCGGGGGGCGGACTGAGTTCGGTGCGATCGCGGCCGCCGTCTCGGGCTCGGAGGGGACGAAGCCCCCCCTGATCGAACGGATGGACCGGTTTGCCCGGACGATCAGCATCGCCGTGGTCGGGGCTGCGGCCCTGCTCGCCGTGGTCGCACTCTGGCGCGGCACGCCCCTCGCTGAGGTCTTCTTTATCGCGATCGCGCTTGCGGTCTCGGCGATCCCCGAGGGCCTCCCGGTCGCGCTGACGGTCGTGCTCTCGGTCGCGGCCTCGCGCATGGCCAAGCGCTCGGTGATCGTCCGGCGGATGGCGGCCGTCGAGGGGCTCGGCTCCTGCACCCTGATCGCGTCCGACAAGACCGGGACCCTGACCGTGAACCGCCAGAGCCTCGAGGCGGTCTGGCTTCCGGACGTGGGCCGGGTCGATGTCGGCGAGATCGTCCAGAATCGGACCTTTCCGCACACCGCACGCCGCTTTGCCCGGGCCGCAGTCGCCGCGAGCGAGGCCGTCGAGGTCGAGGAGGAGGCAGGCACCCGCATCCTCGGCGATCCGGTCGATGCCGCGTTCCTGCGTTTCGGCCGGGCGATCGGGATCGACCCGGTCGACGTTGGGGCCCGGGTTCTCGGCCGGATCCCGTACGAGTCCGAGCGGCGATACGCAGCCGCGGTCGCCGTCGATCCGCATCCCCCGGGTGGGCGGCCGATGGTCGCTCTGAAGGGGGCCGTCGAGGTCGTGCTCGGCCGGGCCGTGGCCATGGCCGGCCCCGAGGGCCCGGTCTCGATCGACGGGGCCCGGGTTGACGAGGCCTTTCTCGCGCTCTCAGCCGAGGGCTACCGCGTGCTCGCGGTCGCCGAGGGGTTCCTCGAGGAGGGCGTGGACCCGGCGGCTCTCGACGAGGAGATGCTCCCGCCGCTGACGCTCCTCGGGCTGGCCGGGTTCATCGACCCGCTCAGGCCGGACGCGGTCGAGGCGGTCGAGGAGTGCCGGCGTGCCGGCGTGGGCGTGCTGATGGTGACCGGGGACCATCCGGTCACGGCCCTCGCGCTGGCGCGGCAGCTCGGGATCGCCGGGAGCGAGGACGAGGTCGTGACCGGGGCCATGCTCGCAGCGTCTGCGGATCCGGGGCTCGTGGACCGTGCCCGGGTCTTCGCCCGGGTTACGCCGCTCCAGAAACTCGATATCGTCGAGGCCCTCCAGGCGCGCGGCCACTTCGTCGCGGTCACGGGGGACGGCGTGAACGACGCGCCCGCACTCCGGCAGGCGAACATCGGGGTCGCGATGGGCTCGGGTACGGACGTCGCGAAGGACGCGGCCTCGATGATCGTGACCGACGACCGGTTCAGCTCGATCGTGGCCGGGATCGAGGAGGGGCGTTTCGCCTACGACAACGTTCGGAAGGTGACTCTCCTCCTCGTGGCGACCGGGGCGGCCGAGGTGCTCCTCTTCACGTTTGCGCTCGTCGCGAACCTGCCGATCCCGCTCTTCGCGGTCCAGCTCCTCTGGCTCAACCTCGTCACCGAGGGGGTCCAGCATATCGGGCTCGCGTTCGAACCCGGCGAGCCCGGCGCGATGGAGCGGCCGCCGCGTCCGCCCGACCAGCCGATCTTCGACCGGCTCATGATCCAGCAGGTCCTCCTCTCGGCCCTGACCATGTCCGCGATCGGGTTCGGCCTCTTTGCCTGGCTGCTCGGAAACGGCTGGGCCGAGGCCGACGCCCGGAACCTGCTCATGCTCCTCTTCGTCCTCTTCGAGAACGTCCAGGTCTTCAACGCCCGGTCCGAGCGGGTCTCGGCCTTCCGGATGCCCCTCTCCCGGAACTGGCTCGTGGTCGCAGCAACCGGCGGGTCGCTGCTGATCCACGTGGCCGCGATGTACATCCCCCCGGTCGCCGAGACCCTCTCGATCGCGCCGGTCCCGCTCGCATGGTGGGGCCTGCTCCTCCTGGCCTCGATGAGCCTGCTCGCCGTGATGGAGATGTATAAGCGGGTGCGGCGGAGGTTCGAGGTCTGAGGTATGCCTGCGATCGCCCGCGGGCCCTGTATGCCCCGATCCGCAGGCTTTTTCATGCCCGGCACCATGCCTCTGTCATGGAGACAGCGGCATGATCATCGGGGCTGACGAGATCGTCGCACCGGCGCCGGCAGATATTGAGGCAGTCCTCGCGTTCCTGCCGATCTTCGAGGACCCTCGTTTCCTCCCCGAGGTCGTCGTGGCTGAAGAGCAGGGCTGGACCTTCGAGCAGTACACGCGAGAGGTCTACGAGTTCGAGAAGGCTCTCTACCGGGGAGGCTTCATCGTCCGGTTCGACTGGGTTCACTGGGAGCCTGAGGCGCTCCGGTACTATCGCGAGCTCGGGCGCCTCGAGACGGCCGACATGGCGACCCTCCGCCGGCTCCTGACGTTTCACATCCGCAAGAACGTGACCTGCGAGGGGCACCTCGCCGAGATGCTCCGCGACGGGCATGTGCAGGCCATCCTCCGTCGACTCGAGGCGCTCCCGGGCGAGGCCGTCGACACAACCGATGCCCCGGGCGCATGAGCCGCCTCGCGCCACTTCTGTTTCTCTCGCTCTCAGGGCGCCTGGTGGCTCCCGTCGCAGAAGGGCTTGTTCGCAGACCTGCCGCAACGGCAGAGGGTCATCCGGTTCCGGACCTCGTAGGCCGTGCCGTCCGCAGAGATCACGGGGATGCCGCCCCGGACCCAGAGCGGCCCGGATCTCCCTTCAGGCTCCTCGACGACTCCGATCGAGGGCTTGAAGGCCGGCTCGATCGGCTCTCCGGACTGGCTGTCCCGGATCACGAGGCGCCCTGAGTGGCAGTTCGCGGCCATCTCGAGCGCCATCTTCCGCGCCGCGGGGTCGCTCGATCGTTCGACGAGGTCCCAGATCCCTTCGCCACGGATGCAGAACCGGGCGTGAGAACAGAGCCCGGTGGCGTCGCTCAGCCGGATCCCGTCTCCCTCGGTCCATTCGGCCCGCTCAAGATACGGGACCCGGCTCGCCGTCTCGGTCCCGTCGAAATGGATCCCCCGGTGGGACCCGTCACAGAAGGGCGGCGTGCCTGTCGCCCCGCAACGACAGAGGGCGTAGGTCTCGCCCACGGGATACGACCTCCCCTCCCGCCACTCGACCGCCTCTCC
>SISS01000027.1 GCA_004332335.1 Methanoregulaceae archaeon UXB-2016 | reverse complement strand
TATCCCAGAGAGGCGCCGTCCCAGCTGACATAGGCATACACGTCGTCAGCCATCGGCTGCCACGTGTTGTCCATGTAGAGGGTTGCAACGCCAATCTGACCCACATCGGCAGACTTCGTCTGCTCGAGAGAGAATGTCCCCACGCCCGCTGCACTCGCAAGTCCAACGACTGCGAGAGAGGCGACGAGGAGCGTCATGAGCACTCGTGTTGCGTTCATACCTTACACCACATCGGATTCGATTGACGGTTCTGTAATTATTAGATTACAAGTGTACTATCATCAACTGAAGGTAGATAAAGATTATTAATTGCATTCGGAATCGGGCTGCATTTTACCGTTGATTTTGCGCTTGCACGTCTGACACAGACGATTGGGGATCTCGGCAATGAAGGCAAAAGCCTAAATTGAACACCTGGATCTGGCACCAACGGGCCCGAATAGGACGGAACCGGGATCGACCATCGACAATGATCGAAGTAGTGGTTCGGACCTTCAGCGCGCACCGAACCAGCCCAGTGGGGACGATGAGACCGCCGAGGTGCGGCACGAATGATGCCGCAGGGAGCACCCCTCACGAAGAGGGACACCGACCTAACCGTCGCTCAAAGAGGCCAGGGAACATGAGCTGACTCCCCGGTCGGGGACAGGTGCATGGGAAGAGGGAAACAGATCCGAGAGCTCTCCTGCAAACCTCCCCTGGGCCGACCCCACCATCCGGGATGTCCGCGGAGGGATATAGGCTGAAGCGCATCAGAGAAGAAAGATGGAGGGAAGGGATTGTAGAGATCGATCAGATCTCGCATGCATCGTCGGCATGCGCATGGGACGCCCCGGGCTTCTCCTTCCAGAGCTCGAGCCCCTGCTTCACCCGGTAGTCGTTGATCGCCTTGTGGATCCCCTCCTCGGCCAGGACTGAGCAGTGCATCTTGACCGGCGGGAGCCCGCCAAGCGCCTCGGCAACGGCCTTGTTCGAGAGGTCCCAGGCCTCCTCGAGGGTCTTGCCCTTGATCAGCTCGGTGGCCATGCTGCTCGAGGCCACCGCGGCACCGCATCCAAAGGTCTGGAACTGGACATCCTCGATGCGATCGTCCTTCACCTTCAGAAAGATCTTCATGATATCGCCGCACTTCGGGTTGCCGACCTCACCGACGCCGTCGGGGTTCTCGATCTCGCCCTGGTTTCTGGGATTCATGAAGTGCTCCATCACCTTTTCACTGTACATTGCATGACCTCCGATAATCTGCATAGAGGGGGGACATCGTGCGAAGCCGCTCCACGATCGGCGGGAGGGCCTCGAGCACGTAGTCGACATCAGCTTCGGTGTTCGATTCGCCAAGGGTAAGCCGGAGCGAGCCGTGAGCGGTCGCGTGCTCAAGACCGATGGCCAGCAGTACATGCGACGGTTCAAGCGAGCCCGAGGTGCAGGCCGACCCGGTGGATGCCGCAACCCCTGCATGATCGAGCAGGAGGAGCATACCCTCGCCCTCGATGAACTCGAACGAGCAGTTCAAGTTCCCCGGAAGGCGCTCGGTCGGATGGCCGTTCAGCCGGACATGCTCGATCCGCTCCATAATCCCCGAGAGGAGGCGTTTGCGAAGGCTCGTCAGGCGACGGGCATACTCCTCCTGGCGCCCGACTGCGCGTTCGATCGCGGCCCCCATGCCGACGATCCCTGCCAGGTTCTCGGTTCCGGCCCGATGCCTCTGCTCCTGGCTTCCCCCGTGGAGGAGGTTGTCGAGCCGGACACCCTTACGGATGTAGAGGGCCCCGATCCCCTTCGGTCCGTAGAACTTGTGGGCGGAGAGGGAGAGCAGGTCCACGTCCTGGGCCCTGACGTCGACGGGGACGCTTCCAATCGCCTGGACCGCGTCAGTGTGGAAGTAGACCCCTCGTTCGCGACAGATCCGGGCGCAGTCGGCGATCGGCTCGAGCGTGCCGATCTCGTTGTTCGCGGCCATGATCGAGACGAGGATCGTCTCGTCCGTGATCGCATCCGCGAGTGCGGACAGGCTGACACGTCCGAACTCGTCGACAGGGAGGTAGGTCACTTCGAATCCCTGTCGTTCGAGGTACTGGCAGGTGTGGAGGACCGCATGGTGCTCGATCGCGGAGGTGATGATCCGTTTCCCCCGCTTCCGGTGCGCATACGCCACCCCCTTGATCGCCCAGTTGTCGGACTCGGTCCCACCGGAGGTGATATAGATCTCCTCGGGCGAGGCGTTGATGGCATGAGCAACCTGCTCCCGGGCCGTATCGATGGCGGCCTTCGACTCGCGGGCGATCCCGTAGATCGAGGAGGGGTTGCCAAACCGCTCTGTGAAATACGGGAGCATGGCCTCCACGATCTCCGGCGCGGCAGGAGTCGTGGCGGCATGGTCCATGTAGACCAGTCGTCTCCCGGTCATAGGTGTAGCATCACCGCAGCATCATGCATCACACAGCTATTTGAACCGGATGGCAGAGCCGGAGTTAAAAAAGCGAAGGGGGAGATGAGGGAGTGGAGATCAGTTCGCGGGCGCGAACTCCATCCAGTCAAAGTTCTGGTACCAACCGACGAATCGGATCCCGATCTCGTGCGTCCCCTGGCTCAAGTCGAGCGGGATCGAGACGGTCTCGTACGCCGAGGAGCTGCCGGTCAGGGGAACGTTCACGGCCTTCTCCACCGCATTGTCGACCCTGACCATGATCGTCCGCTGACCGGGAGTCTGACTTGGGGGAGTCCAGCTGCCAACACGGAACGTCGCCAGATAGGAGTTGGTCTGGGCCACGTTCGCGGTGTAGACCAGCCACTCGCCGGTCCGGATATACCCGACGTTCGCGCCGCTGCCGAGCGTCTCGAGATCGACGTCGGTCGGGTTCCGGGCCGTATAGTCGCCCTGGTTGCCGGGGGTCAGGTCACGGTAGGCCGTGCCTGCGGCGCCCTCATCGAAGTTCTCCGCCTCGATCCGTCCGGGGATGGAGCGCCCGGATGGAGCCACGGTCTGGGTCGGTTCGACAGTCACAGTCTCCGTCGGCTCGACCGTCGAGGTCTCCGTGGGCTGGACCGTCACAGTCGCGGTCGGCTCGACCGTCGGCGTGCCGGTGGTGGTGGTCCCGGCGCCAATCTCGAAGTAGTCGAGGTTCTGCTTCTCACCGACGAAGGTCAGCCGGATCACCTGCGTGCCCGCTGCGAGCGTGACAGGAACCGTGACCGTCTGGTAGAGGTAGTCCTTGCCCGTGACCGGGACGGTCACGGTCGCCTTCTCTGCACCCGCGACCGAGACCTTGATCTGGCGCGTGCCGCTGAACCAGGAGCCAGTGCGGAACGCGGTCTGGTAGGTTCCTGCCGAGGGGACGTTCACCGTGTACTCGACCCATTCACCGTTCGTGATGTAGCCGATGTTGTAGCCGCCGCCCTGCACGGTCTCGATATCGACCGCTTCGTTCAGCCGATAGGCCTCGCCCTTGTTCTCGGGCGTGCTGTCGGAGTAGGCGACGTCGGAGCCGCCGTTGTCATAGTCCTCGGCCTCGATACGGACCGGGACCGTGTGGGCCTTGTACGGAGTCTGTTCGGACGGTGCAACCGTCTCGGTCGGCTCGACCGTTACGGTCTCAGTCGGTTCGACGGTCGGTTCGGTCGTGGGTTCGCCGGAGACGAACTCGAACCAGTCGATGTTCTGACCGTCGCCGAGATACGTCAGACGGATCACGTGCGAGCCCGCCGTGAGGGAGAGTGGCACCGAGGCCGTATCGAAGGTCTCGTATCCGCCCGTGTTCGGGACGCTGACCGTCGCCGCAGCCTGGCCGTCGACCGTGACCGAGATCTTCTTGCCGTCAGCCCACGCCCCGGCGCGGAAGTTCGCCGTGTAGGTGCCGGCGGCGGCGTCGACCGTGTACTCGGTCCACTCGTTGTTCGTGATCCAGGCGATGTTCGTGATGCCGCCGTTCGTCTCGACGTCGACCGACTCGTTCAGCCGGCCGGCACCGCCCTTGTTCTCGGGCGTGCTGTCGGAGTAGGCGACGGTCTTCCCGCCGTTGTCAAAGTCTTCGGCCTGAACCCGGCCGGGGACGGCATGGGGTCCGTTGAACGGATTCTGGCCAGACTGGGTCTGAGTCTGTGTCGGCTGGGTCGTGGTCGTGGGCTGGACCGTCGGCTGCGTGGAGGCGCCGAACTCAACATAGTCGAGGTTCTGCTTGTCTCCATTGAAGCTGAGTCGGATCACGTGCCTACCCGCCTGAAACATGACCGGCACGGTCACGCTCTGCCACTTGGTATACGAACCCGTGTTCGGGACATTCACGGTCGCAGTGCTGACGCCGTCGACGGCGAAAGCGATCTGCCTGCCCGTGGCCCAGCCGGCGACACGGAAGGTCGCGGGATAGGCGCCGGCCGTCGGGATGTTGACCGTGTACTCGATCCACTCGCCAACCCGGATGTAACCGATGCTGTTGCCGATCGCGGTCTTCTCGATGTCGACACCCTCGGTCAGGCGGTAGGCCTTGCCGAGGTTCGCAGCCTCGACATCATGATATGCAACGCCCTCACCGCCGAGATCATAGTCCTCGGTCTCGATGCGCGTCGGGAGCGTGTGCGGCTTGTAGGGGGTCTGGTTGACCGGTCCGACCGTCGCGGTCGGGGTCACGGTGACCGTGCCCGTTGGTGTGGGCCCGGTCCACGCGGCGAGCGGGTGAGCGTCGACGTTCCCCTCTGCGATCGTGACTGAACCGTCAACAAAACCGTCTCCGTCCGAGTCAGGGGTGACCTGGGAGTAACCGGCGCCCGAGGGGGTGCCCCAGAAGTTGCCGCCGATCGAGGGACCGTTCATGATGTTCGTGCCGGCCCTCGGCGTGACAGACCATGCATTCGCGCGGAAGGGTTCGCCGAAGAAGAAGACGTTCAGGTTGTTGTTCAGGTTGTTGTTGTAGATCGAACCGCTCCCGGAGGTGTGGAGCTGAATCCCGTTGTTGATGTTGCCGGTGACCTGATTCCCGGTGACGGTGAAGCCGTCCGAGAGATAGACGTACAGACCGCGCTCGTTGTTCCGGATCTCGTTGTTGGAGATGACCCCGTTCGAGGCGCCGTCGGAGAAGATCACACCGTAGGCATTGTCGATGATCCTGTTTCCGGAGACCGTGTTGCCGGTGGAGTCTTTGTACATCACGATACCACCGAACGAGTTGCTCAGGATCGAGGACTGCTCGACCTTCGAGTTCTTGACTGCGTTGAAGTAGATGCCGTAGTACCAGTCCTGCATCCGGACGTTCTTGACCGTCACGCCCTCGAGCACGGTCGCGTCGTTGTGGGCGTAGATGCCGGCCTTGTTCGCATCGTCGACACCGTCGATCAGGTGCCCGCCGCCGTCGAAGACGACGTTCGAGGCTTTGATCTCGATGCAGATGACATTGTTGCTATTCGTGATGTCATTCTTCAAAACGTACGTGCCAGGCTGGCTGATCACGATTGTCTGCCCATTATACGTAACATCCGTCGCGGTGGCCGGGGTTCCCGCCACGGCGAAGACGACGAGCAGCATGGCAAGAGCCATGAATCCATGCATGTTTCTATTTCGTCTCATCGATCCACCTGATACTCTTCTCGAGAACGAGAATTCTGGCCGTCATTGGGACAGCAAATGGCTTCGAGGCTTTTGTGGCTGATACGATCTCTAATGACGTACAATTATCTGAACCACAATTTAAACTTTCCCTTTTTCCATTCAGGATAATGAATGCTTCTAAACGAATTTACAGATAATTTCGCATAAACACGGAAATGCCCCCGAATTTGTGGGTTTTTTCCTCCGACGGCCGGGGCCTTACAGCAGTCGATGGAACTGCTGATCGAACCCCGACGACCGGCTGCGAATCGGATTTCGACGAGAAAGCCGAATCGAACGGACCGACACGAAAACAGGCGCAGACAAGCCGGATCGGCCCTGTGTCTCCGGATCGGAGGGGGCTTCAACGCCGTCCGACCGGAGATCCCCATGTGTCGGCCAGGGACCCCCGAACTGACGAGAAGGGGATCGGGAAGACGTGCATGCGCGTCGAGATCTGATGCACGAATGTCACGATGGCGAGTGCTGCCCCCGGCGGCCGGCATCGACATCGTCTGCGACGGCTGGACGTCGCAAAGGCGTTCGCCGTACCCGACTGGGAGGTCCGGCTCTGTGAAGACTGGTTCGACGCGAAGGCCAGCCGTGCGCCCGACGGGACGCGGTACCTGCGGCCGGCGGACTGTCCCGCTCTGCGGGCTGCACCTGGCCGGGGACTTCGTGATCCCCGAGCCGGCCGGCGAGGCGACCCTGAGCAACCGGTAGGACCGTGCTCTTGCGGATCAGGGGGGAGCGCGACAAATTGCAGAGTAATGATATATCGCTAAATCCCACGCCCATTTTCACCATTTGAGCCAGAGCGCGCGGTATTGATTTATAAAAAAAAGTAGCCAAAAGTCTCAATTCACGGATCATTTGGGCATTTTCAATTTTTCTTTATCAGAGAGAAATGACAGGGGATTATAGTGCAATACATACTTATGTATAAATACCCCGAAATTGGTTCCATTGAGGAAATGAGAAAAATGGGACTCAAATTTAGTGTGTAACGCCCCGGCTGGGACTTGAACCCAGGTCAAAAGCTCCGGAGGCTTCTAGGATATCCTCTACCCTACCGGGGCACCCACAAATGTGGGTGCTGATCCTATAAATAAGGTGAAGAGGGGGTCAGGAGGTCGTCACCTGGTACTGGTGCCAGATACGACATGCTCCCTCGTGGCTGACCATGCAGGGGCCCACCGGCGTCCGCGGCGTGCACGCACGGGAGAAGAGACGACAATCGGTCGGCTCCGCCACACCCCGCAGTACACGGTCGCAGATGCAGGCCGTCGTCTTCGGGGTCGGCGCGATCCGGATCCCGAAGCGCTCCTGGGCGTCATACTCACGGTATGCCGGGCGGAGACGGAGACCCGAGGCGGGGATCACCGGGAAGCCCCGCCACTCCACATCCGCCGGCTCGAAGACCTCGCGCATCAGGGCCAGTGCCTTCGGGTTGCCGTCGCACGAGACCGCGCGCGGGTAGGCGTTCTCCACGACGTGTCGCCCCTCGACGACCTGACGCGTAAGCATCAGGAGTCCGAGCAGGACCTCGTCGGCCTCGAACCCGGCCACCACTTGCGGAACAGGGAACCGCTCGTACTCGCGGTATCCGGTCACGACGCAGACGTGCCCGGGGAGCAGAAACCCGTCGAGCGCCGCCTCGCCCTGGTCCAGTAGCCACTCCATCGCGGGCGGAACAAGACGGTGGCAGGAGAGGACCGAGAAGTTCTTCGGCGGGCGGGTTGCGAGTGCCGCTGCGACCGTGGGGGCTGTGGTCTCGAACCCGACCGAGATGAAGACGACCTCGCGGTCGGTCTTCTCCGCGATCTCGACCGCCTTATGGACCCCCTGGACCACCCGGACGTCGCCGCCGCACGACTCGAGCGAACCGTTGGTGCCGGGGACCCGGAGCAGGTCACCGTAGGTGGCGACGATGCGGCCCCGCTCGGCGAGCGCGATCGCCGCATCGATCTCCCCCTGCGGCGTGATGCAGACCGGGCACCCGGGCCCCATCACGATGCGGAGCCCCTTGGGGAGCACGGACCGGAGACCGTGGCGGGCGATCGCGGCCTCGTGGGTGCCGCAGATATGCATGAAATTCAGATCCCGCCCTGCCGAGCCGACTGCGTCCTCTAGGGCCTGCGCCACCTCTCTCACGACTGCCATATGCTCGTAGATTTTTAACCCGCTGAGCCATAAGGTGTGGTATTCCGATGCTCACGGATCTGGTGCTCGCCACGGCCCTCGTGCTTGCCGGGGTGGCCCTTGCGGTGGCCGTCTACTCCTACAGCGGACGGCTCGAGCGCCGGATCGAGGGAAGATCCGGGTCCGGCCCGCGCCTGGTCACCGTGGGGCTCGTCGCCCTGCGTCGACCGCTCCTGGTCGGGATCGCAGCCACATCGATCTACCTCGCTGTCCGGTACGTGCTCGAACTCAACCTGAACTATCCGTGGCTCGGAGACCGACGCTACCCGATCGCGGTCGCCATCCTCCTCGTCACCTGGAGCCTCGCCAACCTCCTCTCGCGCCTCACCGGGGCCTACGGCCGGCAGCTCATGCACGATGCGAAGGAGGGATACGACCCCCGTCTAATCGACCTCTTCGAGATTGGGGTCCGGTACCTGGTCTGGTTCATCGCGATCCTGTACCTCCTGAACTTTCTCGACATCTCGATCACGCCGCTCATCGCGGGCGCCGGGATCGCCGGGATTGCGGTGGCGCTGGCCACCCAGGACGTCCTCTCAAACCTCCTCGGCGGAGCCATCATCCTCCTGGACCGTCCGCTCAGCGTCGGGGACAAAGTGAGGATCGATCCGTACACGGGGACCGTGATCCGGATCGGCCTGCGATCGACCCGCATCCGCACCCTCGACGGGCTGGTCGCGACCGTGCCGAACACCCGGATCACGACGAACATCGTGGTCAACTACTCGACCGGCGAGCCGAGGGCCCTCATCGCCATCCCAGTGACCGTCGATTATGCGTCTCCCGTCGAGCAGAACCGGGCCGTACTCCGGGAGGTCGCCGGCATGGTTGCAGCCCGAGCTCCGCCCTCGTGGGAGATGGGGGAGACCTCGGTCCGGATCGGCGAGCTCGGGCGGTTCGGACCAGTCTTCGTGCTGACCGTGCCGGTTCGGGACGAGACGGACCCGATGGAGGTTAAGGACCAGGTCTACGAGGAGATCGCACGCGCCGTCCGCGATGGAAGGCTCTCGATCGCGGTCGCTGCGGGCTTCCGGCCGGAAGCAGGGCCAACTCCCTCCGAGCGGCCGGTCTAGAGGTTCGCGCGGTACGGATCGGGCTGAGAAGTCTCGCCGCGGATATTTCGGGCGATCGTTTCGGCTGCGCGCAGGGCGGCCCTGACGCCCTCGACCAGTACCTGCTCGAGGGTGGCGAGGGGGCCCTGCGGTAGGGGCGGGGATGCCGTCACCTCCACCCTTGCGGGTGAAGGGGAGAGCGTGACCGGGATCGGGGTCGATATCGCAGTCGGAGAAGCCGATGGGGTGACGCTTGCGGGGGCCTGGAACTCGATACGGCTGTCGGTGCTCGCGGGAGTGCCCGTGTAGACCCCGATAAAGCCCGGCGTCGTGAACCAGCAGCGGCCGGCCTCGTCCACGAAGATCGTCCGGACGTTCGACGAGACTCCGAGCCCGTCCTTCCGCTCGAGCAGGGCCACGAGCTCACCTTCCCTCCATCCGACCAGGCCTCCATCGGTCGCACACCAGAGGGTTCCGTCGGAGGCCGCAGCACAGTCGTTGAACCGGCTGATCGTCGGCCGCAGCCGGTTTGCGTGCAGCACCTCGACAAAGCCGCGGTCCGGGTCCTGGTGCACGATGAGGCTCTCGTTGAAGGCATAGCAGCCGCCGAGAGGATCTGCCCTGACCTCGCGAAGGAGTCCGTATCGCGCCCCCGTCCTCTCCACCGGGGAGAAACGGATCGGGTCCACGTGGTCGCGGACCTCCCAGAGGCCGCCGGTCATGGATCCGACGACGAGCCGATCGTTCTCGGCGTCGACAGCCATGCTCCCGACCGAGTAGCACCCCAGGCCGGACGACCCGAAGGGGCGGTACCAGGTCCATTCACCATGGCGGTAGCGATGGAGCCCGGACGAGCCCGTGGCGACGAAGAGGTCGTCGCCCCAGCGCTGCAGGTCCCGGACAATCGGATCCTTGAGAAGCGCCACGTCCGTGAAGACCTGGAAGCTCCGGCCGTCAAACCGCTGCAACCCCCGCCCGGACCCGATCCAGAAGTCACCGTCGGCGTCGTACTCGAGGGCGAGCACCATGTCGTCAAGGAGCCCGAGGCTCGCATTGGACGGGTGTGCGTGAAAGCGCTCCCAGCCGTTCTCGGAGTAGAACGAGATCCCGTTGTCCGTGGCAAAGATCACGCTGCCGCCGGGGCCGTTCACGGTATCGAGGACTCGGTCGGAGGTGCAGGTGTCGGAGGCCGGCTCGAAGAGCTCGGTTCCGGCCATGCCCGGGGCGGCAAGAAGGACGAGAAGGAGGAGGCTCAGAGCTCGCAGCACGTCCCATCCGCCCGCTTCACCGTGACGCGCCCCCCCTCGGAGGGAGTGAAGACGACCGAGCGGCCCACGTTGCCGCCGGTCAGCTCGGCCACGATCGGAATGCCCTCTGTGCGCAGAAGTGTCTTGAGCGTGCGGGTGTTGCGTTCGCCGATGTTCAGGTTGCCCCCGAAATGAGCGAACATGCTGGCACCGCCGACCAGCTTCGCAACCAGCCTCTGCCGTCGACAGCCCTTCGCGACCATGCCGTCGATCAGCAGGCGGATCGCAGTATCGGCATACTTGCCCGGCCGGTCCACCCGCCCGTTCGAGTCCGGCAGCATCACGTGCGCCATCGACCCGATCGCCCGTTGAGGTTCATAGAGGATCAGCGCAACGCACGAACCGAGTCCGATCGTGGCCATCGGGTCCGGCCCGATGCAGTGCTCACCGATGCCGACGATGGCCGCTGTGCCCTCGTAGAAACGGGAAGGTTTCATCACACCCTACATCGGTCCGACGATGCTCTCAAGCAGCCGGAGGATATCGGCGAGGGTCCGGGTATCCGGAAGGAAGAGGATATCGGAGTTCACCATGTGCTCTTCGTCCATGAGCTCGGTCCGGAAGAGGATCACCTCATCGATGTCCGCGTCCATGGTCGCGAGCAGGGACGACATCCCCGCATGCGCCATATCGATCGCCAGTTCGGGCGGAGACGGGAGCATCACGATCCCGAGCAGCTCGGCCGTGCCGTCGAGGAAGGCCGAGATCATGATGTTGCCGATCTCGAGGAGGGCCGACTGGTCCATCTCGCCGAGCTCGCGATCGGTATCGGTCATGCCGAGCATCGTGTTCGTGAGCCGGAGTGCCGACTCTCGCGAGACGAGGAGGATGATGTACCCCCCCGGCTCGAGCTCTCCCTGGAGCTGAAAGACCACCATGGCCGAGTACTCGTCCCCGATATGGTCGCAGATCCGGCCGATGTCGACCACCAGGATCTCGGGGACCGACATGTTGATCTGGCACATCAGCATCTGCGATAGGGTCGTCGCGGCGTGCGCAGCCCCAATATTTCCGAGTTCCCGGATCGCATCCAGCTGTACATCTGTCAATCGCATAACCACAACTCCTCTAGACCATTGTATTCACGTCGACCACCGGCACGACGTCCCCATCCCCGAGGATGGTGACGCCGCTCACTCCGCGCGAGCTGCCGATCAGTCGGTTCAAGGGTTTGACAACGACTTCCTGCTGCCCTTCGACAAGGTCGAGCGGAACGCCGCACTTTCTGCCCAGGTACTGGACCACCATGATGATCCCGCCGCTCGCGGGGGGCCCGAACATCTCGTCGAGCCGGTAGATCGGCAACACCTCGTCGCGAAGCAGGATCGCCTCGCTCGCGCCGATCCGGTGAAGAGCATCGGCCGCGAGCGAGGCCACCTCGATCACACTGTTGATCGGGATCGCGATCCGCCGGGTATTGATCCGGACGATCATGACCTGGATGATGGCCATCGTCGGCGGCAGCATCAGCTCGAATCGCGTCCCCTTCCCAGGGACCGAGATGACCTTGACCGAGCCCTTGAGAGCCTCGATCGAGGACTTGACCACATCCAGGCCCACTCCGCGGCCGCTGATATCGGTGATCGTCTCGGCGGTCGAGAAGCCCGGCTGGAAGAGGATCGCGGTCACCTCGTCGTCGCTCAGGAGCGCGGCCGCCTCGAAGGTGTAGAGGCCGCGTTCGACCGCCTTTCTCCGGACCCGGGCGATATCGATCCCGGCACCATCGTCAGCGAGTTCGATCACGACGTTGTCCCGGTCCCGGTGTGCCGAGAGGCGGAGCTGCCCCACCCGGCTTTTTCCTGCCCGTTCCCGTACCTCGGGCTGCTCGACCCCGTGGTTGATCGCATTCCGGATCAGGTGCAGAAGCGGATCGGAGAGACCGTCCATCACCGAACGATCGAGCTCCGTCTCGCCCCCCTCGATCAGGAACTCGACCTCCTTGCCATCATGCTTGGCCACATCCCGGACCACACGGGGGAAACGATTGAAGATCTGGTTGAGGGGTATCATCCGGATCAGCATCATCAGGTTCTGGAGCTCGGAGACCGAGCGCTCCACAACGCTGATCGCCTCGTCCATCTCCTTGATCTGGTGCTGCTCCCCGATCTGCTTGAGTCGGCCCCGGTTGATCACCAGGTCCTCGACCAGGTTCATGATATGGTCGAGCTGGTGGATGTCGACGCGGATGTTCTTGATCTCGCGCCCCTTCTCCTTCTCGCGGTCCCGGCTTCGCCGGTCGTCGTCTTCCCGCCCCGTAACCGGAGGAGCGGGGACCGCCGGATCCGTTCCCGGGGCATGCCGCTCGATGCGGACGACGACGACCTCGGCGATCTCGGTGCCCGAGGCGGCGATTCTGAGCGCCTCGTCACCGGCGTCGCTCGCGATCTCGAGCTCCAGGAGCCCCTCGAACCGCCCCTCGTCGACCGCCTGGCGCGACGGCGTGGTTGCGATCACCGTGCCGAGGGCGTCGAGATTCGAGAGCGCCAGCATGGCCCGAACATCGCTCATCGCGGACTCCTCGCTCACCCGGACCCGGACCCGGTACCGCGGCCTATCGTCCAGGGCAGGGAGCTCAAATTCCGCCGGCTCCGCTTCGGACGGGTCCGGGGAGAACGACTCCCCGGCGCCGGCGGCTCGTTCGCCGGAGCCGAGGTCGACCCATTTTCTGAGAAGATCGACGAGCTGGCCTGTGTTCCCGTGATGGCCGGCTCCCCCCGTCTCGATCCCGTCGACCATCTCCTCGATCGCGTCCGTGCAGGCCAGAAGCAGGTCCATCACGGGCTGCGAGACTTCGAGGGTGCCGGCGCGGATCAGGGAGAGGACGTCCTCCATCGAATGACAGAGCCGCTCGGGCTCGTCGAAACCCATCGACGCCGACGCGCCCTTCAGGGTATGGACGGCCCGAAAGATCTCGTCGATCGCCGTCTCGTCGACGCCCTGCTCGAGCACCAGCAGGGACTTGACGATCGTCTCGTGATTCTCCCGCGACTCGGCCACAAAGAGGCCTCTGTACGCCTCGAACTCAGACATCTTAACCCTCCATCCGCGCGACCGCGCGCTCGATCTCGCGGGCCATTCTTCGGAGCGGGACGACCTGGTCCACTGCCTTCCGCTCGATGGCCGAGCGGGCCATGCCGTAGACCAGGCAGTCCTCCTCCGCGCAGATGAGGGAGGAGCCGCCGGCCCGCTTGACCACCAGGGCCCCTTCCCCTGCGTCGCCGCCCATCCCCGACAGGATCACGGCGAGGGCGTTCGGCCCGAAGACCTGTGCGCCGGAGCTGAAGGTCCGGTCGACGGCCGGCCGGACGCCGTGCTCGGGCGACGACGAGGAGTGCACGACCTTGCCCGACCGTCGCCCGGACGGATCGACCGCCCCCGAGATCACCGAGTGGAACCCGGCCTTCGAGATGAGGATCCTGCCCCGCGTCAGCAGGTCTCCCGAGGAGGTCTCGGCGACAGGAAGTCCCGAGAGCCGGCGGAATCGTTCGGCCAGGGCGGCCGTGAACCCGACCGGCATGTGCTGGGTGACGATCACGGCCGCGTTCAGGTCGGGAGAGAGTTCGGAGAGAAGGGTGTCGAGCTGTTGCGGCCCCCCTGCGGAGGAGCCGATCATCACCAGCCGGGTCGCGGCCTCGTCTCCCGTGACCCGTACACTCGCAGGTCGGTGCACGGGCCGGTATCGAATCAGGTGCCGTGCCTTGGCGACGAGATCGTCGGAGATCCCCCGCACCTCGCCGATCCCCTTCGGTTTGAAGAGGAAGTCGTCGGCCCCGAGCTCGATCGCCCGGCGGGTCATCTCGGCATCGCGAGTCGTCAGGGAGCTGAGCATCAGTACCTTCGGGCGATTACCCCGACCGACCAGGGCCTCGAGAACCTCGATCCCGGTCATTCTCGGCATCTCGATATCGAGGGTCACCAGGTCCGGGGAGAGGGACTCGATCTTGTCGAGAGCGTCCGCTCCGTCGACGGCCGTACCGACCACCTCGATCTCGGGATCGCGGGAGAGAATATCCTTGATGACGGTCCTCATGAAGACCGAGTCATCGACGACCAGGACGCGCATCAGCAATCAGGACGCGAGCACGTTCTTGACCTCTTCGAGCACCTTCGGAGCCTGGAACGGTTTGACGATATAGCCCCGGGCTCCGGTCTTGATCGCGAGCTTGACCATCTGCTCCTGGCCGACGGCCGTGCACATGACCACCTTCGCAGCGGGATCGAACTGCCGGATCCCTTTCAGGGACTCGATCCCGTTCATTTTCGGCATCACCACGTCCATCGTTACCAGGTCAGGTTTGAGCTCTTGGTACTTTGCGATCCCTTCCTCGCCGTCCGCGGCTTCACCAACGATCGTATGGCCGCCGGAGAAGAGGATGTTTTTAAGAAGAGTCCGCATAAAGAGGGTGTCGTCGACGATCAGAATCCTTCCCATGAGGCACCTGATCCTAGTTTGAGTCAAAAGTGTATAAAGAAATGCTGGATTTTAAAAAACGAAGGATTCGAGGGTTTTATTGTTTTGTCGCGTCGGCGATGTATTTGATCCCTTTGGTGGTCAGTTTCACCTCGCGCCGAATCTCCACCACCTCGGCGATCCCGAGGCCGATCAGCTTGTCGTAGATCGTATTCAGGCGCTTGTTATTGACCGAGAGCATGTTGATGATGGCCGACGAGTCCATGCCCGAGTAGACGAGCATCGCGACCTGCTGGTCGTATTCGTCGAGCTCGTCGCCCCGCATCTCAATGCTTTTCGTTGCATCGGTCAGGAAGTTGAAGAGGATCTGGAGGGTGGAGATGGGGCAGAGCACGAAGCTCGTGACGACCTCTCCCGCATCCACATGGTCGATCTTGACGACATCCGTCTGCCGGCCCTGCACCTCCTTCTTGGTCAGCTGGATGTCGGCGACATCGAGAAGGGGAATGCAGACCTGCTTGACCGACGAGACGAACCAGATCCCGGTCCGCACCACGACGATCGCGCCCTTCTCCCACTGGGCATCGGTGACCAGCACGCCCCCGCGCACGGCCGGCGAGAGAAAATAGGCGTTGAGCCGGTACGCGTTGCAGAGCATAAGGATCAGGCGACGCATGACCATGATCACCTTCTCGACGGTCAGAATGCGGTAGACCGTCTCGGGTTCGCCCTTTACGGTCAGGATGAGCAGGTTCTTGCGCTCGTCAAGGTTCACCACATCGCGGAACAGGATCTTGCGGTTGATCGGCGGCGGAATGACCAGGTGGTCCTCCTCGAGGCCGAGCCTGATGCTGAGCCAGGCGCCGTTCTGTTCGATCTTGACCGGGACTTCCTTCATGCTCCTCGTCTGTCGATCTCTCTATTGGACGCCGTGTGATATAGGGTCTTTGAATTGTGGCTACCGGGCGGAGCGACGGGAGGGCGGCGACTCGCTCCCGTCGACTGCGAGCGCTCCTCCAAGGAGGCGGAGTACGCCCTCGAGCTCGACCACGATCTCCTCCGAACCCACGCGAACGTCTTTGAGGTCCCGCAGGAGAGAGAGGTCCTGTTTGACACGAACCTTCTTCGAGTCGCTCGCAAGGAGGGAGAGCATGTCGCGCTCGCTTCCGCTCGGTCCGGCCGCAAAGGCGGCCATCTCGTTGGGGGCCTCCTGGGGCGCCGCGGCGAGGGATATCTCAGCGGCCAGATCGGGCGTGTCCAGGGGCGTATCGGACCCATCCGTGCTGCCGAGAAGGGCCTCCATGCCCGATGCGCCGGAGAGAGTGGTCATCTCTCCGGCATCGACCTCAAGGCCGTCGATCTCTGAATCGGCAAAGTCGGCCTCGTCCAGGCTGGAGAGCTCGTTCTCGATCTCGTCGACCCCTTCGAGATCCGTGAACTCCTCCAGGTCGTTTGCATGGTCGGCCAGGATCGCAGCGGCGGCATCGTCAAAGGCATCACCGCCCTCCGGCATCGAATCGAGCTCGAGCTCGACGGCGGGCCCCGCGCGTGCCTCGTCGAACGACGGCATCTCGAGGTCGTCGAGCCCGCCGAGGTCGTCGAGAAGGTCCCCCTGGAGCTCGTCGTCCGAGAGGGTCAGGAACGGGTCCTCGGGGTGTGCCTCAGGGGATGCTCGCCCTGTGCCGGAGGACGGCCCGGCCGTCGGGGTCTCGGGGGAGGTCCGCCCGGCTGCGGGCGCTGCGGCGGGCTCTGCGGCCGCGAGGGCATTCTTGACAGCGGCCGTTCGGCGTTCGCGCCCGGCCCGAAGCCCCCTGAGGCTCCCGGCAAGTCCGGCGAAGAGCGGTTGCCGCTCCTTCTTTTCAACGGAGGGGGAGGCGGCAGCCATCGGTGCCTCCTTCTCCTTCCTGCGGAAGAGCGAGCTGCGGGGCTTCTTCTCCGCCTTCGCCGCGCCCGCATCTCCAGCCGGTTTTGGTCGGCGCAGACGGGAGGTGAGGGAACTGAGGTCGGCCGGTGTCACGGCCCCGGTCATGAAGAGAAAGAGAAGCCCCACGACCACGAGGACGCCGAGCATCAGCAGCACCGGGATGTCGAAGAAGACCAGCACCATGCCCACGGCAAGGGTGGCCACGAAGAGAAAAGTTTGCCGCTGCCCTTCATTCATATGTTGGTTGCACCTGCCTGGGAGATCTGGGTCAGCACATCCACCGAGAAGAACATCCCGACAAAGATCGGCACCACGAGATAGATCAGGCCCGAGAGCGTGAAGAAGAGCGCCGAATAGAGATAGTACATATACCGGTCTCCGCCGCCGACAATCCTGGCCGCAATCACGTTCGCCACCGTCAGCATCAGCATGATCACCACCACGTAGGTTGTCATCTGCTCTTTCGGGAAGTTGACGAACATATTGAGCGAGCCCGAGAGAAAAGCATTTCCGGCCATCGAACCGGCCTCGCTTCCCCCGGCGCCTGCCGCCGCCTCCTGGAACTGCTTCATCATCTCCGTGACCGAGGTCGTCAGCGTGACCATGATATGGAAGAGCGAGACGAAGATCGCGATCATGGCCGCATGCATCGGGACGAGGAGCACGATGAAGGAGCGGGCGAACATGTCCTTCTTCTCGCGGAGCAGGACCATCTCGAGCATCGAGTGACCCACGACCTTGCCGATCTCGCCCGCCGGCCCCCCGAGGGAGACCGTGTCTCGGAAGATGTTCAGGAACTTGTAGATCAGATTGGAGCCCGATTCTCCGATGAACCGTTCCCAGACCGTGTTCTCGTCCAGGCCGAGGTTCATCTTCGAGTAGACCGATCGGACCAGGGGGTCGAGGGCGACGAGCGACTTCTTGTCCACCTGCCCGAGGGCGTGGACCGTCGTAGCCCCCTGCCCCTGGATCACGGCGCCGAGGGAGCGGATGAAGACCGAGAAGTCCGCGTCTCGGAGCGTGATGTTGGAGTCGTCGATGAACCCGAGGACGCCGAGCGGTGCGACCATCAGGCCGATAAACAGAGAGATCACCCCCGCATTGATGCCCATCACCCAGAGGACCAGGGCGATGATCACGACTGCGGGCACGAGGAGCCGCTCCATCCGGGCGATCATGATCTGCTCCCGCGAGAGCCAGGTGTCGAGCCCGTGCGTCTTCGGGTCGTCGGGGACCGACTGGTACATCAGGCCGATCCCGAAGACGCTGATCGCGAGAATCAGGCCGTATGACATGTTGAGCGTGTTGTCAATCCCCTCGGGCGCGTAGATCGCGATCGAGATCATGATCGTGACCGCGATCACGGTCCCCGAGAGCAGCATCGCGATGTACGCGTCGCCCCATTTGCGGAGGAGCTCGAAGCCCTGCTCGATGTTGGAGCGGTAGACGTTCCGTGTCGTTTCGAGCTCGTTCGAGAGGAACTCGTTGTCGGGGACGCCCGCGTCGATCGAGTTGGAGAACCGATTCAGCAGATTCTGGATCATCCGGTTCTTGACACGGTCCGCAATGACCTCGAGCGCCTCCTTGTACGAGAAGTTCCAGCGTACGACGAGGGTGTTCACTCTCTTGATATACCGCGCGGAGATGTACTCGGGCCGCTGTGCCGCGCTCGAGAAGATCTCTGGCCGGGTCGCCCGGGCCAGGGCGAGCGAGGTCATGTAGGTGATCATGAAGAGGAGATCGGCCGAGAGTTTCTTGTTCTCGGCGATCTGGCTGTATCGTTCGTCGACCGTGCGGTAGACCTGGCCGACGATCCCCTCGCCCTGGATCTGCGTCGAAAGCCGATCCGTGACCGCCTCGAACACGGATCTCATCCTCCGATCTGGAGCAGGCCCTGCTTCTTGATCTTGGTGATCATGTGAAAGAGGTCCCAGAACTGCGTGTATCCTGCTTTATGAAGCCGTTCCAGGATTCTGGCCCGTTTCTCGACCTCCTCGTAGATCTCTGCGCGCCGATGCTCGGGCAGACCGAGCATGGTCGCGATCTTGTCCTCGAGAAGGTAGCTCGACCCCTTCCCCGACCAGGTGAAGGTGTCCGTGACCGGCTCCCAGACGAACATCGCGACGAACGAGAAGCCGCCCGTCTCAGGGTTGTAGCCGACCAGTTCGTTGATCGAGAGCATGCGGCGGACCACGCCGCCGTCCGGCCGCCGGACCGCCGACTGGATGATCACGAGGTTCAGGTTGTCGACGTAGGTCTTCGGGATGTTGATCGGGTCGCCGCAGAGCCGCTGGATCAACTTCTCGACCGAGGACGCGTGGAAGGTCGACATCACCGGGTGACCGGTCTGCATCGCGCCGAAGGCGACCGAGCCCTCGGTACCCCGGATCTCGCCGACGAGGATCTGGTTCGGGCGCTGCCGGAGGGCGGCCTTCAGCAGGTCGAACATCGTGACCGCACCCCCCTCCCCCGTCCCCTCGCCGGTCCCCTTGGCAAGAGCGACCTCGCGAGTCCAGTTCCGATGCGGCACGGTCAGCTCGGGGGTGTCCTCGATCGTCACGATCTTGTTCTCGGGCGGGATGAAGGTCGTGATCGCGTTGAGCGTCGTGGTCTTGCCCGACGCCGTCTCGCCCGAGACGAAGAGCGACATTCCGTACTCGATGCAGAGCCAGAGGTAGGCAGCCACGTTGTAATCGCAGGCGTTCGAGTCGATCACCTGGAGGATCGAGAGCGGGACCTCATTGACTTTCCGGATCGTGAAGTTCGAGCCGTGCTTCGAGACGTCGGTGCCGTAGACGATGTTGATACGCGAGCCGTCGGGGAGGGTCGCGTCGATGATCGGGTTCCGATAGGTGATCGGCCGCTTGATCCGTTCGGCCATCTTGATCACGAACCAGTCGAGCTCGTCCGATCGGGTGAACTCGATCACGGACTTGAGCCCTTTGAAGACCTTGTGCTCGATGAAGATCGGACCGACGCCGTCGCAGGTGATATCCTCGATATTGGAGTCGCTCAGGAACGGTTTGAGCACCCCCATCTCGATCTTGTCGCGGACGAGCAGGTACTCGATCGCCCGGTACTCCGACGGAGTCAGGATCACACGACCGTCGGGCGTCTGGGGGACGCGCATCACGTCCTTTCGTTTCTCCTCCTTCTTCTTCGCCGTGAAATCGGTGGTCAGGAACGTCTTGAGCCGCCCCATCGCCCCGCTGTCCTGCGGTGCGGCCGGCCCGATATCGGCCCCCTCGATCACGCCGTTCCGGTTGATGGCCGTGATCTTGGCGAGCATCGCCTTGAGGACCACCGTCCGTTCCTTCTCGGTGGCCGGATCGGTATCGAGCGCGTCGATCAGGTCGATCATCTTGTATTCGAGGGCCGGGATGTACTGGCCGACGGTGGAGAGGAACGATGGCTCGATCGGGATGTAGTAGTTCCGGACGTCGTTCGGGTCCTGGAGGATGTGGACGAAGATGTTCTCTGTGACCGGATAGATCAGGTTCGGATTCTTCATCCCCTTGAGGTCTTTTTTCAGTTCGGAGAGGAAGAGCGGGATCCCGTAGGTGTTGACCGGGAGGATATGGAGATACTCGAGCAGGTGCGGGGCCTGCTTGACATACTCCTTCGCGTTTGCCGGGAGCATCCGGTAGAGAGCCGAGGCCTCGACGTTGTTGTACCAGTCCGTCCTCGTGTCGACCGGCTCGGGTTTGAACGGCAGGTTGGTTGCCATCGTGAGCGAGGCCATCTCTCACACCTTCGCGAACGACATCGGGATGACCTTCATACCGTAACCGGGATGGACCTCGAACGACACCAGGTTCCCGGTCGTTCGGCGAGCGCCACGGACCTTCTGGACCTCGAGCACCATCACGTACTTGGTCCCGAGAAGGGACTTCTTCATGAAGAGGTGAGCGTCCGAGATCGACCGGAGCCGGACCAGCGACTCCTCCTTGTAGGCGTAGGTATGGAGCGTGATCAGGATCGTCTTGCCGTGGTCGACCAGGTTCTTGCAGCTCGTGAAGAAGGAGAGGATCATGTTGGTCTCGGCGTACTCCGAGAAGAGGGTGAGCGAGTCGATCACGATCACCTCGGCCCGGCTGTTGCGAATGAAGTTGATGAGCCGGGCGAGGATCCCCTCCATCTGCATCTCGCTCCATTCGAAGCCTACGATGTTGAGGGGGAAGACGCGAAGATACCCCCAGGAGTAGTAGTCGGAGATGTCGAGCGACATGGACTCCATCTGCTTGAGGAAGGACTTGGTCGTATTCTCCGTGGTGAAGAGATCGACGTTCCTCGAGGACTTGAGCGCGCCCCAGATGATCTGCTGGGTCAACACGGACTTGCCCGTGTCGTTCTCGCCCTCGATCAGGGACAGGGATCCGAGGGGGATCCCGTCAGCGATCTTCTTGTCGAGCTCATTGTTGCCCGTCGTGAGGACATCCCGGTCCTCGCCGCCCAGAATATCACCAATTCCCATTAGTAGTCTCCTCAGACCGCCGTCTCGACGGTCGCACCGTTTCCGGCAACCACTTTGATCCAGTGGAGTTCACCTGTGTACGGCGCCGCCATCCCGAGCGCCTCGCCCGGATCCAGTTCACCGATATGCACGCGCTCAGGTGCGTCCCCCGCGGAGATCCCGAGCTCGGACCAGACGGGCTCGGCCCCGGCGGAGGCATGGTGGTAGAGGAGGGGAGCCGCGACGCCGTCGCCGAGATAGAGATCCATGTGCGTGAAGTTCCCGATCACGACCGAGCCGGTGTTGTTCAGGGTCACGGCGACCGTTCCGTCGGCCTGGGCATGGGCCGTGATCTCGAGCGATGTACGGAGACGATCGTCCTGTAGATGGGTCACTTCAGTCTGAGTCAGGGTCGCCGTCTCGACAGTCGTCAGTATCCCTCCGACGAGCATATACGCGATATAGATCAGGAGCATCGCCCCGATCGCCGCACCGATCAGCTCTCCGACGGCCATGGTCTTTAGCTCACCGTGAACTCCAGCGTCCTCAAGATCCCCGAGGGCAGGACGAATTGAAAGTATACCGGGTCGCTTCTCGAGAACGGAGCCCCATTATCGGTCCTCGCCGTGATCTCAAGGGTCTCACCGGGGTCCCAGTAGCCGCTGGTGTCGCCACCGGCCGTCTCGTAGTACCACTGGTTCATGCCGATCGCGGCGTTGCACTCGAGCCGGTCGAAGTTCCCGACACGCCCAAGAAAGAGATCTGATTTCGGGATCTCGACGTATGGAATCCGGGCGACGCCGACGTTCTTGATCCAGATCCGGGCGTCTCCGCTGGAGGTCATGAAGGTGTTCACGATCTTGATGTCCGTCCGCATCCGCTCATCCGACTGATGCGACGAGGAGATGAAGGTGCCGGCCATCTGGTAGACCACCGGGAAGACCGCGTTGATCAGGACACCGGCTGCGATGATCGAGGTGATCAGGAACATCGCGGTCGTGAAGGTTTCGCTCGACATATTGTTTTCAGATTCGATCGAGCAGGTTGATCCACTCGTCGCTCCGCTGAATGGGTTCTCGTGTTGGGTCCTCGTTGCGGCCTGTCTGTTGCCGCTGCTCCATCAACACCTCGATCATGTCGCGGTCGAGGGTCAGGTCGTTCGGCGAGATGATCCTGTTCAGGACGTAGAGTTCCGAGACGAACTCCCCGGGGTCGATCTCATGGACCTCGCCGAGTACACTCGGCATCAGGCGGGCGATCTCCGAGACCTCGTCGCACGCTTCCTGGGTGATGTAGCCCATGGATCGGTACGACTGGACCATGGTCTCGAGCCGGTCGTGCCCGTACTTCTTGACCGCACGGTTGGTCCATTTGAAGAGACGGTACGCCTTCTGAAGTCTCATACGATCGGGCGATCGGACTTCGGCAAATTCGGGATCGGGAGCCGGAAATGGGATCACCGGGGCGGGAAGGGAGGATGGGGCCGGCAGACTCGCATTCGGGAGCCCCCCCGCCATCTGTCCGGCCAGCTGGGTCTTCAGAGCGTCCAGGATCTGTCGGTCGACGGGCGAAATGGACTCCTCTTCATCCTCCTCGTCTTCCTCCTGGTGTTTTGTTCTCTTCTCCTTCCCGGTCGAGCGCAGACTCTCCTCCC
The DNA here is from genome assembly GCA_004332335.1 of Methanoregulaceae archaeon UXB-2016. Lineage (GTDB taxonomy): Archaea > Halobacteriota > Methanomicrobia > Methanomicrobiales > Methanospirillaceae > UBA288. The sequence goes on along the minus strand of SISS01000027.1, from coordinate 56,889 downwards.
GGGCACTGAGCGCCGCTTCGCGGGCCTCGAGCGCGCTCTCATGTGCGTCGGCCAGATCGTCGCGTCGAGTGTCGCGGGCCGGGCTCATGCCGCCCGTCCCCTCTGTGGTGAAGGGGTTGTCGATGTCGTTCAGTCGCTCGCGGATGTCGATCAGCAGGCGCTTGATCGAGGTCTTGATCAGATCCACCTCGCGCTTGAGGTTCTGGAGCTTCACCTCCGGATCGTCCTCGGAGGCAGCAGAGAGGATCTGGTCGACCTGCGACTGGTTCACGACCATGTGCGATAGAATATTTTAGTTCCAGTTCAATAATCTTTCTCCTGGGAAAAAACGGCATCCAGAACTATTCCGTAAAAAACACCCTTCAGGGACACCTTGAGGAGGTTTTTCAGCGATTTTAACGGAATCTGCCGAATGGACCGGGATAAAAAAAAGGGTCCGTCCCGACAATCGGAGGTCAGGACCGTTCGGGAGAGAGCAGCGTGACAATGCGTGCGGACGGGAACCGGTCGGCGATCGTCTGGATATGCTCCCTGGCGTCTGCGATGGTCTCGAACCGTTTCTCGTTGACAAAGAAGATCCTGCGGCCCCCCGTGGCCGTCTCAAGCGGGGTCAGGGACCGTTCGTCTGGGCCGTACATCATTAACCTCTATCGATACGTCGAGTATTCAGTCCGGATTAATAAATATTCTGGTTAATCTCCGTGAAAAGGTAATTTCTTTCGCAGGTCGCACGTCGGGAGCTACCTCCCCGCACCTAAACCCGGACTCCGGTAGGGGCCGGAGAGAGCGCGCGCCGTGCCAGGAGTCGGAAGACGGGGAGGGCCGCGAAGCAGACACACCCGGAGAGGTAGAAGACCGAGGGGAGGCCGTAGAGATCCATGACCAGTCCCGAGAGCATGGGTGAGACGATCATCCCCACTCCCATGGCCGTGTTTGAAGCCCCCATGGCCGCCCCCTGGCCTATATCGCGCCCGGCGACGGTGACGATCGCAGTGACCGCCGGGAGCGAGATCCCGCCGCCGATGCCGATCGCGAGGGATGCGAGCAGGAGCGCCGGAAAGCCGGAGAGCGAGGGGATGAAGAGAAGCGTTGCGGCGATCAGTGCAGTCCCCGCCACGATCAGGCCGGTTCGGTCGTACCGGTCGGCGAGCCGGCCGGACCAGCGCTGGAGCATCGAGGTCGAGAGGGACGAGACCGAGATCACGATACCCGTCTCGGCCGTCGAGAGCCCGATCGAGAGCGAGGCGATCAGGGGGATGAAGACCATGAAGGTGCCGTTCGCAAAGGCGTTGATCAGCTGGAAAGCGACCGCAGCCCGCATGGCCGGATGGGCAAGGACCCCGCGCTTCTCGATCGTGGGACGGGGGCGGGGCGTCGACTCGGGCACGAAGGCGATGCTGATCAGGAGCGAGAACAAGGAGAAGCCCGTCATGGCGAGGAAGACCGCATCCATGCCGGCCACGGCGCTTATCACGCCTCCGGCCAGGGGGCCGATGCCCATCCCCAGATAGAGTGCGATCGAGAACGTGCCCATATGCGACCCTTCGGACCCGACTCTGGAGAGATCGGCCACGTAGGCCATTGCAATCGGGACCACCATGGCTGACGCGAACCCATGGATGATACGGACAAGGGTCAAGCCCGCAACCGAATCGGCCGCAAGGTAGGCGAGGGAGAGGACGGTGTAGAGGGCCAGGCCGGCGACGATAAAACCACTTTCGCCCGCGCCGGTCCGAAAGCCGGCCAAAGACTGGCATCAGGAGGGATCGCGAGATGGAGAAGCCCGAGAAGATGGCGCCGATCTCCAGGCCGGTCGCCCCGAGCGTCTCGGCATAGTGAGGGAGGAGGGGGATCACGATCCCCAGTCCGAGCATGGCCGAGAAGACCGCGATAAATAGGGCCTGATACGCCCTCCCCTCAGGGGCAACGGCCGCGTCGCGCACCATCTGCAGTGTCCCAGCAGGTCCATAAACATTGTGGCCCGTGGCGGGAAGGTTTATCCCCCGCCTGGCTCCTCCTATGGAGCGAGGGGGATCAGTGTTACTGCCAGAGCAGAAGACCAAGATCGTCTGCACACTCGGACCGGCCTCATCGGACGAGACGACGATCCGCGGGATGATCCGGGCGGGAATGAGCGTGGCGAGGTTGAACTTCTCGCATGGGACGCTCGACGAGCATATCGAGCGGATCGAACGCGTCCGCGAGATCGCCGTGGCCGAAGGGCGCGTGGTCGCACTCCTGATCGACCTGCCCGGCCCGAAGATCAGGCTTGGCCAGCTCCGCTCAGAACCGGTGGAACTCGAGCGGGGTGCCGAGGTTGTGCTCACGACCGATCCCGAGCCGACCGACCCGACGAAGATCCCGGTCGAGTACGAACTCCTCCCGTCCCTCGTGGGCCCGGGCAGCACCATCCACATCAATGACGGCCTGGTCCGCCTGAGGGTGATCGAGGCGACCCTCAACGAGGTGCGGGCCGAGGTGATCGTCGGCGGCGTCATCGTCTCGAGGAAGGGGCTCAACGTCGTCGACGGGGTGCTGCCCGTGGACGCGGTGACAGTCCGAGATCTCGCGTTCATCGAGGCCGGGCTCTCCATCGGCATCAATACCTTCACGATCTCGTTCATTCAACGAGCCGAAGAGATCCGGAAAGCCCGTAAACATGCGGCATCCCTCGGGCACCGGATCAACGTGATCGCGAAGATCGAACGAAAGGCCGCGGTCGAGCATATCGACGAGCTGATGGCCGAGGCGGACGGGATCATGATCGCCCGCGGCGACCTCGGGGTCGAGATGCCGATCGAACAGGTGCCCGTGATCCAGAAGCGGATCATCCGCCGTGCAAACGAGGTCGGCATCCCCGTGATCACGGCCACCCAGATGCTCGAGTCCATGACCGAGAGCCTGCTTCCCACCCGGGCCGAGGTGACGGACGTGGCGAACGCGATCCTGGATGGGACCGACGCGGTGATGCTCTCGGCCGAGACGGCGAGCGGTGCGTATCCGGTGGAGAGCGTGGCGATGATGGCCAAGATCGCGCGTGCGACCGAGGCAGAACGGGGCTCCCTCGGATCCACGCACCTGCTCGAGGCCCATATCCGCGCCGGGTACGGTCGGCAGGAGGTCGCCGTCGAGGATGTGGTCTCGCTCAACGTGATCGATGCGGTGCGGGCCCTTCAGCCGCGTTTCATCCTGACGCCGACCCACACGGGGCGGACGCCCCGGCGGATCGCCCGGTTCAAGCCCGAACGCTGGGTCCTGGCATTCTGTCGCGATCCGGCCGTGGAACGCTATCTCGCCTTCTCCTACGGCTGCCTCCCCTTCCTGGTCGAGACGGAGCAGGAGGAGTGGCACGATCTGATCTTCGAGGGGGTCCGGGAGAAGGGGCTTGTCGCACCGGGCGACCTGGTAATCCTGACCGAGGGGATCGCGCCCGGACCGGTCGGAACCACGAACTCGCTCAGGATTGTGACGATCGAGTGACCGGTGGACGGGCATAGGCGCCGATCACGGACCAGCGCCGGAGTTTCTCGTCGGGACGTGTCCCGGCGTTCGCCGGGCTAGTCGAGGGGAGCACCTCGATCCGGACGCCGTCCGGAAGCGTCTTGCCCCGCGTCGCTCGCTTCAGGAACCGTTCGGCGGTCCGGCCGTTGACGGCCACCAGCCGGACCGCCGGGTGCGCTTTAAGATAGCCGGCGATATCGTTCAGGACCGGTTGCCAGATGGTGTGGTCCATCGAGCCCTCCTGGCGGCAGGTGTCGACCATGTCCCAGAGCGCCACCCCCCGCTCGTTCAGCGTCCGGACACGGTCATGGTACGGCAGGGTCCGCGGAATGCCGAAGAGAGCCTCGACGATGGGCCAGAACTGGTTCTGGGGGTTCGCATAATAGGCATGTTCGCGCCGTGCGATCACGCTGGGAAAGGTGCCGAGGACCAGGACAACCGGGTCTGGGCCCGCCTCGAGCCCGAGCCCGGGCAGCAGCAGGTCGGGAGAGTCTCCCGGTCCGCCGGGCTCGGGCAGCCCCTTCACCGCGACCGGGTCTCCGGCTGGGGTCTCGGGGGTTCGGGTACGATCGGCTCGGGGGGCGGGAGCGGCGGCGGATTCGGGCTCGGAGGGGCGGGTGTGGGGGGAGACGGCGGCACCGGCGGCACCGGTGGCACCGGGTCCGGGTCAGGCTGATTGCTCATAGGGTCAGATGGCGACATACAAATCCTCACTGTATCCCGAACGATATAATGGTAGCCCCTGGCGTCAGCGGCGGCGGGAGTCCTTCCGCGACGAGAGTATGCCGAAACGCGAGAACTCGTCCGTATTGATCAGGTAGCCGGAGCCGCAGCGCTCGGCCTTCAGGATGCCGCTCGAGAGAAGGAGGCGGACCGAGGGCTCGTCCGTGTGCATGACCCGCGCCAGCTCCGCGATCGTATAGTACTGATCCATGGATCACATGATCTGATCCGCACGACCTCAATATCCTTGCGATCGGGATTCTTTTAGATATGACAGCCTCCACCATGCCGTCGAGCGTACTGCTGGTGATACTCTTCGGCACGGTAGAACGGTGCCGCAGGGAGGATTTCGGTCACGATCGGTCGGCGATACCGGCCAGTCCGGGTCAATTCCTCGACAAATTCCTTCGCCGCGCGCTCCTGGTCAGGGGTGTGATAGAAGACGGCCGATCGGTACTGATCTCCGATATCGGGTCCCTGGCGGTTCGGCGTGGTCGGATCGTGGATCGAGAAGAACCGCTCGAGGAGAGCCCGGTACGTGATCTGCGACAGGTCGTAGACGACCCTGACCGCCTCGGCGTGGCCCGTCCGGCCGCTGCAGACCTGCTCGTAGCTCGGTTCGGCGACCGATCCGCCGGTGTACCCGACCGTGGTCTCAAGGACTCCCGGAAACGTTCGGAACGCCTCCTCGACCCCCCAGAAGCAGCCGGCTGCAAAGGTCGCGACCTCGGTTTCGTCAGCCATGCCCTGTGAGAGGGGCACGAGATGAATAAAACCTCTGATCGACGACAGCCCTCTCGCGGGCCTGACCGGCTTCCGGCCAGACGCGGGAACTCCTCCGGGCCGGAGAGCCATGCCACGGCCGGTGTCGACCTCCCTCATGAGGTCGGCCTTCCCGGTCAGGAGGCCCGGACAGCCCTTTTGCCATCACGCGGTTTTTTTAAACCGCCGCTCGGATAGATCCTCATGCGGGAGACATGGCGCCAGGCGGTTCACCTTCTCGTCGGGTGCGCGATCGCGCTCTCGGTCGCAGTCTATCCCCGTGAATGGACCCTGCCCTTCTATGCGGCGGTCCTGCTCGTCGGCTCCGTCATGACGGACGCGGTCGAGCGGGGGAGGCGGTTCCCCGGGATCACCCCGCTTCTCGACCTGCTCGAGCGCGACGGCTCCGCGCCCGGACGCGGCGCCTACCTCTTCATCGTCGCTACCCTTGCCTGCCTCGTGCTCTTCGACCCGTTTCGAACGGCGATCGGCCTCCTTGTCCTCGCCCTGCTCGACAGCCTTGCCACGCTTGCCGGCCGGCGTTTCGGACGGCACCGGATCTACAACAACAAGAGCCTGGAGGGGTTCCTTGCCGGAACCCTGGTGACGGCCGGCGCGCTCCTTTTTCTGCTTCCGCCCGGAACAGCGCTCCTCGTGGCCGGAGTGGGCGGCCTCCTCGAGCTGGTCTCACCGGTCGACGACAACCTGATGATCCCACCCGGAGTCTGCCTCGTCCTCGCCATCCTGGGCTGATCAGGGGGTGCAGTCGGGGTACCGCCGCGTGAAGACCGGGAGCGCCGCCTCCTTGCACTCCTCGACCACGCGGACGATCAGTCGGTCCTGTGCGACGGCAAAGTCCGGGTGGACTGCGGTCTCGATCGAGAAGGTACAGTCCCGCCCGGTTCCGCCGATCGCCATGAAGGAGAGAGAGAAGAGCGTCGCCTGTCCTCCGAGCATCATCCCGGTCTCGTTGATGAGAGCGGCCATGGCTTCGGGGGCCAGCATGCGCTCAACCACGCCCTGGCAGGTCGCCGCGAGTTCGTTGACCATGTCCATGTACTCCTTGCCCGGCGCCTCGTAGGGGCCGCCCACCTCGAAGCGGAGCTGCATCTGCTTCGGGTCGAACTGTGTCGTCGGTTCGAGTACGGCGGAGATCAGGAGAACCTCTCCCTCGGGCGTCGGCTGGTCGGTCGTTGTATCGGCCATCACATTCACTTCCGTCGCGGGGTTTCCCGCTCACCCCCAATACCGTGCCGAACAGGTTAAAGGTTTCTCTGAATGCCCCTCCCGACGGATCCAAACCATCCGGGATCGGTCGAGGTCGGTTGCTGATCGCGGTGCTTCGTGAGCCGGCGGGCACGCCTGCGCAGATTCAGACGGAGCGCCGGGCCTGTGAGCATGGACTAGGAGATAAGGCGTTCCCGCGGGCGAACACTCAAATACCATCCCGATGCACCCGGTTCTGTGAGCATCTTCAAGGCGTATGACGTCCGCGGTGTCTACGGAACCGAGCTGACCGAGGCAGAGGCCGCGACGATCGGCCGGGCCTACGGGACCGCGAACGCCGACGGGATCACGACCGTCGGCCGCGACACTCGGACGAGCGGCCCGGCCCTCGAGGAGGCGTTCCTCGGGGGCGTGCTCTCGACGGGCTGCTCGGTCGAGGAGTACGGGGTCCTTCCAATCCCGGTCATCAGCTTTGTGACCTGGCAGGACCGGCGGGCCGGCTCGGCCTATATCTCGGCCTCGCACAACCCGCCCGAGTACAACGGGATCCGGTTCAGGACCGCGGACGGATACGGCCTCCTCTACCAGGAGAGCTCGATCATGGAGCACTACCGGAGCGGCGCGTTCGCGTCCGGTGCGGGCGAGACGACGCGCCGCCAGGCCGACGAGGCGATCGATCGCTACGGCGCGTTCGTGGCCGACCGGGTCCTGCTCGACCGGCAGCTCCGGGTCGTGCTCGACATGGGCAACGGCTCTGCCGGCGGGATGGGACCGGTCTTCGAGCGGGCCGGGTGTGAGACAGTTGTCCGATACGGCGAGATGGACGGGACGTTTCCGGGGCGCGGACCGCGCCCGACCGAGGAGTCGCTCGCGGCCTCGGCCCGGGCCGTGGTGGAGGAGAAGGCCGACTTCGGGGTTGGCTTCGACCCCGATGCGGACCGCGGGATCGCGATCGACGACCTCGGGCGCGTCCTGGCGCCCGAGAAGGTGGCGATCATCCTCGCCACTCGACGGTACCGGCCGGGGGACCTGGTGATCTCGGGGTTCGACTGCTCGATGGTCCTCGAGGAGCGGCTTCTCCCGCTCGGCTTCCGCGTGGAGCGCGAGCGGGTCGGGGACGTCTTCATCGCGAACCGTGTCAAGAACGAGGAGGCCGTCCTCGGGGTCGAGCGCTCGGGCCACTTCTTCCTGCCCGAGTTCCAGTACTCGGACGACCCGTTCGCGATGAGCCTGGCCCTGGCCGAGGTCGTTGCCGGAGGCGAGCGCCTCTCCGAGCTCGCCGACGCCATCCCGGACTTCCCCTACATCGAGCACTCGATCAGGCTGACCGCTCCGACGGACGAGGTGATGGCCCGGCTCGCCACGCGGCTGGCACGCCTCGAGCCCGATACGACCGACGGTCTGAAGGTCACGACCGAGGACTACGCGGTCCTGGTCCGCCCCTCGAACACCGAGCCCATGATCCGGCTCTACGCCGAGGCCAAGCGCGGCGACGTCCGCACCCTGCTGGACGAGTACGAGCGGATCGTCCTCGATGCCATGCGGGGCTGACAGCTCCCGCCGTCTCCTTTTTCGTCTCGGGCCCCCGACACTGATCTGATGCCTATCACGGTGATGCCCGTCGAGGGCCTGCCCCTGATCCAGCCGGGTGACGACCTCGCCCGGTTGATCGCGGAGCGTATCGATCTTGTCGACGGCGACATCCTCTGTCTTGCCTCCTCGGTCTGGTCAAAGGCGAAGGGCCACCTGCGCCGACTCGAGGCGATCGTGCCGACCGAACGGGCCGCGGCGATCGCGGCAAAGACCGGCGAGGACCCCCGGTTCATCCAGGCGGTCCTCGACGAGTCCAGTTCGCTCCTGCTCGAGGCCCCGTTCGTCCTCTCAGTCCTCTCACACGGCCACATCGGGGTCCGGGCCGGAGTGGACCAGAGCAACACCGAGACCGGCCAGGTGATCCTGCTGCCGCCCGATCCGATGGGCGCGGCCAGCGAGCTCGCGGCCGGGCTCCTGGACGCGAGCGGCGCCCGGGTCGGCGTGATCGTGACGGACACCTGCGGGCGGGCGTTTCGGCGCGGTCAGACCGGGCATGCGATCGGCTGGGCCGGGCTCACGGCGATCCGGGACTTCCGGGGGGAGTCCGACCTCTTCGGCCACACCCTCCAGATCACCGAGGAGGCGGTCGTGGACGAGTGCGCGGGCTTCGCGAACCTCATGATGGGTGAGAGCGACAACGGCGTGCCGGCCGTGGTGATCCGGGGCCTGCCGACCTGGAGCGGGCACGACGACCTCTACTGGCACGAGGGCGAGGATCTGATCAGGGCCGCGCTCTGCGCGGTCCACAACGTGCCTGAGATCCGATAAAAAGAGTTTTTAGTAGCCGCCGGGGGCGCCGCCCTCGGCCGTGTGATCCTTTGAGGAGGCGATGATGTCGTCGATCCTGAGGATCATCACGGCCGCCTCGGTGGCCGAGGAGATCGCCTGTGTCTTGACCCGCAGGGGCTCGACCACGCCGGCCTCCTCCATGTTGACGGCCTCACCGGTCCGGACGTCGCACCCGGCATTCTGCTGGCCCGCATCGTGAGCGGCCCGGAGCGCAACGAGAGCGTCGACCATGTCCAGTCCCGCGTTCTCGGCGATCGTCCGGGGAATCACCTCGAGCGCCTGTGCGTACGCCTCGACCGCGAGCTGTTCGCGGCCGCCGATCGTGGTCGCATACTCACGGAGCATCCGTGCGAGCGCGATCTCGGGGGCACCGCCGCCGACCACGTACCGACCGTCTTCGACCACGATCCCGACCACGCGCACCGCGTCGTGGATCGCTCGTTCGAGCTCGTCGACCACGTGCTCGGTACCTCCGTGCAGGAGTATCGTCACCGCGCGCGGGTTCTGACACTGCTCGACCACCACGACCTCGTCCGCGGCCATGATCCGCTCCTCCACGAGTCCGGCCGCACCGAGGTGTTCGGGCTGGATGTCATCGAGCGTGGTCAGGATGGCCGCACCGGTGGCCCGGGCGAGGCGCTTCAGGTCCGAGGTCTTGAGCCGCCGGACCGCAAGGATCCCGGCCTTCGCCAGGTGGTGCTGGGCCAGGTCGTCGATCCCCTTCTGCGAGAAGACGACATCGGCACCGGTCCCGATCACCCGCTCGGCCATCTCGCGGCTCATCCGCTCGTCGTTATCGAGGAAGGCCTGTTCCTGTCCCGGCGCCGTCAGCCGGATCTTCGCGCTCGACTCGGTCTTCTTGTACTCGATCGGCACGTTCAGGAGGAGGACCTTTGCGTTCTCCACCTTCTTCGGCATGCCCGGGTGGACCCGCTCCTTCATCAGGACCACGCCCTCGACGAGGACCGAGTCGTCGAACGAACCGCCGACCTTCTTCTCGACCTTGACGTAATCGGGGTCGACGGTCCCGTCCTCGTCCACCACCATGCTGATCGCCTTGACGACCATATCGGCGAACCGGTCCATTGCGACCTCAGCGCCCTTGCCGGTCATCGCGGTCATCGCGATCTTGCGGAGCAGGACCGTGTCGGCCGCCGTGACCGGTTTCGCGATAGAGGCCAGGAAGGTTGCCGCCCGTTCGGCCGCGAGCTGGTACCCGGACGCGATCACCGTCGGGTGCACGCTGTCGGCCACGAGCTTCTCGGCCCGCGAGAGGAGCTCGCCGGCCAGGACCACCGCGGTGGTCGTGCCGTCGCCGGCCTCCTGGTCCTGGGTCTTTGCGATCTCGACCATCATCTTCGCGGCGGGATGCTCGATGTCCATCTCGTCGACGATCGTGGCCCCGTCGTTCGTGATCACGATGTCCCCGACCCCCGAGACGAGCATCTTGTCCATCCCGAGCGGACCGAGGGTGGAACGAACCGCGTTCGCGACCGCTTTTGCGGCGGCTATGTTGTTGCCGAGGGCCTCGTGCCCCCGGGTCTGGGTCGTCCCCTCCTTCATGATGATGATGGGCTGTCCTCCGAGCACCTGCGACATATTGATCACACCTATGTCTGTACAGGTGCATTATGGTTCTATAAAAGCGTTGCCCAACTATTCGTCTCATGCATATCGACGGTGGGAACGGGCCTGCAGTCGGACTGCGTGAGAAGGTCGCACCACCGGCATGCGCGAGCCCGGCCAGACCGGACCGGCGGGATTCATGCCCGGGTCAGCGCCCCCGGGCCGGCAAGACCGCTTCGTCGCCGATGAGCGCGAACGGCGACCGGCCCGCTCCGAAGATCGCGCCGGGACAGAAGCGCAGGTACATGGCGGTCCCTTCTCCGGCCGACATTTGCGTGCTCGGCCCCGCGCGGTAAAACTGGTATAAACTGGTATATATGGTATAGGAGCCAACGTGTTTGCGATGTCGACCCTGCTCGGGCTCCTGGACGTCCTCCTCCACCTGGATGACTATCTCCTCCCCGTGATCCAGCAGTACGGCACCTGGACCTACGGCCTCCTCTTCCTGATCGTCTTCATCGAGACCGGGCTCGTGGTGACGCCGTTCCTCCCGGGCGACTCGCTCCTCTTCGTCGCGGGGGCCTTCGGCGGCGTGGGCGCACTCGACATCCGGGTCCTGATTCCGCTCCTGCTCCTGGCCGCTGTGGCCGGGGACCATATGAACTACTGGATCGGCCGGCGGCTCGGCGACCGGGTCCTCGCCTGGGACAACCGTATCATCCGTCCGCAGTACATCCGGTCGACGCAGGAGTTCTTCGAGCGGCACGGGAAGAAGTCCATCTTTCTCGCCCGCTTCGTCCCGATCGTTCGGACCTTCACGCCGTTCCTCTCGGGCGTCGGCCGAATGAACTACCTCGAGTTCGCGAAGTGGGAGTTCGCCGGGAGCGTGACCTGGGTCGGACTCTTCGTCGGCGGAGGGTACTTCTTCGGCAACATCCCGCTCGTCCGCGACAACCTGACCCTGATCATCATTCTGATCATGGCCGCGTCGTTTGTCGTGGTCGGGGTCGAGATCCTCCGTCAGCACCGCGACCAGCTGGCAAAGCGGCTTCGCCGCCAGTAAGACGCCGCCCATGGACCTCCTCACGGTGCTCCTGATCGCGGTCGGGCTCTCGATGGACGCCTGCGCGGTCGCGATCGGCCGGGGCACGGCCCTCCCACCGTCGAAGCGATGGCGGGGCGTGCTGCTGATGGCCCTCTTCTTCGGCCTCTTCCAGGCCCTGATGCCCGTGGCCGGGTGGCTTCTCGGGTCGGCCTTCGCCGGCCTGATCGCGGGTGTGGACCACTGGATCGCCTTCCTCCTTCTCACAGGCATCGGAGGCAAGATGATCTACGAGGCCGCATCCGGCGAGGAGCGCGAGGCGGATCCGTCGCTCTCGCTCCGGCTTCTGCTGGTGCTCGCGGTCGCAACGAGCATCGACGCTCTCGCCGTGGGGATCGGTCTCGCCGTCCTCGCCACCCCGATCCTCACGCCCGCGGCCCTGATCGGCGGCGTCACCTTCCTGCTCTCCCTGGCCGGCGGGCTTCTCGGAGTCCGCCTCGGGGAGCGATTCGGGCGGCGGATGGAGGCGCTCGGCGGCATCGTCCTGATCGCGATCGGACTGCGCATCCTCGTCTCGCACCTGGCCGGCTGACGAGACCCGGCTCAAGGAGAGGAGCAGCGGAGCTCCGCGCCCGGAGAGAAGAAAAGCGGAGGTCAGCCGGTGCCGCTGATCACGCGGCGCAGCTGCGCATCCAGGTCCTGGAGTGAGAATGGTTTGGGGAGCACACCCGAGAACCCGTATTCCCGGAAGTTCGCCATCACGGGGTCGTTCGAGTAGCCGCTGCAGACGATCGCCCGGACACCCGGGTCGATCTCCCGCAGACGGCGGATCGTCTCGATGCCGCCGAGCCCGTTCACTGTTGTCAGGTCCAGGATCACCGCCCGGAACGGGTCGCCCGCGGCAGCGGCCTGCTCGAAGGCCGCGATCGCCTCGGCCCCTTCCCGGGCGAAGGCGCCGCGATATCCGAGGATCTGAAGCATCTCGCTCCCCACCTCTCGGATCATCTCTTCGTCGTCCATCCAGAGAACCCGTTCGTCACCGCCAAGAGGACGGTCGGTCGCCACGAGCTGCGGCGAGGCCGGCGCATGTGTAGCGGGTAGATAGACGATAAAGGTCGTGCCAGCCTCCGGGCGGGACTCCACCTCGATCGTGCCCCTGTGACTCCGGACGATCGAGTAGGCGACGGTCAGCCCCAGGCCGCTGCCGGTCTGCTTGGTGGTGAAATACGGCTCGTAGATCTTCGAGATCTGCTCCTTCGGGATGCCCGAGCCGGTATCCGAGACCATGATCCGGAGATACTCTCCTGCCCCAAGCGTCAGCACCTCCTCGTCGCCGAGCACGACGTTCTCGGCCGAGACGACAAGGCGACCCCCGTCAGGCATGGCCTGATCCGCGTTGATCACGAGGTTGTGGACCACCTGCTTGAGCTGCTCCTCGTCCGCCTCGACCGACCAGAGGTCCGCCGGGATGATGAACTCGGGACGAATGGTCGATCCCGAGAGCGCAAAGAGGGTCGACTCGGTCAGGAGATCGGCGACGTCCACGACCTGCTTGATCGGTTCTCCTCCGCGGGCGAAGGTCAGCAGCTGCCGGGTCAGGTTCCGCGCACGATGCGCGGCCTTCTCGGCCTCGGCAAGCCGTTCGTAGGCCTTGTGGTCCTCCTTCAGGTGGGCCTTCGCGACGAGGATGTTTCCCTCGATCGCGGTCAGGGTGTTGTTGAAGTCGTGGGCGATGCCGCCTGCGAGCACACCAATCGACTCCAGGCGCTCGTTCTTGGCACGGTCCTCCTCGATCCGCCGCTCGGCCGTCAGGTCCCGGAAGACGATCACGACACCGATGATATCTCCCCGGCTGTCGCGGACCGGCGCCAGGGTCTCACCGAGCGGCCGCTCGGTCTGGTCACGGGCGATGAGAAGGCGGTGCCGACCTCGGTCGCGCAGCGATCCTCGCTGCAGGATCTGTGCCACCGGGTTGCCGCAGGGCTCGCGGGACCGCTCGTCCTCGGTCCGGTAGACCTCGGTGATCTCCCGGCCGATGGCCCCCTCTGCGCTCCACCCGGTCAGCTGCTCGGCCGTCCGGTTCATCAGGATGATCGCACCGCGCACGTCGGCGACGATCACTCCCTCGCCGATGTTCCAGAGCGTGACGGCCAGCCGCTCCTTCTCGGCCGCGATCGCCTCCTCGGCCCGTTTTCGCTCGGTGATATCGGACATCGCGAGGAGAATGCGGTCTGTCTCGCCCCGCTCCTCGTAGACCCATCGGGCGTTCAGCAGCATCACCCTCCGGCCGAGGGCCGGGAACTCGTGATCGAGTTCGAGCCCCTCGTGCTGAAACGAGTGCATCAGGATCCGCTCGAGGAGAGCGAGGAACTCGGGGATGTTCCAGACCTGGTCGGCGAGCTCGTGGACGAACCTCCCCTCGATCTTCTCCGGCAGGGTCCGGAAGGTCTCGTAGAACGAGCGATTCGCCGAGACGATACGCAGGCGGTTGTCGAGCACGATCAGAACCTCGCGGATCGTATCGACGATATTCTCGGCGTACTCCCGTGCCCGCTTGAGCTGCTGGATCTGCTCGGTCCGCTCCCGTTCGATGCTGTAACGGATGGAACGGTTGAGGAGATAGCCATTCATCTGCCCCTTGACGAGGTAGGTATAGGCGCCCTCCCGGAGGGCGTGGATGGCCATCTCCTCGTCGGCAAGGCCCGAGACCACGATCACGGGCACATGCGGAGCCACCGACCGGATCTTGATCAGGGTGGCAAGCCCGTAACTGTCAGGGAGGTTCAGGTCGAGCAGGATCGCATCGAACGACTGTTCTGAAAGATAGCGGAGGGCGTCCGCAAGCCGGCCGACCGGGATCGTATCGTAACGTTCGGTGTTCATCTCGGCGAGCATCTCCCGCACAAGCCGGGCGTCGCCGGGATTGTCCTCGACCAGCAGCACGCGAAGCGCCTCCAGGTCCGTGATCACCGCCTCCTTGGATGAATCCCTTGAGGGCCGCATACCGGCCCCCCCCAGGGCACGTCACTCACAATCATCATCCCTATTATCTCCCCCAATTGGATTATAAATTGGACTCAAATCTCCATTTCCGTCCCGATTCGCCGCCTTTTCAGATCAGGACGGGACGTGGAGTATACTTGCGCGGAATCGTTTAACTACTTTACGCGATACCGCACCCAGCACGACCGGTCGCGGCCCGGTATACACGACCACTGCCACCCCTTCCGTGGTGCACGGCACCTTCTCTCGAGAGAGCCGGCCTTCAGACGCCCCTGTCTCCAGCGGGCGCCGGGTGACGCTGCGTGTCAGTGCAACCAGGCCTCGCAGACCCGTGCAGACCCGTTGCCCGGCGGGAGCCTGGCGACCCGCGTCCAGTACTCCTGGAGACTGCGGAGCATCTCGACATACTGGTCGAGGTTGACCGGCTTGATGATGTATGTGTTTGCATGGCAGCGATAGGAGAAGATGATGTCCTCGGTCGACGAGGACGTGGTCAGGACCACGACCGGGATCTCGCAGAGATCGGCGTCGGCCTTGATCTCGGAGAGGACCTCGCGTCCGCTCTTGCGGGGGAGGTTCAGATCGAGGAGGACAAGGTCCGGGCGTACCGCCGTCGTATGAGGGTCCTGCCGGCGGAGAAACGTGAGGGCCTCGACACCGTCCCGGGCGACCGAGATCTCGGCCTGTTGCCCGCCCCCGAGTCGGAGGGCTTCGCGGACCAGTCTCACATCGCCGGCATTGTCCTCCACCAGGAGCAGATGAACATGATCGCTACCGGGCAAGCTGGTCATAAGGTCATGAGGGCCCCTATTAACATATATACATTCTCTTCGATGCCCTGAGAGATCAGCCCGATTTGAAGGTAAAACGAGAGATGGCCTCGATCAGACCGGTAATCATCTCTTCTCCCTTGACGAAGGAGGCCGCCGCGCCCCTCTCGCACACGCGTTCTGCGAGCTCGTCGTCCATCAGGCCGGAGAGGACGATGAGAGGGGTCTTCGGCGCGACTCGCCGGACAGCGTCGATGGTGTCCAGACCACTGGCATCGGGGAGCGAGAGATCGAGAAGCACGACGGGGTAGGACCGCGCCCGGAGTTCGTCAAGTCCTTCGGCCAGCCGGCGTGCCGAGTGGACCCGGAACCGTCCCGGAGCCGCCTCGTCGAGCAGCTCGGTCAGTAGCCGAAGATCGGCGGGGTTGTCCTCGATCAGGAGCAGCGGCAGGGGATCACGCTGCATCGTCCGCACCCTCCTGGCCGCATTCCCGGGACAGCCAGTAGCGTTCGATCGACTGGACCACGCGGAAGAACTGGTCGAGGTTGACCGGCTTGATCACGTAGCAGTTCGCCTGCAGGCGATACGCGGTCATGATGTCCTCTTCGGCAGTCGAGATGGTCAGGACCACCACGGGGATATCTCGCAGGCGTTCGTCCGCCTTGATCTCGGCGAGGACCTCGCGTCCGTTCTTGCGCGGGAGGTTCAGGTCGAGCAGGATCAGATCCGGGCGAGGTGCCGCGGCATACGCGCCCTTTCGCCGAAGGAAGGCGAGTGCCTCAACCCCGTCGTTGACCACGTGGAGGACATGCCCCCCGCCGATCTCCCGCAGGGCCTCCCGAATCAGGCGGATGTCGCCCTGGCTGTCCTCGACCAGCAGGATCTCGCGCGGCATGTCCCACTCCGAGTCAGGCAGGTCGACCTTCGATTCTGTCCGGTCCTTAACTGCGGCATGACTCGACGGCGAACGAATAGAGGGGCTCATGCCTCCGGCCTCCCGGGTACGTCGGGAATGGTGAAGAAGAACGTCGACCCCTCCCCTTCGGCCGACTCGACCCAGCACCGGCCCCCATGGCGGTCGACGATTCGCTGGACGATCGCGAGCCCGATCCCCGTGCCGGGGTAGCGGTCGCGTGTGTGGAGCCGCTGGAACATCTGAAAGATCCGCTCGTGAAACTCGGGGGCGATCCCGATCCCATTATCCCGGACCGAGAACCGGACCCCGCCCTCATCGCGGACGGCCTCGACCCGGATCCGTGGCGGTGCCTCCGACCGGAAGGTCAGCGCATTGTCGATCAGGTTCTGGAAGACCTGGACGAGCTGTGTCGGATCGGCCATCACGACTGGCAGGGGACCCGCACTGATCTCGGCCCCGGTATCGCCCCGTTTCTTCTCAAGACCCGAGAGCGCTTCGGCGAGCGCATCGCGCGCATCGACCGGGCTCGGGGGCTTTCCCCGGCTTGTGACCCGCGAGTAGGCGAGCAGGTCGTTGATCTGCTCCTGCATACGGCTGGCTCCGTCGACGGCGAATCCGATGAACTCGTGCGCCTCGTCGTCGAGCCGGTCGCGATATCGTCGTTCGAGAAGCTGGAGATAACTCGTGATCATGCGAAGCGGCTCCTGAAGGTCGTGGCTCGCCGCATAGGCAAACTGCTGGAGCTCGCGATTCGAGCTCGCGGCGTCCTCGAGCGCCTTCCGGAGCCGGCGTTCGTGCTCCTCCCGGGCCGAGGTGTCGATCAGGCAGATCACGTATCCTGTCGGTCCGTCGTCACTCCCCTGCACCGGGACCGCATTCACCAGAAGTGTGGAGGCACCCGACCCTGCACGGCAACGGAGCTCGTGCGTCTCCGGGGCGGACGCGACGAGCGTCTCGAAGAGCCCGCCCTGGAACCGGGCGGCCACCGCGCCGTGCTCGGGGCGGGGTGAAAAGACCTCGTCAAAGTGCAGGAGCAGTGGGTTTCGACCGGCAAGCCCGTGTGCGGCCCGATTGGCCAGCAGGATACGCCCATCCGGCCCCAGGACCACGATCGGGTCGGCGGCCTGTTCGAGGATCAACTGTGCCAGGCCCTCGCTCCCGAGCAGGCCGCCGAGCCGCTTCTGCCCCGAGAGGTCCGACACCACGATGGAGAGGCCAGCCGCATCCCCCGGGCAACAGGGGCTGATCGAGAGGTAGACCGGGACCGGCCCGCCTCCGTTCGGGCAGAACCGGATCTCGCTGCGGATCCGATCCGTCTTTCCATTGCAGAGGAGGGCCGTGAAGAGGTCGCGGTCCTCCGGGCAGACATACCGTTCGAACGGGGCGCCGATCAGGTCCGTGCAGGCCGTGCCTGCGAGCCCGGCAAAACAAGCGTCGGCAGAGAGGATCGTTCCGTCGAGGGCCGTGATGACCGCACCCACGCTCGTGGATTCGACACAGATCCGGTACGGATCCCGCCTTTCGCTCATGCTCCGGTCTTCCCTGCGGCCTGATCTGACACGGCCTGCTGGTGGCCGCCCCGCACCCGGGATGGTTTCGTGCTACGCTTCATGGTCTCAAGCAAGTGCACAGTCCCCTGGTTCGCACACCTGTCGCTGTTCACTGTCGTTGGGGTCACCCCGACGAGCGAGGGTGTCCACGGAGAGGAGGCCTCTGGGATCTGCCTCCAGCCCGTTGATGCCCGTGGCATCTTCGGAGACGATTGGTACTCCCTTCCCTAAAAAGGAATCCTGGCCGTGGCGACTGCACTCATTCTGATGGGTCTCGTATATCAAGATGCCGAGAAGGCCGGTTCTCGATCGGGTGACGGAAAGTAGAGTTCACGCACGGCGTCATCGATCGCGGATTCGAGTTCCTGCCGACGGACCATGTTCGGACCCGTGGAGCCGTTCCCGGCCAGGCGTTCCCGGACCAGACCGGTGATCCGGTCTCGGAGGGCCTGTTCCCGGGGATCGTAGGGATCGGGGAGCCGGACCGGCAGCCGGAGGAGGCATCGGGCTGTGAGGCCGCCGGGGCATCGATCGGCCAGGAGCGCCGCGATCGGTCCCGAATGCAGGAGGCCGAGAAGGAAGAGGCTTGCCGGCCTGAGCTCGCCGATGCCCGGGGTGAGTACCGCCCGGCCATCACGGTCACAGAGGAAGGCGGGCGTCCGCGTGCCTTCGACAAAGAGGAGACGCGGACCGATCGGCGGCAGGACGAGGCGGGAAGGAGCGCTCGGCGCCACTCCGAGCTCCCGGGCCACCCGCCGGGCCCCCTTCGGCAATGGGCCCGTGATCAGAAATCGGGATGCGCCCGATACCGTGCCGTACGGGACCAGGTCCTCGGGGCCGATCACGGGCCGCAGGACGCGGGCCGCACGCCGGTCCGCTCGCAGAAGACGGCGCCGGTCGTCGGCCCCGATCAGGTACGCCGTGTCGAGTGCGACCGGGGGGGGCAGGCCGATCCCACCGAGGAGGATCTCCCCGAGGGGGGCGCTCTCGGCCTCGAGCCGGCGCCGGAGGGCGGCCGTGGCCGGATCGTGGATCGTCCACCCGTCGATATTCAGGGCCGAACGGGGATGGGCTCTCAGGACAGGCGGGTCTCGGGTGAGGCTGCCGGACCCGATAGGCCCCTCGACCGGAACAGATGCCGCCCTGACCGCGATATACCCCGGATCCGAGGATGCGACCGAGGCCTCGGTCCGCGGAGCGAGCCAGCGACGCAGGGGTGCCGCACGCCCAGCTCGCAGCGCGGTGGCCGCGTAGAGCGCAAAGACCCTTCCTGTCACGGTGAGGTGCCGCGCTCCCGCCTCGACAAGGAGCAGGGCGGGGTCCGTACCTGCCCCGGCCGTGGCGTAGTGCTCCTCGAGGTAGCGGCGGACCTCCTGCCGGCGGGTCATGGAGAGGACAGGATCGCCGATCACGACGCGGTCGAACTGTCTGACCCCGCTGAAGACGGTCTCCCAGTCCATGGCCCTGAGGCGGGCACGGGAGTCGGGCGGGATAAGCCGGGCGAGGGGGTCGTCAAAGAGGTCGATGCCGACGAGCGGGTTGGCCGCCCGGACGATCCAGGAGACGCGTGCGCCCAGATCCCGATCGAGCAGACGGGAGGCGAAGAGGACCGCCCGCGGATCCGGGTCGAGCGCGTGTATCTGTATATTGTGTGCCGCCGCCCACTCCGCCATGAGGAGGAGCAGTCGGCCCGCGCCGCAGGCCGGGAACAGCACGCGGCGGAGGCCCTCCGGGCCTTCTCCGGCCCACTGTGCGAACCGCCTCAGGACGGTGCGATCGGGCCCGGGACCGCTCTCGGCGCCCCCGACGACTCCTGCGTCGGCCCCACGGAGGCGGATACTCCGACAGAGATGCCGGTCCCAGGCCAGGGCGAGCAGCCCCGGCGGTACGAGCGGCAGGATGACACCCGCGCGGTCGAGCTCAGCCTGCATGCGTGCGTATGCCGGGCCCGTCCCTCCCCCATCGAGCAGGAGATCGACGAGCGGCGCCTCAACGGCGAGCGAGAGCTCCTCCTCGCTCCAGTCGGCCCGTTCGGCCAGGGCGCGGCGGAGCGTCCGCGCCCTCCAGGCCTCCATCAGCTCGACCAGGGTTTCGACCACGCCCGGCACGGGCGACGGAACGAGCCTCGCCAGGCAGGCCGGAAGCGTCTCCGGATTCACGCCACGGATCGGAGGCCTGAGCCCGTCAGCAGGGGAGGACGCGGTCTCGACCCACCCGATCCCTCCTTCCAGGAGGACGAGCGCGATCGGGCATCCGGCCGACCACGCGAGCCGGTGGAGCAGCATACGGTCCCCGGCATCCCCCTCGACCAGGACCAGGACCACGGGCTCGCCTTCCCTCAGCCAGAGCTCGCACCGCATCCCCTCCACCGCGGAGGAGAGCGTCCCGGGCTCGAGCCCGGCCCGAGCAAGGAGGGGCGCGAGGCCATCGGTGGCAGCAGATCGGTCCATCAGATCCGATCCGCCGGCGGCTCCGTTATACCTGCCGGAGTCAGGGATAGGCCTCGGTCACGTATCGTCGCATCATCCTGTGGGTGTTGAAGTAGTAGGCGACCGTGCCAATCGCGTTGTTCATCATCTCGATCCACTCGTCCCGACACCGGTAGTAGAGCGGCCGGATGACGTAACCGAGCTTGTTGTAGAGGTCGTCGAGCTCCCACACCAGCCCCTCGTCGCGCGACACCTCGGCCTCAGGGGGCGGCCCGATCGCCCAGCCAGTCACGTCCTCAATACAGCCCTCGATCCACCAGCCGTCCAGGACCGAGAAGTTGGGCACACCGTTGTGGGCGGCCTTCATCCCGCTCGTGCCCGAGGCCTCCATCGGCCGCTCGGGGGTGTTCAGCCAGATGTCGACCCCGGCCACCATCCGCGCGGCGATGTCCATGTCGTAGTCCGGGAGGAAGGCCACCTCGATCTCGCCCGCGAGCTCGTCGCGAATGCGGTGCACCTCTCTGATCAGCCGTTTTCCTTCCTCGTCCGTCGGGTAGGCCTTGCCGGCCAGCATGACCTGGATCCGCCTGCAGCCGGCAACCTTGCGGAGCCGCTCCAGGTCCGAGAAGAGGAGGACCGGCCGCTTGTACGCGGTGAACCGTCGTGCGAATCCGAGGGTCAGGGTCTCAGGGCAGAGCGAGCTGCCGGTCAGCCTGTTCGCGTACTCGACGAGCGATTGCTTGGCCGCCTCGTGTGCCTGCCAGACGAACGCGTTCGGGATGATCTGCTGCCGGACCAGCAGCTCGGGCTCGTTCGCCCATCCCAGGAGATAGCGGTCGAAGAGGCGACGGAAGGGCGGGAGGTCCAGGTGAAGGAGTGGACGCCGTTCGTGATCGCATGGATCGTATAGCCCCGGAACATCCTGGTCGAGATCTCGCCGTGCCGTTTTGCGACCCCGTTCACATATGCCGAGAGCCTGAGCGCGAACAGGGTCATGTTCAGCTCCTCCTCGCCGGCAGTACTGCCGGAGGAGTTGCCAGGTCGGGTTGTCCTCGATCAGGGCGTCCACGAGGGCGTAATCGAATCGGTCGTGGCCGGCCTCGATCGGAGTGTGCGTCGTGAAGACGCACCGCTCCCGGACCTCGGTCTCGTCCATGCCGTGGCGCTGCAGGAGCTCGAGCGCGAGGAGGGCCGAGTGGCCCTCGTTCATGTGGTACTTCCGGATCGAGTTCCCGAGGGCCTGTAGGATCCGAACGCCGCCGAACCCCAGAACACACTCCTGTGCGAAGCGAATCCGGCGGTCATGGCCGTAGAGCCGGTTCGTGATCGCACGGTCGGCTGGATCGTTCTCCGGGAGATCCGTGTCGAGAAAGAGGAGCGGCACGCGCCCGCCCGTCAGGCTCTGCTGGACGAACTGCCAGGCGCGGACCTGGATATCGCGCCCCCCGATCCGGACCGCAACGCGGACGCCCATATCCTCCAGAAACCGGGCCGGGTCCCACATGAACGGCCGCTCATGCTGCTGCCCCACCTCGTCGATCTCCTGGTGGAAGTAGCCGTGGCGGCTGACGAGCGTCACCCCGATGAGCGGGATGCGGAGGTCGGCGCTCGAGCGGATGATGTCTCCGGCGAGCACGCCGAGACCGCCGGCATAGGTCGGGATCTGGGAGAGCACCCCGCACTCCATCGTGAAGTAGGCGATCCGCTGCTCTCGCATCACGCCGGCAGGTGATGGCATCAGGCAGGGGATGAACGGGCGCGCGTAAAAGGTTTCGGCCGGACCGTCAGGGGACCCCGAAGGGGAGGTCGTTCACCCGAGCACGAGAGACGGGAGTCCTGCGATCCAGTCGAGCCGGTGATCGGGGAGGCAGTCGTACCCGGGGTTCCAGTCGCCGTAGGCGGCATGGACCGAGAGGAGGCCCAGTCGGTTGGCGGGCTCTATATCGCGCCGGAGCGAGTCGCCCACCATCGCGGCCGCCCCCGGCTCGACCCCGATGAAGTCGAGGGCATGGAGGAAGTTTCGATCGCCCGGCTTGCGCTCGCCCGTCACGTCAGGCGTCACCACGACCTCGAAGTAGGAAGCGAGCCCCGAGCGGGCGAGCCGCGCCGCGGCGTGCGCGGCGTCCGCATCGGTCACGACGGCCATCGGGATACCGGCTTCACATAGCCGCTCGAGCGTGGCCCGCGCCCCGTCGTACGGCTCGAGCGCAGCGAGCTTGGCCCGGTCGTAGCAGGCGCAGACCTCCGCCGGGTCGCACGGAGAGGCGATCATCGAGAGGTAGTCCAGGATGTGGACCGAGCTCTCGAAGTTGTGCACGGGCCGGAGAAAGAACGCGAAGAGGTCGTCGACCGACCCGGCTCCGGCGAGATCGACGACGGCTGCGCAGGCCGCCCGCTGGGCGTCGATGAAGCGGACGAGGGTGTTATCGAGGTCGAAGAGGACCGCCCGTACATCTCGCTCGGACTGCATTCCAGAGACTCGTCGTTCGAGACGGATGTAGCTATGCAACGGGAACCATATCTTCATCTCCCCCGCAGGCGCACCGTACCGGATCGATTCATGCGACGCACCGTTCTGCTCGTGCTCCTCCTGCTGCTGGTCGCCGGTACGGCCGACGCGACCGTGCGTGTGCTGCCCCTCGGAGACTCCCTGACCAAGGGGTCGACCCAGACCCCGCAGGAAGCGAGCCATCCGACCTACCGGTACTGGCTCTGGCAGCAGCTCCGCGGCCAGGACGTTGACTTCGTCGGCTCGTGGACCGCGCCGAACTTCCCGTACGACTTCGACCAGGGGAACGAGGGGCACGGAGGCTACATGACCGCCGGGATCCTCTACGGGGTCAAGGCCGATCCCGGACAGGGGCGGCTCTCGCAGTGGCTCGGGGGGTACGAGTTCGACGTGGCCCTCGTGATGCTCGGCACGAACGACGTGCTGAACAACATCCCGACCGATGAGAGCGTCCGGAACCTCGAGGGGATCGTCGGCGAGCTCCGGACGCGAAACCCACGCGCCGTGATCCTGCTCGCTCAGATCCCGCCGACCTCGATCTCCCGCCCGAACCTGAACGCCCTGAACGCCGCGATCCCCGGTGTGGCTTCCCACCTCTCGACGTCCGATTCGCCGATCGTGATCGTGGACATGTACTCCGGGTACGACGGGGCCACCGAGAACCAGCCCCCGACAGGTATCCATCCGGCCGAGAGCGGTGAGAAGAAGATCGCGGCCCGCTGGTACGCGGCACTCCAGCCGTTCCTTCCCGGGGCTCCGACGCCGGTGGTGACTGCGACCCCGACCCCGACCCCCGTCTCGACGGTCACCTATACACCGGTCACGCCGGCGGCGACCGCGCCGAACGTGGTCCGGAGCCCGGGTGCGACCGTCTATACGGGTGAGCGCGGCCTGGATATCGCGGCCGCAGGCGTCGGAGCCGGCGAGACCCTGGGCTGGTTCGACACCCAGGCGCCCGAGGGGGACCCGGCGGCGACCCTCCGCATCGAGGACCCGCATCGTGCCGCAATCCCCCACGGCGCCCGGCCCGGCCGCTGGTACAACCTGGACCGCAACAGGAGCCTCGCCCTCGTCGTGGAGGAGCCCGCGATCTCCCTCAGGCTTGTCGATACCGCGACCGGCCGGTACGTCACGGGAGGAGAGGTCCCCCAGGGCCGTCGGTTCAACCTCGAGATCTCGGGCGTCCTCTCGGCCTTCGCCGCGCGCGGATCCGGGGCGCCGGTCGCGATCCGGGTCCGCAACCCGGCCGGACAGGTCAGCGCCACCCTGGTGGGCGACGGCGGGGCCCGCCGGAGCCTCGACCGGGTGCTGGTCGCGCAGACCCCCTTCCTGATCCGGGGTACGGACGGCGCGGCCTGGAACACGGCCGACACCGCCTACACCGGCGGCGAGTACGAGCTCTGGGCCGAGGCGCTCCTCGATCATGAACACAGGACGGCGAACCCCGATCCGACCGGCGCCGTCGGCCGCCAGGTCTCGGTCTCCGTCCGGCTCCAGGTGAGCGTGCCTCCGACCGTGGCGACGGCCACGTCTCTTCCCGCGACTACGGTCGCGACGGCAGCGACGACCGTACGGCCGACGACCCCGCCGGGCGTGACGAGCACGGCCCCCGCGGCCACCACGGTCGCGGTCACGACCACGACCGCACCCCCTCCGGTTACGACCGCCGTGCCGACATTGCCCGCCGAAGAGACCTCGTGGTGGTTCCCGTACTTCCTCGTGGCCCTGGCGGCCGTCTTCCTGATCGCCGGTGGCGGGATCTGGTGGGCGCTCCGGGCACCCGGCCGGGTGGACGCACGGAGTCCGCGACCGGCGGAGAAGAGAGCGGGGTCGAGAGCACTCCCGATCGATCCGTCGGCGCCGCCGGCGATCCAGATCGCCCTCGACCGGATCCGCGGGTACGACCCCGTGCACGGCGACGTCCGATCTCTCGAGGCCGCTCTCCGGGCGCTCGAACAGGCCGAGCAGGCCCGCCTCGGCCGGCGCGAGGTCGACCTCCTCACGGTCATCCCCCCGGCCCGGATCCCGACCATCCCGATCCCGGACGCGATCCGGCGGTGGGCCGAACGGGTCGGGTTCGTACCGCTCTCGCTCGATCGGCACGGATCGGTCCTCTTCTACTCCCCGGTCCCGCACCAGGGAGGGACGCACCTCGTGGTCAAGCGGGCGGACGAGCTCGTGGGCCGGCTCGACGGCGAGGGTCGAGGAGCCCGATAGGGCTTCTTCGGCAAATGTCATTTCGCGACAATAATGTATATATATGTACAGTGCGACCACTGTATATGCAGACCAAGATCCACCTTGACGAGGACGAGATGCCCCGCAGGTGGTACAATATCCAGGCGGACCTGCCCGCCCCGCTCGACCCGCCGCTCAACCCGAAGACGGGAGTGCCGGTCACGCCCGGCGACCTCTCGGCCATCTTCCCCGCAGAGCTGATCCGGCAGGAGATGACGGCGGCGCGGTTCGTCGACATTCCCGACGAGGTCATCGACATCCTCCGGCTCTGGCGCCCGAGCCCGCTCTTTCGTGCCCGCCGCCTCGAGGAGTACCTCAAGACCCCAGCCAGGATCTACTACAAGTACGAGGGGGTCAGCCCCGCCGGCAGCCACAAGCCGAACACCGCGGTGCCCCAGGCCTACTACAACCGGCAGGAAGGGATAGAGCGGCTCGCCACCGAGACGGGCGCGGGCCAGTGGGGCTCGGCCCTCGCGTTCGCGACCTGCCACTTCGAGATGGACTGCACGGTCTACATGGTCCGCTCCTCGTACGCGCAGAAGCCCTACCGGAAGATGATGATGCAGGTCTGGGGGGCCGAGTGCCATCCGAGCCCGAGCATCCTGACCGCATCCGGCCGGGCCGTGCTCGAGAAGGACCCCAATACCCCGGGCAGCCTGGGGATCGCGATCTCGGAGGCGGTCGAGGACGCGGCGAACCACGCGAACACGAACTACGCCCTCGGCTCGGTCCTGAACCACGTCTGCCTCCACCAGACCGTAATCGGGCTCGAGGCACGGGAGCAGCTCGCCTCGGTCGACGAGTATCCCGACGTCGTGATCGGCGCTGTCGGCGGGGGGTCGAACTTCGCCGGGATCGCGTTCCCGTTCGCCGGAGACAAGCTGACAGGGAAGAAACCCGAGGTCGAGCTCATCGGCGTCGAGCCGGCAGCCTGCCCCACCCTGACAAAGGGCCTCTATGCCTACGACTACGGCGACGTGGCCGGTCTGACCCCAATCATGAAGATGTTCACGCTCGGGCACGACTTCGTGCCCCCCGACATCCACGCGGGCGGGCTCCGGTACCACGGGGTCTCGCCGATCGTCTCGCGCCTCGTGCGGGACGGGGTCGCCCGGGCCGTATCGGTCTATCAGAACGAGGTCTTCGACGCCGCACAGACCTTCGCCCGGACCGAGGGGATCATCCCCGCCCCCGAGGCGGCCCACGCGATCCGGACCGCGATCGATGTCGCGCTCGAGTGCCGGCGGACCGGCGAGGCCAGGACGATCCTCTTCAACAACACGGGCCACGGTCACTTCGACCTCGCCTCGTACGAGGCCTACTACGCGGGCATCCTGCCCGATTACGACTATCCCGAGGAGCTGATCCGGGATGCACTCTCCCGCCTGCCCAAGGTCGGTTGAGCGTGCAGGAGCTGAGAGTCGGGTTCGTGGTCAACCCAGTCGCGGGCATGGGCGGCCGGGTGGGGCTGAAGGGCACGGACGGACTCGCGGACCGGGCGCGGGCCCTCGGGGCCGAGCCGACCGCGGGGGCACGCGCAACAGCGGCCCTCCTGCCCCTTGCGGGCCGACCCCTCCGGTTTGTTACGGCCGGGGGCGGGATGGGCGAGGCAGCCCTGAGCGCGGCCGGGATCGCCGGATTTGACTGCGTGTATCGCCCCGCCGTGCCGACGACGGCCCTGGACACCCGGGCCGCCTGCCGTGCCATTCTCGAGCAGGGCGTGGACCTGCTCCTCTTCTGCGGCGGCGACGGGACCGCGCGGGACGTCGCGGACGCGGTCGGCCGGGCGGTTCCGATCCTCGGCATCCCCGCCGGGGTCAAGATGTACTCCTCGGTCTTCGCCGTCGACCCGGCAGCGGTCGGAGCCGTCGTACCCACCGACGGCCCGCTCCGGTGCACCGATGCCGAGGTGATCGACGTGGACGAGGCGGCCTACCGGGCAAACGACCTCCGGACCGTGCTGCATGCCGTGGTTCGAACTCCCGTAGCCCCGGGGCTGGTCCAGGCCACGAAGCAGGTCTTCGAGGAGGCCGACGAGGACCGGGCACGGGCCGCGATCGGCGCCTTCATCGCGGACGCGATGCTCCCCGGCGTCCTCTACATCCTGGGGCCCGGCACGACCACGGGAGCGGTGGGTCGACACCTCGGCCTCGAGACGACCCTGCTCGGCTTCGACGCAGTCCTCGACGGCCGCCTCATCAAGGCCGACCTGGACGAGAACGCGCTCCTCGCCCAGCTCGAGATGGTCGGGGAGGCGCGGCTGGTCCTCTCCGTGATCGGCGCACAGGGCTTCGTGCTCGGGCGCGGGACCCAGGTCTGCACGCCTTCGGTTCTCCGCCGGATTGGACCCCGACACCTGCTCCTCCTCGGGACGCCGGGCAAGCTCGTCCGCACTCCCGCCCTCCATATCGATACGGGCGACCCGGCCCTCGACGCCGCGTTCGGCCCCCATCTCCAGGTCGTGACCGGGTACGGCACGGCCCAGCGAAAGCGCGTGGGTGGGGACCCGGCGGCGCCCATCATGGGAGAAAGGAACGGGTAGCGCGGCACGGGAGCGCGCACCCTCCGGGGAGTCGCTCGAGCTGCCCCCTCAAGCCGCGCGAGGCGGAAAACCGTATGTAGGAGTAATGACAGAGCCAGAGGAGCATGATCCGCACGGCTCTCTCGTTCGCACTGGCACTCCTCGCGCTGGTCGCGGTCTCCCAGGCGATCCCGGTCGACGGCCCCATCGTCATCACGGCGCCCGGCACCTACCAGATCACCGCCGATATCGTCGGGGCGGGGCAGAACGCAGCGATCGAGATCACGGCCTCCGATGTCGTGCTCGAAGGGGACGGACACGCCCTCGCCGGCACCCGCGCCCGCGAAATCCCCGGCGTGCTTGTTCGGAATGACCGGGGCACGGCACCTGCCAACGTCGTGATCCGGAACCTGGCCCTCCAGGAATGGGAGGTCGGAGTCCACGCGATCGGCGTCTCGCACCTGACCATCGAGAACGTGACGGCCCGGAAGAACCGCGACCACGGGCTCTACCTCTTCTCGGCCACGAACTCGACGGTCCGGGGCTGCCGGGTCGAGGCGAACGGCGGCTCAGGGATCGTCCTCTCGGACGTCAGCCTGGACAACCGGGTCGAGGCCAACACCGTGACCGGCAACCTCCAGAACGGGCTGATGCTGATCGCCTCTGACCGGAACCGGCTGACCGGCAACACGGTCCGGGAGAGCGGCACCTACGGTATCGACTGTTACCTCACCAAGGAGAACGTCATCGCGGACAACCTCTTCTTCAACGCGAACAACACGCACGTCGAGGAGCTCGACCGGAACTCCTGGTCCCTGCCAGCGTCCGACGGCCCGAACGTCGCCGGCGGGCCGAGGCGCGGAGGCAACTACTGGGGCGAGCCCGACGGCGGCGGGTTCTCGGACGTGACCCCCGACGCCGACGGCGACGGTTTCTGCGACAGCCCGTTCGTGATCCACGAGGGGAACGTGGACGAGCGGCCCCTCAAAGGCACCGGGTCCGCGCGCCCGACCTCGACGGCCGCACCCGGCTTCGGGACCTTCGCGGCCCTCTGCTCACTCGGGGCCCTCCTCATCGGCCGCCGGCGCTAGACGACAAGGCGCCGGCGCATCTGCCGGACGGCGATGAACATGACCAGGCCGGTCGCGACGACGAGCCAGGCAAGGCTGACGAGTGCGAATGGAGCCGCGGCGGGCAGGGTCAGGGCGCGGGCGAGCGAGACGATGTGGGCGAGGGGCATGACCGCATAGGCCACGTACTGGACCGGCAGCGGAAGGCTCTCGATCGGAAAGAAGGTCCCCGAGAGGACCATCATCGGCGTGATGAAGAGGAACTGCGGATAGCTGAGCGTATCGATCGACGGGGTCCATGCCGTGAAGCAGAGCCCGATCGCGCCGAAGAGGAGGCCGCCGAGCAGGGCGAGCGGGATCAGCAGGAGCGAGTCAGGGAGACTGATCACGCCGAAGACCGCGAGCAGGGGCAGGATCAGGGCCGTGTAGATGACGGCCTTCGTGGCACCCCAGAGGATCTCGCCGACGATCACCTCCTCGATCGTGATCGGGGTCGCGATCAGCGCGTCGAACGTCTTCTGGTAGTACATCCGGACGAACGAACCGTAGGTGGTTTCGAAGTACGACGCGTTCATGATCCCGATCGCGACGATCGCAGGGGCTACGAACCGGGCGTACCCGACACCGTCGATCTCCTGGACGAACTGGCCGAGCCCGTACCCGAGGGCGATCAGGAAGAAGAGCGAGTCGAAGAGCGGGGGGAGAAAGCTGACCTTCCAGGTCCGGAGAAAGACCTGGAGGTTCCGCCCCCAGACATGCCGGACCCGCCACGAGATCTGCCCGTCCATCAGTCCTTCAGCCCCCTGCCCGTGAGACGGAGAAAGACGTCCTCGAGGGTCGCGTTCCGGACCGAGAGGCGGGACGGGTTGCAGCTCGAGACGAGGCGCTGGATGAGGGGCTCCGGGCTGTTGGTCGTGATGTGGACCAGGTCGCCGAACCGCTCGTACGCGATCCCCTCGCGGGCGAGGCAGGCGAGCACGGCCGGGTCGTCCACGGTCTCGATCACGGCCCGACCCATGCGCGACGAGACGATCTCGTCGGGCCGCCCCTCGATCAGGATCTTGCCGTTGTCCATGATCACAAGCCGGTCGCAGAACCGTTCGGCCTCCTCGAGATAGTGGGTCGAGAGCAGGATGGTGGAGCCGCGGTCGCGAAGCGTCCGGAGCCGCTCCCAGATCAGGGCCCGGGCCTGGGGATCGAGCCCGGTCGTGGGTTCGTCCAGGATGACGAGGCGGGGGCGGTTGATCAGGGCGCGGGCGATCGTGAGCCGGCGCTTCATCCCCCCCGAGAGGACCTCGATCACCGTATCGCGCTTCTCGCCCAGGCCGAAGAACTCGATCAGCTCGTCCGCCCGCCGGGCCGCTTCGGCCCGATCGAGCTCGAAGAAGCGGGCGAAGACGACCAGGTTGTCATACACGGAGAGGTCGGGGTCGAGGTTGTTCTCCTGCGAGACGACCCCGATCATAGCCTTGATCTCGCGCGGGCGCTCGTTCACATCGAGGCCGAAGACCTCGAGCCGGCCCCCGGTCTTGGGCGAGACGCAGGCGATCATCCGCATGGTCGAGGTCTTGCCCGCACCGTTCGGACCGAGAAAGCCGAAGACCTCGCCCTCGTTGACAACGAACGAGCAGCGGTCGACCGCAACGAGCGCGCCGAAGCGCTTCTCTAGGCCCTCCGCCAGGATCGCGGGCTGCGTCATCTCCGAACCATACGGCGTGGACCCATAAACCGTTTGCGCCGTGGGAAACGAGCGAACCTTGAAAACCTCCCCCGGCCCAGGATGAACGATGGCGGTCCCGTTCCGGTGCACGGACTGCGGCCGGTGCTGCGTGAGCCTCGGTCGCTCGATCACGATCGAACGCCGGCTGACGGGCCGGCACTTCGACTGCAGGGAGGCCGTGCACGGCGAGCGGTTCCGGGCCGAGGTGGACGAGGTCCACCGCGGTGCGGTGCCGGCCCGGGACGGATGCCCGTTCCTGATCTGGCGCGCGCCGGGGACGAGCACCTGCACCTGCCACGCAAGCCGGCCCCGTGTCTGCCGGGAGTTCCGGTGTGCGCGCCTGCGCGTCTGCGACGGCGCGGGCGACGAGTGCGGCCGCCTGGTCGGGCGCGGGTCGCTGCTGACGGACGATCCGTCGCTCAAGAACCTCTGGGAGGAGCTCGGCCCGGTCGGGACCGACGATGCAGCCGATCGGGAGCGGATCGACCGGGCCCTTATGGCCGGCGGGTATCACGGAGAATGGTATGACTGAGACGGAGCAGAGAGAGCTGAGCGTGAAGAACGGAACCGTTGAATGCCGGCCCGGCGTGCGCGTGGGCCTCGATCGATGCCGGTTCTGCGCCTCGTCGCGGGCATTCTGCGAGCGCGGGACGTGGAAGCAGTCGCCGGCCCTCGCCTACTGCATGGCCTGCAGGACGACCGGGAGCGTCGACCTGGCCCAGGTCCACGCCGTGCGGTGCGCCGATCGGACCGGCGAGGGCTTCCGCTCGATCATGAGCATTATCTCCTGATCGCGGACGGAACGCCCGACACCTCGGGTCGGAAGGAGCAACATGAGAAAGGAGAAAGAGATGGGCCCGACCGGGATCGAACCGGTGGCCTTCGCCGTGTAAGGGCGACGTCATAACCACTAGACCACGAGCCCGTGTCTCAGACAATCAACGGCGGCCCTATTAAATTTTGGCGCGGGCCGGCACCGGCACCTTCGGGAACACGACTTTATATCTCTAAGAGCAAGAGCTGACAGAGTAAACGGCCATGGCCCACGATACCGGGATCGTCTCCCACAACCTTCTCGCCGAGGTGCGCACGCTTCTCAAGGACAATCCGAGGGGCATGTCGGTCACCGAGATCGCAGCCGGACTTGGTATGAACCGCAACTCGGCGGCCAAATATCTTGACATTCTCTGCGCGGGCGGCCAGATCGAGATGCGCACGTTTGGACCGGCAAAGGTCTACTTCCTCTCGCAGCGCGTGCCCCTCGGGGCGATCCTGAACTATACGACCGAGTACATCCTGATCCTCGACCCGCAGTACCGGATCCTCCAGGTGAACGATCGGTTTCTCGAGTTCCTGCATCTGACACGAGAGAGCCTGCTCGGACAGCCGATCGACAGCGTCCACCTGCCGATCCTCTCCGCTCCCCAGGTCAGAAGCCGCATGCTCGAAGCCCGCTCCGAAGGCGAGGTCTCGCTCGAGCTCGAGATCGGGGAGGGGGACCTGGGCCGGTTCTATCGCGTCCGGCTGATCTCGACGGTCTTCGATGACGGCTCGACCGGCATCACCTGTATCATCGAGGAGATCACCGACCGAAAGCGTGCCGAGCGGAGCCTCCAGGAACGGGAGCGACGTTTCCGCGAGATCGTGGAGCTCTCGCCGTTTCCCGGCGCGATCGTGGACCCTGCGGGCCGATTCCTGTACGTGAACACCCGGTTTGTCGAGACCTTCGGGTACACGGCCGAAGAGTGCGGGACGGTGGAGACCTGGTTCGGCCTCGCCCACCCCGACGTCGACTACCGGCAGTACATGACCGATGTGTGGCAGGAGGGGCTTGCAGACGGCTCGACCCCCGAGCCACGGCTCCTGCATGTACGGACTCGGAGCGGCGAGGTGAGGGAGGTCGTCTTTCATCTGCGGCGGCTCTCGGACGGGAACCACTACCTGGTGTACGAGGACATCTCCGAACTCCGCCGGCTCGAGGATGCGCTCGCCGAACGGCGCCGGATCGACGACACCCTCTATCGTTCGCTTCGCCGGTTCACCGAGATCTCAGAGGCGGGACGGAACCTGCTCTTCTCGGCATCGCTCGACGGCCGCCTGATCTACGTCTCGCCGCTCTTCGAACGGCTTGCCGGTCAGCGGGCCGCAGAGCTTACGGGCCGACCCCTTGCCGAGGTCTTCTCGGGCCCCGAGTCCGGGTTCAACGATGAGATCCTGGCCCAGGTCGTAGCGGGGACGAGCATCGAGGGACAGGAGTTGAAGGTCCAGCGGCCAGACGGACAGGCGAGGTTCATGATCGCCACCCTCTCCCCGTCGCGGGCTGGCTCGGGCCAGGTCACGGGGCTCGACTGCGTCATGCTCCTCCGGTCCGATCGGCGCGATTAGCGCGTCGATCCGGCTTGGATTATCGACATTTTTCCTGATGCGATACGATTATTGCTCGCGCCCGCCGACTAGTAGGTGCACGGATGAAGAAACGCTACCTCGCGGTCAGTGCCCTGCTGGGCTGGCTCCTGCTGGTGATCGTGCTGATGATCATCTCGGGTTACGTGAACACCGAGGTCTACTTCGTCCTCGGTCTGATCGGCCTGATGGTGATCGCGATCCTGATCACTCCGATCTATTCGCGGCCCCGATACACACGCCGGCTGCTCGTGATCCGGATGCTCGGCGCCGCGCTCTTTGTCGCGCTCTTCTTTGAGCAGTTCCTCGTCGGGCTTCCGGCAATCAGCATCCCCCTGGTCGGGGCGTTCATCCCGTTCGAACAGGTGATCATCGTCGCCACCTCGCTCATGGGCGTCGTCTGTGTCTTCGCCGGCGCGATCGTGCTGAACAGCTCCCGGGGCATCTCGAGCCGGACCCTGCAGGAGGCCCTGAACGCCGGCGAGAGTGTCGACTGCCGCGCCCTTCCCCGGGACAGCCTGACCTACTACCTGCCGCCCCAGCGTGAGGGCGACGGCGTACTCCAGTTCGTGCCGGAGTCGACGGCGGCCCCGACGAAGGCGAACGCCGACATCGCCTACATCGGGGGCCGCTCCGTCCGGGGGCAGTACCAGGTCCCCTCGGGGATGCAGCTCTTCGAGATGCTCAAGCGCTCGTACTCACTCCGCCTTCCGGTGCGCGAAGAGGCGGTGCTGACCGCGATCCAGGAGGTCTGTGAGGACGTGCTCGAGGTCGCAGACCGCGTGATCCCAGCCCGGCGTGAGGGATATATCCTGGTCGAGCTGCAGAATTACCGCCTGCTCTCGATCTGTACCGAGCTCAAGCAGGACTTCCCCGTCTGCTGCCGCGTGCACCCGTGCCCGATCTGCAGTCTGATCGCCTGCATGCTCACGGAGGGGCTGGGGCTGACCTGTACCCTCGAGCACGTGCATGTCGAGCCCGAGGTCCGCTCCATCACGCTCTACTTCGTCTTCATCCCCTGAAGACCTCTCCTCTTTTCTCCCCTGCGCTCCCCCGAGGGGCTTTCGTCGGTCTCTTTCCTGGCGCCTAGCCGTGCAGAAACGGATGTCGGAACGCAGGGCATCCGCCGGAGGAGCCCATACGTGCACGGAACGGGGCCGGTTCGCTCAGACGGAGTGCCCGCAAGGCGAGATGGAGAGGGCACGATACGACCGGTTCCCGGCCATGTCGGCATGAGGAGCAGATGATTTTGGCGAGTCCGCTCGATCCGCGGGGGGTTCGGAACCGATGAAAAGAGAGGGGGCGGGATCGCCTGGGGCTCAGGCGTAGCCCCAGACGACCTGGACGTTCGCCGTGACCTTGAGGGTGCCGGCCTCTATCGGGGTCGTGGGGCTCGCCTTCTCGGCCCCGGTGCCGGCCGAACGGTCATAGTAGATTGGAGGCGTGCCCGAGTCGACCTGAACCTCGCGGGCGTCCGTGACCCGGACGCCGAGTGCGGACGCGACCGAGGCCGCATCGGTCCGGGTCCGGTTCACGGCCTGTGCTAGGGCCTGCGCCCGGAGCTCGGCTCCGCGCTGCTCTGAGAACATGAACGCGATCGAGTTCACCTGGTTCGCGTCGGACGAGACGGCCGTATCGATCACCTCGCCGACCCGCGCCACGTCGTCGATCCGGACGAGGAGCGTGTTCGAGACACGGTAGACCCGGGGCTTCCGCTGGGAGAGCACAAGCGGCGTGGGCTGGTCGTCGTAGACGGGCGTGACCGTATACCCGGTCGTCGTCAGGTGGTCGTCCGGGATCCCGAGCGCCTTCATCGCGTGGGTGACGTTGGTCATCCGCTCAGCGTTCTGGGTCTGCGCCGCCTTCACGTCGGCGTTCTCGGTCTCCACGCCGACCTGGATCTCGGCCCGGTCCGGGGAGGCCACGGCCTCGCCCGTGGCCGAAGTCCTGATCACGTGCTCAGACGGCGTCTCTCCCGAGGTCGGCGTGGCCGTCGGGGTCAGGGCCGTGACCACGACGACGGCTGCGCAGAGGCAGAAGAGCGCGGCAAGCACCACTGTTGTGTATCGCATATAATACAGGAAAGGACGCGTCGGGAAAAAAAGATGGCGATGACTTCGGTTTGCGTCGTAGCTACGTCTCGGGGGCGAGGAAGAGGTTGCAGTGGCACCGCCCCTGCTCGGCCACCTCGGCCTCGCGATGGACGCACGGACAGATGATCGCCCGGTCCTTCTCGGTGTCGCCGCTCCGGATCCGGCAGGGACAGTACCGCTCGCCGAATCGCTCCCGGCTCCGGGCGAGGCCCTTGAGCACGGCGCCGAGCTGCCGCTCGTCCTCGTTCAGACGGTATCCGTGCTCACGGGCCTCCTCCTCGGCCCAGGCACGCATCTCCTCCTCTGTCACAGGATCCCTATCACTCATGCTGCACCTCATCTCGCGGGCCGGCTATTAGACCTGTCGCTGTTGCATTGCCCGGCAGTGGGCGATCATGGACTCGAAGATCCGCCGCCCATCCTCGGAGCCGATCACGAGCTCGCTCGACCGTTCTGGATGCGGCATCATCACGAGGACGTTCCGGGCCTCGGAGAGGACGCCCGCGATCCCCTCGACCGAGCCGTTCGGGTTCGCTTCAGGTGTGATCCGTCCCTCCTCGTCGCAGTAGCGGAACGCGATGCGCCGCTCGCGGTTGAGCCGGCTGACAATCTCCGGCGGAGCCACGTACCGACCCTCGCCGTGCGCGACGGGAACCCGGATGACATCGCCCCGCCGGAAGAGGTTGGTGAACGGGCTCTCGGGGGTCTCGACCCGGAGCCAGGTCGGCCGGCAGACGAAACGCGGCACCTCGTTCCGGGTGAAGACACCGGGGACGAGGCCGCTCTCGGCCGCGATCTGGGCCCCGTTGCAGATCCCGAGCACGAGCCGCCCGGCCCGGGCATGCCGGATCACATCGTTC
The DNA here is from genome assembly GCA_004332335.1 of Methanoregulaceae archaeon UXB-2016. Lineage (GTDB taxonomy): Archaea > Halobacteriota > Methanomicrobia > Methanomicrobiales > Methanospirillaceae > UBA288. Next base: position 21,603 of record SISS01000027.1, on the reverse strand, counting down.
ATGATCGGGGTCCGGGCCGCGATGGCGCCCGCACGGAGGTAGTCCCCGTACGAGAAGCCCCCCGGCAGGATGACCGCGTCGTACTCGCGCTGGAGCCCGTCGCGGTACCAGACCAGGTCCGTCGGGACGCCGAGCACCTCGTCGAGCACATGGACCGTGTCGAGGTCGCAGTTCGATCCGCCGAACCGGATCACGGCGAACCGCATCAGGCGACCTCTATCTCGTACCGGTGGATCACCGGGTTCGCGAGCAGGCGCTCGCAGATCTCCCGGGCCGTCGCTTCAGCCCGGTCGCGGTCCGCGGCCTCGAGGCCGATCGAGAACCGCCGTGCGGTCGAGAGCGAGAGCGTGGGCACCCCGAGGTGCGCGAGGGCGTTCTGGATCGCCCGCGCCTCGGGGTCGAGCATTCCCTCCTTCAGTGCAATCGTTATGGTCACGTCAAATCGCATGTCACTCATCCCCCAGGATCCGGTCGGCGACACGGGCATAGGTGCTCAGCACATCGCCCTTCGCGAACCGGTACACGTCCTTGTCGAGCGACTCCCGGGTCTCGCCGTCCCAGAGCCGCATCGAGTCCATACTGATCTCGTCCCCGAGCCGGATCCGCCCTCCGGCGTCCCGCCCGAACTCGATCTTGAAGTCGACGAGCAGGATCCCCAGGTCGGCGAAGACCCCGTTCAGCACCTCGTTCACACGGAGGGCGAGCGCCTTCAGCTCGTCAAGCTCCGCCTGCGTCGCGAGGCGCAGGGCGAGGACGATCTCGTCGTTGAGCATCGGGTCGTGGCGGGTGTCGTCCTTGTAGTCGATCACGATCAGCGGGGGGTCGAGCCGGCTCCCCTCCTCGAAGGGATAGTTTCTGACGAGCGACCCGGCCGCGATGTTGCGGACGATCACCTCGAGCGGGATCATGGTCAGCCAGCGCACGCGCATCCGGCCGGGACCCTCCACGGCCAGGAGGTGCGTCGGGACGCCGGCCGCCTCGAGCAGTTCGAAGAGTCGGGCCGAGACCCGGGCGTTGTACTCGCCCTTCCCGGCCAGCACGTCCTTCTTGCCGCCGTCAAAGGCGGTGATATCGTCACGGAAGACCACGATCAGCTCGTCTGGACTGTCGGACCGGTAGATCGACTTGGCCTTGCCTGCATAGAGTAACTCCTCGGTCACAGCTGTTGCTCCTTGAGTCGGTCGGAGAGACACCGCACCAGCGGCGCCAGGATGGGGGGATACCATCCCCGCTCGATGTACTGTGGGTAGATGCAGAGCCGTTCGACGAGCTCGGCATCCCCGATCGTCCGGCCCAGGGCCTCGATGGCGGGCCAGGGGTGATCAGGATTGATATAATCGATCGAACAGGGCGAGACGCCGCCGAGGTCGTCGACTCCGCACGGGACCAGGCGTCCACTGTCCGCGAGGTTCGGCGGGATCTGAATCGCGATGTCATCCGGCAGAATCTCGCGGGCGAGCCGGATCGTCGCACAGTACTCCGCCAAAGGGATGGTCGGCGCCCCCGCCATACCCGTGCCGTCCTGGGGCGCGAAGTTCTGGAGGATCACCTCCTGGATATGGCCGTACCGACGGTGGAGGCCCGCGATCGTCTCGAAGGACTCGCGCCGGTCCTCCTCCGTCTCGCCGATCCCGAGCAGAAGCCCGGTCGTGAACGGGATCCGGAGCCGGCCGGCGGCCTCGATCGTCGCGATCCGTGCCTCGGGCTCCTTGCCCGGCGAGCCCTCGTGGGCCGGAACCCGTGCCGTCGTCTCGAGCATCAGCCCCATGCTCGCGTTCACCTCGCCCAGCACCCGCAGCTCGTCCTCCTCGAGGACGCCCGCGTTCGTGTGGGGCAGCAGCCCGTTCTCGATCGCGACGAGGCAGAGGCGGCGGCAGTAGTCGAGGATCGAGACCTCGCCGACGGCAGCGAGCTGTTCGGAGAAGCCGGGCACCTCGCCCGGGCGTTCGCCAAAGGTGAAGAGCGCCTCGGTGCAGCCGGCCCGGTTCCCCAGGGCGAGCATTGCCTCGACCTCGTTGGGCGGCAGTATGCATCCCGCTCCGACCGGCCGACGGAAGCCACAGTAGCTGCAGCGATTCCGGCAGACCGTGGTCAGCGGCAGGAAGACGTTCCGCGAGAACGTGATCCGGCGGCGGGGCATGTATACAGATGGGAGGTGCGACTATTCAATCTTCACCGTCGTCTCACCCGGGTGCGGCAGGTCGTTCTCTTGCCGACGAATCGAGGGGAGGGACCTGTAGAAGGATATCAATCTACAAAACCTTTGTGGAAAAATTCAAGTCAGGTTTAACTCAATGGGTGCTGATATCACCGCAAATGCGGTAAATCTTTTATACGAAGGCCAGAAGCATAGGTGCGAAGCGACCGGCGACACGGGCCCGTGGCGTTCGCCACCCCAGAGTTTTTCCGGGAACGCCCCGCCATTCAGGAGGTATGCATCATTCCGGAGACAGTTATTGGATTTGAAGTACATCAGCCCCTCCGGCTGAGACGAGAGTTCCGCTCCCAGAACACCGCCGTCACGGATCCTGACCACTACTTCGATCCGATCAACCGCGAGATCCTGGAGAAGGTCACGGACAGGTGTTACGACCCCGCGACCCGGCTCGTCCTCGAGAGCCTCGATGCCGGGCATCGCTATGCGTTCTCGTTCTCAGGCACCCTGATCGAGCAGCTCGACCGCTGGCGCCCTGACGCCCTTGATCTCTTCGCGCAGGTGGCCCGGCACCGGAACTGCGAGGTGCTTGCCCAGACCTACTATCACTCGGTCGCCTCCCTCTTCAATGACAAGACCGAGTTCACGCGCCAGGTCTACCAGCACATGGACGTGCTCTGGGACCTCTTTCATGTCCGGCCGACCACGATCGAGAACACGGAGTTCATCTACTCGAACGAGATCGCGGCCCTTTCGAAGGACCTCGGGTTCCTCGCCGCGTACACGGAGGGAGCGCCCCAGGTTCTCGGCACACGGTCGCCGAACCACCCCTACCTCTGCGCGGGCATGCCCACCCTGCTGCGGAACACGCATCTCTCGGACGAGATCGCGTACCGCTTCGGCGGTGCGCTCTCGGAGCGGCACGACCCGGTGACAAACCTCGCCGTCCAGGCCTATGCCGACGAGGTGGCCGCCATCCAGGACCCGCTGGTCTCGGTCTTCATCGACTACGAGACCTACGGCGAGCACTTCAGCGCCGAGACCGGGATCTTCGAGTTCCTGCAGGCGCTCCCCGGCGAACTCGAGGAGCGAGGCGTCCGGACCACGCTCCCCCGGCAGGCGGTCCAGGACCATCAGCCCGAGGGCTTCCTCGATATCGCCGAGCCGATCTCCTGGGCGGACCACGAGAAGGACCTCTCGGCATGGGCCGGGAACGAGATGCAGCGAGTCGCGATCGCCGCGGTCCAGAAGGCCGAAGCGTTCGCCCACGACCTCGAGGTCTGGCGCAACCTCCAGATCAGCGACCACTTCTACTACATGGCCATGAAGACGGGCATGAGCGGCGAGGCGCACAGCCTCTTTGCCCATCAGTCCCCGGTCGAGGCCTTCGGGACCTACATGGAGGCGATCGCAGCCTTCATGGAGGAGGGGGCGACGGCCACCCGAGACCCCGATGCGGCGCGTGCGCTCCGCGTGCTTCCGCCCCGATTCGCGTTCCACTTCACGACGCCCGACGGGCGCAACGGGCACACAGCCTACGACCTCGACCAGTTCGCAGAGATGGTCCGGGCGGTCCCGGCAGAGTCGATCGAGTATCACCAGTCCCGGGGAGACATCTCGCGCTGGCTGCGCGACGTACTCGGGGCCCACGAGGCCGCCGAGCGGATCGAGGGGATCCGGGACTCGGAGGAGATCGCGCTCCACCTGGCCGAGAGCCGGGAGGACCTATGGAATCGCTTAAGTTAGGCTTCTTCTGCTGGGAGTCGCTCCACGCGGTCCGGCTCGGCGGTCTCGCCAACGCGGCGACCCACCTGGCCGAGGCGCTCGCTGCCAACCACGAGGTCCACTTCTTCACCCGTGGCGATCTCCCGGACCGGGAGATCGCAGGGGTCACCTATCACTACTGTCAGCCTGGAGGCGACAACATCGTCGACTACTGCCGGTCCATGAGCCGGGAGATGGTGGGGCAGTTCAAGAAGGTCGGCGGGAACTTCGACTACCTCCACTTCCACGACTGGCATACAGTCGAGGCCCTCTCGGCCCTCCAGGACCAGAACACGATCTTCTCGTTCCATTCGACCGAGTTCGGCCGGCACGGGAACACGTTCGGGACCGAGCAGATCTTCCGGGAGATCTCGGGAATCGAGCGGAGCGGGGCCCACCTCGCCCGGCAGGTGATCGCCGTCTCGGGCGTGCTCCGGGACGAGGTGGTCAGCCTCTACGGCATCCCCGAGGAGAAGTGCGAGGTCGTGCCGAACGGCGTGATCCCGCGCGAGTACCAGCGAAACGTGGACCCTGCCCGCGTCAAGCGGCGCTACGACGTGCCCGAACACGCCCCTCTGATCTTCTTCATCGGCCGACTGATGCATCAGAAGGGGCCGGACCTCCTCCTCGACGGTGTGCCCGGGGTGCTGAACGAGTACCCCAACGCCCATATCGTGATCGCGGGCGAGGGATTGATGATGGCCGGACTCCAGGCCCAGGCCCGGGGGATGCCGGTCAGGTTCCTCGGCCCGATCTCGGACGAGGAGTACGTGTACCTGCTGAACGCGGCCGATCTCGTCGTGATCCCAAGCCGGAACGAGCCCTTCGGCCTCGTCCTGCTCGAGGCCTGGTCCGCCTCGCGTGCCGTGGTCGCGACCAACGTGGGCGGGCTCTCGGAGAACATCGACCACCAGGTCGACGGGGTCAAGGTCGAGGTCGACGGCGGATCGATCGCCTCCGGGATCAACACCGTGATCGGCGATCCGATCCGGCTCGCAGCCCTGGGGGCCGAGGGGCTGCGGAAGATCAAGGAGCGTTTCCGCTGGGACGGGATTGCACAGCAGGTCGCCGGAGTCTATCGGGGAATCGGCTCGTAAGCCCATAAGGGGAGTCTTCTCTATTTTCCGACAGTGAGACCCGGTTCGTGCAGCCACCCAAAACACTTTATTCTGCGCTGGCCCGTAAGACAGAGAGCATGGTAATGGACGGGGCGGGAGACATGGAGTGTCCCAGCGGCAACGGCGGGCCGAACTTCAAGGAGATCATTCGGAACTCGCCCTGTGTCTTCGTTATCGGCGTGGCGGGCGACAGCGGCTCGGGAAAGACCACGTTCACCCAGTCCATCCGGGAGATCTTCGGTGAAGACCTCGTCACGACGATCACACTCGACGACTACCACCTGTACGACCGCAAACAGCGACGCGAACTCGGCGTGACTCCACTCGATCCGGTCGCAAACCGGATCGAGCAGATCGAGGAGGACCTGATCGCGATGAAGGCGGGCCGGACGATCATGAAGCCGGTCTACGACCACGCGGTAGGGACCTTCGGCGAGCCGGTCCCCTTCGCCCCGGGCAAGATCGTGATCCTCGAGGGGCTCCACACGCTCTTCTCCGAGCGGCTCCGGGCCAACCTGGACTTCACGCTCTTTGTCGAGCCCGACCGGGAGGTCAAGGAGGACTGGAAGATCCGTCGCGACATGGCCAAGCGGGGGTACGACCGCCAGCAGGTCCTCAAGGAGATCCTCGAACGCGAACCCGACTACCTGCGATACATCGCACCCCAGCGGAGCTACGCCGACGTCGTGATCCGGATCGGGCATTCGAAGTACGGCTCGGCCCTGGCAAGGACCCGGAACGTCTACCAGGTCTCCCTGATCCAGGACCCGATGGATCGGGCGATCAGCGACGTCGACCTCGGAGTCGACCTCTTCGCGATCCTCTCGCTCTCGGAGCGGAACTTTCTGCTCGAGTTCATCCATCACGAGGACCCGCGCCGCCGCCGCGGCGAGATCGTCTTCGACGGCGAGCTCGGGGCTCACGTGGTCCACCGGCTCGAGCAATCGATCGAGGAGCAGACCCATGTCCGGCCGATCGCGCTCGCCCGCGAGCGGGAGTACGTGACCGCCGTCGACGTGGCCCAGCTGATCATCGCCTGGCGGATCATCCACCGCCGGATCTTCCTCGAACGGTGCGGTGAATCCGATCGGGACGCGCCGGATGTACAATGTTTAAATAGGTGAGTGATATACCAATGGACAGGGAAATGTCGACCGCCAGCCGTATCCGCGAGAGTTACAATGAGAGTCAGGAGCGGATCGTCCTGTACTTGCGGACCGCTCTCTGCAAGGGCAAGTTCTACTTCAAGTCGAAGTACATTGCCCGTGACCTCGGACTCTCGTCCAAGGAGGTCGGAACCAACATGGCGATCCTCGCCGAGATCTGTGACGACCTGACGATCGTTCGCTGGTCGTACTCAAACAGCACCACCTGGATGGTCCAGCCGAAGGGGACCTGAGACCCAATGTCGAAGATCGAGTTCACCTCCGTGATCGAGTTCGTGGCCCAGGTCGACGACCAGAAGGACTGCCTGATGGCTCAGGACGAGATCCAGAAGAACCCGGGCTCGCTCTGGTTCAACATCGATGTGCCGAAGGGCCACGGGTTCACAAACGGGGACCAGGTCCGGATCACGATCGAACGGGTCTGAACTTCGCACAACATTTTTCTGGACGCCGGTCTATTCCGGGTGAATGGCCGACCGTCACCTGACACTTCTGCAGCTGAACGATACCCACGCCTACCTCGAGCCGCACCCCGAGGTCATCTGGGGTCCTGACGGCCCCGTCTTCCGGATCGCGGGGGGCTACGCCCGGATCGCCGGGCTGGTGAACCGGATCCGCGAGGAGACGGGGAACAGGGCCCTGCTCCTCGACTGCGGCGACACCCTCCACGGGACCGCGCCGGCCGTGAAGACGCGGGGAGAGGCCCTCGTACCCGTGCTGAACGCCCTCGGGATCGGAGCCATGACAGCGCACTGGGACTTCGCCTACAGGCCCGCACGCCTCATGGACCTGGCGGGCCGGCTCAGCTATCCCGTGCTCGCGCTCAACTGCTACGAGAAAGGATCGGACCGACGACCGTTTCCGGGATCGGTCCTGGTCGAGGTCGGCGACGTCACGGTCGGGGTGATCGGGATTGCCGCGACGATCCTGGACAAGACCATGCCCCCGCCCTTCTCGGAGGGGCTCCGGTTCACGCTCGGCAACGACGAGCTCCCGGGCGAGATCGCCCGGCTCCGGGACGAGGGTGCCGGGCTCGTGGTCGTGATCTCGCACCTGGGCCTGCCTCAGGACCTTCGCCTCGCCTCCGAGGTCGACGGGATCGACGTGCTCCTCTCGGGGCACACGCACCACCGGCTCGAGGCCCCGATCGAGCAGAACGGTGCGCTCGTGATCCAGTCGGGGGTCCACGGCTCGTTCCTCGGCCGGCTCGATCTCACGGTCCGGGACGGGCGGGTCGTGGCGCACTCGCACCGGCTCTACGAGATCGACGAGACCTGTCCGACCGACCCGACTGTCGCCGGCCTCGTCGAGGAGGCGGTCGGGCCCTATCGCGAGGAGCTCGGCCGGGTCGTTGGGAAGACGGGCATCCCGCTCTATCGGGGCGAGATGCTCTCGGCCAGCATGGACACGTTTCTGCTCGACTCCATCCTGCACGTGACCGGGGCCGAGCTCGCATTCTCGAACGGCTGGCGGTACGGCGTTCCCATCCTGCCCGGGCGCGTCACGATGAACGACCTCTACGCGATCGTTCCCATGAACGCCGAGGTGATGACGGTCACCCTCACGGGCGCCGAGGTGCGGGCGATGCTCGAAGAGAACCTCGAGCGGACCTTTGCCTGCGACCCCTACGCCCAGATGGGGGGGTACCTGAAGCGCTGCCTCGGGCTGACCTGCTACGTCAAGCTCGAGAACCCAGCCGGCCACAGGATCCAGGCCTGCTGGGTCGGTCGCCGAAGGCTCGACCCCGAGGAACGATACCGGGCCGCGTTCGTGACCGTGCAGGGCGTGCCCGGACGATACGGGACGGATCGGGCCGGGACAGGCATCTCGGCCCACGAGGCGATGGAGCGCCGGCTCGCCGACGGCGTGCCGTACATGGGCGCAGGGCCCGAGCCGTTCCGGGTGATCTGAATGTACCGGGTAATCCTGCACCTCGACGACGGAGAGCGGGTCGACCGTGGCCTCCGGAGCCTGCAGCACCTGCTCGACGACATGCCGGGCAAGGTCACGGTCGCTCTGGTCGTGAACGGCGGGGCGGTCTCGGTCCTCCGGCGGACGGCGGCGCACGCCCCGGCCATCCGGGGGCTGCTCGAGCAGGGGGTGGCGGTCGTCGGCTGTCGACACAGCCTTGTCCGCGCCGGGGTCGATCCGGCTGCGCTCACCGAGGGCGTGCTCGTGGTCCCGTCGGGGCTCGGAGAGCTCGTCCGAAGGCAGCGCGAGGGGGCTGCCTACGTCAAACTCTGAGACGAAACGGGCCTCGTTCCATAGCCTTAAGACCTTGCCAATCGATTGAGGAGCATGGTGCTATTCGGCGGGGCCGAGCTCGGATGGCTGCTGATCGTGGTCGGCGCGCTCGCGCTCCTGTTCGAGGCCTACTCACCCGGGTTCTTCATGACCGTACCCGGGACCGTGATGGTGCTCCTCGGCATACTGCTCGTGCTCGGCATCGACATCTTCTCCTCGGTCTGGGGGATTGTGCTCGGGGTCGTGGTCGCACTCGCGACCGCGATCCTGACGGTCTGGTTCTACTCCCGGATCACCCCCGACGCCTCGCCGACGACCATGTCGCGGGACTCGGTGATCGGCCGGACCGGGCGAGTGACCCGGGCGGTCGACCACTACTCCCTCAACGGCCAGGTGCGCGTGGCCGGCCACGACTGGTCGGCCCACTCGACCGGGGCGCAGATCGAGGAGGGAGCGACGGTCCGGGTGGTCGAGTCCGAGGGCGTCCACATCATCGTAGAGGAGATCTGATACCATGGCACTAATCGAGACACTGATCTCAATCATCCTGATCCTCGTGATCATCTTCATCTTCGCGCGCGGCGTGGTGATCGTCCAGCCGTACCAGCAGGGCCTCCAGATCCGGCTGGGCAAGTACATCGGCCGGCTCAACCCCGGTTTTAGGTGGGTGGTCCCCCTGATCACCCGGGTCGAGAAGCTCGACCTCCGGACGCAGGTGGTCGACGTCCCGAGCCAGGAGGTCATCACCAAGGACAACTCACCGACGAACGTCGACGCGATAGTCTTCATCCGCGTGATGGACCCGGAGAAGGCCTTCTTCGAGGTCGGTAACTACAGGACGGCCACGGTGGCCCTTGCCCAGACCACGCTCCGTGGCGTGATCGGCGACATGGAGCTCGACGAGGTCCTCTACAACCGGGACGTGATCAACGCCCGCCTGCGGGACATGCTCGACCGCGAGACCGACCAGTGGGGGGTCAAGGTCGAGCGGGTCGAGATCAAGGAGGTCGACCCGATCGGCGCGGTCAAGCAGGCCATGACCGAGCAGACGGCCGCGGAGCGGGAGCGGCGGGCCGCGATCCTCCGGGCCGACGGTGAGAAGCGGTCGGCGATCCTCCGGGCCGAGGGCCTGCGGCAGTCGATGATCCTCGAGGCCGAGGGCGAGCGGCAGTCCAAGATCCTGAAGGCCGAGGGCGAGCGGCAGTCGCGGATCCTCGAGGCCCAGGGCCAGGCCCAGGGCCTGCGGATCGTCGCGCTCGGCTCCCGACCGCTCGATCGGCGAGCGATCACGGTCCTCTCGCTCGACGCCCTGAAGACCATGGCAAACGGCCAGGCGACGAAGATCATCTTCCCGTTCGAGTTCTCGAGCCTGATCCGGCAGTCGGCGAAGTTCCTCGGCCTGGCCGAGGACCAGCTGCCGCCGATGGAAGAGGGAGATTCATCTCGCCTCGACGACGAGATCCTCGGCGCGATCCCCCGCCTGGAGGACGTACGCGAGATCCTCGCGGATGTTCAGCGGTCGGTCCCGGATATGCCGGAGATCAAGGGCAAGGAGAAAGGGGAGCTCGTCGAGACGGACGAGCCCGCCGGCCCCAAGACCCTCGAGTAAGCCGGCCCCGGCAGCAGGCGGGCCGGCACCAGCTCCTTTTTTGATCTTTGTATAAGACCGCGTCCCGGCGTTGTACGGTCGGAGCCGGCACGAACGCAGCCGTTTCCGCCATTTGCAGATGGCGACAGCGTGGCGGAAACGGCCGTGTAAACGGGCAAAGGAGATCTGCCGGGCCGGATCGGAAAATGCCGGCCATTCTGCAGAGATCGCATCGGCCGTTTCCGCCAGATGGGATTATGAAGAGATGGGCGTGAGCAGGATTCAGGATCGAAAAATGACTATGAATGCCATCGTCGCCGCGTCTGCAAAGATCCTCGCAACGTTGGCTGGCCGCGGCGATTCATTTGAGGCGGCGATAACGATGAAGTTCATCCAATCTGAGATTGTCGAGGAGGTCGGCCGGATGATGGTGCTCTACGACATGCTCGAGGCCGGCATTCGCGTCCGGATGCGGCGCTCGAGGCGTTCACGTCGGCCGCGTGCCGAGCCGTGCTCGACAGGGGCGCAACGAAAAACCCCGTCTGCCGTGCCGGCACGGGTCGTCGGTCAGCAACATCTCCGGTTCTGATCGTTACCAATCGCCGCCCGTGCCGGCCCCGGTATCGCATCGAGAGGACGGCCGGCTCCTGTCGCGTTCCCCCATTGCCGGCTCGGCAGAGAGGGGGGGTCTGTGTAACCGCGTCTGGCGGAAACGGCCGACCCGGTCTCCATGGAACTCGGCGCGATCCGCCATTCGGCCAGGATTATACTCTTTCTCCGTTTACACGACCGTTTCCGCCAAGCTGTGTCCTGTTGTAAATGGCAGAAACGGCCGTGCCGCCCTCGAGAGGGTGGGGCCCTCGACCCGACACAGTCGCCGGCAATTCTCTTCTCATGGAGGATCCTTCTCGGGACAGTCAGGGGATTCGTCCTTTTTATTCCGGCGCCGTCCCGTGCCACTGCTCCAGGTGCCGGGCATTTCTGGGCGCACTGTCCCTCCGGTGACGCCGCCTCTGCCGCCGGACCGGGTCTCGCCGGGTCGGTACGGTGAGGCAGGAAGTGAGGGAAAACAGCGATGGAGAGGATCGCCGGAAGGCGATCAGAGGTGGAACAGGTAAGGCAGCACGATCAGGGAGATCATCGCGACGGCCATCAGCCACGAGAGGCCGCCCACGATATAGGGGCTCAACCGTTCGAGCCGAATGCGGGAGAGCACCGCGTTGACCCCTTCCTTGAAGATATAGCCGCCGTCGAACGGCAGCATCGGCAGCGCGTTGAAGATCCCCACGTTCAGGTTGATCCAGCCCGTCCAGAAGAGCAGATGGACGAGGGACCAGAACCCCGTGAAGGGCGCCTCGAGGTAGGACGACGCCGACGCCCCGGGGAACCCGAGGATCCGGAGTGCGCGGGCATCGGACGAGGGGTTGAACGGCATGAAGAGGTACTGCAGGAGGCCCATCGGATTGAACGACTGCTTCACGTAGGCCTGAAGCGCCGCTCCGTCGTAGTACTCGATCCCCATGAACCCGGAGGGATGAGCGTTCTCCGGCCAGGGGGCGAGCGTGAGGGTATGCATCGATCGATTGCCCACCGTCTCGACGGTCAGGGACGTCAGGTCTCCGGGCCGGCTTGAGGCGAGGAGCCGGCCGAGCTCTTCGCGGTCTCCGACCGGGGTCCCGTTGAGCGCGACCACGACCGAGTCCTGCGGGACCGAGGCATTGAACGCGGGGGAGTTCTGGTAGATCCCGTGGATCATCGGCGTCGTGACGGGCACGGCCATACCCACGAGCGCGATCATGAGAAAGATGCTGAGGAGGCCCACCACGAAGTTGTTCGTGATCCCGGCGCCGTACATGCGCATCTTGGCCCCGCGCGAGGCCTTCTCGAGCTCCTCCTCGTCCGGCTCGACGAACGCTCCTATGGGGATCACCGCGAGGAGCACGCCGGCCGCCTTCACCCGGATCCCCTCCACGCGGGAGAGGATACCGTGTCCGAACTCGTGGACCACGAGCGTGATCACGAGGGCAAGCCAGACCGCGACCGTCCCGGGCACGAACTCGTTCACGCCGGGGATCAGCAGGATGTTCTGCGGGGCGATGATCTGAGTCGGCTCGGGCCGCGTCAGAAGGAGCAGCTGGAACGTGAAGAGCAGGAGGACCGCAAAAACAAACGAGACGATCGCGACCGCGACCACTCCGAGGCCCGCATACAGCCTGAGAGGCCATGCGATCCGTCGGAAGATGTCGAAGAACCCCACCTTCGTGGTCCGTAGGGCGAGGATCGGGCCGTAGAACATCACGTGGTCGGCAAAACGCCCCGACCACTTGAGGTAGACGACCACCGCTACGTAGATTGCAACGAGGAGCAGCGCGAGCTGGCCCAGGGGCGAAGTGAGTGCCTCGAGGACACCCGTGACCCAGTCCATTCCCACATGCATGGTCGGACGACGAATATAAAAGGTCGTCTCGGCTCACACGAGCGTTGTCTGTCCCGGGGCCAGCCGACGGTCCGAGACCGTCCGCCAGCTCGCTCGGACCAGGGAAGGCAGGGGGCCGCGCCCCTCGAGCAGCCCGTCGATATACCGGCGCGTCACCGGATCCGAAGGGTACCCGCTGCCGATCGTGCCGAACTCATCGGCCAGCGCCTCGATCGCGCGGTCGCGGGTCACCTTCGCCACGATCGAGGCGGATGCGACGACCGGCAGGGTGCTGTCGGCCCGGTGCGATGCCATGACCGTGCACGGCGCGCCGAGCTGTCGCCCCACGGTCGTCGCATACCGCCCCTCGCGCACATCGCACGCGTCGAGATAGGCCACGCGAATCGAGTGGCCCCCGGCGAAGAGGCCCTCGAGGGCCGCCGCATGGGCACCGGCCACGATCGTGTTCATGCTCTCGTGCCTGCGCGCCGTATCGATTGCAGCGGCCGTTCGTTCGACCAGGGCAAACGGGAGCGCTGCGATGATCTCGTCGTAGAGCGCCTCCCGCCGCCGCGGCGTCAGCCCCTTCGAATCCCGCCGCCCGAGCTCCCGGACGGTGGCCCAGTCCGGAGCGCCAACCGCCGCGACCACGAGCGGGCCGAGCACGGACCCCTTGCCCGCCTCATCCACGCCGGCGATCATCGGGGCCTAGAGCAGGTCGCGGATCGCCCGGAGCTCCAGCAGGAGGGTCGGGTCGTGCCGGATCAGTTCCTTGATGATCTCGAGGGTCGAGAACTTCGTGAGGTCGAGCCGGGAGATCGAATGGACCAGCCGGTTCAACTTCGCGTCCGGCAGATGGATGAAATACTCCTTGATCCGGTAGTTCCGGTCGAGCGACTTGCCGAGTTTCGACGCCCGCCAGGTCGTATCGTAGGGCATCATGGCGTTCGCCGAGACGTCGCCTTTCGCGATCGCGTCCGCGGCCACCTGTGCCGCGAGCCGGCCCGTGTACATCGCGTTGTAGATCCCGCCGCCCGTGAGCGGATCCGAGACCCGGGCCGCGTCGCCCACGATCACCATGCCGTCCGCGACCGTCTTTTCGAGCGGGGGACAGACCGAGACGCCGCCCATGATCCACTCGACCACGCGGCCCTCGGGAAAGTGCGACTTCACGAACCGGTTCAGGTAGTCGATCGGACGGCTCCCGTCGCGGCTCTTGCGTCCGCTGATCCCGATCCCGACGTTCGCCGTCTTCGGGCCCTTCGGGAAGATCCAGACGTAGCCCTCGGGGGCGATCTCGTTGCCGAGATGAAAGACCGTCGCGGCATCGTCGATCTCGATCCCGGTCATCAGGTACTGGACGCAGGTCTCGATATCGCCGAGCGGGACAGCCGTATCCACGCCGCACCAGCGGGCGAACTTCGATTCGACCCCGTCGGCGGCGATCACGACCTTGGCCCGGACATCTTGGATCTGGCCGTTCTGCTCGATACGGGCCCCGGCAACCGTGCCGTTCTCCATGATCGGTGCGACCGCCCGGGTCTTGACCTGGATCTCTGCGCCGGCCGCTGCCGCCTGCATCACGAGCTCGCGATCGAACCGCTTCCGGTCGAGGACGTACCCGACCTCGCTCCCTGCCATCGAGGGCTCGAGGGCCATCCGGAACCCGTCGGGCGCCACGAGCACGGCCCGGTCGATCTCGGCCGAGATCCAGGCCGGGTCGGGGTCCATGAACTCCTCGAGCAGGTCGCGGCCGACACCCTCGGCACATCGGACGGGGACGCCGATGGCGGGACGCTTCTCCACGAGCCCGACGGACAGACCCTTCTCGGCTGCCGTCCGGGCCGCGAGAGCCCCGCCCGGTCCCCCGCCGATGACCAGCAGGTCGTATTCAGGCTTCATCAGCGACCTCCAGCGCCCCGAGGGGGCAGGCTCTGGCACAGATGCCGCAGCTGGAACACTCCCCCTCAACCGAGAGATAGGCGTCGATCAACTCGAGCGCCCCCTGCGGACATACCGAGACACAGCAGCCACAGTATCCGCATATATCCCTCCTGATCACGAGCATGTCATCATAATTGGCCCCACCTGAGGAAAAGGGTTATGTATGGTGGGATCCGGAGTGAGATTACGTCGACGGGAGCTCGAAGGTGCCGTAACAGCCTCCACCGCCCGGATGGAGAACCACCTGCCCTTCACGCAGGGCTCCAATCGCCCGAGACACGGCCGGATTGACCTGGGCTATCGTCTCGACGGGGAGGTCGACCAGGACCGCGATCTCGGTCGAGAAGGCGGCCAGGAGATCGTCGTGGATCCGCCGCACTGCCTTCGTGTTCGGCGAACCGAGTCCGAGCACCACGGCGATCACCTCGCCGAGCGGGATCAGGTGCAGGTACGGCGGACGCGGACGCGGCTCGTCGTCCCAGAGCTCGTGCGCCCGATCCCGCACCCCTTTCTTGAGCGGCGTCCCGTCCTCGGGGCAGCGCCAGCCGTGCGCCACGGCCTCGGCGAGAGAGAAGTGGTGGGAGCAGCGCGTGCAGGCTGTTTCGTTGTACTTTCCCTCCTCAGGAAAGAGCCCGACGTTCATCACCACCCTTCCGCGGGCGAGCGCCTCGAGGACGCCCACGGCGGACGCCTCCCCCACGTCGAGGCGCGTGAACTCGCGCCCGATGCGGTGGAGCTCGGGCGAGTGGGCGTCCGAGGACGAGATGAACGGCGTCGCGTGCAGCTCCGAGATTCCCACGCCGTACGAGGAGTCGGCCGAGAGGCCGAGCTCGAGAAAGTCGATCGGCTCATCGCCGTAGCACTCCCTGATGCTCGAGAAGGCCGCGTAACAGCCGGTATACGGCGTGAAGGCGTGCGACGGGCCGGCGAGTCCGCCGGCCTCGTGGGCCGCTGCGACGACCTCGCCGCCGGTCAACCGGAGGTGAGGCCGACCCTCGGTCTCGAGGCTCTTGCCGTGCGGAGCCAGCAGATCCCCGAAGACCTCGACCGCCTCGAAGTCCGGAAAGAGGGCCAGGTGATGGACCCGGTGCTCGGCCTGGATCTCGACCGTCGGCAGGACCACGATCCCGTGCTCGTTCTCGAGCTCCGGGCCCCAGGCCCGGCGCCATGCGGGATGGAGCGCGTCCCCGGTCCCGATGGCACCGATCCCCTTCCGGGCCGAGGCCTCGAGCAGGACTCCGGGCTGCATGCGGGGGCTGACCCCGCGGGCAAAAGGAGAGTGGAGATGGAGGTCGCTGTTGAGCTCCATGGCTCACCCAATATACGAGAGCTCGTCGTTCTGACGGACGCGTTCGCACTGCTTGACCTGCTCGAGGACCTGCTCCATGTCCTCGGCGCGGTCCTGGAGCCGGTCGGGATTGATCGCGAGGTCCGTGATCCGGCAGAGGACGCAGAGCAGTGCGTGGGCCGACTTGGGATCGACGAGATAGCCCGAGGTCTCGCCCATCAGGCAGATCCCTTCGAGCCCGCGTTGCGCCCCGAGCCCGAGCAGGAGTCCGGCCGCGCCGACGATCCCGCCGCCCGGCTCGTCCCGCTCAAAGACGCCCCCGGCCGCCTCGACCGCGGGTCGGAGGTGGGGGTGCGTCACGGCGGAGAGGATACGGGGCTCGTCGACCAGCCGGCCGACTCCGTAGCCGCCGAGGGTATAGACGCGCGAGACGCCGAAGCGCTCGGCACAGTCGAGGTACTGAGCCGCGAGGGCATAGTGCCCCTCGGACGAGATGCTCTGACAGTCGCCGACCAGAAAGAGATAGGTCATGGTCGGCGAACGGTAACGCCAGAGCTCGTTGTTGACCAGGCGACAGGTGCCGTCGGGGCCGATCACGACCTGCGGCGGGAAGAACTGCGAGTGGATCTCCGCTATCTTCTCCGCAGAGAGTTCGTGGAGGATGTGGTCGACCACGACCTTGCCCACCTGCCCGATCCCGGGCAGTCCCTCGATCAGGACGGCGGGACCGTCGGCCGGCTCCTCAGAAAGGTATTTGATCTCGATCGGCTCCATTCACCTCACCATCCTCCGGAACCGTCCGTACCGGTCCTCGGGTGAAAAGCGGGGCGGGTGGGCCGACCCGGTCGGCTCTCCGCAGACAGGGCACTGCGTGCTGAGCGTATAGACTCGGTCACGGCGGCAGTGCCGCATCAGGCCCCTCATGCGGTCTTGCCGGACTTCTGCTTTCTGGCGAACTTCGCCTCGCCGCCGGCCCGTTCCATCACGCCGACGGCGGAGGCGGCCGCCTTCTCGATCGCTTTCTGGGCGGTCTTGTAGTCGGGAGCCGTGATCTTGATCCCGTACTTCGGCGCGCCGATATAGTAGAGGTCGACGTCGACCCCGTCGATCTTCGGCTCGGCCGAGCGGAGTGCCCGCCGGATCACGTTGACTCCGTCAGGCTTGGGCGAGGAGAGCGTCAGCACACCCGTCACGGTCACGCGCGGGATCTTGACGTTCTCCTTGCCGACCGCGATCACGGCCTCGAGCGCCTTCTCGGGGAGCGTGATGCGGGCACGGAAGCCCTCCTCGTCCACGACGAGGTCCTCGAAGGCCTCGTACAGGAGCGCGTACTCATTGAGAAGGGCCGTGACGATCTCGGCCTCGGGCACCTCGGAGGCGGTCGACGCAAAGCCGATCCACATCCGGGCCTTCTGTTCGCTCTTCCACTCGCGGATCTTCTCGGACCGCTGGTGGTCGTTGACATCCTTCTTCGAGAGGTCGATGTGACCGCGTGCCTGGTCGACATGCAGGACCTTGCAGACGATCTTCTGCCCCTCGGAGATATGGTCGCGAATGTACTTGATCCAGCCGGTCGCAATCTCGGAGATCGGGATCAGCCCCTCGCGCCCCTCATACTCGTCGAGCTGCACGAACGCGACAAAGTCCTTCACCTGCGTCACGGTGCAGACGACCAGCTCGCCCTCCTCAGGCCATGACCTCTCGTTCATGACGTCACTCGAGGGCTGTCAGGATCTCCGCCCTGATATCGGCGCGACCGCCGCGGGGTTCCGCAAGCACGCGCCCGCAGACCACACAGTCGACGGAGGTGCTCGCCTTCTCAAAGACGATCTGTTCATTCTCACAGTCCGGGCACTTGACCCGGAGGAACTTGGACCGGTTCTCGCGATAGAGACGTACCATTTTCAACTCACTCCGTCAGTTCGAACTTTGCAATTCGGAATCCGGGCCGCAGGTGCGCCTTCTTACAGGTGACACACCGGTACCGGACATTGATCCGCTTGGTTGGTTTGTCGCCACCGGGCACCTTCGAAAACTTGCCCATGTTACCGACACCGCCTCTGCGCGCCTTCTGCCGGTCAATCCAGTGGAGCCCCGTGGTCTTGCCGCGCTTCACGCGCTCGACCTCGTGCTCCTGATGGGAGAGACAGAATGGACAGTAGGACCGAAACTTACCTGGCATCTTCATATTACGCCCTCTTGACTGCTCGAAAAAACAGCATCATCATTTGTCCGGGAATATACTTAATATTATGTTGCGTTCCCGCAAAACCGCTGCGTTTTCGGGAGGAAGTGTTACAATATCCTCGGTCTCGAGCGCATACGTCCGTCCGTCGAAGCCGAGAAAGGGCTCCACCGGCGAGAGAACGCGCGCGAGGTCGAAGGCCGCGTGCGGTGCCTCGACCGGCACGCCGGCCATCGCGGTCGCCGCCGCGCACTCGGATCCGGCCAGCTCCTCTCCGGCGACACCGTAGGGCAGACCCTCGCCGAGGGTCACGCGGCGGTAATGTTCGATCGACGCGTATGCCTCCTCGAAGAGGACCTGTTCGGCCGGGAGCATCCTCTTCAGATCCTCGCGGTTGACCGACCGCCCCTCGGCCTTCGAGAGGGCGAGCAGGAGGATCTTCTGCGAACGCATCCGGATCAGGTCTTCGACGTGCTGCTGCAGGGCCTCGATCCGCTCGGTGGCGGTCCGGAACGGCCCGGTCATCGGGTCCGTGCAGACCGCGAAGATCTTGCGAAGGGTCGTGATCTCGTCCCCGGCCCGCACGAAGATGTCCGCAGGCACCGCCGTCAGGGTGCCGACGGCGTCGCGCTCCCCCGAGACCACGAGCTGGAGCCCGTCGAGCACCGCGGAGTGATCGGCCGCGCCGCTCATGCGCCACCTCCACCGATCTCGGCGAGGCCCCGGCCGCAGAGGTAGACTGCGGCCGCCTCGGGCACCCGGGTGGCGCCGGCCGTGAGCCGGAGGTCCGTCCCGAGGAGCGATACCGTGCAGTTGCGTGCCACCTCTACCGGGACCTCGCGATCCGAGAAGACGACGGCCTCCATCAGGGGATCGTAGGTGGCGAGGTCACGGGGATCGAGGCGGGTCACGCAGAGGCCGCTCCCGCCGTGAAGGGAGCCCGGCGCCCGGATCAGCCGCTTGATGTCCGTGGTCACGGGCTCGTCCGCGTGGATACTCTCCTCCTTGAGCCTCGTTCGCCAGGCCATGTTCTCGGCCGATAGCAGGGTCCGCAGGAGTTTTCGGTCCACCGTGTCGTCCTCCCCCGTGCCCAGCCGGTCCCGGCGCTCCCATACCCGGCGCGCTAGGCCCGACCCCATGCCGGGCACCGAGGCGAGGTGCGCGATCGCCTCGCGCTCGCCGATCGAGCCGAGCCAGCGAAGGTAATCATGGAGGGCGCGGCGCTGCCGTCCCTGCCACCCACGGTCCGGATCCGCCGACGGCCGGAGGAGAAGGGCCGGGTCGAGCCCGATGCCGCAGACGTAGTTGATCAGCTCCCGCCGCTCTGCGCTCGAGAACTGCCGCACGGTCAGGGCCTTCACATGGATATGATATCCCCTGCCACCAGAAAAGACCACCTGGAGCTCGCGTTCGGCGAACCCGAGTTCGGCCGTCAGCACCTCGATCAGGCGCACGGTCTCGTCGCGGACCCGTGCCAGCATCTCCGGATAGGTGGTCTTTCGTGGGTCGAGCATGTGGTCGGCATCGAGGTCGAAGATCAGGTCCGCGCCGGCCCAGCCCTTGGCCGCCATGGTCGGTGCGGCCGGGTCGTCGTAGTAGGCCGTGGAGAAGAAGACGTGGGCCGGGGCCATGGTCCGGAGGTACTCGGCGAGCTCGTCCCGGTTCCCGAAGCCGACGTGCCGGCGCATGCGCGGGTCGCTGCGGCTGGAGAAGAAGAGGAAGCCCCACTCGCGTTGCGGGAAAGCATCCGGGGCCGGCACCTGGGCCGACGCGTAGTAGGAGAGGAACCGCTGGCGGAGGAACTCAACAGTGGCCGGACGCATCACCTGATCTGCTTTAGCATATACGGCCCATCCCTGATATACCCCTGCCGCCGGTAGTAGGGTCGGACGCCGACGCCGCTCATGACCGCGACCGAACCGTACCCGGCCTCATCCGCCTGCCGTTCGGCCTCTGCGAGCAGCTCCTGCCCGAAATGCCGGTGCTGCCACTCCTCGGCCCCGGCCCCCGAGCCCAGACGGACCTGGGCGCCGTAGACGTGGAGCTCGCGGATCAGCGCGGCTCCGTCGAGTTCGGGCCGCCAGGTCGCGCCCGGAAAGCGCAGCCGGGCGAAGCCGATCAGGGCGTCCTCCGCCGTCGTCTGGATGAACCGCTCCTCGCCGCCGCAACAGTCGTAGACGAGCGTGGAGACGGACGGCGGCCCCGCGACCGTGGCCCGGCGCCCGACCTCGCGACACCGGATGCAGCGACAGGCGCCGCCGGCGGCATGGAGTCGCTTCGACGCGAGCTGCCGGAAGTTGCCGTGGCGGGAGCCGGCCACGATCAGCTTGGCCGGGATGTCCCGCTGGACCCGCTGGAGACGGACGTACTCGGGAAGCCCGCCCTTGATCTCGGCGATCAGGTCGATCATGGTCTCCTCATCGTAGGGGACATACTCCCCGCGCTCGTACAGCGCCTCGAGCTCCGCCCCGGGCGTCACGAGGGTCGGGTAGAGCTTGAGAAAGTCGGGCCGGAACCGGGCGTCCTCGAAGAGCGCACGGTAGACCGCGCGGTCGCACTCGATCGGGGAGTCGGGCAGGTTCGGCATCATGTGGAACCCGACCTTGAACCCGGCGTCCCGGAGCTCGGTGTTCGCACGCACCGTCTCCTCGACCGAATGCCCGCGCCGGATGAACTCGAGCACCCGGTTCGAGAGGTGCTGCACCCCGATCTCGACCTTGGTCACGCCGAGTTCGAGCATCCGGTCGATCGCGTCCCGTGCAGCGCAGTCGGGACGCGTCTCGAAGGTCAGGCCGATGCACCGGACCGCCGCCGCCTCGTTCCGGGCCGCTTCCGCAACGGGATCGGCGCCCTCGGTGACGAGGCCCGTGCCGTGATCGTTCATCGCCGCGAGGCAGCGGCCGACGAACCAGGCCTGGTATTCGGGCGTTCGGGCCGTGATCGTCCCGCCCATCACGATCAGCTCAGCCTTGTCCACGTGATGGCCGAGGATCACGTAGTGGCCGAGCCGGGCCTGGACCTGGCCGTACGGATCGTAGTCGTGCTCGCGCGCCCGTCGCGCGGCCGGCTCTTCGCCCGTGTACGACTGCGGCGTGGCGAACGCATGGTCGGGGCCCCCCGGACAGGGGAGGCACTTGCCGTGGGGACAGGGGGCCGGCGAGGTCATCACCGCCACCGGCGCCACGCCCGAGAGGGTCCGGGTCGGCTTTACGAGAAGCCGACTTCGGACCGCGTCGTAGTCCTCGGGGAGGGCGGCCGCTAGGATGGCTGAGTTCTTCGGCACCATCGAGAGGTGGAACTCGTGCGCGGCCCGGCGCTTGATGGTCTGAATATCCGTACGGGTGTCGTGAGCAATCCGGGAGGCAATCTCCCGAAAAAGAGTGGAGTCGTCCATGAAGTGCTTAATGTTCGAATGCGACCGATTTGAGCCGTGGTTTCCCCACCAGGTCGAAGACAGGACGTTTCTGGCCCCGCATCTGGTCCACGATCTCTTCCCCGAGGATCAGAAGGGCCTCTTTATGAGATTTCTTATTTTTATGAATGTGCACAGGCGAGACCTCGAGGCCAACGTACCGGGATATGTCGATCGACTCTCCCGTGGTGGTCTCGTAAAATTTCTTGATATGGACCATCAACATATGAAGATGGAGCAACTCCTCCTTTTGCACCCTACCACCTCTCGACAGAGTGTAATATTTTCCCATTGAGGGAAATATTTTATGGGTGATGTTTATC
>SISS01000026.1 GCA_004332335.1 Methanoregulaceae archaeon UXB-2016 | reverse complement strand
TTTCGAGTTCATCAGAGCGATTCGAGTTCATCGGATCGATGAATGTTTATTGCAATAATTAACGTTAACCACAAGTTGGAACATTGAGCACATGGCTACCACATGTGATGGAAACCATGCGGAAGTCCGGATCATACTGCCATCGGCAGAGATTGATCTGGGCAAATCGTTGAAAGCGCTCGTCGACCTCCTTCTCTTCTCCTCGATCTTTGTTGGGATTGCAGGAGTGGGGATGTGCTACACCTCGAGCCTGGTACAGGGACTCGAGCCGCTCGCGCCGGTCCTCGCAATCATGATGCTGGTCCCGTTCTCGGTCTATAACATGAACCGGAAGACCGACGAAGAGGAAGACAGCATCAATCGTCAGGACCGGTACAGCTTCACCAAAAAGTTCGAGAAGCCGCTCTTCTACAGTGCGATCCTGGCCTACCTGGCCGCTGTAGTGATCGCAGTCTGGTACGGACCTCTCGCGGTCCTGGTCACGCTCGTACCCCTGATCGCAGGGGTGTTCTACAGCATGCCGATCCTTCCGCAGTGTCTCGGATACCGGCGGCTGAAGGAGATCCCGGTGATGAAGAACCTCGTCGTAGGGGGTTCCTGGTCGCTCATCCTGGTGCTCCTTCCATGTGTGGCCTCCGGAGCGCCCATGACGTTCGCAACCGGCCTCTGCCTCCTCTTCTTCTTTACCTATGCCTTCATCGCCTCGTCCCTCCCCGATATGCGGGACCGCGAGGGCGACGCCCTCGCCGGCGTCCGGACCATCCCGGTCCTGATCGGCGTGCAGCGGACGAAGGGAGTGCTCGGGATCATGAACTGGACCACGGCCGGCGTGATCATCCTGCTCGGGATCGGCGCGGTGCTTCCGCCCCTGATCACGGCGCTCTACGCCGGAGCCCACTGCTACACCCAGTGCTGCATCACCTCCTTCGGCCGGATAGAGCAGCATGACCTGATCTGCGATATCCTCTCGGACGGTCAATTCCTGATCATCGGCGCCGTCATCTTCCTGCTCCAGGGGCTGGCACCGATTATCCTCTGAGATGAGTCTTCATCGGAGTGATGAATTTTCGTCGTTTCGATGAAAATTGCAAAAGACTGATAAGCAGGGGGTCCGTATGATCATTCAGCTACTATGCTGGAGGAGCCACAATGACCCCCCTTGACGTCTTTGAAAGGTATTACAAGGCGATCCAGTCGATCTACGGGTCGAGATTGATGGTGCAGATCCTTCTCTCGGTCAATCCTGAGGGAACACCGCTCTCCCGGCTTCGAGAGATCACGGGAAGCACCTCTCAGGCGCTCATCCCCAAGATTCGAAAACTCGAATCCCTCTCCCTGGTCGAACCCCTGGGCTCCGGGTATGGCCCGACCACGCTGGGCCGGCTGATCGCCCAGAAGATCGGGGACTTCTCCCTGACCATGGGCACCCTCACGGCGCACTTACAGTTCTGGGAGGACCACGACCTTTCATCGGTCCCCTGGCCCATGCTCGAACGGCTGGGCGATCTCCTGAACGCGGAGATCATCTACGACACGGGAACCGACATCCTGCATGTCTATTATCACTACCTCCAGCTGATCAGCGAGGCGAACGAGATCTTCGGGATCTCTGCGGTGATGAGTCCGGGGCTTGCCGAGTCCCTGGGCAGCCGGGTGACACAGGGAATCCCCGTGCACCTGCTCGTGAACGCTGCGATGATCCCCCTGCTGGAGAAGGAGCCGTACCGTTCCCAGATGAGCGCCCTGGGTTCCTTCGAGAATTTCCATGTCTGGCTGATCGATCGACCGATCCGGTTCGGCATGACGGTCACCGACTCCTGCATCTCGCTCGGGTTCTACAAGCGAAACGCAGAGATCTACGACAGCTCAACTGATCTCTTCTCACGCGATCCGAACGCGATCGCCTGGGGCAGAAACCTCTTCGAGCACCTGCGGTCAGAGGCAGTCCCGCTGAACCTCTGAGCCGATTCTGACAGGCCGGCAAATCCTGCACGGCCTGTATTCGTCGATCCTGGCAGAGCGCGAACGTCCAGGAGCTCACACTCACGGCGATCGCTGTGGTCGGGGGCGGATCCGGGAGGGCCACATCGTTCGCCCCGCTCCACCGGACCTCGGATGGCCTCTCCGAACACGGCGGCCGGCACGACGTGCCCGGCCCGGACCTTCCTGCCGCTCACCCCCATCGAATGCAGGGTTAAGTCGTGAGGGTTTCTTAAGAGCCGAAAAAGAGTAGTATCGGAGTTTTACCAGAGAGACGAACTCCAGCGTTCGCTTCGATACCATCGGGCGAACGCCCCGGACCTGGTGTCCGCGCCATGTCCCGGAGTTACCGTGGCGACAGCCCCCGAGCCCGAACGGCTGCTGGAACCCCATTCATACCGTGAAAAGCCGTCCGAAGCCTTCTGTCCTCCGATGACATAGCGCCGGGAGCCGAACGAAGGGCCGGAGTCGACCTGACCCGGCGTGGTAACCGAGGGGACCACCAGCGTCGGCTGCGTCACTGGGGGAGCGGGCTCCGTGGTCGGGATCGCTGTCGGCCCTGGTGTCGCGATTGTGGTGGGAATGGCAGTGGAGGTCGCGGTCGGAGATGGTGTCGGGATCGGGGTCGGCAGGGTTCCGTCGATATACGAGGTGAGTGCGTCGTACCAGTTCTTGGCCAGTTTCTTCTCGCCGCTCGTGTTCGGGTGGATGTAACCCGGCGGCTGGTTGTCGACGGCGCCGTCGTAGCCGTAGTACTGTTCGACCAGGATCACGCGCGACTCCGGCGTGTCCATCTCTTCGACGATACCCAGGATCTTCTGGTTCAGGTTGATCAGTCCCTGCCGGTACGTCTTCGTCGGAGGAAGGGTCGTGAGGAAGACCGCAACTCTCGGATTCCTCTGCCGGACCACCTTGATGATCTTCTTCAGGTTCGTGACAGTGTCGTTCGTGGGCACGCCGCGCACGACATCGTTCGTGCCGGCCAGCAGCAGGACGACATCGTAGTCGTACCCCTGGATCCACTGGGACAGGTGCCCGAAGTCCCACTCGTCGTCGGCAACGCCGTGGAGGAGCTCGTCGGTGGAGTAGCCGCCGTGGCCCTCGTTATCCTGGTCAAAGGTGAAGTTCTTGAAGTTCGGCTCGGTCCAGGAGCCAACGAAGTCGACATCGTACCCGTTCTCGGTCAGGTCGTTCCAGAGCCAGTACCGATAGGTCGGATGTTTGGCCTCCTGAGGTGTGGAGACGCCACCCTTCGTGATCGAGTCGCCGAGCGGCATGATCTTGACTGTCCCCGAGACGGCCATGGCGCCGCAGGCACAGAAGACCAGGAGCGCGATGGTACACAGGATACCCAGATGCTTGGTTCTCATACTACTCCCCGCAAGATCGCATTGATTAGAGATATGTACCATTGCTGTTCGCACGGTTTTAAGGGTAACGGAAACACTGGAGAGCCGGCATCAGGGTTTAAATAGTTGATGCGAAAAGCAGAGCGCATGTCCGTCCGGTTCCGACGCTACGGTCAGATCGCCGATGTCATGCTCAAGTATGGCTTCGGCATCCTGATCGACGAGCTGGCTCCACTGGGGATACGGTGGGGCCAGCGCAGACGCACGGAGATGTACGGCTCGGTCTACGTCCGGATCCGACTGGCTCTCCAGGAGCTCGGGCCGACCTACATCAAGTTCGGGCAGATGATGAGTGCAAGGCGCGACCTCCTTCCCCCTCCTCTGATCGAGGAGCTCAAGCATCTTCAGGACGACGTCGCCCCCGTGCCGTTCGACCAGGTCCTGCCCTTCATCCTGGAACAGTGCCCGACCCTCTCGTCCTGCCTCGCCTCGATCGATCCGGTGCCGCTTGCTGCGGCTTCCCTCTCGCAGGTCCACGCAGCGATCCTTGCAGACGGAGCCGAGGTGGTCCTCAAGGTTCAGCGCCCGGGCATCGTCGCGGCGATCGAGGATGACATCGCGATCCTCAGGAAGCTCGCAGCACGAATCGAACAGCTCTTCCCCGACCTGCGCACCTACAACCCGCCGGGGATGGTGCAGGAGTTCGAGGAGCACATATGGCGCGAGCTCGACTTTGTGCGGGACGGTCGGAACGCGGATCGTCTGCGCGAGAATATGCGCGCGGTTCCGCGTGTGCGGGTGCCGAAGGTCTACTGGCCCCTCTCGGGCCCTCGCCTTCTCGTGATGGAGCGGATCGACGGAGTTCGCGTCGACGACCGCGAGGCTATCCAGTCGCTCGGACTTCTGGGGCGCGAGGTCGCTGAGATCGGATTGCGCGCCTACGTGCAGCAGATCTTTGTCGACGGCTTCTTCCACGGAGATCCGCATGCAGGCAACCTGCTGGTCACCCCGGTGGGCGAGCTCGCGTTTCTCGACTTCGGGATCATGGGCGTGCTTCGGGCCGAGAAGCGGCGGGCCTTCATCGCACTCCTGATGGGCTTTGTCGATCGCGACGTCGATGCGATCCTGCGGGCGCTCAGGGATATCGGCATCCGGGTTGCCGACGACGGGGTCGAATCCCTGAAAGACGAGATCTACCTGCTCGTGACGGAGTACCGAGACCTCTCGATCCGCCAGTTCGACCTGTCGCGCCTGATCGGCGACGGAGCAGACCTGCTCCGCAGAAACGGACTCCGGTTACCGTCATCCCTGATGCGGATGCTCGTGGTCCTGATGATGGTGATCACCATCGGTCAGACCCTCGACCCCGACTTCCGGTTCACCGAGCGCGCCGAACCGTACCTCCGCGAAGCGATCCGCCGGGACCGGGTTTCGTTCGAACGGCTGGGAACGGGCGTCCGCGAGATCGGAGAGGCCGCGTCCGAGCTCGTGGGGCTCCCCGCCACCCTCGGCACCGCGATACGCAGGTTCACGGAGGGACCGATCGAGCTCGACCTGATCAACGACGACTTCCATCGGATCGAGAGGATGCTCGATCAGGCTGGCGATAAGGTCCTGATCGGCCTCGTGACTGGGGCGATCGTAGTCGGGTCGTCGCTCGTCCTCGACAACACCCAGGTCGCGCTGCCGGGCTGGGTCATGGTTATCGCGGGGATCAGCTACATCGGCGCGGTCGCGATCGGATTTGTCGCGATCTATCATGTCGTGCGCAGCAGGCTCTGACGAGCGTCAACTTGAATGGCTCGGGAAGCGATATATGTACCGATGCCGAACCTGAACGTGGCGGTCCTCGCACCAGTGGGATATGCAAAGGACCTCGGGAAGGCCGGGACCGCGAGCGACATCACGTTTTACAACCTGAAGAAGGGAGAGGCGACGGTCACCTTCCTCGAGCCGACGCGGTATCCCGAGCGGCTCGCCTCGCTGTTCTTTGCGGTCTCGCCTGCGCGCGCCGCGATCCTGGTCGTAGACGCGGTCACTGCGCAGTTCGGCGAGCAGGTGCTGATGCTCGACTGCATGGGAGTCCGAGAGGGCTACCTGGTCCTCAGGAACTACCTGACCCCCGAACAGCTCGCGCCGCTGATCCGGGGAACCGTGGTCGGGGCGTACCTGGTCCGCGAGGACGATCCGATCGCGCTCCGCGAGGAGATCCTGACACGGGCCTCGGCCCTCGTCGAGGACCAGAGCCCGCCCACCGGGGCCGTCCCGGTCGACCACGCGTTCCCGGTCAAGGGAATCGGCACGGTCGTTCTCGGCGACGTGGTGCTCGGCGCGGTCCGG
Source organism: Methanoregulaceae archaeon UXB-2016 (assembly GCA_004332335.1). Taxonomy (GTDB): domain Archaea; phylum Halobacteriota; class Methanomicrobia; order Methanomicrobiales; family Methanospirillaceae; genus UBA288. The sequence goes on along the minus strand of SISS01000026.1, from coordinate 18,072 downwards.
CGGCACGACACGATGCGGGTCCTGCCGTCGAACCGGTCGGTCCAGGTCCGATCGATCCAGCGGCATGACGACGACGCCCCGGCCGGATATGTCGGAGACCGCGTCGGGCTCGCACTGAAAGGGATCGAGGCCGACGATCTGGTCCGCGGCGACGTGCTCGCGACCACCGACGACCTGGTCTCATCGGCCCATCTCTCGGGCCGGGCCTCGCTCGTCCGCTACTGGCCGGCTCCGCTCAAGGAGGGGATGGTCCTGACGGTCGGGCACTGGATGCAGTTCCTGCCAGCTCGCGTCCTCGGGATCGGAGTCGAGGGCGACTGGCGGCGCCCCCAGCTCCGGCTCGAGCTCGAACGACCTCTCGTCTATCCCCCCGACGCCCGCATCCTGCTCTGCTGGCTCGACGGTGGAAAGCTCCGCGTGGTCGGCTCGCTCACGCTCGACTGAACCGGCCCGAAGGGCGAACTCGGGCCGGGCTGCCCCCCCGGTTTTACCGGGCTCACGCCCCGCCCGTGCCGGCGTTCAGAGACTCGTTTCTATTTTGTCCGGTCAGGCCCCGATTGTTTTCGTACCCCAGCACGTGGTCGTCACCGACCCCAAAAGCGGAGACGCCGGACTCGGGTCGCATATGGGTTCTCGGCGTCGTTCTTGAGAGCGCACTCGGGTGAAGACGGCGAGGTCGCGAGCCCGCCCGACGACTGGTGCTATCGCCTCAACAATGAGATGGGATAACCGGCCCGCAGGACGGATCAAAGCCGGTCGAGAAAGAGGTGGTGAAGCCGGAGATCGGTCCCTATCTCGGGGTGGAACGAGAGGGCGAGGTGGCGTGCCTGTCGGACGGCGACAGCGCCTTCTTCGAGCTGGGCCAGGGTCTCTGCACCGGGGCCGACCCGGTCCGCGACCGGCGCCCGGATGAAGACGGCGTGAAACGGAGAGGCGAGGCCTTCGACCGGTAGGTCGGCCTCGAACGACTCCTGCTGCCGACCGAACGCGTTGCGCTGCACCCGCATCTCGATGAGCCCGAGGGGGTCCATGCGGGGATCGTTCACGGTCTCTGCGCAGAGCACCATCCCCGCACAGGTCGCGAAGAGTCCGCCCTCGAAGTCGAGAAGGGGACGTCGCAGCCCGTTCTTGGCGATCAGCCGCGAGATCGTAGTCGACTCGCCGCCCGGGATCGCGAGGGCGTCGAGACCGTCGATCGCAGAGGCGTGCCGGACGGAGACGACCGGCGTGTGCTCGCCGAGCCTGGCGGCGAGAGCCAGGTCGAAGGCCCGGATGTGCTCCGAGACATCTCCCTGGAGCGCGAGCACCCCGATGCAGAGGTCGCGGTCAGCGCCCACGGAACCTGAGCACCTCGTTCTCGGGCAGGGTGTGGACGTCGAGGCCGGGCATGGCCGAACCGAGTCCCTTGGAGCACTCGGCGAGCTGGCGGGGGTCGTCAAAGTGGTCGACAGCCGCCACGATCGCCTTCGCCATTCGCGCAGGGTTCTCCGAGTGGAAGATGCCCGAGCCGACGAAGACTCCGTCGGCTCCGAGGTGCATCATCAGGGCCGCATCGGCCGGAGTCGCGATGCCGCCGGCCGAGAAGTTCACGACCGGGAGGCGTCCCATCCGGGCGCACTCGGCCAGGAGTTCCACCGGCGCCTCGATCGTGCGCGCACGCTCGACGAGCTCCTGCTTCTCCATCCCCTGGAGCTGTCGGATCTCGCCCATGATCGCATGCATGTGGCGCACGGCCTCGACGACGTTGCCCGTGCCGGCCTCGCCCTTGGTCCTGACCATCGCTGCCCCCTCGTTGATCCGGCGGAGAGCCTCGCCGAGGTTCCGCGCGCCGCAGACGAAGGGCACGGTGAAACCGGACTTGTCGATGTGGTACTCCTCGTCGGCCGGTGTCAGGACCTCGGACTCGTCGATCATGTCCACGCCGAGCGCCTCGAGGATCCGCGCCTCGATGAAGTGTCCGATCCGGACCTTTCCCATGACCGGTATCGAGACCGCCTCGATGATCTCGGCCACCCTCACCGGATCGGCCATGCGTGCGACCCCACCGGCCTTCCGGATATCCGCGGGAACGCGTTCGAGCGCCATGACCGCGACCGCGCCGGCCTCCTCGGCGATACGAGCCTGATCGGCGTTGATCACGTCCATAATGACCCCGCCCTTCTGCATCGAGGCAAAACCCCGTTTGACGAGCTCGGTCCCGAACCTCAACTCCTCGAGCTTCATAGTTCTATCCTATTGGCGAGGAGGACCCATAAAAATAGTGTGATCATGCAGAGGAGGGCGGTTCCGATCGTCGCGGCCCGAACCGCGCGCACGATCCCGGGTCCCCCCTCTGAGAGCGACCTCTCGGCGGTCCCGATCCGATAGACGCCGGGTTTCTCAAAGGCGACGCCGACACCTCCTGCGATCAGGGCCATCGGGATCCCGCCATTCAGCCCGGGTCGCTTTCGGCGGTCGCGGAGGAGCGTCGTCCAGGCCTGCCGACCACGGCCGATCATGACGAACCAGGCGAGCAGGACCACGCCTGTGACGCGCGCGGGCAGGTATCCGAGCAGGTCGTCGAGCCGCGCCGGGGCCCAGCCGATCCGGACACGTTCGTCCCGGTAGCCGAGCATCGCGTCCATCGTGTTGACAGCCCGGTACGCGGCAGCCCCGCCGAGGCCGAAGGTGGCGAAGTAGAGGAGCGGGGCCGTGATCGAGTCGACCAGGTTCTCGGCCACCGACTCGTACGCGGCCGACCGGACCTGCTCGGCCGTGAGGGGGGCCGTGTCGCGCGAGACGAGACGCCCGGCCATGCTCCGTCCGGCTTCGAGGTCGCGTGCCAGGGCTGCCTCGACTGCGGCCGCGTGCTCCTCGAGGGCCCGCCATGCGAAACAGGCCTTGAGAAGGAGCGGGCCCGCGAGCAGCATGGACCAGGGCCCGAGTGATTCGAGAAGGAGGAACGGAAAGGCAAAGAGACCCGCCGTAGCGATGGTTCCCACGACTCCGATCGATCGCTGCCATCGGACGGGCCAGACCTCGGGGCGACCCCATCCGCCGATCACGCGCCCCAGAAGCGCGACCGGATGATACGCCGACTGCGGGTCGCCGACCAGCCGGTCGACGGCGAGCGCGATGAGGAGGACCGCCCCCCCTATGGTCGCTGCGTCACCCATCCGACGATGATCCCGGCCATCAGCAGAAGAAACGCGGCGAAGTTGACCACGTCGAGGCGCGTCACCCACCAGACCAGGTAGAGGACGAGGCCGGCTCCGGCGAAGAGCAGGACGACCGGCGGCAGACTCCGCTCCTCGGGCGCGAGCGTCGGATACCGCGGCCGCTGCGTGGAGGGCTCTGCAGGCCGTTCGGGCTCGCGAACCACCATCACTCTGAACGACGACCGGACCGTGCCGTAGCCGGTGATCACGGTCACCTCGAACGTCCCCGGGATTGCGTCCTCACGGATCGGGATCTCGTGGATCACCTGCTCGCGAACATAGAGGTTCTGGTGAGAGAACTCGGAGAAGGGGGATGCGTTCGTCGAAGAGAGGGTCAGGTGGATCGGAGCCCCGTGGTTGATCAGTTTCAGCCGGAGGGAGGTCCCGGCCTGGACCTGGAGCGGAGCCTCGGGAGTCTCGACACTGTTGATCCCGGCGTTGTTCAGATGGATCTCGTTCGCCATCTCGTGCCCTCCGGGTCCAGATCAGGTCCCGGCTCCGGGCGGAAGGAGGTTCGGGATCCCGTCCTCGATCGGGAAGTCGACCGCACAGGTCCCGCAGCGAAGTCGCCCCCGGAGAACCTCCTGTTCGTCCTCAGCCGTCACGTCCAGGACGAGATCGCCCTTGCAGACCGGACAGCAAAGGATTTCCATCATGCTCCGTCTCAAGTCCGTCTCACTCCTGGTAGTCGGCCCGCAGGTCGATGATCTGCGAGAGCTCGGGCCCGGTCGAGATCAGGGTGATCGGGCGCCCGATGTCCGACTCGGCACACCGGAGGAACTCTTTCGCTTTCGAAGAGAGCCGGTCGTACTCGGTGACGCCGTAACAGGCGCTGTCCACCTTGTCGATCCCGGTGATGGCAGCCTGAGTGCACCCGTTGATCATGGCCGAGTACCGGGCCATCTCGCCGTCCCAGCAACCGATGCGGCGTTCGCGGTGGGTGACCGTTCCGAACTCCTGGATGCCGAGAGCGTTGGACTCGTCGTGGGTCATCTCGGTCGAGAACGGTCCCTCGCCGACCCGGGTGGGGTAGGCCTTGAAGACCACGATCACATCGTCGATCGAGGTCGGGCCAACGCCGATATCCGCAGCGATCTGCGATGCCGAAGTGTCCTTGCTCGTCACGAAGGGGTAGGTCCCGTAGTAGAGGGAGATCCCGAAGCCCTGGGTTCCCTCGAGCAGGACCGACGCACCGTCATCGATCTCGGCGTTCACCGCGGCCGGGACGTCCAGCAGGTACCGTGCCAGTTCGGGCACATCGCGCGCGAGCCGGCCAGTCCGCATCACGCGATCCGCGTTCGCCGGCCCGCAGCCGGTGCCTGTCGATCCGATCTTCTCGCGCAGGTGATCGGATCGGCGATCCCGGAGGATATGGTCCTCCTCGATGATGCCGCAACGGAAGTCGACAAAACATCGATCGTGCGCGTTCAGGCTATCAAGCTCCGCGATCAGGACACGTGGGTCAACAAGAACGCCGCTTCCTATACAGAGCCGTGCATCCGGATAGACGAAACCCGAGGGCACCATCCGCACGCCGTACTGCTTATCTCCCACCTGGACCGTGTGCCCGGCATTCGGCCCGACACCGCCACGAGCGATGATCGTGGGCCTGTCCTGATGAGCAATATGAGCGACGATCTTTCCTTTCCCCTCGTCTCCAAAAAAGCCGCCAACGATGATGGTGCAGGTCATTGTCCTATCATATAACGTGAGGCGGTGCAGGGAGATAAACGTTTATTCCGATGGAAAGACCCGGATACGAGCGGCCCGAATATTCCGGCCGACTGCAGCGAGCCCCGCCTGCGCGTACGCACCCCGAGTGCGACCTCCGGCTCCCGAGAAACGGATCGGCACCGGCATCGAGGTCGACAGAGGAGGTGTTCAGAGCTGCCATATGCAGCCCGGGTTTTTGATCCCTCATAACCGCGCCGGGCCAGACCACAGACCGAACGCAAACAGGACTGCGTCCCCGGACGCAGATTGCAGCACCTCGGACGAAGATCAGAGGGCCTATCCAGGTCGGCGCTCAGGCGATCGAATCTAGACCTGCACGTATGACGGATTTTCCAGCACCCATTCTCCTTGCTCCATAAGCCGCCGACCCTTCGCCGGGGGCCCGCCTCCAGGGGGAGGACGATTGAACGCACCGCTTGCGCGATGAAAAAAGGGATCGAGTTCAGGCCGAGGTCGTCCCCTCGACGGGGACGAACCGTGCCTTCTTGGCCTCACGAGCGCGGGCAAGACGAGCATCGCGGCTCGCTCCTGCGTCGGCTGGTGCGGCCTTCGCGAGGTACAGCTTCCCGTAGACCGACTCGCCCTTCCGCTTGCGGTGGCGCTCACCGAGGTCGCCGATGTAGGCCGACATGACAGTCTTCTGACCGTCGACCTCGATCTCCTCGTCGCCGATGTACTTGAAGCCGGGCATCATCACATCGACCGTGCCGAAGAGGATGATCGTGCCCTCGACCATCTGACCGCCGACGCGGGACTTCGCGTTCCCCTTGATCACGATCTTTCCGCCCTCGGCATGGGTCCCGACATGGACGTCGGCGTTGCCCTCGATGATGATCTCGCCACCGTTCATGAAGTAGCCCGTGTCGGATCCGACATTGCCCTTCACGCGGATGAGGCCGGCCTGCATGCCGCGCCAGTCGCCGCGGTACGCCGAGCCGAGGTAGTTGCCGGCGTTCCCCTCGATCAGGAGCTCGCCGCCCTTCATTCCCGTGCCGGCGAATCCGTCGACACTGCCCTTCGCGGTCAGCTTGCCGCCCGACATCCAGGCACCGACGTACATGTCGGCGTTGCCCTCGATCACGAGTTCGCCGGCCGACATCTTCGTACCGAGGTACTTGACCCGGGAGAGGTCGCCCTTCACGACGACCTTCGTCTCGCCCGCCGTCGCGCTGGTGGCTCCGGTCACGTCGAAGTACTCGCCGATCGTGAACTGCTCGCGGCCCATGTGGACCGGGAGCGCCTTGATCTGGTCGAGCGACTTTCCGGCAAGTCCGTCGGGGCTGATGGCCTCCGCCTCAAGCATGAGGGTGGGGGTCTTCTTGATTGTGAGTGTAACCGTCTCCATCCTCATACCTCGCTGGTCGCATCCACCTCGATCGCATACGGGTTCGGGATATAGTGGTGGCCCTGAACCTCGTAGTTTTTCAGGCTGACGCTGTAGTACTTGAGGAACTTCTCCTCGACGTCGCGCATGACCTGGGCGTTCTCGTTGACCTTCGCATCGACCCAGAGGGTCCGCTTGTTGCCGTTGTTGATGACGCGGCCGTTCTCGACAACCAGGGTCCCGGTCTTGAACACGAGGGATGCGTCCGTAAAGGCGCGCTCGATGTCCTCGCCCGTGAACGGCCCCTCGGGGTTGATGTCGTAGACCACGACGTCTGCGTCCATGCCGGGCGCGAGGCCGCCGTAGGTGCCGGCAAGGCCGAGGGCCTTGGCGGGTCCCGCGCGGGTCATCTGGGCGAGCTCGTAGAACGTGATCTCGCGGTCGAGACCGGCGAGGAGCGTGGACGAGATCACCTTGTCGGCGTGCTTGAAGGTGTTGAGCCGCTCGTCGCGGGACTCCTTCGACATCAGCCACTTCATGATCCGCGGGTACCGCGTGAACGGCCCGGCGTTCGGGTGGTCGGTCGTGATGAAGCAGCGCATCGGATCCTTGGCGAGGAGCGCGAGTTCGAGGCCGATCGCCCACTGGATCGCACAGACCTTGATGTCGGGGCTGTAGACGTACGGGACGATCCCCGCGGCCGTCTCGAGCTCGACGTCGACGTTCGCCCACTTCAGGTGGTTGAGCTCGGTCAGGTGGTGCTCGAAGGGACCGTCGGCCGTCATGGTCGTGGTCTCGTCGAGGGTCACGTTGCCCGTGTCGATCGTCAGGTTCGGGTTCGCGTTCACGTAGTCCATGATCGCGTCGGCCTTCGACTCGAAGTTGCCCCAGTTGTCGCCGCCGTAGGAGTGGAACTGGACGTGCGTGTGGTGCATCGTCTGTTCGCGCCCGAACTTGTTGTTGGTCTTGTACCCCTCGGCGAGCTTGAAGGTGTCAAGCGTCGTCTGGAAGTTGCCGGGGTTGCCGAGATTGTTGGCGTGGATGTGGATCGAGTGGGGCAGGCCGAGGTACTCGTTCGCCTCGATCAGGCCCTTGACGATCTGCGCGGGGGTGATGTCGAAGTACGGCACCGGGTCGTTGACCGAGAGGCAGTTCAGCCCCCAGGCCCAGGCCTCGGTACCGCCGGGGTTCACGACCTTGACCGCGTAGCCCTTGCTTGCGCGGAGGAGCCAGGCGATGTAGGCGGCCGTGTTCTCGACCTCGTTGTTCTTGAGGTACTCGAGCACGAACCAGTTGTTGCCGAAGACCGGGAACGCACCCTGGTCGATGATCGGGGTGTCGCGCATCTCCTCGTGGACGTGGCGCGCGTACAGCGGGGGCATCGCGGCCTCCATGACCACGGTGTAGCCCATCTTCGCGTACGAGTAGCCGGTCTTAAAGGTGGTCGGGATCGAGAACCCGCCGGTCATGCGGGTGTCCTTGCTGTCCCTCACCCTGGTGCCGAAGAGCTTGTCCTCGGGCCGGTAGTTCCGGCCCTCGTTCACCTTCGGGCCCGCGACGTGCGCGTGGACCTCGACGGCACCGGCCATAACTGTCTTGCCGGCGGCGTCGTAGACCTTCGCGGACGAGGAGACCGAGTCGACGATCTTGCCGTCCCTGATGGCGACGTCCTTCTTATCGCCCTTGACCCCGGTCACGGGGTCGAAGACGAATCCGTTCTTGATCAGGTATTCAGCCATGATGTCAGGCCCCCTGGGCCTCTGCCGTCGACTGGGTCCCGACGGGCGCCTGAGCCTTCAGCTCGACGACCCGGTCCCGGACCCGCGCGAGGAAGTCCGTGTCGGTCATCATGCCCTCGGGGGGCTCGACGACCTTGCGCGACTCGATCGGCACGTTGTCCATGCGATAGCAGCAGCCTCCGACCTCGATGCCGACGAAGGCGACCGGGACGTGAAGCTTCGAGATCTCGGTCGTCGGAGTGATGTGCGGATCGACCGCGACCGACGGGAGGTGGGCGATCTTCCTGACCGACGAGATCGGGAAGTGCGCTCCGGGGTCCGAGCCGAGCACGAAGACCGCGTCGCACTCGTCGCGGCGAAGCAGGTCGTTCGAGGTCGTCTCGCCCGGGTTGTACCGCGCAAAACCGCGCGAGAGATCAGTGGCGAACGGGAAGCCGAACTGCCAGCCGAGGACCGCTCCGGAGCCGGTGACGTTGTAGTGACCGCGCATGGCGATGATCGAGAACTTCGTGAACTCGTTCAGGTCCTTCGTCACCATGATCGCGATGTCGATGTTGTGGTTCTTGCCGAGCGACTGGGTCACGCCCATGCCGAAGAAGATCACGCCGAAGCGTGCGTTCTTCATCATCTCGGCCGCCTCGTAGATCCGCTCCTTGGGGATCCCGGCGACCACGTCGGGCAGATCCTCGCCGCGGAACGCGACGCGGAGGGCCGAGAGGAGTTCGTAGTCCCGTCCCTGCTCGAGCTGAAGGCCCACGTCCGCCATCTTCATGGTGTCCGTGTTTCGCGGGTCGACCACGATCATCTTGCGGCCCTTGTGGCCCTTGCCCGTGAAGAAACCGCGCGGGAAGATCGAGTACCGCGAAAGGTGGCGGGGGTGCGCGTGCGACGGGTTGCAGCCCCAGAAGACCACCAGGTCGGCCCGGTTCTTGACCTCGCCGAGCGTGCAGCTCGGAATGCCGACATCCTGGATCGCGATCAGCGAGGAGCCGTGGCAGACCGTCGCGGTGTTGTCCACGACGCCGCCGACGGCCTCGGCGATCTCATGACCGACCGACTGCGCCTCGCACGAGGTCGAGGACCAGCCGTACATCAGGGGCTTCTTGGCCTTGGCAAGCATCTGGGCCGTGTACTCCACGGCCTCGTCGTACGAGACCTCCTTGTACGAGCCGTCCTCCTGCTGCATCCGGGGCCGGGTGATACGGTCCTTGGCCTGGGAGTGGAGGAACTTCTCGGCGCCAATGGCACAGGCATTGTAGACCTCGAGGATCTTGGTGCCGTCGTCCGAGACCTGGACTTCGAGGTCGTCACAGAGCGTCCCGCAGAACGGGCAGATTACATCGGTAACTGTTTTTGCCATTGCTTACTCCTTGACGAGTTTCTGCACGAGCGCGACCGAGCTCAGCACAGGTTCGTTCGTAGCAATGCTAACTTGTATCGGGGTCCCCTTAAAGGTTGGCATGCCCATCCCGTAGGTGTTCGGGTCGACCACCGCGTTCGCCCAGGGTCCCATGGGGATGTAGGCGAGGCCGGGGTGGGGCCCCTGCGTCGCCTCGATCGCCTTGACCACGACCGATCCATGCTCGGAGGTGACCAGAACGTTCGTATTCCGGTAGGCCCCGAGCTTCTTGAAGTCGGCGGGATCGATCTCGATGATCCCGCAGGCCTCCGTGTAGGCGGGCTTCTCCTTCCCGCCTTCCATCGCGACGCCCTGCTGGATTGTCCTGCCGCTGATCAGGTTGAGACGAATTGCATCTGCCACCGCTCAACACCGCCTATACGAGCTCCTTCAGCTCGCCGAACTCCTTGTTGAAGGGCGACGGGCCGAGCTCATGGGTCACATTGACAACATCCTCGATGACCTTGGCCCACTTCGCGCCCTCGGACGCGGAGACGAAGGTCATGCGGAGACGCCGGTCGTCGAGACCGATATTCTTGAGGAGGCTCTTGACAAGGAACATCCGCTTCGCGGCCTTGTAGTTCCCCTCGAGGTAGTGGCAGTCACCGAAGTGACAGCCGGAGATCAGGACCGAGTCCGCACCGTCGGTGAACGCCTTCATGATGAAGAGCGCGTCCACACGGCCCGTGCACATGACACGGATCGCACGGACATCAGGCGGGTACTGGATGCGGGCTCCGCCGGCAAGATCGGCGCCGGCGTACGAGCACCAGTTGCAGATGATGGCGAGGATGCGGGGCTGCCAGCCCTCGGGGTTCTCAGCCATTACTGCTCACCTCCGAGGAGGAATGCATCGATCTGTGCCACGATCTGCGGGGTGGCGAAGTGATTCATCCAGATTGCACCGCCCGGGCAGAACCCGCCGCAGGTGCCGCAGCCCTTACACTTGGCCTCGGTGACCTGCATGACAGTCTTACCATCCTTCTCGATGAGCGCGAGGGCCGAGTACGGGCAGAGGTTCACGCACAGGCCGCAGCCTGCGCACTTCTCCTCGACGCACATGGCGTAGTAGGGCTCGAGTTCGACCTCGCCCCGGTGGATCGGGATCGAGGCAGCGGACGCCGCCCCCTCGGCCGAAGCGACCGAGTCGGGGATGTCCTTCGGGCTCTGGCACGCGCCCGCGACGAAGACCCCGGCAGTCGTTGTGCCGCACGGGTTCAGCTTCGGGTGGGCCTCGAGGAGCCAGCCGTCGGTCGAACACGAGACGCCGAAGAGCTTCCGGGTCTTGTTGGTCAGCTCGGTCGGCTGAACGGCCGCGGCAAGCACGACCATGTCCACCTCGAGCTCCATCGGCCGGCCGAGGAGCGTATCCTCGGCGTAGACGCGGAGGTTCTTGGTGACCGGGTCCTCCTGGATATTCGAGACGCGGCCGCGGATGAACTTTGCGCCCTCGTCCTGGATCCGGTAGTAGAACTCTTCGTACGCCTTGCCGAAGGATCGGATGTCCATGTAGAAGATGTACGGCATAACGCCGGGGATCTTCTCGATGATCTGGTGGGCGTGCTTGAGCGAGTACATGCAGCAGAACCGGCTGCAGTAGGGCTTGCCCACACCGGTCGAGTCACGCGAGCCCGCGCAGAGCACGAACGCAACCCTCATCGGGGTCTCGCCGTCGGACGGCCGCACGAGGTGGCCGCCCGTGGGGCCGGAGGCGCAGATCAGCCGCTCGAACTCGAGCGAGGTGATCACGTTGTCGTAGCGCTTGTACCCCCACTCCTCCTTGGTCTCGATCGGGAAGACCTCGAACCCGGTCGCGAGAATGACCGTGCCGACCTTGACCTTGACGAGCTCGTCCTGCATCTCCAGGTCGATCGCCTTCTTATCGCCGCAGGCCTCGACACAGAGGCCGCACTTCACGCAGGAGTCCCAGTCGATCGTGTAGAGCAGCGGGACGACCTGCGGGTGGTAGATGTAGATCGCCTTCCGTGGCGCCATCCCCATCTCGAACTCGTTCGGCTTCGTGACCGGACAGATCGGGTCACAGTCGCCGCAGCCCGTGCAGCCGCCGCCGACGATGCCTTTTGCCTCGGCCTCGGCCGGAGAGAGGACGCCCGTCGCCTTGCGGCGGATCGTCACGTCGAAGTTGCCGATGTATCCCTCGACCTCCTCGACCTCCGAGTTGACCATCAGGACGATGTTCTCTGCGCGGCCCACGTCGACCATCTTCGGCGTGAGGATGCACTGCGAGCAGTCCAGCGTCGGGAAGGTCTTGTCGAGCTGCGACATGCGGCCGCCGATCGACGGGGCCTTCTCGATGAGGTAGGTCTTGATCCCGGAGTTCGCGAGGTCGAGCGCTGCCTGCATGCCTGCAACGCCCGCACCCACGACCATGGCCGCATGCTCGACGGGCACGGACTTCGGGTAGAGGTCCTCGAGGAGCGAGGCCTTCGCGACCGCGATCCGGATCGCGTCCTTCGCCTTTTCGGTCGCCCCCGCCGGGTCGTGCATGTGCACCCACGAGTTCTGCTCGCGGATGTTGGCCATCTCGAAGCGGAACGGGTTCAGGCCGCCGTCCTTCGTGGCCGCCCGGAAGGTCGGCTCGTGCAGGCGCGGCGAACAGGCCGCGACCACGACGCCGGTCAGGTCCTTCTCCCTGATCGCCTCCTGGATATTGCTCTGGCCGGGCATCGAGCACTGGTACTTGTAGTCGTTCACGTGCTCGACGTTCGGCAGGGTTTTGACGTACTCTTTCACTGCGTCGATATCGATCGATCCGGCGATGTTGGTGCCGCAGTGACAGACGAAGACTCCGATCCGCGGAGCCTTGGGCTTCTCAGACGTTGTCGGTGAAACAGCTTCTGCCATGTTTTTTCTCCCTCACAGCACCTTCTTCAGGAACGGCTCGGTGTTGATCGCGTGGAGGTCGAGTGCGAGCTCCGACGGGTTCATGCCCTGCGCGAGCCCGAGGAGCTCGGCATAGTGGAAGACCGGCATGTCGTACTTGATGCCGAACTTCTCCTCGATCTCGATCTGGCCGCGGTCGAACTGGAGCTGACAGAACGGACAGAGGTCGACGACCGCGTCGGCGCCCGCCTCGACCATGTTCGTGAGCTTCTCGTTCGTGATGTCGAGCGCGTGCGTGAGGTCGTACCCGCGAACACCGCCGCCCGCACCGCAGCACTGCATCTTGTTCCGGTACTGAACCGTCTCCGCACCGAGGGCCTCGACAAGCTCCTCGACCCACATGGGGTTTTCGGTCGAACCGAGGTGGCGCTCCTTCTTCGGTTTGAGCAGGTGGCAGCCGTAGTGGACCGCGATCTTGACCCCTTTCAGGGGGACCTTGATCGACTCGCGGATCTTCTCAACGCCGACGATCTCGGGGTCGTACAGGAGTTCGCCAAGGTGCCAGACGTCGATCGTCCCCTTGAACTCCATGTCGATCTCCTTGAGGACCTCGTTGACGCCCTCGCGGAGCTCCTTGTTATGCTTGAGCTTGTGGTTGACCTCGTAGATCGACTTGTAGCAGCCGTTGCAGATGAGGGCGATGTCGAGCCCTTTCTGCTCGGCCAGCACGATGTTCCGGGCCGCCATCGCGTACCAGACGTTCAGGTCGATCGAGCCGAACGCACCGGGTGCGGGGCAGCAGCTCGCGCCCTCGAGCGGGACGAGGTCGATCCCGAGTTTCTTGCTCGTGCGAATCGAGGCCGCCTCACTGCCGGGGTACCGGTTCGGCGCGATACAGCCGAGATAAAAAGCGTATTTGTGCTCTGCCGTCATCCTTCTCTCTCCTTGATAATCCGGTCGGCGTTCTCTTTAAGATTGTAGTGGTCCAGGATCTTCCGGATCCCCTTGATGTATTCGGGGTACATGTGCGTGGTCGGCGGGTCGCGAGTCAGGCCGAGTTTCTCGCGGGCCGCGCGGTTCACGTCGTTGTTCGGGACGCCGTGGCCGGATGCATAGATTGCCGTCACTGTCTTGAGGAAGTTGACCGGGATGATGTCGCGGCGGAAGGCGAGGTTCCGCATGGCCATGATCACGTCGGTCGGCGCAAGGTCGCGGGGGCAGCGGTCCGTGCAGGAGTAGCAGGTCGTGCAGAGCCAGAGGTCGGGGTCGGTCAGGGCCTCCTCCTCGAGCCCGAGAACGCCGCGGCGCATGAACTCGCGGATGCGGTAGGTCGAGCGCGGCGCCGACGGACACCCGCCCGTGCAGGTCCCGCACTGGTAGCACATGTGTGCCATCGAGCCTGCGAGCTTCTCGGTCTCCTTGGTGAATTCGGGGTTGGACTGGTCGCGGCGGTAGTACCGGTCGCGGAGCTTCTCGTTTAGTTTGGGGTCGGGGTAGTTTTTGGTCACCATGATACACCCACTTTAGGCCGCCTCTGCCTCGCCGACCTGCTTGAGCTCGGTGTCGCCGGGCGTGCTCTCCTTGACCTTGCTCGTGCGCGGGGTGCAGAGCTTGTCCATGATCCTCTTGTAGAGGTCCGTCTCCTTGCCCTTCATGTGGAACCCGGTCCGCTTCAGGACGATCGCGTCCTCGGATGGGCACGCCACGACGCAGGCTCCACACTTGATGCAGAGGTCCTTGTTGATCGCGACGTTCGCCTCGCGTTCGCCGGCCATCTCGGAGGCGGGCTTCGCTTCGGGCATATAGAGCGCCTTGGTCGGGCAGATCTCGATGCAGGTCGAACAGCCGCCGGGGCACTTCTCTGCGTAGACGTCGATTTCGCCCTCGATCAGCTTGTCCATCGTGATCGCCTCTTCCGGACAGGTCACTTCGCACCAGGTGCAGGTGATACAGTCCTCGGGCATGATCGCGACCTTGCCCTCGAGCTTGTTGCTCTCGACCGTCCGCTCGACCGTGATCGCCTTCTCGGGGCAGAGGTCGACGCAGACCGAGCAGGCGTCGCAGTTCTTCTCGTCGATCCGGTTGACGTCGCCCTCGAGCTTCGTCGACGCGCCAGTCACAGGCTGGCGCTGGATCTCGATATCCTTGCAAACGACCGCACAGATACCGCAGAGGTTGCACTTCTCCTTGTCGACCACGAAGGTCGTCGAGGCCTTCAGGGCACCCTGTCGGGCCGCACCGGCCTCGGAGGCCCCTTCGAACTCGGGGACTTCGCGGTCGATCGCGTCCGCCGGACAGACGTCCGAACAGATGGTGCACTTGACGCACTTCTCGTCGTCGATCTTGGCTGTCCGGTCGAACTGGGGGAAGCCCTCCTTCTCGACGATCGGGAGCCGCTCCTCGCCGTCGACCCTGAGGCTCAGGGCCGAGAACGGACAGAGGCAGACGCAGACGCCACAGTAGGAGCACTTCTCCTCGTCGACGTTCACGGCTGGCTCATCGATCGCACCGCGTCGCGCTGCGCCGACGAGGCCGAAGGTGATCGCCTCCTCGGGGCATGCTTCGACGCAGATACCGCATCCCGCACACTCCTTTACATCGAGGACAAGGTTGTTCGTGGTCTGCAGGAGCTTCTGCTCCATGACCACTTCGTCCCCCACCCTCTTCTTTGAGAATTTCGGAAACATCGTTGACATTGCCATAAAAGAACCCTCTCGCATCGAATTGGTTACTGTGCACCGGCCTCGGCGGGTGGTGGGTTTGCGTTCAGCCTGATCACGTCGTAGGGACAGGCCTCGACACAGACGCCGCATCCGGCACAGAGCTCAGAACGGAAGTCCAGGACAAGCGCCTTGCCGTCCTTGACCCGGTAGATCTTTTCATTCGTTACCGGATCCTCCGTATAGAGTTCGAGCGCTCCTACCGGACACGCAACCACACAGTTGTTGCACCCGGTACAGCGCTCCATGTTTATATGCACTGCAAATGCCATGGTCTTACACCAGCAATTATGATCGAAGGTCGTTCGATTATCAGAAGATTGGTAAAATAATGCTAATAAACTTCTCTGTTTGGTCTCCCGTCTGTTTGTCCAATATTTGCACACGGATAAACTGTACCATGTTATCTGACTGTTGGTGTAAACGATAATCAATATTGAGATCACGGCAGGCGTATGCGCTCTGTTTTCACTAAAAGTCGAAAGGTTATTGTCCCTTCATTCTCAACGTGAGAGAAAGAGGAATATTAATGGACTACAACGGAGTTCCGATCGACGATACCTATGCAGAGGCGTTCCCGGGCTGGATCTCCCGGGTGATCATCACAGGTGCCACCAAGGACCTGGCCCGTGCGGCCGCTGTCGAAGCGAGCGGCTTCGCGACCTCCTGCATCGGTTGCCCCTGCGAGGCAGGGATCGAGGCCTACCTCCCCGGCGAGAAGACGCCCGACGGCCGACCCGGATACGCGATCCTGATCTGCAACCCTTCGAAGAAGAAGCTGAAGGAGCAGCTGATCGAGCGAATCGGTGAGTGCATCCTGACAGCTCCGACCACGGCGGCCTTCAACGGCATGCCCGAGGCCGAGGAGAAGATCCCGGTCAAGCTCCACTTCTTCGGCGACAAGTTCGAGTACGAGGTCAAGGTCGGGGACCGGAACTGCTGGGCGATTCCGATCATGGAGGGCGACTTCATTGTGGAGGAGGAGTACGGCGCTGTCAAGGGTGTCGCCGGCGGCAACTTCTTCGTCATGGGCGAGAACCAGATGGCCGCGCTCATGGGCGCCAAGGCCGCGGTCGATGCGATCGACGATGTCCCCGGCACGATCACCCCGTTCCCCGGCGGCATCGTCGCCTCGGGCTCGAAGGTCGGGTCGAAGTACAAGTTCATGCACGCCTCGACGAACGAGGCCTACTGCCCGACCCTTCGCGAGAAGGTCCCCGACTCGAAGGTCCCTGAAAACGTCAAGGCGCTGTACGAGATCGTGATCGACGGCGTGGATGAGGCTTCCGTTCGGAATGCGATGGCCGTGGGCCTCAAGGCGGCTGCGATGATACCCGGCGTGGTCTTCATCAGCGCCGGCAACTACGACGGCACGCTCGGCCCGGTCCGGATCCAGCTGAAGGATCTTCTCTGATCCCTTTTTTTTTCCGAACCCTTTATCAGGCTGTCAGGCGAAAAGGGATAATAGTTCGCAAAAAGCCAAACTAAAATCGAGGTGTTTGATCATGGCAATGGAGAAGTGGATCTGTCTTGAGTGTCATTACATTTACGATCCCGAGAAGGGCGACCGCACCCAGAACATCCCCCCCGGAACCTCGTTCGAGGCCCTTCCCAACACCTGGCGCTGCCCCGAGTGCAAGATCCTGAAGGTGAAGAAAGGGGTCTTCAAGAAGTACGTCGAGGGGACCTAGAAGCCTCCCGGATCCTGTCGAAGTCTGTTTTTTATTCATATCCCACACATCCATCGACGCCGCGCGCAATGAGGTGCGGGAGAGGTTGGAGGGCGCCAGATCATCCCTCCGTACTCTACCCTCAAAGGCGCAACCGAGGCACGGGAGGAGAGTAGATGTGGCGGCGCACCATCCCGAATTCCGGCCCGGTTCGCTCCAATGACGGATCTCTCCGGGATACGGACGCAGAAAGGTGCTTAGAAAATTAGGATGCCGCGAGATCAACAATCTATTTCCATTTCTACGTTGACCTCCCTAGAAGTCCGAGCCGGCGAACGGCACGAGGCACGAGGGATATCATTTCACACAGGGGCTTCTCCGCACTGGTCGTCGTGGTGATCGGTGCGTTTCTGCTCGCGGGCGTGGCAGGAGCCGCGACCACCGTTCTGCCGCTTGGAGACTCGATCACAACGGGCGACGCAAGTCAGGGGTACCGCCTGAACCTCTGGTCGCAGATGGTGGCCGGCAGCAACGACGTGGACCTGATCGGGAGCCTGGACAGTGGTGGACCCACTGGGTTCGATCGGCAGCACGAGGGCCACTCGGGGTATACCGTGCAGCAGCTCGCGGATGCCCTGCCGGGCTGGCTCCGGAAGTATCCCGTGCCCGACGTCGTGCTCCTCCATATCGGCACGAACGACCTGACCCGATCCCAGGTCACGCAGTCCGCAGTGATGCAGCAGCAGCTTGGGCGGATCATCGAGACCCTTTGCACCCGCAACCCCTCGGTCCGGATCTACGTCGCCCAGATCGTTCCGGCCCGGGACACCGCGGCGAACAGTCGGATCACCGAGTATAACCGCGTCGTCAAGCAGGTGGCTGGCCAGTATTCGACCACGCGGGCTCCGTGACGGTCGTCGACATGTTCACAGGGTTCGACCGGACGACGGATCTCTCCGTCGACGGGATCCACCCGAGCCGGGCCGGGTACCGGAAGATGGCCTCGCGGTGGTACACCGCGATCCGTCCCGCCCTTGCACTCTGGCGCCCCACACAGCGTCCGACCGTCGTACCGGCACCGACAGTCGTTTCGGCCGGACCCTATGCACGGAACGCGATCCCCGGCACGATCCAGGCCGAGAACTACGATCTCGACGGAGAGGGCGTAGCCTATCACGACACGACGCCGACCAACGATGGGGGAGCGTTGCGGCGCGATGGTGTCGACATCACCAGCGTCCCGGGCACCGGTCCCGTCGTCGGGTATATGCGCGCAGGCGAATGGCTCCGCTACACGGTCACGGTCGCGCGCGGCGGGCTGTATACGGTCTCGCTCAGGGCTTCAAGCCCCAGTCCTTCGCTAATTTCCCTCCGTGACTATTTTCATTCGTTCGCACTCCTGGTTTCCTTCGGCTATCCCGGGTTTCTGAGTGCAGGAATGGTCC
>SISS01000025.1 GCA_004332335.1 Methanoregulaceae archaeon UXB-2016 | reverse complement strand
GAGTATTACATATTCGAGACGCATCTATATAAAATCTGTCCAATGCGATCTCCTATCGATTCTGGCAGGAATTCGGAATTGAACAATAGAATCTTATCCGTTTGAACTCCCATACTTTTCAATCATGAAGACCCTGCCGATGAAAAAGGAATCGGGCGGCGATAAGGCCCTTGTTGACTGCGTAGGCACGGAGCGATCGGTCCACCGCTTCTGCGGCTACTGTCAGCACTGCAGCGGGATCCGCGTCGGCCGCCGCCTGATTCCCACGCCCCAGGGGCGTGCCGTGAACGAGATCCGCCGCGGGACCGCGCCGGACGAGAACCTGATGCAGGCCGCGATGATGTTCAACACCTACGTGCGCGACGGCAGCGCGGTGGAGTGTGACGACGACGAGGACGAGGGGTACCGGCCGCGCTACGGCGCCTGAGCCGGTCCGGATCCAAACTCTTTTTCCAGGTCCGCCCTGAGTCGGTCGACGTCCATCTCGTCGAGCTGCTCGCCAAGGAGCCGGTTCGCCCGCGACTTCCGATAGACCCAGTAGATCACCCTCTCGACCACGCCGATCACCTTCTCGGGCGTATCGACACGGATCAGCTCCCGGCCGATCGTCGGGTGCCGCCCGCTCCTGCCGCCGATGAGAATCAGGTAGTGGCGGTCCTCGGCCCGAATCAGGCTGTACGGGCATGACTGGATGCACATGCCGCAGAGGTCGCAGCGGTTCTCGTCGAGCACGCACGCGCCGTTGCGGATCGTGACGGCCTGCTCCCGGCAGTAGTGGACGCAGGTGCCGCAGCCCGTGCAGAGCCCGGGCGTCCGGACCGGACGGATTCGGCCGATGATCCCGATCTCGTTGAGGAGCGCGTTGTTACAGCCGTTGGGGCAGCCCGCGATCGAAATTCGGACCTTGACCGGGAGGTCCTTGCCGAAGAACCGTTCGTCGAGGGCGCGCGCGAGCCCGATCGTCTCGACGTTCGCGTACTTGCAGCGGTCCGTCCCCGGACAGGCCACGATGTTCACGACCTCGTGCCGCTCGGCGCCGAGGGGAGTCCCGTTCGCCTCGAGGTCACGGGCGATCTCCTCGATCCGGTCCGGGTCGAGGTGCGGGAGCTCGATCGTCTGGCGCGTGGTGAGATGCACCTGGTCGGCCCCGTAGCGTTCGGCGATCTCCCCGATCCCGCGGAGCTGGTCGAGGGTCAGGACACCGGCCGGGAGGCGGGTCCGGACCGTGACCCGGTCCGGGTCCGCCTGGGTGATCACGCCGCCCCGCGCCTGGGTTCTCGAATCCATCGGCTGCATGGTGGATCAGGTGAGGCGGCTCCCTACAAAACAATTCGCATCGGCTCGAACGGCTCAGGCGGCGAGGACGAGGAGGCAGAGGACGGCCGCCCGCGTGAGCTCGTGGGAGGCGCCGACGAGGTCGCCGTTGACCCCGCCGAAGAGGCGGCGGCCGAGCCCGAGCACCATGAGGGCGACCAGGACCGCGCCGGCCCCCCCCGCGAGGAGCTGGGTCGGCTGGAGCGGCAGCAGCAGGAGCGGGAGGCAGAGGAGGGCTGCGGGGAGGACGAACCAGGGACGCGCGCGCTCATGGAGATAACTGTGGATCCCCTCGCGAAAGGGCGGGCCGAAGGCGGTCAGCGCGGCCATGGCGAACCGGCCGAGCACCTCGGCCGCGACCAGGGCCGCGGCCAGGGAGGCGGCCGACTGGAGCCCGGCGTAGGCGAGCAGGAGGACGGTCATGCCGAGCGCGAGCGCGCCCGCGCCGACCTGGCGGTCGAGAAGGGCCCGGACCCGGACCTCGCGCCCGCCGTGGGCCATGAGCCCGTCCCCGAGGTCGAGGAGGCCGTCGAGGTGGTGCGCGCCCGTCAGGAGCAGGACCGCGCCGAGCCCGGCCGCGGCGCCGATCGAAGGGTTGGGGATCGCGGCCGCGAGGAGTCCGGCCAGGCCCCCGGTCACGTACCCCGAGAGCGGGTACAGGTACGAGCGGCGGGCGAACTGCTCGAAGTCGACGGGCCGGCCCAGGGGAAGGACCGTGCAGAACTGGAGGAGGGCGAGGACCGATCGGATCATCCCTCGACCTGTTCGCTGTAGAGGCGCGAGGTGCAGCCGGCAATCAGGCCCGCGGCCGCATCGTCGAGGAACGGTCCCAGGGTCGCGAGGACCCCGGGCTTCTTCTGATCGTACCGTGTGAACTCGAAGCGCGCGTAGGTCCCGGCGATCACCTCGGCGATCGCCATCCCAATGATCTCGTCGGCGAGGAGATAGACCGGGTCGCTCTCGAGCTCGGAGCTCTTCCGGCGCTCCACGAGCTCCTCCTCGAGGAGGATGGCGCCGACCAGCAGGGCCGCGACGTTCGGGTCGCGAAGGTGGCGGGTGAGCAGGGCGTCGAGCCGCGCCGCGGCCGCGTCCGGTCCCAGGCCGTGGGGGACGTAGAGGGCCATCCCTGCCTCGACGAGCGCCTCGCGCGTGATCCCCTTTCCGGCCAGCCGCTCCTCGATCTCGAACATGGTACCGGATCGTTTAACGCGGCAGCGGAAAAATAGAGATCCCATGCCGTTCCTCTCGGAGATGCCGGCGATCCGCTGTACGCGTCCGCTCTTTGCCGCGGTCCTCGCCAACACCGTCCTCTCGACCGTGCCGGGGATCTCGGGCGCGGGCCCGTCCCCAGAGAAGACGCTCCTCACCCCGATCCTCGACGCCGAGCTCGTCACCCACGGCGCGATCACGAGCCGGCCTGCCAGACCGGACACCCCGACCGGCTGCCCGACCCCGGCCTCGATCACCCGCGCCGCAATCGAGCTCGCGGGGCTCGTTCCCCTCTTCATCAACGCGGGGCTCGCCGAGGCCCCCACGGTCCCCTGCCTCGACGTCTACACGGTCCCGGGGCGCGACCCGCGCACGGAGACGGCCGTGCCGGACTCGGCCCGCCTGGTCGAGAACGGCCGGACGATCGGCCGGATGCTCTCCGGGCTCTCGGACCTCCTGGTCCTCGGCGAGTGCGTCCCGGGCGGGACCACGACCGCCCTCTGCGTGCTCCGCGCGCTCGGCCACCCGGCCCGGGTCTCGAGCAGCTTCGTCACGAACCCGACCGACCAGAAGGAGGCCGTGGCCGGGGCAGTCCTCGAGCGGCTCCGAGCCCTCGGCCCCCTCGACCCGATCGCCGTCCTCCGCGAGACCGGCGACCCCATGATGCCGGTCGCGGTCGGGATCGCCCAGACCTACGAGGGCACCCTCCTCCTCGCCGGGGGCACCCAGCAGCTCGCCGTGGCGGCCGTGCTCCGCGCCCTCGGGCGGGAGCCGCCCGCGGTGGTCACGACCTGCTACGTCCGGGACGACGCGACCGCGAACTTCGCCGAGCTCGCGGCCGGGATCGGGGTCCGGGCGCTCTACGTCGACCCGGGCTTCGGCGAAATCGGGCACGCGGGACTGGCCCGGTACTGCATCGGCGAAGTCAAGGAGGGGATGGGTGCCGGCGGCGCCATGGCCCTTGCGGCGCTCCTCGGCCACGCTCCCGACGCGATTCGGGCCCACGTCCTGGGGACGGTCAGGAGCTACAGCTGAAAAGGCTTTCTCCTTATAAAGCGAACCAGCTTTCCGATGCGACCCATCTTCGTGGTCAACAACTTCGGGCAGTTCAACCACCTGATCCACCGGATGCTCCGGGACCTCGAGATCGAGGCGCGGATGGTGCCGAACACGACCCCGTCCGAGGAGGTCGCCGAGGGATGCCGCGGGGTCATCCTCGGGGGAGGCCCCTCGATCGAGCGGATCGGCCGGTGCGCCGAGTACCTCGACCTCGGGGTGCCCGTGCTCGGGATCTGCCTCGGGCTCCACGTGATCGCCCGCCGGTTCGGGGGTGAGGTCTCGCCGGGCCGTCTGGGCGGGTACGGAGCGGTAGAGGTCGAGATCCGGGAGCACGACCGGATCCTCGAGGGCTACCCCGAACGGCTCTCAGTCTGGGCCTCGCACGCGGACGAGGTCTCGACCGTCCCCGAGGGGTTCGATCTCCTCGCCGTCTCGGCGATCTGTCCTGCCGAGGCGATCGCCCACCGGGACCGGCCGATCTTCGGGGTCCAGTGGCACCCCGAGGTGAGCCACACGGTCGAGGGACGGCGGGTGTACGAAAACTTCGACCGGGTCTGCCTGGACGAGGCCTGAGCCGTGGTCACGACCGATGCTTGCGCGCTCGCGGACGAACTCATTGCGATCGGCTTCCGTTGTCGGCGCTGCGGAGGGTGCTGCCGCGGCCTCGGTAAGGACGGGTCGCTCGTGATGGTGGGGCCGGACGAGATCGAACGGGTCGCGGCCGCACTCTCCCGTTCTAAGGACGAAGTGGCCGAGCCGTACCCTGAAGAGGTCGTGATCCGATATGCCCGCTGCCGTCTCGGATGGGCCCTCCGCCGGGATGAAGCGGGGGCCTGCCGGATCCACGACGGCACCCGCTGCCTCGCCTACGACGACCGCCCGTGGCTCTGCAGGACCTATCCGTTCATGCTCGATGCGGGCTGCCTGATCGTCTCCGAATGCCCGGGCCTCGGCGCGCCCCTATCTTACGAGGAGGCCCTGCTCCTCGCCCGCGATCTCGTCGCCCGTCAGGCCGCCGAGGAGGAGGAGGCCCGTGCGGTCCGCACGGTCCTCGCCTCGGCCGCACTCCCGGCGGGGGGGATCGTCGTGGTCGATGCGGGGGGGGTGACCCGGCTGTGAGCGAGATCCGACTCGTGGGCACGGCCCACGTCTCGTCCGAGTCGGTCGACGAGGTCCGTCGCGAGGTCGAGGCCTTCGCCCCCGACATCGTTGCCGTCGAGCTCGACCCCGGGCGGTACCACGCCCTGAAGTACGGGGTCGAGGAGCCCGAGATCGCCGATATCCTGAAGAGCGGAAATCTCTCCCAGCTCCTGGTCCAGTGGGCGCTCGGATACGTCCAGCGCCGGATCGGGATGGACGTCGGGGTGGAGCCCGGGGCCGAGATGAAGGCGGCCTGCGAGGCGGCTGAGGAGCGTGGCATCCGGGTCGGCCTGATCGACCGGGACATCCGGATCACGCTCCAGCGGTTCTGGTCTTCGATGACCATCCTCGAGAAGCTCCGCATGGGCGGCGCGCTCGCCCTCTCGGTCCTCCAGATCGGGGGCGGAGGCGGCGAGGGGATCGACATCGAGTCCCTCAAGCAGCAGGACGTCATCACGGCCGCGCTCGAGGAGTTCCGGCGGTTCTCGCCGAACGGAGCCCGCGCCCTGATCGACGAGCGGGATGCCTATCTCGCGCACCAGCTGATCGTGCTCTCGCGGTCGCACGAGCGCGTCCTCGCCGTGATCGGGGCCGGGCACGTGGCCGGGATCACGCGGTACCTTGCAGATCCGTCGACCCTGCCGCCCCTCGAGGAACTGACCCGGACCGTGAAGCCCTTCCCCTGGCTCAAGGTGATCGAGGTCGGGGTCGCGGCCGTCTTCGTCGGCATCCTCACGCTGATCGCGTTCTCGGGCGTGGGCGCGGGCGTGCTCCTCTGGGCGCTCATCTACTGGGTCCTCCTCCACGGCGTGCTGACCGCGGTCTTCACCCTGCTTGCGGGCGGTCACCCCCTCTCGGCCCTCACGGGCTTCGCGGTCTCGTGGTTGACGGCCATCCACCCCCTGCTCGCAGCCGGCTGGTTCAGCGCGATCGTCGAGGCGAAGATCCGCAAGCCGCGAAAGGGCGACGTGAAACGGCTGCTCGAAGCGGCCGACTTCGCCGAGCTCCGGCGGAACCCGCTCTTCAAGGTCGTCTTCGTGGCGGCCCTCGCGAACGTCGGCTCGACCCTCGGCACGGTCGCGTACTTCGCGTTCCTCTTCCCGGCCCTCGGGATCGACCCGTCGGTGCTGCTCGGGCAGGGCGCGGAGAACATCTGGCGGCTGATCGCAGGCGCGGGCTGAGGCCCCGCGCGGCGCCGGTGCTCCAGCCGGCGGCAGTGAGGGGGGCCGCCCTCCCCCTCAGAGGCGGTCGAAGAGCCAGACGACGTCGGCGAAGTCGATGCGTCTGTTGTCGTTGTAGTCGAACCACCACCGCTCGTTCTCGGCGATCCAGCTCATCTCGTTGAAGTACAGCACGACGTCCGCGAAGTCGAGCCGCCGGTTTCCGTTAACGTCCTCGAAGAGGCCGTCGAAGTCCGGGTCTGTCGGCGGTAGGGACGCCCCCTCCACGGTGACCGGGAGCTGGCCGCCGTGCGAGTACTCCACATAGCCGTACTGATAGGAGATGATCCGGACCTCCCCGCTCGAGGCCGTCGTGAAGACCTCCGAGCCGGCGTCCTGGAGCCGCTTGACCACGACCTGGCTGGGGTGGTCGTAGGGGTTGAACCGCCCGCACTCGATGACCGAGACGTTCGGCTGGACGGCCGCGACGAACGGGGCCCCCGTCGCCGTGTCGCTCCCGTGGTGGCCGACCTTGAGGAAGGTGAAGTACGTGTGCGCGAGCGGGAGGCCCGAGGCCAGGATCTGGTCCTCGGCCGCGGCCCCCGCGTCGCCGGTCAGGAAGAACGAGGTCTCGCCCCAGACGAGCCGGAGCACGATCGAGTCCTCGTTCTCGTCCCCGATCCGGACGGGCTGGGGGTTGAGCACGGTCACCGTGATGTTCGCGGGGTCGAGCGGGATCGTCTCGCCGGCCGTGAGGTTCCGGGCCGGGATCGCGCGGAGGGCGAGGGTCTCGTGGAGCGCGGCCGCGGTCTCGCTTGGAGCGGGGTCGCCGTTCTCGAGGTACTCGTCGACGGCCAGGGACCCGACCACGGAGGCCATGCCGCCGATGTGGTCGTCGTGGTCGTGGGTGCCGACGAGGTAGGCGAGGTGCGTGACGCCCTTCGCGGCGAGGCGCGCACTGACGTTCGGGGCCGCCGAGGCCTCGCCGGCGTCGACGAGCATCGCACGGCCGTTCGCGGCCTGGACGAGGATCGCGTCGCCCTGGCCGACGTCGAGGAAGGTCAGGGTCAGGGTGTCGGGTTCGTAGCTGTCGTGGTCGTACCCGACGGCGGGAGCGACGATGAGGAGCAGGAGGAGCAGGGCGGGGAGGCAGCGGTTCATGGAATCACTATTGGAATGGTGATTGTCCGAGGGGGAGATAGGGGTATCGATCGGCTCGCGGGAGAAGCGCGATCGGGCCGGGGGACGAGAGATGGAGGCGGCGGTGCCGCGCTCACCGGCGGCGGAGGAGCCCGACGGCGATACGGCCGGTGCGGGTGGCGCGCCGGCGCATGGGGGTGATCCGGGCCGCTTCCCTATCGCCCACGGTCCAGTCGTACCGGGCGCGGATCGTCGGCGGGAGGTCGGTTTCGGGGATCGGCACGAAACCGAAGACGGCATAGAACGGCTCGAGCCCCACGACCGCGTACATGAAGAGGTCCTCGCTCTGGCAGGCATCCACGAGCCCGGCCACGACGCGGCGGGCGTATCCCCGTCCGCGGAACGGGGCGGGCGTGAAGACCGCGTCGACCTCGTAGCCGTCCGGGTGGCGCCGGCACATGGCCAGGGCACCGATGGTCCGGTCCGCGAAGAGGGCGAAGACCCGGTCGATGACAGGATCGCCCCAGGTCCCGTAGTAATCGCGCCAGACCCTGGTGGCGAGGGGGAACTCTGCCGAATCGAGCTCGCGGACCGCGAGCGGGGCCTCGTTGGGGATCAGAGGCGCGTGACCTCGTACCGATTGTTCGCCCCGGCCTCGTTCAGGGCAGGGAGTCGACCGTCGGCTGCGATCTCGAAGCGCGAGTTCTTGACCGGCTTCTCGTAGTCGGTGTTCCCGTAGTACCACCCGAGGATCGACTGGTACCCGTCCTTGCCCGTCACGTTCCGCTGGGTGAACCCGGTGAGCGTCAGGCGGTCGGCCCAGGCCGCCCAGAGCCCCCACTCCTTGTTGTCGCTCGTCCCGCAGTCTCTGAGCGTGATCCTCTGCGAGTCCTTGACGATCTTGAACCCGTAGGTCGACCCGACGTCCGTGCACCTCTCAAAGGTCGCGTTCCGGCCGCCGTGGACGAAGAAGCCCGCGTTCTTGTTATTCTCGGAGGTGCAGTTGACGAGCACGGCGTTGTTGTGGACGTAGTACCCCGACGAGAAGGTGTACGAGTACGGATAGGACTTCGTGTTCCGGTGGCCGTTCCCGATGCTCACGCAGTCCTCCATTCGGATGTCCTCGGCCTTCGTCTTGGGCGTGACGTGGCCGCCCGGCTCGAAGTGGAAGCCCGACTCCCAGTTGTCCTCGGCCCGGCAGCGCAGGACCGTGAGCCCGTAGAGGTCGTTGGTCTCGTGGAAGTCGAAGCCGGTCGCCCAGACCGCGCGCGAGTCCTTGTTGCCGCACCGGATCGCGGTGCAGTCGATGAACCGGAGGTCGCGCGTCTCCTTGGGCGAGCCCTGGCCGTTCACGTTGAAGCCGTGGATCCCGCAGTCGATCGCGGTGCAGTTCCGGAACTCGATGTCCTGGACCACCGAGTCCTTGGCGAAGACGAAGAACGCCCCGTTCGCCTCGACCCGGCCCGACTGCATGGTCGTGGCCGTCACGTCGGCCACGAGGATGTGGCTGGCCCTGACCAGGATGAAGCCGCGCCCGGTGATGAAGAATCCCTTGAGGGTGACCCCGTCCTCCATGAGTTCGATCGGCTTGTAGTAGCCCTGGACGTCGAGCGTGGTCCGCTCCAGTCCGAGCCCCTGGAGCGTGACCCCGCCGGGCGGGCTGATCCGGTCCGTGCAGTGGAAAGTTCCGTCGAGGAGGACCACGGTCCCCTTCTTCGTTCCGGCCTCGGCGAGGGCCTGTTGTATCTCGACCTGGTCGTCGACGCCGTCGCAGGCATAGGCCGCCGCCGGCCGCCCTGCATCGGCGCTGTCGGCCGCAGCCACGACGATCGCACCGGCCGGGTAGGCTGGAATCGGCGTCGGCGTGGCGATCCGGGTCGGGGTCAGGTTCGGCGTCGAGGGCTCGGAGCCCCCGGGCAGGGAGAGCACCATGGCCACGACCGCGCATGCGATCAGCGCGATCGCCACCAGCGCGATCGCCCGAAGGTCCAGGGACCGCCGGGGGGGGACCGGCGGAGGGGAAACCTCCGGCGGGAGGTCTGCGGCATCGCTCTCCCGCGCCCTCCCGGGCGCGTCGATATCGTCGATTATGGGTATGATAGGCTCTTGCGGTTCATCCGCCATCGTCTCTCCTCGAGCCGGTCGGTGGGTCGAACAGGACCCGGCGCGGCCGGCATTCACAGATAGATCCGGTCTCAGGGGTTATAACACCGTCCAAACATGATCCTCGCCGGGTCCTGAAAGGATCCCGGTCCATGCAAACGTTTTTTTCCTTTCGCTTCGATAATGCTGCAGAATGGTGAACGGGATCGTCTTACCCATCAAAAAGGTCTTCTCACTCGTCGACTCGAGAGTCACGGTCGAGATCAAGGATGAGGGACGCCAGCTCCAGGGTCGACTTGTGGCCGTGGACGAGTACCTCAACATCCACATGGACGAGACCGTTGAAATCAACCGGGGTGCACGCAGAAACCTCGGCACGGTCGTGATCCGGGGCAACAACATTCTGACCATCGCACCAATGGCCTGAAGGCATGACGGCGGAGACCGAGGACGACGCGCTCGAGGTGATCCGGTCCCACCCCGACGGGGTGCTCCAGAGTGAGCTCTGGAAGGAGCTCGGGGTCGACAGCCGGAAGTGTTCTCGTCTCGTCAAGAAACTGCTCGACGACGGACATGTCGAGCGGATCGAGTATCGGAAAGAAGGGATCAAGACCTACGTGCTCCGGGCGGCAAAGACGCCGGCGGATCCGAACCTGCTGCTGGCCGGCAGCGAACTGATCCCCTGCATCGCGTGCGAGCTCGAGTGCGTGGTCGAGGAGTGTCCGCTCCTGATGGACTGGATGTACCAGCTGGCCATCGAAGAGTTCCAGGAGTGAACTGCCCCGTCGTTCGCGGCGGGACTTCTTGCTCCACTTTTCTCTCTCTCGGGGACTCCGCTGCAGTTCTTCCTCCGAGCGTGCGGCATTCCGGATGGTGAGGCTCGCTCCCCCGGAGTCCGCGATGAGCCGCTCCGATGACGCGACGATCGCAGTGATGGGAACGACGAGGGGACGCCGTCCGCGACCCGTCTAGGTCCCTTTGGGGCGGCACCGGCCGGGCGGGACCTGCATCTCGAACCGGATCTCCCGGCCGGGGGTGCCCTGCTCCTCGAGTCCGATCCCCGTGAGGCCCAGGATCTCGCGGGGGAGGCCGAGTCCGAAACCTGAGGCGGACGAGCCGGGGGGGGGGCGGGGGTCGAAGAGCCCGGCACGCTCCGTCTCCACGAGCCCGGCCCCCGGCCAGGAGAAGGCGAGCCGGCCTCTGGCCTCCGACGGCTCCCAGACGAGCTCGAACGCATCCGTGTCCGCTCCCATCCCGACGGCGAACGAGACGAGGCCGTAAAACGCCTTGGAGAAGTGCGGGTCGGCGCAGACCTCCCATCCCCCCAGGCGCGAGTTTCCGGGTCGGGCCGCGCGGACCGCCTCCTCGAGCTCGAGCCAGCGGACGGCCCGGGTGCCGATCGCCTCGTAGCTGCGGGTGAAGGCGAGCTGCTCCCGGATCGCCTCTGCCGACCGCTCGATCCGATCGAGGTACTCGACCTGAGCCGGGAACATGATCGAGGTGCGGACCCTGTCCATGTTGTCCACGACGACGGCCAGGTGGTTCAGGACGTCGTGCCGGGTCACCCGGTTCATCAGCTGGAGCCGCCGGTTCAGCACGGTCATGGCCTCCACGACCGTGTGCCGGTCGGTCACGTCTTGGAAGACCGCGAGCAGACGGGACCGTTCGCGGTCGACCGGGAGGTAGCGGCAGTCCATCCAGCGCGAGGGCGGGAGCTCGACCTCGACCGAGAGGAAACCCCCGTGGCCGGCCGCCTCGGCCAGGTGGCCCTCCGCACCTTCCTGGGGGTGGAACGCCACCTCGGCGGATCCGCCCCCCTCGAGGTCGACGACGGCCGTGCCCGTCACCCCGGCCAGGGCGGCGCCGAGGAGCTCGCTCACCCGGCCCGCGGCTGCCGACCCCGTGACCGAGGCGAGGTCTCGGCCGATCGCCTCGTCCGACCCGATCCCGAAGACCCGGCAGAAGGCAGGGCTGGCCGTCACGACGCGCCCATGGCCGTCGCACTCGGCGATCCCCTCCATCGCGCTCCGGACGAGCCCCCGGCCCTGGCCGAACCGGCGGAGCTGGCCGCGTTCGGCCCAGCGGCGGGCGGCCGCGGACCGGATGGTCGAGAAGAGGGATGCACCCCACTGTCGAAGGCCTCCCACTTCCGCAGGTAGAAGTCGACTCCCAGGTTCAGGGCCTCGGAGGCCCCCTCCTCGCCGTCCCTCCCGGTCAGGATCACGGCCCGGAGGGGGCGCGCCCGTCCCCGGAGCTCACGCAGCAGCTCGAGCCCGGAGACATCGGGCATCAAGAGGTCGAGCAGGAGGACATCGGGGTCCGCGGCCTCGATCAGCGGGACCGCGTCCCGGGCCGAGGCGAGCGGGGTGAGACGGAAGTCCGGTTCGCGTGCGAAGAGCGCCTTGAGGAGATCGAGCAGGGCCGGTTCGTCGTCCACGGCGAGGACTGAGATCGTAGCGGTTTCACCGGACATTCAGTGTGAGTATTGGCGCATATTGAATTTGATCGATATTATCCCTTCGTCTCTTCTGCGGATGGCGCGGGCAGAAGCAACCGGCAGATTTACTAAACCTCAGCTGATACCTTTAAACACGCTATCCCTGCGCCGGTCGTATCGATCCTGTTCGGCGGTCCGTGCCAGGAGACCGCGGGGTGATGGAAAGAATGAAGGTGCTCTCGAAGATCGGCGTATGCTCGATCCTGCTGGCCCTGCTTGTTGCAGGTGCATGTGCGGTCACGGTGACCGCTGACAAACACGATTACAAGTCCGGCGAGACGATCTCGACGCACGTGAGCGGAATGACGATCGGCGCGAACTACTCGTTGAAGGTCACGGTCGACCAGTTCATGCAGCCCGGCCTCCCAAGCGCGGTCGGCAACACCAACATCACGTGGCCGTTCTCGCTGACAAAGGACTCGTTCAACGTGACCCAGGTCAATACGACCCAGAACTCGGTAATCATCCGCGAGTACGACCGGGCAGGGGAGTATCACGAGGGCGTCTTCAACGGCAGCTCCACGAACGGCGTCTTCACACGCGCGTTCACGTTCCGCTACGACGAGACCGGCACGTACAGCTCGCAGTGGGTCGCGACCCCGATGCCTGGGGCGGCGATCGTCACGAGCATCTATACAATCAACGGCACGAAGCTGACCGGAGTCGATGAGTTCACGGCGAACTCCTCGGTCGCCACCATCAACCCCGCCGTCGCCCGGCTCGAGATCTACGAAAACGACGTGCTCCAGATCAGCGAACGGTTCACCATCGACGCGGCCGCGGTCCCGACGATCGTCCCGACCCTGACGCCGGGCTCCGGTTCGGACTCGGAGTCGTATGCCGGCACGACGCGGACTGCAACGACGACGACGACCACGCAGGCCGCAGGCGCGTCGACCGGAACGGGCGCGCCCACCGGCACGGTCACGATCTCCGGTACGACGGCCACGGAGACGCCGGCCGGGGCCGCGACCCCCGCCGCGAACGAGACCGGCGTCCCGACCACGACCCCGAAGCCGGCCGGCGCGCCGTTTGCGCTCGTGCCTCTCGCGGGCCTGGTCCTGGCCGGTGCCCTGCTCTTCGTCCGCCGGTAACGGTACTGACGGGCTACCGTGCAGCCCGTAAATCGCTCTTTTTTTACCCAAGGTCCAAGTACCAGGAATTCCGATAGCTTGACTGAGATCCCATGCTGCGCCTCCTCATGCTCCTGTGCTGCGCCGCCCTTTTCGCCGCGCCCGCGGCGGCGATCGGCGTCACGATCGCCCCCGACCGGGTCCTGGACGGGGACGAGGTCACGATCGCGCTCTCCACACTCCCGAACGGAACCGTCTTCTCGCTCCGGCTCGAGAGCGAGTTCGACGTCGCGCCGGGCGGCGCGTTCGTGTTCTCGACCGACGGGCTCGTGATGCCGTTCTCGCTCGAGAAGGGCACGGTTGGAGCCACGGTCGAGAACACGGCCGAGAACGAACTCGTGGTCCGGAAGGGCGAGACCCAGGCCAGGGTCGGAGGGCTGTCGAAGGACGGGCGCTTCTCAACCGAGCAGAACGTCTCGATCACGGCCGGGACCTACGACGGGATCACGCTCGGGGGGACGGCCCTCCCCGATGCGACCACGGTCCGGGCCGGCCTCAGTCTCACGGGGATCAAGCAAGGGCCCGGGGACGCGACAATCTCATTCACGGTCCGCGGCGTGAGCCAGGGCACCCTCCGGGTCTCGGTGTACGCGAACTCCGAGAAGGTCCACGAACAGACTCTCGCTCTCGGCGCGCCCACGACGGCAGCGACGACCTCGGCACCGACCACCACGGCCAAACCTGCCGGAGTGCCCTTCGCGTTCGCCGCGATCGGGGCTCTCGGAATCGCATCCCTGCTGCTCGCCGGCCGGTTCCGCCGCTGATCCCACAGTCCCCTCTTTTTTATTCATTTCCGGCTGGGCGGGCAGATTCTTTATCCCCGGTCGCGAGAGATATCTGTTAGATAGCCATGCACCGACGCTGCCCCACGCTTCTGGCTCTCCTTGCCCTCGCAGCCCTCCTTGCCGCTCTTGCCGCTCCGGCCGGCGCGGTGGGCGTCGAGGTCCAGCCAGACCGTGTTCTCGACCGGGACACGGTTACGATCGGGCTCTCCGACCTCCCGAACGGTACGGTCTTCTCGCTCAAGCTCGACGGGGCTGTGGCGCCCCGGCCGGACGGTACCTTCGGCTTCGCCACGACCGGCCTCGTGATGCCGTTCTCCCTCGAGCAAGGCCAGGTTCAGGCTACGCTCCAGGGGACGGATCTGAACGAACTCGTGGTCCGGAAGGGCGACACTGAGGCGAGGATGTCCGGGGCGTCACAGGACGGCCGGTACGAGACCGAGCAAAAGATCACGATCGCGGCCGGCACCTACGACGAGATCGGCCTTTCGGGCACGGCCGCCCCCGGCGCGACCACGGTCCGCACCACGCTCTCCCTGACCGGGGTCAAGCGCGGCCCGGCGGACGGGACCATCTCGTTCACGGTCCGCGGCGTCACGAGCGGGACCATGACGATCTCGGTCTACGCGAACACGGAGAAGGTATTCGACCGGGAGCTCGCGCTCGGCCCTGCACCGACCCCCACACCGACGCAGCAGGCCGGCTTCGGGGCGGGTGCGTTCGTGTTCGCAGCCGGGCTCGGCTCGGCAATCGCCGTCGCGCGGGGACGGCGCCGGTAGTGCCGGCCGTGAAAGGACTTTCCGGACCGGGCGGCCCGGAAACCTCGGTCACCGTCATCCCCTCTTGACCATCTCTTTCTTCCTGCCGTCCGAGTGCAACCCGACCTGCCGGCACTGCTGGGGGACGTTTCGACGCGCACCTTTATCCCGTGAGCCGCACCATGACCGATCCAGACGACGCGGTCGTAACCCGGAGCCCGTCGCCGCGCGCGCCTCTGCTGGCCGAGCCAACAGGATATCCCTCCCCGTCGTAGAACTCGAGCGTGACTTCGGGCCCGAGCACGGCTATGGTGTCGCAATCCCGAGAGATGGCGAGCGAGCCGGTTTCTGTCGGCGCGGATCAGAGCTCGGTGCTGATCCGGTCGAGGGCTAGACCGTATCACCCGTCCCCGCAACGACCAGTTCGCAGGACGACCGACCGGGCAATTCACCCCCGTAACAGTCTCCACGTGCCGCGATCTGCCGAACCACGCGCATGTTTCCGAACGGCAGGGGCCCCAGAAAGGATCCGAGAAATTGTTCAGAAAGCGATACATCTGTACCTGATATAAACCGGAAGACATAGGTATTAAGAGCAATAAAAAACACCATATCATATTAATCAGAGGATCCCCCAAGAGGCTCCCTGGATGAAATGGTGATGAAGATGAGATTTGGCTACACTTTATGTCTGGGAACACTCCTTGTCTGCCTCCTTTTCGCGAGCGCGGGCGCGGTGGAGGTCTTTGTCTCCAAAGACAGAGTCGCATCGAACGAAAAGATCACGGCCAAGGTCACAGGCATGGCAGACGGTACCCAGTATTCGCAGAAGACGACCGTGTACCAGTACATGATGCCCGGCATGCCGAGCGCATTCGGGTGCGACAACATCCAGTGGCCGTTCACCCATGCAGACGACGTCCTCAAGATGAGCAACGAGAACACCACGCACAACCAGGTGTACATCGGCCACTGGTGGCCCGAGAGCCAGGGCGGCGGGTACGAGGACGGGCTCTGGACTGGCAACTCGAAGAGCGGCAAGTGGAGCGACTCGATCCACTACGCGGTTGACCAGACCGGTATCTACCACACGACCTGGTACAGCACCCCGGAGAAGGGCGCCAAGATCGTGAAGAGCATCTTCTGGATCAACGGCACGAAGACCTCGGGGTCCGAAGACTTCGAGGAGGAGCTCTCGTTCTGGACGGTCAACCCGGCCATGGTCGAGATCGAGTGGTACGATAACAATGTCCTCCACATCAGTGGTTCGTTCGAACTCGACGCCGTTGACGGAGCGTACTTCATCGCCGTCCCCGACACCCTCAAGACCGGCGAAAAGGTCAAGTTCACGCTGATCCCGGCGAGCGGCAAGACCGTCAAGTCGACCTGGTGGTCATTCGACGCGGAGAAGCACCTGAAGACGTGGAACTCGCGGGCGCACAACCCGAACTTCTTCTACCCGAGGTGGGCATCTGGCTTCCAGTCCCCGCTCGTGAAGATCACGTACAAGGACGGCTCGTCCGAGACGGTGGAGCGGACCGACTACGTGGACGTCATCTCCGACCGAATTTCGAAGATCCGTTACTTCGATAACAAGCCAAACTGATCGAACCCCCGATCCTTCCCCCC
>SISS01000024.1 GCA_004332335.1 Methanoregulaceae archaeon UXB-2016 | reverse complement strand
GGGCAGCCTGCATCCTATTTAGATCTGCCGATTCTCTTCTCAAATCAGCCATCTGAACCGCGCCAACACCTTTTCAAAATTAGCGAACTACTGAGCCCGTACAGCGGAACCTCGATCAGGCTCGAGGCGACAGGCGGAAGCACGGTCACGGTTCCGATACCGAACACGATGAGCCACGACACGTTTGTAGTCGTGAAAAGCACCCTGCGTCTCCAGGCCGGAACCACCACCCTCAGGGTCGTCCCATCGGGTCATCAGAATCTCGACTGGATCCTCTGTGCCCCGGCATAAGGAGCAGATGCCGTGCCGATAAAACAGGTGCACCTGTTCAGGGTGCGGGGGGCTCTGCGTTCTGCAGACGCAACCAGCTCGAGTACTCGCTTCGAAGGGTCAGCAGTTCGTTCTGAGAGAGGTCCTGGCGTCCCGAGATATAGAGGTAGTCCTCAAGTTGATTGACCACCTCCTCGGCATCCCGGTAGTCCCGGACATCGAGATAGTGCGGGACGGCCTTGACGTTGATCACCTCACCACAGACATGGCAGAGTTTCCAGCGCTCGAACCGATCGGCGTAGGTAAAAATCGCGCACCCCGGACAGCGCAGTACATGGTACATACTGCAACTCTACCTTTTTGCGCCTTCGGTTAAAAACTTTGGTTTTTCTTTCGAGTGGATCTCCGGGTGAGGCGTGAAGGATCGGAAATCAGGCGAAAATCCTCCGTTTTCAGCGGAGGGTATGACGATTCCGATCGCCGCGTCCGATTCCTTTATAGACGAAGCCCTCGGCGATGAAGGCGTCGGGGTTGACCAGGTTCCGACCGTCGACGATGATCGGATGCTCGCGCCCCATGAGGGCCCGGAGCCGGCGAGGGTCGAGCCCGCGATACTGGGCATGCCCGGCAAAGACCACGACCGCGTCCGCGTCCTCGAGCACGGCCTCGAGGCTGTGCTCGATCGGCACGCCCGGGTACTGCTCGACGTGAGGGTCGTGGACCCGGACGGTGGCGCCGCCCGCGAGCATTGCGTCCCGGAAGGGCTCCGACGGTGGGTTCCGGGCATCGTCGGAGTCGCCGAGGAAGGCCCAGCCGAGCAGCGCGATCCGGGCGCCGTCAAGGCCCTTCCCGACGCGGGCCAGCCCGTCCGTGACGAGGTGTGCCATGTGCTGGGGCATGAAGTCGTTGACCCGGCGCGCCATGACGTAGAGCGACATCAGGTCGGGCGGGAAGTCGAGCCGATCGGCACCGAGCTGCTGGACGCCGCGCTCGAGGTGATAGGTATCTTTGGTCAGGCAGTGGCCGCCGACGCCGGCCCCGGGCCAGAGGATCGCCCTGGTGATCCCCTCGCCCTTCAGGCTGTCAACGCCGGTTCGGACGTCGTAGACGTTGATCCCCATCGCCTCGCAGTAGAGCGCGAGCTGGTTGACGGCCGCGATCTGCAGGTCCCGAAACGTGTTCTCGGCCGTCTTGGTCGCCTCCGCGGCCGTCGCCGTCATCGGGATCACCTGCCCCGTGGTCAGCACATGTTCATAGAGCTCGACCGCACGCGCGGTCGAGGCGGCGTCGATCCCGCCCACGATCCGGTCGTGTTCGCGGATATTTCGGATCAGCCGGCCGACCATCACCCGCTCGGGGGCGTGGGCGAGGGCGAAGTCGACGCCGGCCTTCAGGCCCGACGCGCTCTCGAGCAGTTCGCGTGCGGGCCCGACCGTCGTCCCGGGGGTCACGGTCGACTCGAGCACCACGAGCATCCCCGGCTCGAGGTGCCGGCCGACCTGCCCGAGCCCCTCGAAGAGCGGGCCGAAGTCGGGCAGCAGGTCCTTCGGATCGGCGAACGGGGTCTGGATCGCCAGCGTGACCGCATCGCACGCGGCGATCTGCGAAAAGTCGGACGTGGCCTCGAACCGGCCCTTCTCGACCGCTTCGGCGAGCATTGGTTCGAGCCCGGGCTCCTCACCTTTCAGCGGGCTCTCGCCCCGGTTCAGCATCCCGACCTTATACCCCGACGAGGTCGAGGCACGCTGAAACCCGTACACATGCTTGAGTCCGGGGGCGTGCGCAAACAGCACCGCAGCCGGGATCCCGACATAACCCATGCCGATCACGCCGACACGACGGAGGGGGCCGCGTCGCTCAAACAGGGAGACCAGGGAAGACGACATCGGAGGAAGAGTTGGAGGACTCGGCAAAAAAACATGCGGCTTCAGGAGAGGCAAAGCCTTCAGCAGAGGTGAAGAGTTATTGGGGATTGCGGCATATCGATCGCAGGGACATGGCGCGAATCCTGATCATCGATGACTCGTCGTTTCAACGCCGCATCGTGCGCGGAATGCTGACCCCTGAAGGGTATGAGATCGTCGAGGCCGGCAACGGGGCCGAAGGCCTTGTGCTCGCCGGCGACGAGATCGACTGCGTGCTGCTCGATCTGATCATGCCCGAGATGGACGGGTTCGCCGTACTCGAAGCGCTGCACCGTGACCGACCCGGGCTCCCGGCGATCGTCCTGTCCGCCGATATCCAGGATGCGACCCGGAAGCAGTGCCTCGAGCTCGGTGCCCGTGGGTTCCTGAACAAGCCTCCGCAACGTGGCGCACTCCTCGCGGCCGTCCGGGAGATGCTCGGGAGATGATGCCCCTGCTGACGGCAGACCAGGAGGACGCACTCAGGGAGCTGATCAACATCGGCGTCGGCAGAGCGGCAGGCATGCTCAACGAGATGACCTCTTCGCGCATACGCCTTCACGTCCCGTGGCTCCGGGTGATCGAGGCGGGCGACCTCGGACCGTTCGTCGAGGGCGAGAGAGCGCAGCTCTCGGCGGTCAAGATGGACTTCGGGGGCCCGTTCTCGGGCATGGCCGCTCTGATCTTTCCGACGGAGTCGGCTGCCATCCTCGTCTCGCATCTGACCGGCGAATCGTCGGATGCACCCGATATCGATGCACTGAGAGCCGTGACCCTGACCGAGATCGGGAACATCGTCGTCAACTGCGTTCTCGGATCGATCATGAACATCCTCCAGCGTCAGGTCAGTTACTCGCTTCCGCGCTACAGCGAGGGGACACTCTCTTCCGTTATCTGTTCGAGCGTCGCGGACCCGAGCGATCGCGTGCTGCTGGTCCGGACCCGCTTCTGCCTTGAGGAGCTACAACTTGAAGGTGACATCGTCCTGATCCTGGAGGTCGGCTCGCTCGACCTGCTCTGCACCGGAATCGAGTCGATGGCAAATTGATACGGAGGTGACGATGGAGACCGATCCGGAGAGGTTAAAGATCCTTGACATGGTTCCTATCGGGCTCTTCGCCCTGGACCCGGACCTGATCATCCGGTACTGGAACAGGACCCTTGAGCGCTGGACCGGGCTATCCCGGACCGAGATGATCGGACACCCCGTCGGCGAACGCTATCCGCATCTGCTCGAGCTCCGGTATGCGGGTCGACTCGAGGAGGTCTTTCGTCTCGGCACGCCGGCGGTCTTCTCGTCCCAGTTGCACCCATACGTCATTCCGATCACACTCCCGGGGGGCTGCCTCCAGTGTCAGAACGTCACGGTCACTGCAATCCAGGGGATTGGTGCCCCCCAGGGAGCGCTGGTCGCAATCGAGGATGTCACCGAGCTGGTCGCGAGGGTCGCCTCCTATAAAGAGATGCGCGACCGTGCACTTGTGGAGGTCGACCATCGGCGACGGGGTGAGGCCGAGCTCCGACGCCGAAACCAGGAGCTCTCGGTCCTGCATACGGTCACGACCATCATCACATCGTCGGGCTCCCTTTGCGATCGTCTGACGACCGTGCTCGATCATCTCCTCTCCTTCCTTGAGTTCGAGGCGGGATTTGTTCATCTCTTCTATCATGCGGACGGTGGGACCGGCCTCAGGGTGCAGCGCGGGCTCCCCGACGGCGTGTCCGAAACACTCCAGGAACTGGTCTCCCGAAGAAATTCCCCGGGGGGGGAGATGTTCGACGACCGGGTGGTTTATGCGGAGGAGAGGGGAGACCTCCACGAAGCGATCCGTCAGGCCGGATACACAGCCTTTGCGCGCATTCCCCTGATCGCAGGAGAGACGGTCGTCGGAATCCTCTCGGTCATGACCGCCCGTGAGCATGCCTTCGATGTCGGGGAACGCAGACTCCTGGGCTCGATCGGCATGGAACTCGGGGCCGCGGTGCGCAAGGGGGCTCTCGAGGCCCAGCTCCAGGACGCATACGAGCAGGCCAATCTCTATCTCGATATCCTGACCCACGATGTCAACAATACGATCACCGGGATCAGCGGCTATGCCGAGTTGATGGCCCAGCAGATCGTCCTGCCGGACCAGCAGGACTCCCTGGCCGAGCTCCAACGTGGGATTGCCAAGGCGGCCGAGATCATCAGGAATGTCTCGACCATTCGGCAGATCCACGAGCTGCAACTCGCGCTCAGACCGATCCGGCTCGACGACCTGGTCCGGGGGGAGGCCGCGGTCTTCTCGCATGCGCGGATCGTGATCGAGGTGCCTCCGCTCGAGGTGCTGGCCGACGAACTTCTCGGCGAGGTCTTCACGAACCTTATCGGCAACAGCCTGAAGTTTGGCGGAGACGGAGTGACCGTCTGGGTGCGGGCCCGAGCCGGCGACGGGGTGATCGAATGCTCAGTCGAGGACGACGGCCCCGGCATTCCCGATCGCGAGAAGCCCGACCTCTTCAAACGGTTCCAGAGCGGGGTGCGTGACCGAAGCGGCCAGGGGCTCGGCCTCTACATCACGCGATCGCTCATCGACCGATACGGTGGGATCTGCCGCGTCGATGACCGGGTTCCTGGCCGACCCGAGGAGGGAGCCGCCGTCCGGTTCATGCTTCCGCAGCTCTCCTGCCGGATGGAGCTCACGGGGAGGGCAGAGCTCCTGGTGCAGGACACGACCGGAGGAGAGGAGGGGCTGGATACATGACCGGCGAAACGGGGGGGCTGCGCAAATTTGTCGCGCCCGAGTTCGTCTGCGGGGCGGGTGCCCATCGCCTGGCAGGCCAGTATGCGAAGAATATCGGGGGGCGACGGGTCATGCTCGTGACCGACCCCGGCGTGAGGGCTGCGGGCCATGCCAGTTCCGTAGCCCGGGTCCTGGAGGAGGCCGGAGTCGACTTCGTACTCTTTGACCGGGTCTCGCAGAACCCGAGGGTCGAGGAGGTCGCTGACGGCGCCCGTCGGTTCGGCGAGGAGGGGTGCAACGCGCTCGTCGCCGTCGGAGGGGGATCGCCGATGGACTGCGCCAAGGGAATCGGGATTGTGGCCGCGACTGGCCGGCCGATCGAGGAGTTCGAAGGGGTCGACCGGATCGACCGGCCCGGGCCCCCGCTGCTCTGTATCCCGACGACGGCCGGCTCGTCGGCCGATGTCTCACAATTCGCCATCCTCGCGGCACCGGACCGGCGGATCAAGTTCGCGGTCATCTCCAAGATCATCGTGCCCGACGTCTCCCTGCTCGATCCGGAGCTCCTCCACACGCTCTCGCCGGCCCTGACAGCCAACACCGGGCTGGACGCGCTGACGCACGCGGTCGAAGCCTATGTCTCGACCGGCGCTGGCCCGGTCACGGATCTCTTCGCACTCTCGGCCATACGCCGCCTCACAACATATCTCCCGCTCGCGGTCCGGCACCCCGCGTCGCCGGCATACCGCGAGGAGACCATGCTCGCCAGCCTCGAGGCGGGGCTTGCCTTCTCGAATGCGAGCCTCGGGGCCGTGCATGCGCTCGCCCACAGCCTCGGAGGTCTTCTCGACATACCCCACGGAGTCTGCAACGCCATCCTTCTCGAGCACGTGGTCGGCTGCAACTTCTCCTGGGCGCCCGAGCGCTACCGGGCAGTCGCGGAGGCGTTCGGCCTGAACGTCGTCCGCGCTCCCCGGGAGGTGGTGCGGGCCGCACTGATCGACAGGATCGCCACGTTCCGTCATGGCCTCGGCATCGATCAGACCCTCTCGGGCTGCGGCATGGACGCCGGAGATATCCCCGCCCTGACCAGGAGCGCCCTGCTCGACCCCTGCATGGTGACGAATCCCCGCGTTCCCGACGAGACGATGGTCAGGAGGTGTTATGAGCGTGCCCTCTGAGCGGACCTACCAGGATCGGCTTCGCGAGTCGATCCTCGGGCTCGGCGAGCACTCGACGCGGAAGAGTCACTACCCCGAACTGCAACGCCGCCTTGACGAGCTCGAGCGCTTCCGCTTCCTCCTCGACCGTTCGAACGACCTGTTCTTTCTCGTGCGCGCAGCCGACGGCCGGATCGTCGATGCCAACGCATCGGCCTGTTCCCGCCTGGGCTACGGTTCCCGCGATCTCGTGGGAGCCCGTTTCGTAGACCTGCTCCTTGAGGCGGAGGTCCTGCTCATCGAGCAGACGGTGACCGCCCGGCTCCGGCGCGACGATGAGGAGCCGCTCTGGGTCGAGATGACCATGCAACGCGCCCGATTCTCGGGGGAAGAGTACCTGGTCGTGGTGGCGCGCGACGTAACCGAACGGAACCGGATCCTCGAGGCCCTGACCGAGTCCGAGAACAGGTACCGAGGAGTCGTTCAGCAGGTTACGGACGGAATCCTGATCGTTGAACCCGGCGGCGGGGCGATCGAGGACACGAACCGGGCGGTGGCGGACCTGCTCGGGTACTCGCACTTCGCCCTGCTCGGACTGCATACGATGGACCTCTTCGCCCCCGGGAGCCGGCTACCCGACGAGGGCTCGACGACCGTCTGCCAGCTCCTCCGGAGCGACGGCAACCCGGTACCGGCGGAGGTGACCGTGACCCCGATCACCTACGGCGACGACCGGGTCATGCACTGCTTTGTGATCCGCGATGCCACGGCACGCCTCGAGGTCGAGCGGGTCCGGCGCGAGGCCCACGAGCAGCTCGAGCAGAACATTCTGCAGTTCGCGACGCTCGGCGACCACATTCGCAATCCCCTCGCGGTGATCGTCGGGCTCGCCGATCTGCTCGGCACCCCCGACGCTGAGCGGATCGTTCAGCAGGCCAGGGAGATCGACAGGATCGTAGATCAACTCGACCGGGGCTGGATCGAGTCGGAGAAGGTCCGTTCGTTCCTCCGTCGATACTACTGATCCCACTTTCGCGCCGCAATCTGAAGCATTGTATAGCTCCCGGTCTCAACTCTGAGATGACCGATGGATAGCGTACCCCTCGGGAGGGTCGCGGCGCGGCTCGCCGAGACGATCGACGAACACCAGGAGTACACGGTCGTCGAGAACGACAACATCTATCGGACGAGTTTTATCGACCGCCACCTCTTCTCGAGCGAGTACGGCCGGGCCAGGTCCCTGCTGACCGAGCTGCTCGCGGCGCACGACGGTGCCGACCTCGAGGAGGTCGTAGACGGGGAGTCGATCGACGGTCCGCTCGGCGAGACCTGGGTGGTCCGATCCTCGGAACAGGTTCCCCGCTCGAGCCCGGCACCGGGAGCCGCACTCGAACGCCTGCACCAGGACCTCCGGCTGGTCCACGGCGTGGGTCCAGCCCTCGAGACGCGGCTCCGCCGCCGGGGGTACGGGGCGATCGGCGATCTCCGCTGGCACCGCCGGCTCGCGCCGGCGGCCCGTGGTG
This sequence comes from Methanoregulaceae archaeon UXB-2016, assembly GCA_004332335.1. GTDB lineage: Archaea > Halobacteriota > Methanomicrobia > Methanomicrobiales > Methanospirillaceae > UBA288. Next base: position 88,669 of record SISS01000024.1, on the reverse strand, counting down.
TGCTCGATACCCTCGATGGGGCCGATCCGACCGCGATCGCCCGGCTCTGCACCGAGCGTCACGGCGCATCCCACCCCGGCGTCTTTCTCGCGACGGAGCTGTACGGCGAGGACGAGCATGTCTATCTCGACCTCGAGACCCTGGGCCTCTTCTCCCGCCCGGTCATCCTCTTCGGGATCGCCCGGCTCCGAAGCGGCATAGTCGAGGTGGAGCAGCACCTGGTCACCGACCTGGACAGGGAGCGGGGCGCGCTTGCGGCCGCGCTCGCGGCGCTCGGCGATGGTCGGCTTCTCGTCAGTTTCAACGGCCGCGCCTTCGACGTGCCGTACCTCGCTGAGCGGGCCGCATACTACGGCCTTCCTCACCCCGCGCCCCCGCACCACCTGGACCTCCTTCCGATCTCGCGGCGGTGCTGGCGCGACCGCCTCTCCGACTGCCGCCTCGGAACCATCGAGGCCGGCGTGCTCGGCCACGACCGGGGGGACGACCTGCCCTCGGCGATGGTCCCCGAGTTCTACGCCGCGTACCAGCGGACGGGAAACCCGGGCCCTCTCCTGCCGGTCCTCGCTCACAACCGCGAGGACCTTGTCTCCATGGTCCGTATCGTCGCGCGGCTCCGCGAGGTCTGCCATGCAGCGTAGGACCGGTATCCGGCCTGGGGATCCGGGCGTCGTCCATGTCGAGCATCTTCCCGGACGGGCGGCCCTGTATGATCGCCCTGCCGAGCCCCTCCCCGCACCGCTCGCCGTCTGGCTCGAACGCGACGGCATCCGGCTCTACACCCACCAGGTGCGGGCGGTCGAGGAGGTCCGGCGAGGCCACGACCTCGTCATGACTACCCCGACGGCCTCGGGCAAGACCCTCGCCTTCACCCTGCCCGTGCTTGAGCGCCTGCTCGCGGATCCGTGCGCCACTGCGCTCTACCTCTACCCGACCAAGGCGCTTGCGAATGACCAGCTCCGGGCACTCCGGGCGATCGAGACCTCGGTCGGAGTCCCATTCGAACCCGCGCTGTACGACGGGGACACGCCGGCTGCGGTCCGGCCGGGCATACGAAACCGGTCCCGGATCATCCTCTCGAATCCCTACGAGCTCCATCACGTGCTGCCCTGGCACGCGAAGTGGCACCGGTTTCTCTCGGGGCTCAGCGTGGTCGTGGTCGACGAGGCCCACCGGTACCGCGGGGTCTTCGGAGCGAACGTCGCGCTCCTCCTCCGTCGTCTGCGCCGGGTCTGCCGTCATCACAGCGGAGACCCGCTCTTCGTCCTCTCGACCGCGACCCTCGCGAACCCGGTCGAGTTCGCCGAGGTCCTGACCGGCCGACGGGCGTCCCTGATCGACGAGAGCGGTGCCCCCCGAGGGCCCCACGAGTTCGTGTTCTACAACCCGTCGGCGAAGGCGGGACAGTCGACACTCGTCGAGGCAAAGCGGATCCTTCTCGACTGCGTCGACCAGGGGCTCCAGACCCTCTGCTTTGCCCCCTCCCGAAAGACCGCTGAGCTGATCGCCAGCTGGGCGCGTGACGACCTCGCCGATCCGGCCCTGATCGCGAGTTACCGGGCCGGATACCTCCCCGCCGAGCGGCGGGAGATCGAACGAGGCCTCAAGGAGGGGCGTCTTCGCGGGGTCGTGACCACGAATGCGCTCGAGCTCGGGATCGATGTGGGCGGGCTCGACGCGGTCGTGATCGCCGGGTACCCAGGCTCGGTCTCGGCGACCTGGCAGCAGGCGGGGCGCGCGGGCCGGACGGGTGAGCCGGCGCTCGCAGTCCTGGTCGCGAACGAGGGACCGCTCGACCAGTATTACATGCGCCATCCCCGGGCGTTCTTCGCGCGCCCCCACGAGCACGCCTGCCTCGACCCGGCAAACCCGATGGTGCTCGCCGGCCACCTCCTCTGCGCCGCGGCCGAGCTCCCCCTCACCGATGCGGACCTATCGCTCTTCGGAGAGGGCCTCACACCCCTCCTCGAGCCGCTCGCGTCTCATCATCTGCTCCGCCCTACTCCCTGGGGGCATGTCTACTGCGGGCGGGGCCGGGCCGTGGACGCGGTCGACCTGGCGGGGAGAGACGAAGATCGGTTCACGGTGGTCGCCGACGGCCATCTCCTCGAGACCCTCGACCGGGGGCAGGCCTACCGCGAGGCCCATCCGGGCGCGGTCCTCCTCCACCAGGGCGAGACCTACCGGGTCACGGCCATGGACCTCGCGACCCGGAGCTGCACGGCCGAACCGGTCGAGGTCGACTACCATACCCAGCCCCTCTTCTCGACCGCGATCACCCCGGGCACGGTCGATGAAGAGCGGTCGTTCGGGGAGCTCACGGTCCGCACGGGCGAGGTGACGGTCGTGCAGGAGTTCCCGGGCTACCGCGTGCGCCGGTACGGAGAGACGGTCGCGGTGCTGCCGCTCGAGCTGCCGCCGCTCTCGTTCGAGACGACCGGCTGCTGGTGGGCGTTCTCGCCGCAACTCGCCACAGAGCTCGCGGCAATCGGGATCGATCCCGCCGGCGGACTCCACGGGGCCGAGCACGCGCTGATCGGCTGCCTCCCGGTCCACCTCCTCTGCGACCGGAACGACCTCGGCGGCTTCTCGACCCTCCGGTTCTCGATGGCCGGCCGATCCGAGGACGGCCGTCCCGGGATCTGCATCTACGACGGACTCCCGGGTGGGGCCGGGCTCGCCCGGACGGCGGCCGCGCTCCTGCCCGAGATCGCCGCGACGGCCCTCCGGCTCGTGGTCGACTGCCCCTGCGAGGACGGCTGCCCGTCCTGCATCTATTCGCCGAAGTGCGGCAACGACAACCAGCCCCTGGACAAACGAGGGACCGCGGCTGTGCTCGAGGCCCTGCTCGGTGCGGCAACAACAGGATAAGTGGCGGCCGCCTATCCATATCAGATGACCGAGGTCTCACCCGCGATGGCGGCCTACATCGAGGCACTCCAGGCCCAGCTGGCCGGAGCGATCGCGATCGCCGAGGAGGCCCGGAGCCAGGGACTCGACCCGACCACCCGGGTCGAGATCCCGATCGCAAACGACCTGGCCGACCGGGTCGAGGCCCTGCTCGGGATCCAGGGCGTCGCGGCCCGCATCCGCGAGCTCGAGGCCGAGATGTCGCGCGAGGAGGCCGCGCTCCGAATCGGCGACGACTTTGTAGCTCGCCGCTTCGGCGAAACCACGCGCGAGGAGATCCTGGATCACGCCATAAGGACCGCGATGGCACTCCTGACCGAGGGCGTGGTCGCCGCACCGACCGAGGGGATCGGCAAGGTCGGGCTCGGCCGGAACGACGACGGCTCCGACTACCTGAAGATCTACTACGCGGGGCCGATCCGGTCGGCCGGTGGCACCGCGCAGGCCCTCTCGGTCCTGGTCGGCGACTACGTCCGGCAGGCGCTCGGGATCGGCCGCTACATCCCGCGCCCCGAGGAGGTCGAGCGGTACGTCGAGGAGATCCGGCAGTACAACTCGATCATGAGCCTCCAGTACCTCCCCGGCGAGAACGAGATCCGGATGATCATCCAGAACTGCCCGGTCTGTATCGACGGGGAGGCGACCGAGCAGCAGGAGGTCTCGGGGTACCGGAACCTCGAACGGGTCGAGACGAACACGGTCCGCGGCGGAATGGCGCTCGTTATCGCCGAAGGGCTCGCCCTGAAGGCCCCGAAGGTTCAGAAGAACGTCCGGAAGATGAAGATGGCCGGCTGGGACTGGCTCGATATCCTGATCGGCGGGGCGGCCAAGTCCGACGACGAGGACGTCGGAGTCAAGCCGAAGGACAAGTACCTCCGCGATCTGATCGCGGGCAGGCCCGTCTTCTCGCACCCGATGCGCATTGGCGGCTTCCGGCTCCGGTACGGCCGATCCCGTAACACCGGTTTCGCAGCAGCCGGGCTCAACCCGGCGACCATGCATATCCTCGACGACTTCCTTGCGGTCGGGACCCAGATGAAGGTCGAACGGCCGGGCAAGGCGGCCGGGATCGTGCCCGTCGACACCATCGAGGGACCGACCGTGCTCCTCCGGAACGGCGACCTCGTCCGGATCGACACCCTGGAGGAGGCTCACCGGATCCGGCCCGAGGTCGACCGGATCCTCGACGTGGGCGAGATCCTGATCTCGTACGGCGAGTTCCTCGAGAACAACCACGTCCTGGTTCCAGCCGGGTACTGCGACGAGTGGTGGCGGCTCGAGCACGAGGGCGACCCCCCGGCCGACGAGGTCGAGGCGATCGGGTACGCACTCGCAGGCGGCCACCTCCACCCGGCCTTCCAGCCGTTCTTCGACGACCTGCCGCCGGCCGAGATCGACGCGCTCGCCGGGTGGATCACCGGGAACGGGCGGCTCGAGAGCGGCGCCCTCAGGCTCCCCCGAACGCCCGAGATGAAGCAGGTGCTCGAGGACGGGCTCATCTGCCACCGCGTCCGGAACGGCGAGATCGTGATCGAACCCTGCTTGGTCCTGCTGGCCGCGCTCGGGCTCGATCTCGATCTTCGCCGTCGCGCCGTCTGGGAGGACGCCCCGCAGCGCGACTCCCTCGCACTGGTCCAGCACCTCTCGGGGATGCGGATGCGGGGAAAAGGAGGCACCCGGATCGGGGGGCGGATGGGCCGGCCGGGCAAGTCCAAGCCGCGCGAGATGAAGCCCCCGCCCCACGCACTCTTCCCGGTCGGCGAGGCAGGCGGCTCCCGCCGCTCGATCCAGGAGGCCTCGTCCTATGCGGCCCGGCCGAACATGGACGGGGGCGTGATCACGGCCGAGGTCGGGGAGCGACGCTGTCCGGCCTGCGGCACGGTCACGTTCCGGAACCGGTGTAACTGCGGTGCGCACACCCTCCCCGTCTTCCGCTGCCCGCGCTGCAACCGGCTTGTCGAAGGAGAGCGCTGCCCGGCCTGCGACACGGGGAGTACCTGCTCCCAGAAGATCCCGATCAACGTCCGGGACGAGTTCGCTGCGGCCCTGGAGCGGTGCGGCCTCCGCTCGGGGCAGGTGACCCTGGTCAAGGGGGTCAAGGGGATGATCTCGCGCGAGAAGGTGGTCGAGGACCTGGCCAAGGGCGTCCTCCGGGCGAAGGCCGGGCTCTACGTCTTCAAGGACGGAACGGTCCGGTACGACATGATCGACCTGCCGGTCACGCACATCCGCCCGTCCGAGGTCGGGGTCAGTCCGGCCGCGCTCGCGGCTCTCGGGTACGTGACCGATATCGACGGCCGTCCGCTCGAAGAGTCCGACCAGGTCCTCGAGCTCCGGCCGCAGGACATCCTGGTCTCGGAGAAGTGTGGGGAATGGCTCGTGCGCGTGGCCGGGTTCGTGGACGACGAACTCGAGCGCGTCTACGGCCTGGCGCCATACTACCGGGCCGAGACCCCGGCCGACATCGTCGGCCGCCTCCTGATCGGCCTGGCGCCGCACACCTCGGCCGGCGTCCTCTGCCGCCTGGTCGGCTACACCAAGGCAAATGTCGGATACGCCCACCCGTTCTTCCACGCGGCGAAACGGCGGAACTGCTTCTTCGGCGAGACCGAGATCGAGGTATGGGACTACCGCGATGCCTGGCGCCGCGTTCCGATCCGGGAGTTCGTGCTCGAGCAGTTCGACCTCTCGCGCGCTGACCTCGACCACGCCGGCACCTTCTGGTCCGACACGGCCCGGCCCTTCGCGACCCGGGCCGTCGACCAGAGCGGTCGTCCCCGCATCCGACGGATCACGGCGGTCTCGGTGCATCGGGCCCCGCCCACGCTCCTCCGGATCGAGACCGGCCAAGGCCGCGTGCTCGCGGTCACGGACGACCACGCGATGCTCGTGCTCGAGGAGGACCGGGTCCGGCGGGTCCGGGCCGTCGAACTCCAGGTCGGCGACCCGCTCCCGGCGGCAGTCGGTACCACGGTGATCGCGGACCGTGTCTCTCGCATCGAGCGCGTCCCCTGCCTCGAGGACCGGGTCTACTGCCTGACCGTCGCAGAGGATCACTCGGTCCTGGCCAACGGGATCTTCACGGGCCAGTGCGACGGGGACGAGGACTGCGTGATGCTCCTCCTCGACGGCCTCCTGAACTTCTCGCGCCGGTTCCTGCCCGAGACCCGCGGCGGCTCCATGGACGCCCCGCTGGTCCTGACCACGCGCCTCGACCCGAAAGAGATCGACAAGGAGTCCCTGAATGTCGACGTCAGCGACGGCTACCCCCTCGAGTTCTACCTCGCCGCGCTCGAGTACACCCACCCGAAGGACCTCGACCACCTGATCGACCGGGTGGAGCGGCGGCTCGGAACGCCGGCCCAGCTCGAAGGCTTCCGGTTCACGCACGACACCTCGGACATCTCACAGGGACCGCTCGAATCGACCTACACCACGCTCGAGACGATGGTCGAGAAGCTCGAGGCCGAACTCGCCCTCGCCCTGCAGATCCGCGCGGTCGACGAGGACGATGTGGCCGAGCGGGTGTTGAACACCCACTTCATCCGCGATCTGATGGGCAACCTCTCGGCGTTTTCAAAACAGAAGTTTCGGTGCACGCGGTGTGCGTCCAAGTTCAGGCGCATGCCCCTTGGGGGAAAATGCACGGGGTGCGGCCAGGCCGTGATCCAGACCGTGCACGAGTCCTCGGTCAAGAAGTACCTCGAGATGTCGCGGCGGATGTGCCGGGAGTACGGCGTGACCGAGTACACGCGCCAGCGGATCGAGGTGCTGGACCTCGCGATCGAGTCGACCTTCGGTCAGCCCAAGATCGAGCAGCTCGGCCTCGCGGACTTCATCTGAAGGCGCCGGATATATACCATCTCGTGCCGAACCCTGATCCGCGCGGGGGTAGCCAAGCGGCCAACGGCGAGCGCCTCAAGAGCGCTTCTTGAAGGAGTTCAGGGGTTCGAATCCCTTCCCCCGCATAAGCATCAGGAGATTCTCTAACAATCTCTCTTTTTCCTGTTCCGATCGAGTGATGGCATTTCATCGCCCGATTCTGTCCCGGAAGCGATCTTCGATGCGGTCGGTCAGGGATTGGATCCCTCAGCCTCGAGGCCGGCCGGGCACCGATCTCAATCGGCGAGGTCTCCTTCCGCACTCCCATCTGCCGCGGGGATTCGGGCGGCACCGTCGTACTCCCTCTGGAACGAGGGCGGCAGTCTTGGTCGGTAGGGAACGGTCGAGATCGCTGTCCGTCTCAGCTCGCACCGCTATCGCGCAGGACGGAGCCGCCCCGTCGTCGCCGCTCCATGAGCAAACCCGAGCGCGGGTGCGAATGCCTTCGTGGCCGACCGCTGGACCGGCGCCACGGTCGACGGCTCAACCGTGCCGGTGTTCCTCTGCTCCCCACTCCCCCGCTGCGCCGTTGCAGGAGAGGTAGGCGACCTCAGAGATCGATGTGACAGTTGACCCACGCGCCGTCGTACCGTGTGCCGAAGCGGTCGTAAAAGTTGCGGGCCGGTTCGTTCCAGTCGAGCATCTGCCAGGTCATGCCCGTATAGCCGCGGCACCTCGCCTCAGCGAATGCTGCTTCGAAGAGGCGCCGACCGATCCCCTGGCCGCGCCGCGAATCGGTCACGACGATGTCCTCGAGATAGAGCCGGCTGCCCGTCCAGGTCGAGAAGCGGACGTACCAGAGGGCGAACCCCACCAGGACCCCGTCATCATCGGCGACGACCGCCTCCCAGACCGGGTCCGGGCCGAAGCCGGCCGCCTCGAAGGTATCGGGCGAGATCGTGACCGCATCGGGGGCACGCTCGTAGGCGGCAAGCTCGCGGACGAGTTCGATCAGGCGCGCGGAGTCCTCGCGGCGCGCCGGGCGAATGATGAGCTCCGACATCGAGATCAGGTTTGTCCTGTGCCGTGTTAAGGGGTCGGGCTTGCGGAATCGGGTCTTCGGTCGAGCCGGAACCCGTGACCCGAGAAGAGCGCTACCAGGCGGTCCCCCTGCCGGATCTCGACCCGATAGACCGAGGCCGAAGCCGACTCTCCGATACGTTCCGCCCGTGCGACCAGCAGACCTGTCGCGGGCCGAAGATAGCTGATCTCGGCGGCAAGAGCCACCTCCTCGCCGGCGAGGTTTGCGGCCGTGCCGAAGGCGTGATCGGCCAGGGCGAAGATTGCCCCGCCGTGGACCGCGCCGTGCCGGTTGAGCAGTCGAGCCGTGTCCATCTCCACATGGACGACCCCCGCGTCGACCGAGAGGATCCGGAGCCCGAGTGTTCGGGCGAACGCGCAGTCATCGAATGACGCCACAACCTCTGCAACCTCACCGTCCATGGGGATCACATCTCGTCGCTCCCGGCATCTATCTGTCGGCCCCGAAATCGGCCGGTTTTTATCCGCATCCAGCGCAGTACAGATGAATATGGCCGAACTCGCGTCCTTTCGCCTTGTCAGCCTGATCGCGGTCGTCTTCACATTCCTGGGCTCGACCCTGATGTTCGTGATCGGGGCCGTCCGAACCCTCAACGCTGTCGTCCACTTCACCACCGGGGGCGAGTTCCTGAACGATATGGGATTCGAGAGCCACCTGCCCCCCGACTTGGCACGGGATGCGGTCGTCACGATCAACCTGATCGGCGCGGTCGACGCGTTTCTCTTCGGCCTGGTCCTGCTGATCTTCTCATTCGGGGTCTACGGCCTGTTTGTCCGGAGCCCCGAGACTGCGAACCCGGTCCCATCCGTCTTTCAGGTCCAAGATATCGCCCACCTCAAGACCGCGCTCGCTCAGGTGATCATCATCATCCTCTTTGTCCAGTTCCTCGAACTGGTGGTGATCGCCGGGTACAAGAACATGACATTCGAGGCGCTCACAATACCCTTCGGGATCGTCTGCCTCGGGCTCGGGCTCTTCCTGATGCACCACCGTGCCGCCTGAGGCCCCGGTCAGCCGATCGAGATCTCCCAGGCTCCCCCGGCGGCGATGTTGAGCAGATAGTTCTCCTGCCGCGGAATGCTTACAGCCTTCGAGCCCGCGATCGTCCCGTTGACCTGGACCACCCGGTCGGTCACGGTCCCCCCGCCATCGATTAGCGTGATCGAGAACGGCCCGTCGCCCGTGTATTGATACCTGAAGACAGCGACCCCAGGGAGCAGCTGGAAATACGGCGTCACGGCCGTTCCATTGCCGGTATAGGTATGCGGGGCCTGTGTCGGGGGCGGCGTCAGGGTCGGCGACGCCGTGGGGATCGGTATTGTGGTCTCCGGGATCGGCAGGACAGTAGGCATGGAGCTGGTCTCCACGGACACCACGGGCAGAGGCGTCGCGGTCGTCGTAACGGGAGCCAGTGTCGCGACGGTCTCCTGGGACGGGGACGGAGTAAGTGCCGGAGTGGAGGAGGCGGCGAGGTTGGTAACCCGGGCTGTCCAGAGGCCGGTCCCGAACGGCCAGACCTCAATCCGGTAGTCACCCGATACCGGGATCCGGATCGTGGTTCCACCGGGGGACGGGCCCGCCGTGGCGATCCCGAACGCGGTCTGGTTGAGATCGAGGAGCTGGGCCATGGTCAGCTGCTCCGCCGTGAGGTCGAGCCGGACCTCTCCGGCATCCAGCCGGAACGGGGGCGTGGCGTAGCTTCCTTCGCCGGCCCAAACAAGGTTGCCGATCGGTCCGGGCCGGATCGTCGACGTCGGGACCGGGCTGAGAGGGGCCTGGCTCGACGGTACGATCGGAGTACGGTTCGGGATCTGGTTCCCGTCGCCACCGGCATTCTGGATATACCGACTAAGAGTGTGGACCGTGAGCACGGTCTCGAGGGCGCGCGGAGTCGCGTTCGGAGACGCGTTGACCCCGACAGGAATCACCTCGGGAACCTGAATGACCGGCGGACGGGTGATCGGAAGCGTCACGATCGGGCTCGCGTCCCCCATCCGGATCTGTCCTCCGGCTTCGGACGAGACCTGGGTGCCTGCCTCGTCAAACTGTACCGGGCCGCCGGCCCCGTTCGCAAGCAGCAGGCCGGCCAGCAGAAGCATGAAGATCACGGCGAGGCCGCCGACCACGAACGGGTTCGAGAGGCCTTGCCTGACTCGATCGACGAGCGGCAGCTGGTTGAGCCGACGACCGCACTGCAGACAGAACTGCGCGTCGACCGTGGTGACGACGGCTCCGCACTGTGGACAGGCCTCTCCCGGGGCATTCGGTGCTGATACTGCAGGGGGGAAGACCAATGGGGCTCCAGGAGCGGGAGCGACGACCGGTGCGGCCGGCGCCTGGAGAGAGGCCACGGGAGCGGCCGTGGGGGCGGGTGGCTTGACCGGTGCCGGGGGCATCGGAGCCGCGACTGGGACCGGGCGAGGCGTGCGCCCCCGTGGCGGCCCCGCGAAGGTGCGCATATTGACCTTGCAGTGAGGGCAGAGCGACCACTCGGGCCTTACTTCAGTGCCGCAGTTGGGACAGTCTGCCACAGTCGGACCTCGATACAGAACCTTGGATTGAACCGGGAATAAATGCTCTGATCCGGGCCCGGACGGGAGATGGACTCATTACCGGATTGTCCGGGTTATGCGCCCGGTTCACCGGATTCGGAGATGCTCCTCTCGGCCAAAGTCACGCCAGGCGTCCTCAAGCGTGAGTGATTCGAGACCCGGAGCCGACGTCACTCCGGTAAGGCAGGCGCGATTGTAGATCGAGTCCGACCATCCCCGATGGTAGGCCCATTGCCATTAGGAGGGCTGATCGCCGAAACCGGACGGCAGTGTTGGCAGGTCTGACAGTCCGTTCGAGAGATTTTCCGCCTGAAATCCACTCCGATAGGCCTCGGCGAACCAGGTCGGTGGAGCCTGCCCTGACGGGGATGGCGACGCGGAGAGACATCCGGCGAATAGGACGGCGACCAGGATGGCCAGGAGATGGACCGGCTGCATGCGATCAGCACGGATAATAGGGCCTGAAGAACGAAGAAGTGTTGGACGGCGGGACCTCCCGCCGGAAATCACATCTATGCCTGGCCCTCAAGAACCTTCGTGACCGGCTTTGGCATCGCCTGCCGGACTTCCTCCGGAATATGCCGCACGACCCAGGCCCGGTTCATGAAGAGTTCGTAGATCAGCACAGCAAAGATCATCAGGCCGATGATACCGAGCACCATCGAGATGACCGATTCGTTGTGTTTGTGTTCCATCATGTGCATAGGATCTTCCTGGGATGTACACCATATATAATTTGCGCCGATTTTTATGGAATCAGGGACCGGATGCCCCGGTTCATCCTCGGCAGCGTGCCCGGAACCGGCGAGGCTGGGTGGAGCGGCAGAGGAAGGTGCTGGCCGAACCAGGTCTTTCGGGTCATCAGCATGTAGAGGGCGATCGCCACGATGAGGAGACCCCCCGCGGTGGCGAGGTAGTTGGTTCTGGTCTGCATTGATGGCATGATCGTCCGAATAGGGACACTGTAGATAAATCTTCGTCAGGTCCGGGGTCCGGTACCGGAATGGTTTTGGTGGTTCAGGCCGACTTAGACTGCGCGATGAGACTCCGATTGCTGGCAGCAGCCCTCGCCTGCCTGTGCCTGCTCGTCATCATCCCCTGCGCCACAGGGGGAGAGATTGCGGCTGAAGAGCAGCTCGACCATGTCACGGACCTGATGCGGATGGGCCACCTTGACGAGGCCAGGACGAACCTCGGCACCCTGCAGGAGACCTATCCCGATCACCTCCGCTCCTGGATGGTCTACGGCCTGGTTCTCGGATACCTGGACCGGGTCGACGAGGGGCTCGCTGAGGCCGGCGAGCGGCTGGCACGCGACCCGACGGATGGTCCCGGGCTGGCCCTCACGGTAGGTCTTCGCGTCGGAAACGGGGAGGCCGCCGCCGCACAGGCGGCTTCGGTTCAACTCGTCGACCGGTTTCCCGAGTCGGCCGATGCATGGGACATCCATGGGGGGGCGCTCACCCTTCAGGACGATGCGAACGCGGCCGCCGAGGCCCAGACCGCATTCGACCGGGCGCTGGCGATCGACCCGCGCCACGTGGACGCGCTGATCAACCGGGGAGAACAGACCATGCCCACCGATCCGGCCGAGGCCGAGCGGTACCTGCGGCGTGCCGTGGACGCCCGGCCGGGTTCGACCGACGCGAACGAAGCGTACACGACCCTGCTGGTCAGCCAGAACCGGACGGCCGAAGCCCTCGAGGCCTATGACCGCTGGCTGCAGCAGAAGCCCCTGGCTCCGCTCGCACTGATGGGCAAGGCGATCATTCTTGCCGACCAGGGCCATCATGAGGATGCCCTCTGGCTGATCGAGAGCGGGCTCCGGACCGAGCCCGAAAACCGCGATGTGCTCTACATGAAGGGTGCGCTCCTGATCGATCTGGGTCGCCCACAGGAGGCGGTGAATGTCCTCAACGATCTGATTGCACTCCACCCGGGCGATGAGGAGGCCGAGTCGCTGCGAAGCGAGGCGGCGGCGGCCGTCCAGGCGCGATCGACAGGCGTGACTGCAAACGTCACGACCGCGACGACCCCTGCAGCAAAGTCGCCTGTTCCGATGGCGGTGGCCGTGCTCGCCCTTATCGCGGCCCTATGCTGTCTCCACCGGCGATAACGGGCGAATATCTTTTTCGAGAGCAGGGCGATTGAAGGACGATGGGAAGGCCGACTTGCACCATGGAGGAAGTTCTTCAACAGGGGCGGGGCCGGGATCGAGCCGCGATCCGAGGCGTATTCCGGTCACGATATGAGAAGCGAGAGGGATCCGGGATTCCGAGCACTCCACATTCACGCCACTGTCCAAGGGTTCATTCGGCTCCGGGCCCATCCAGAATCATGGAGAAGACCGACCCGAGGCCGTATGTGATCACCTACCTTGCGACGAGCCTCGACGGACGACTCGATGGATCTCCGATCGACATCGAACGCTACTATGGAATCGCAGCCCGGTTCGAGGTCGACGCAATCCTGTCGGGATCCGAGACGGCGGTGGTCGCACTCGATCGCTGCAGCGGAGTCGAGAACACATACAACGCAGGGCCGGTCCCGGAGCGTGCCCTCCCTAACGACCCTCGCCCGCTCTTCGTGATCGTGGACGGGCGCGGGCGGGTCCGGTCCGGGTCGACCTTTCAGCAGCTTCCCTTCTGGGGCGGGGGCCGCGCGCTCCTCTCCGAAGCCGTCCCCGAGGCCCACCGGGCCTACCTCGCCTCACGCAACGTGGATTCGCTCGTGATCGGAGAGGGGCGCGTGGACTTGGACCGGGCGCTGAGCCGGCTCCGGACCGACTATGGCGTCCGCCGCATCCGGGTCGACTCGGGAGGGCGGCTGAACGGCGCCCTGCTCCGCGCAGACCTCGTCGACGAGGTCCACCTCCTCATCTGCCCCTGGCTCGTCGGGTGATCCAGCCCTTGCTCATCCTTCGTCGCGGACGACCTTGCCCCGGGTACCTACGCCACACGACTCGAGCGGATCGGACTAGAGTCGTTCGAGGACGGGACCGTGCTGCTCTCGTACAGGGTCGTGCGCTGACACCTCTCAGCCGTTGTAGTGTCCGTCGTGGTAGTGGTCGATGAAGGCCCGTCACCGGTGCTCGGGCTCGGTTCGCGGCGAGTGGAGGTATCCGACCTCCGGGGGCTGGCAGGCGGGGCAGAAGGGGGCAGAGAGCGCCGTCGACCTCGGCCGACTTCGCCCGGACCGGGCACAAGAAGGCTCCGTCGCCGACCTCGACCCGGTCAACCCCGGGAAACGGTGTCCCGACCAGGTGGGCCGGCTCGTCCTGGACGGGCATCGAGAACCCGGTCAGAAGGTACTTGAGAAAGACGAGGCGCGGATCCCGGGCTGCGGGGTCGTCGCACTCCTGCCGGACCATCGCGAAGTATGCGGGAGTCGTCTCCGGTACCGCGCCTCCCATGCGGGCAAACGATCCCTGCTGTGCAAGGAGCCGGTCCCGATATACGGGCTCGAAGTCGCGGACCCTCTCAGCAAATTTCAATCGAGCTGACGGCCGTCCCGCGGGGAGTACCGGCGAAGGATCGCAGCGATCGCCGCGTCGAGCCCCCCGTGTGTCCCGGTCGCGGCGAGTGCGTCCGACTACCGCCGGATCACGCCAAGGACGCTTATCCGGTCCTGCTAAACGGGAAGAGGCTGCGGAAGGTCACGGCTGGACACCCGGCGAACCCTTCCGGTCGCTCAGCGCAGTGCAGTGGGCAAAGCAGTACTTCGCCTCATCGTCCTGCCCGAGTCGGGCGTGGGCGATCCCGCGGTCGTGCCAGGCCGTCAGGTCGCGGGGATCGAGCTCGAGGGCGATCGTGAACGCCTCGATCGCCTCGGGAAGGCGGTCGAGCCTGGCCAGGCAGACACCCCGGTTCGCGAGCACGGTAGGGACGCCCTCATTGATCGCGAGCACGCGGTCGTACTGCTCGAGCGCCTCGTCGTACCGCCCCAGGTCGGCGAGCGCGACACCGATGTTGTAGAGCGCCTTTGGATAGACGGGCTCGTGTGCGAGCACGGCCCGATACGATGCGATCGCCTCGTTGCGCCTCCCCTCGGCGTACCGCACGTTGCCGAGAATAAAGTGGGCCTCGGCATGCCCAGGTGCGAGCCGAACCGCCTGCTCGAGCGAGCGGGACGCCTGCCCGAAATCGGAGAACCGATAGAGGACGAGTCCCTGGACGAACCAGGCGTCAGGATCGAGCGGTGCGCGGGCAAGGGCCTCGGAGCAGCAGTCGAGCGCCTCGGGAAAGCGGCCCATCCGGTCGAGGGCCGTGGCCCGGAGCACCAGTGCGGCCGGATCGGTCATCCCCACGGTGAGAATCAGCGCCTCCGCGTACCGGCCGAATGCAACGGCCAGGGCCGCGCGTTCCAGGCCCCCGGTCCCGTCGGGGTCGGTCATTCGAGTCCCACCTCCTCGACCGTCCCGGACGCCGTCTCGAGGATCGCGACCGTCGGCCGGCCCGTCAGATAGCCGCAGCCCTCCCCGGGGTTCACGACGAGCGTGCGCCCGCGCCGCACGGATCCGGCCTGGTGTGAGTGGCCGTGGACCACGTAGTCAAACCCCTGGGATGCCACGAGTGCCTCGAGAAGTTCCCTCTGGTGCCCGTGGAGGAGGGCGATCACGACCCCCTCGATCTCGAGCTTCGCGAAGTCCCCCCGAAGGTCGAGGTGATCGTGTTCGCCGAAGCGTCGCGCCAAGATGGGGCGGTCACCGTCATTGTTGCCAAGGACCCCCACGAGCGGTGTCTCGAGACGAGCCAGCCAGGAGACCACGAACGGTGCGACGTAGTCGCCCGCATGGAGGACCAGGTCGACCCGCTCCACGTTGAACCGATCGACCGCGCTCTCAATCGTGCCCCGCCGATCGTGGGTATCCGAGATGATCCCGATCCGCATAACGGAGACGGGTTGGCACGGGTCTCTGATATGGTTTTGTATCAGGGCGCGGTACCGGTCGTCGCGGACGCAGCCGGCAGGATCCGTGCGACCTCGACGTGGCCGATCGGCTCGAGCGGGTAGGCCTCGAAGACCGCCCGGTCACGGGCGAGGCGCGTTGCGAAGTCGTCGGACGGATAGACATAGACCCACCCTCCGGCCTCGGGGCGCACCAGGGTGTAGACGTACTGGCCCGGCACGGGCTGGTAGGCGAGCACCACGATCGCGGTGCCATTCGGCGTGCCGTTCGGGTCGTCGAATCCGGCAACAACGAGGTCGCCCTTCAGGAGATCCCCAGCGGCATATCGTGGTTCGGCCGGTGCCACAGTCGGCGTTGCCCCGGGCGGTGAAGGGGTCGTGCAACCGGCAGCGAGCAGGAGGAGAGCCAGGGAAAGCACGATGAGTACGGTTCGCATACGCTGATCTGGAGCGACATATCATATGAAGACCCACCCGGCGATCCGACCGAACCCTGACGCAGGTGAGACTGCGTCCCCTCATGAGGACGGGAAACCCACGTGATGAGTGCTGCCATGACCGCCGAACAGATCCCGATCGGAACCTTCTCCCGTGTGACCCGGCTCACCCAGCGGGCGCTCAGGCTCTACGACGAGCGTGGCCTGCTCGTGCCGGCCGGAAAGGACCTCTGCACCGGGTACCGCCACTACACCTTCGACCAGATCGATCGCGGAGTCAGGATCGGCCACCTGGTCTCGCTCGGGTTCTCGCTCAACGAGGTCCGGGCCCTGCTCGATGCGCAGACCCGGGGCGACCGTGAGGAGATTCGCCGGCTCTTCCAGGCCCGGCGCGATGCGATCGGGACCGAGCTTCGGCGGCTGACGGCGATCGATACGGCCCTCGCATACGACGGGGCCGCTCTCGAGGTATTCTGCATGTCCATCACCGAACCCGTCATCAAGGAAGTCCCGGCCCTGCACGTCCTCTCGCGCCGCGGCATGGGCACGTACAGCGAGACGATCTCCCGCCTGATCGGCGAACTCTGCGGCCTCTTCGATCCCCGGAACGGAACGAGCCCGCCGGCCCGGGTTGCAGGCCCCATAATGGCCATCTACCACGACAACGAGTACCGCGAACAGGACGCCGACATCGAGGTGGCCCTCCCGATCGTGGGACGTGTCGAGCTCGACGAGACGGGGCCCGAGCTCCGCACCCTTCCGGCCACCCGGATCGTCTCGGTCGTGTACACCGGGCCGTACGCGGGCCTCTCCTCGGCCCACGAGACGGTCTTCAAGCACGCCCAGGCGCTCGGGTTTACCCAGAACGGGCCGGAGCGCGAGCTCTTCCTGAACGATCCGAACGAGGTTCCCGAGAACGGGCTGATGACCGAGATCCAGTACCCGGTTGCCTGACCCCGTCAGAGCCCGCGGATCCCGGTCTCCGTGATCTGGAATTCGAACTTCGCGCCCTCGGCCCGGGATCGGTGTTTGGCCAGCACGGCCCGCCGCCGCCCGTCGACCTTCTCAAGCCGGATGATCACCTTCGAGATGTGTTCGAGCGCGGTCCCGCCGAGCCCGACAACGCGGTTCCGGCCCGGGTCCATGTAGACCTGGTTCGTGACCAGCACGGGCAGGTCGTGACGCCGGGCGAGCCCGAGCAGGTGGAGCATCTGCCGGGTCAGCCGCCGCATCGCCTCGTTGCTGTCCTCAAGGTCCTCCTGGCGGTAGAGCGCGGTCGCCGAGTCGACCACGATCAGGGCCGCAGGGCGATTCCGAAGGATCGCCTCGGCGTTCGCGATCATCGTCGCCTGCTCGGCGAGGTCGAGCGGCTCGAAGAGGAAGAGACCCTCGACAAGCGTGTCGGCCTCCTCTCCCGCGATCTGCCGGAACCGCTCGGACGAGAAGCCCTCGGTATCGATGTAGACGACCGTCTTTCCGGTCCTGAGGGCCTGGACCGTCGCGAGCACGCAGAGGGTGGACTTGCCCGAGGCCGCCTCCCCATAGAACTGCGTGATCACCCGCGGTTCGTACCCGCCCCCAATCAGCCGGTCGAGGTCCTCGCTCCCGCTCGGGAGACGCTCACTGCCGGGGTTCATCCTTTCTCCCTGCTGCCTCGTCGACCGCCCGGGCGACCGTCCGGAGCGGTAGGCCGAGGGCGGTGGCCCAGTCGCGCACCTGCTCAAATTCCGGCTTCAAGGTATATACCTTGCCGTCAAGGAGGCCGTATTTCACGTCGATCTCCCGGGTCTCGCCTCCGATCGTGACCTCGACCGGTTCGATCGAACGGTCGGCGACGAAGCGGTGGACGTAGGGGGTCGAGCGGATGCCGAGCGTGCCGAGCTCCTCGGCGAGGACGCGGGCGCAGCGCGGGCCGTCCTCGGGCCGGCAGACCACGCGGACCAGGTGGCCCATCCGCCCCTTCTTCATCAGGGCCGGAAGGGCCTGGGCATCGCGGGCGCCTGCCTCCATGACGCGCGCGATAGCGTGGGCGAGAACCTCCCCGGTCACGTCGTCAACATTCGTCTCGAGCACCTCGACATGGTCGTCATGAAAGAGGCCCGTCTCGACCAGCATGGCGCGGAGCACGTTCGGCCGGTCCGGGGGGTTGCGCGTCCCGGCCCCGTATCCGACGGCCGTGACCGTGAAGAGCCCGAGCCCGCGCCAGGGCCGGGTCTGGAACTCGGCGAGCAGGGCCGCGCCGGTCGGGGTCACGAGCTCGTCCCCTGCTCCGGACTCGAGGCGTGCCTCCACCCCTGCATCTGCGAGGATGGCGACTGTGGCCGGCGAGGGCAGAGGATAGGCTCCGTGCGCCCCCGCGATCGTCCCGGGGCCGAGCGGGACCGGCATGACCGCCACGCCGTCGACTCCGAGCGAGAGGAGGGCCGTCGCGGCGCCGAGGACATCGGCGATCGCATCGTCGGCCCCGACCTCGTGGAAGTGGACGTGATCGTCGCCGTGGACCATGGCCTCGGCTGCGTGGAGCCGAAGGAAGACCCGTCGAGCCAGCGTGATGGCATCCGCAGGAGCATCGGCTCTCTCCACGCGCTCGAGCACCTCGTCGAGGCTTCGGTGCGAGTGACCCGCGTGGGTCCGGACACGTGTCGCCCGGATACCGGCGCGGTCCACCTGTTCGATCGTCGGTTCGGCCACGACCGAGGCCATGGCGCGGGCCACGGCCTCGCAGTCGGCCCCGGCGGCGACGAGTCCACCGACGAGCATATCGCCCGCAGCACCCGCAACCGGGTCGATCACCAGGATGCGCATTCACCAGTACTTATAAATGAAGACATAAAAGATGTAAGGTGCATATGCCGGAAATCTATCTCAAGGTGGACAGCGCCTACCCCGAAGATCAGGGCGGGGGCAAGGCCAGGCTCGACCCCGAGACGATGCTCCAGCTCCGGGTCTCGCCCGGCGACATCGTCCTGATCGAGGGGAAGCGCCGGACCGTTGCCAAGGTCTGGCGGGCGCTCGTTACGGACTGGAACCAGGGGAAGATCCGGATCGACAATATCACGCGGGCCAACGCCGGCGTCTCGATCGGCGACCGGATACGGGTGGCCAAGATCACCGAGGAGATCGAGGCCCAGAGGGTCGTGCTCGCACCCCCGGTCGACCTGCCCTCGAATATGCCGATCAACCTCGAGCACGCGACCAACTCCCTGATCGACTTCCCCGTGGTCGAAGGCGACTCGGTCCCGATCCGGCAGGGATTCCCATTCATGCAGCCGCAGATCATCGCGTTCAAGGCGGTCGTGGTCGAGCCCGAGGAGGCCGTGATCATCTCGAAGAATACCGAGATCGAGTTCTCGGACAAGCCGGCGGCCGGCTTCGAGGGCGCCCGGCGGATCAGTTACGAGGACATCGGCGGCCTGAGTTACGAGCTCCAGCGCGTTCGCGAGACGATCGAGCTCCCGATCCGGCATCCCGAGCTCTTCCAGCGGCTCGGGATCGAGCCGCCGAAGGGCGTCCTCCTCTTCGGGCCGCCAGGGACGGGCAAGACCCTGATCGCGAAGGCCGTCGCGAACGAGTCGGGGGCCCACTTCATCGCGATCGCCGGGCCCGAGGTGATCTCGAAGTACTACGGCGAGTCCGAGCAGCGCCTGCGCGAGGTCTTTGAAGAGGCCCGTGAGAACGCGCCCGCGATCATCTTCATCGACGAGCTTGACTCGATCGCCCCCCGGCGAGAGGACGTCACGGGCGAGGTCGAACGACGGGTCGTGGCCCAGCTCCTGACCATGATGGACGGGCTCGAGGAGCGGGGCGAGGTGGTCGTGATCGGCGCGACCAACCGCGTCGATGCGATCGACCCGGCCCTGCGCCGGCCCGGGCGCTTCGACCGTGAGATCGAGATCGGCGTGCCGGCCGAGATAGACCGGATCGAGATCCTCAAGATCCATACCCGGACCATGCCGCTCGCGGGCGACGTGAACCTGGAGGAGCTCTCGCAACAGACCTTCGGATTCGTCGGCGCCGACCTGGCCGCCCTCGCCCGCGAGGCGGCCATCCGGGCCCTTCGCCGGTACCTCCCCGATATCGATCTCGAGGTCGAGGAGATCCCCGAGGAGATGCTCGAGCGGCTCGAGGTGCAGGCCCGCGACTTCCGCGACGCGCTCCGCGATGTTGGGCCGTCGGCGATGCGCGAGGTGATGCTCGAGGTCTCCCATGTCGACTGGACCGATGTCGGCGGTCTCGAGGAGGCAAAGCAGGAGGTCCGCGAGGCTGTCGAATACCCGCTGACAGACCACGAGCGTTTCGACCTGCTCGGGATCCGGCCCCCGCGAGGGGTGCTCCTCTACGGGCCCCCCGGCACGGGCAAGACTCTGATCGCGAAGGCCGCTGCCTCCGAATCGGGCGCGAACTTCATTCCGATCCGCGGCCCGCAGCTCCTCTCGAAGTGGGTCGGAGAGTCCGAGAAGGCCGTACGCGAGGTCTTCCGTAAGGCCCGGCAGGTTGCGCCCTCGATCATCTTCTTCGACGAGCTCGACGCGCTGGCCCCGTCGCGGGGCATGGACACGGGCTCGCATGTGATCGAGTCGGTCCTCAACCAGATCCTGACCGAGATGGACGGGCTCGAGGAGCTCAAGGACGTGGTCGTGATGGGCGCGACCAACCGCCCCGACATCGTGGACCCGGCCCTCCTCCGGGCCGGTCGGTTCGACAGGCTCGTCTACATCGGCCAGCCCGGACGCGACGACCGGCGCCGGATCTTCGAGATCCACACGCGAGGCAAGCCGATCGAGGGATCGGCCATGGAGGAGGTGCTCGTGCTCACCGAGAGGTACTCGAGCGCCGAGCTCGAACGGTTCGTCGAGGCGCTCGGCCGCGAGCGGACCTTCTCGGTCGCAGAGGCCAATCAGGCAGCCCGGTCGATCGCCGCACCCGAGCAGGACAATCTCCCCGCGCACGAGCGGCGGCAGGAGCTGAGCAAGGCCTTTGCAACGCACGGGCTCGCTCTCGAGGACCCCACCCGGGCCGCTCTGCTCGATGATCTCGCCATCCGGACCGAGGGCTACGTCGGCTCGGACATCGAGGCCCTCTGCCGTGAGGCCGGGATGTTCGCCCTTCGGGCCCGGACCCCGGTGATCATGCGGACCCACTTCGAGGAGGCCCTCGGAAAGGTTCACCCGACCATGAACGAGAACCTCCGGAACTACTACGGCCGAATCCAGCAGCACTTCAAGGGCGGGCTTCCGAAAGAGGTCCAGCCCCCGGAGTACCAGTAACACTCCTTTTTCACCGTCGCTGGACCAGACCGACCACGGGACGCTCATAGTGAACCGGATCGAGCGGGCTGAGAGCGAATAGAGCCTTCGCCCGCTTCCGTCGAACCTCTCACCGGAAGGGCTAATCCGCCTGGGGGCCTCCTATCCGGAGAGATGATCATGTGGACCCGCAGTTCCTGTACCTTGGCCTGCTCCTCCTGACGGGAACCGTCGTGGGGCTTGCGGCAGGGCTCTTCGGCGTGGGCGGCGGGTTCCTGATGGTCCCCGTGCAGTACTGGGCGCTCGGGCTGATCGGGGTCGATCCCGAGACCGCGCTCCGGACTGCGTTCGGCACGAGCCTCGCGGTGGTGCTCCCCACGGCCGCCTCGGGCACCTGGGCACACCACTGTCGGCGATGCATCCGCTGGGATGCGGTCACCTGGATGGCCCCATCCGCCGCGACCTGCTCCTTCCTCGGCGGCATGCTCGCGACGCGGTTGCCGGCACGACCCCTCGAGCTCCTGCTCGGCCTCGTCCTGATCGCCGCAGCGCTCCGGCTCGTCGGACAGCAGGAATGTGCCCTCGAGACCACGCCCAGGAGGGTGCTCTCCCGTTTCCAGTACCTCCTGCTCGGAGCGCCGATAGGCCTCCTCTCAGGTCTGCTCGGAATCGGCGGGGGGATCGTGCTCGTCCCGGTGCTGCTCGTGCTCCTCCGCTACCCGGTCCACGCCGCCGTCGGCACCTCGACCCCGATCATCCTCTTCGCGGCCGTCGGCGGGGTGGTCAGCTATGCCCTGAACGGGCCGGTGGGCTCGGCCTCCCTCCCCTGGTCGATCGGGTACGTCCATATCGCAGGGCTGCTCGCGCTCGCGGCCGGCTCGATCCCGATGGCCCAGATCGGCGCCCGGTTTGCCCATGCCTGTCCTCCGCGCCCCCTCCAGCTGGCGTTCGCCGGGGTCATGATCCTCTTCGGCCTCCTGATGATCGACCTCCCGCAGCTGATCGGAAAATGAAGCCTGCACAACCTGATGGAAGTATTAATATGAGAATCACGGCCACTACTCGCTGAGATGCGCCCACAGACGATCCGTCTCCTGTATGTCGACGACGAACCTGATCTGCTCCACCTGGTGCGGACGACGCTCGAAGACGAACCTGAGATCGAGGTCATGACCGCGGGGAGTGCCGACGAGGCGCTGACCCTCCTTGACCGCGAAGGGGCCGATGTGATCCTCTCCGACTACTCGATGCCCCGAAAGAACGGCCTGGTCCTGCTGAGCGAGGTCCGCCGTCGCCACGGCGAGATCCCTTTCGTCCTCTTCACAGGTCGGGGAAGCGAGGAGGTCGTTATCGAAGCCCTCAACGGGCGAGCCGATCTCTTCATCCGAAAGCAACCCGATGTCGGGGCGCTTCTGATCGACCTGATCCCCCAGCTCCAATCGATGGTCGCCCGGAGCCGGGCCGAGGCCGCCCGCACCCGTTTCGAGGCCCGGTACCGTGCCGTCTTCGAACATTCGGGCCGGGGCCTTGTCCTGTACGACCTGGCCCGAGGAGAGACGGAGGCCAACGCGACAGCCCGGGCACTTCTGGGTTCTGGCCTGGAGGAGTTGCCGCTCGAAGACCTGGCCGGCCGGCTGGAGCCGTCGGAGCGGGCACGCTTTTTGACCCTCGTCGACGCAGTCACCGCAGGCGCCCCCTCGGCCTCCGGTCGCTTTCTGCACGGGAACGGCGAAGAGACGACGGTCTATCTCGTCCTGAGGGCCCCCGCCCCCGATCTTCTGATCCTGTCGGTGGAGGATGTGAACGAACGAGAGGCCCTCGAGGCCCGGACGGAGGAGATGGAGCGAACCCTCGAGATTCTCGGCTCGGCCCTCCGTCAGCAGATCGAACGGCGAACCCTGGTGATCCGCGGTCTGGCCGAACGGCTGAGCCGGAGTCTCCCGGACCGCCGGGACCTCGCGCTCCTTGAACGGATTCTGGTCGCAAACGAGGAGATCCGCTCGACGGTCGCCTTTGCCCTGAGACATCAGGGGCAGACCGAAGGGCCGATCCTCTACCGTCCGCTCCTTCCGATCGTCCGCCGGGCGGCCCGTACGGCCGGAATGACGAGGGATGCCTACGATGCCGACTGTCCGGGGGTCTCGGTCAGTTCCGACGCATGGCTCGAACGAGTCCTTCACCAGCTCTTTGCGGATGCCGTCCGGACGGGAGCGGGAAAGATCCGGTTGACGGCATCGGTCGAGGACCGCGATCTGATCATCCGGTTCGAGGAGAGACGGTTGGATGGCGCAGAGGACTTCGAGGCGGACGGTGCCAGGGAAGGATTGCGAGCCCTTCGCGAGATCCTCGCCGACTGCCCGATGACCATCCAGGAGCACGGCATTGCCGGAGGCCGGCAGTTCGAGCTCTGTGTTCCTGCCGGGGGCTTCCGATCCGGGAACGGAGCGTGACCGTCAACCCTACCGGATAGCGATAGCAATTTCTGTTGCGCCGATCGATACAGAAACGACAGCCGCCGATGGAGATCTCAGTACTCTATGTGGATGATGAGCCGGCCCTCCTCCGGCTGGGGCGCCTCTATCTTGAGCGGATCGATCCCGAGCTCCGGGTCTCGGGTGTCGGGTCTGCCGACGAGGCTCTGACGGCGCTCGGGACGGGCCACTACGATGTGGTCGTTGCCGATTACAAGATGCCGCTTCACGACGGCCTGGTCTTTCTGCGTGAGGTCCGGACCCGGTACGGCTGGCTGCCGTTCATTCTCCTGACGGGACACGGAGGCGAGGAGGTTGCGATCGAGGCCTTGAACCTCGGGGCGGACTTCTATCTTCAGAAGGGAGGGAATCCCCGGGCGCAGTACGCGGATCTTGCTCGCCGGATCCGGGCCTCGGTCGAACAGAGGCGTGCCGAGCTCGCCCTCGCCCGGAGCGAAGCGCGTTTCCGGTCGTACTTTCAGATCCCCCTGATCGGGATCACGATCCTGGGGGCAGACGGAGCGATCCGCGAGGCAAACCGGAAGGCGCTCGAGATCGTCGGATATGCCCAGGACAGGCTATGCACGCTCACCTGGTTCGACCTTGTCGGTTCGACCGAACTGTCCCGGGAACGGGCCGACTTCGAGCGTGCCCTCACAGACCCCAGGGGATGCATCCCCCGGGAGCTCAGGATCGAGCGGGGGGACGGCCTGATCGTGGATGTCGTGGTCTCGATGGCGCCGGTCCGGCAGGAGGGTGAGAGCCCCTTTCTGGTCGCACTGATCGAAGACGTGACCGAGCAGCGGCGGATCGCCCGTGCGCTTCAGGAACAGGAGGCCGGGTACCGGGCGGTCGTCGAGGCGATGGCCGAGGGGCTGTTGATCCAGGTTGACGGGCATGTGGCCTTCATGAATACCGCGGCCGCGCAGATCCTCGGACTCGACTCTCCGTTCGATGGGATCGCCCGACCCGTGCGCACGTGGGCTCACCCCGACGACGGGGAGCTTCCCTCGATCTGGCTCGGGCAGACCGGACAGGGGCCTACTCCCGAACGGGGACGCCTGGTGCGTGCCGACGGCAGATCGATCGAGATCGAGCTGACCGCGGTCCCGGTCGGATTCCGGAACGAGAGGGCGATCCAGATCGTCTTTCGCGACGTGACGGATGCATGCGCGCAGGCGCGCGCCCTCGCGGAGAGCGAGGAGCGCTACCGTGCGGTCTTCGAGCGGGCCGGGGAAGGAATTCTGATCCTGACGGTCGGAGAACGCGACATCGGGCATGTGATCGCGGCGAATCGGGCGGCGGCCGCCTGTTACGGACGGTCCGCGGCGGAGCTCGTCGGCCTCGGTCTCGATGCGCTCGAGGCCGATATCGGGTCCACCTCCCTCGTCCATCATCTGGCGACCCTCGAGGATGGGGCATGGCAGAAGGGCGCGACCGACCACCTGCGCCGGGATGGGACGCGCTTTCCGGTCGATTACTCGATGGGACTGATCGAATACGGGGGGGCCCGGCATGCCCTCGCCTTCATTCGGGACGTGACCGACCGGCGCATGGCCGAGGAGGCGGCCAAGCGAGCCAACGAGAAGCTGAGCCTCCTCTCATCGATCACCCGGCACGACATCCTGAACCAGGTCACGGCCCTCCTCCTCTACCTCGAGCTCTCCTCCGAGGACACGACAGACCCGGTCCTGAGCTCGTATGTGGAAAAAGAACTCTTTCTGACCCGAAATATCCAGCGCCTGATCTCGTTCACGAAGGACTATCAGGATCTCGGCGCCCAGCCCCCGGTCTGGCAGCTCCTTGAGACGGCCGTTCGCCAGGGGTTCCGGATGGCCGGGCAGGTTCGATTCACACTCGAGTGCGAGCCGATGCCGTACGAGGTCTATGCCGATCCTCTCTTCGCGAGGGTCTTCACGCAGCTCGCCGGAAACACTGCGGTGCATGCCCCGACGGCTTCGCACCTGCGTGTCAGGGCAGATGAGAACGGGGACGGCCTCGTGATCGCCTGCGAGGACGACGGCCCGGGATTGAATGAGGCGGCGCGGAGCGGCTGCTTCAAACGCCGCGCGAACGGCACCGGGTGGGGACTCTGTCTCTGCCGGGATATCCTCTCGATCACCGGAATCGAGATCCGAGAAGCCGGCGGGGCGGAGACAGGAGCACGCTTCGAACTGCTGGTCCCGATACAGAGATTTCGGCACGCCCCGGGGAGGACGTGATCGGGGGTATGGACGACCCTCGGTCAGCGCTTTCTCAAAATAGACCCAGATCGAGCACGTCCCTGAGCTCTGGAAGACCGGCCGGCTTCCGAGGGTGTTGGATATCGATCGGCCGCGCTCTTCGCCCTCCTTGGCACCGTCAAGTGGGATCGTTATGGATCGGTGCGACTAGACCCGTTCGGCTTGAACACCCTTGAGCGGACGGATCCTTCAGCAGCCCCGAACCACGATGAGCTGGGGTTCGGTCATCTCCTGAATCGCGTATCGAGGTCCCTCCCTCCCGAACCCCGAGCCTCCCATACCGCCGTAGGGCATATGATCCATCCGGAAGGTCGGCACGTCGTTCACGATCAGGGCCCCGGCCCGACAGCGTTCGAAAGCGAGCGCAATCCCCCGGATATCGTGCGTGAAGATCCCCTGTTGGAGGCCGAATTCCGTGTCGTTTGCGGATTCCAGCGCCTCCTCGAGCTGGTCGTACGGTGTGACCGTGATGATGGGAGCAAAGATCTCGGTCGCGTTCACCCGCATCTCCGGGGTCGTCCCGGTCAGGACGGTCGGAGAGAAGAGGGAGCCGTGTCGGGTTCCGCCGATCTCGCACCTGGCGCCGCCCGCGAGCGCTTCGCGGACCTTTTCTTCAGCCCCGTTCGCCGCCGCCTCCGAGACCATCGGACCGATCATGGTCGCCGCATTCCGGGGATCGCCGATCCGGAGGGCTCTCATACCCTCGACAATCCGGGCAAGACCTTCGTCATACTGCGAGCGATGGAGATAGACTCGCTGGACCGCGATACAGACCTGTCCCGCGTTCGCGCATCCCCCACTGACGATCTTCGAGACCGCCGCGGCGAGGTCCGCGTCGGCCTCTACGATCACGGCAGCGTTTCCGCCGAGCTCGAGCGCGACCCGTTTTCGACCCGCCAGGGCCCTGAGCCTCCAGCCGACGGCGGGACTGCCCGTGAACGAGAGGAAGTCGATCCCGGGATGGCCGGCGAGGCGTTCGGCGTCGACAGTGCGGCACGGCACGACCGCGATCCCCTCCGGCGGGCACCCGGCTGCAAGGGCGAGGCGGCCCAGTGCGAGGGCCGATAGGGGAGTTTTTGTCGACGGCCGGAGGATCACGGCGTTGCCGGCAGCCAGGGCCGGGCCGAGCTTGTGACAGACGAGGTTAAGCGGAAAGTTGAACGGAGTGATCGCAAGGACAACGCCCACCGGGACGCGGCGAAGATATCCCGTGCATCCATCTCCGGCCGGTGTCCAGTCGAGGTCGATCCGCTCCCCGCCGATCCGGCGTGCCTCGTCGGCCGAGATGCGGAGAGTCGCAGCGGCTCTCTCGATCTCAGTCCGTGCGAGGGCGATGGTCTTGCCGGCCTCGAGCACGATGGTCGCTGCAAGCGTGTCCGCTTCCGCCTCGACGAGTGCGGCCATCTCTCCCAGGATCGCCGAGCGACGGTGGACGGGCAGACTGCGCATGGTAGGGGCTCCCCGCCGGGCCGTCGCGATCGCATCCTCGAGATCCGGGGGTTCGGCGAGCGCGATCGATCCGATGGTCGATCCGTCGTAGGGAAAGACGACGTCGGTTGTCAGCCCCGACCGCCGCCAGACACCGTCGATCAGGAAGGGATGAGGGGAGTCCATGGGATCAGATGGAATCGCCACTGTTATTCTTTTTCCTCATGCAGGTCCGGCGTCTTCATTGCGCACCTCCCCTCACGCGTCTCCCTGGCATTCGCAACCGAAGTGCCGCCTGTCGGCACCGGAGCAGCGGCCCGGATAACGCCACGCCTATATAGCCCGCTCCACAAAACTCTATCGCAACGCATGCCGAACGTCACCACGCTCCTCGATGCCCGTCTCGTCCCCGAGGCCAAGACCGCGTTCGTCCAGCCGGACCGCGGGGTGTCGCTCAGTTATCGCGAACTCCGGGCCATGACGAACCGGCTTGCGCGCGGTCTCATCGAACTCGGGGTCGACCGCGGGAACCGGGTCTGCATCTACCTCGACTCCTCGGCCGAGTACCTGATCGGATACCTCGCCTGTTGGCGCATGGGGGCTGTCGCCGTCCCGACGAACATCGCATATCGCGAGCGCGAGCTCGCCCATGCGATCAACGATGCCGGCGCAGTGGCCGTGATCACGGACGGATCAGGGGGGCCGATGACAAGGGCGATCGCCGGGGACTGCCCGACCCTGCTGCGTCGGATCGTGGTCGGCGGAGGGGAGGCGGACGAGGTCGGATGGGATGATCTCCAGTCGGGAGACGCCGGGATGCGGCCAGTCCACTGTTCGTTCGACGATCTCTGCCACATCCAGTATACGGCCGGGACGACGGGGCGCCCCAAGGGGGCCATGCTCACCCATGGTGCCTGGATGTCCGCGCTCGACGCCGAACGCGAGGCGCTCTCGCTCGGCCCCGGGGATATCTACCTCGGAATCTACCCGATGGGGCATGTCGGGTGCTCGTGGGGGCTTGCCACCCTTCGCGCCGGGGGCACCTGGGTCGCGATGGGCCGCTTCGACCTGGACTCCTACCTTGCGCTCGCGCAGGAGTTCCGGCCGACGGTCCTCGCCGGTATGCCCCCCGTCATTCACGCCCTGGTCCATGCCGGACGAGAGGCCGACGCGGCCCTCGCCTCGGCACGGGTCATCATCTCGGGGGGCGGCTCGCTCCTCCCCACCGTCTGGGAGGCCTTCGATAAGCGGTTTGGGATCCCGGTCGCGAACGCCTACGGCCTCTCCGAGACGATCGTGATCGGGTCCGGGACCGTGACCCTGCCGGCCTATCCGGCCCTCACCCGGGACTATCGCTCGGTCGGCGTCGCAGTCGGGTACACCGAGGTGCGGATCGTCGACGCGGAGGACTCCGACCGCGAGCTCCCGCCGGGGACGGCCGGGGAGATCGCGCTGCGCGGCCCCTCCGTCGCCTGCGGGTACTGGGGCCAGCCCGAAGCGACGGCCGCAGTCTTTCGCGAGGACGGCTGGTTCCTGACCGGGGACATCGGCATCCTCGACAACGACGGCATCCTCTTCATTACGGATCGGAAGAAGGACATGATCATCATGTCGGGCTGGAAGATCTACCCGACCGAGGTCGAGGACGTTCTGATCGGACACGAGGCGATCATCGACGTCGCGGTCTACGGCCTGCCCGACGAGCGCCGGGGCGAGATCCCGGTCGCGGCCGTCGTGCCCGCTCCGGGCCGCTCGCTCACGCTCGACGAACTCCGCGGGTTCTGTGAATCCCGTCTTGCCGGGTACAAGATCCCGCGAAGGCTCGAGCTGGTCGAGAGCCTTCCCCGTGTCCACGGGTGGAAACTTCTCCGGCGAAGCCTCCGCGAACAGACCCGGTAGCGGAGATCAGGAGACCCGGGAGCCGATGCCCGGCGCGTGGCAAGCCCCGGGGAAGGTGTCTGGCTGTTCGTGACCGCATCACCGATCGCATCTATCTTTTTCAACCGGGTCCGCAACGACCTGCATGGTGGTGACTCGCCACGGGTCCGGCGCGAGCCGTGGGGGAACCTGCGAAGTGAGGCGTGCGGCCTCTTTGCGGGCTGACGGTGTTCACTTGTCCGGAGACGCTCCGACGGAACGCGCAGCCTGAGCGGACGCGCAGGCTGCCGGTCCGAAGACGGTATTCCGTCCGAGAACCTCTCGATAAGGGGGGTGGCGAAACTCAACGGCTCCAGAAGATAGATCAGGGTCCCTGGACCGGAGGTACCTGCCAGCTCCCGGAGGAGTAGAGCCGGTTGGTGTCCCAGTTCGATCCAGGGAGAAGAGGCACGGCATATTCCCGGGCGGGCGACCGGGTCGGTGCCGGATCACAATAGTTTCCGATCCAGGTATCTATTTCCCATCCGGGATATTGAGGTTCAGGGCAATAGCGTTCGAAATCTTCATACCGGAAACCCGTGTACGTTTAGGACCATGAAACTCCACGTAAAGACGACGATTCTCATCTTCGGACTCGTCCTGGGGTTCCTGGCCATTGGGATCTCCCCGGTTGCAGCCGAGATCGCCACCTCCGACGCCGCCAATACCACGACGCCGACACTCACACCGACCGCCAACGAGACCACCACCCTCGAACCGACGGTCACGCCCACGGGTAACGAGACATTCACACTCGAACCGACAGTCACCCCAACAGGCAACGAGACCATGACCCTCGTGCCGACGGTCACCCAGACATCCATCACGACCGTGACCCCGTTCCCGTCGGTCTCGTCTGCCGTCGTCTCGGGATCGGACGAGTACACCGGTGCGGTGACGGTCACGACGACGCCAAAGGCTTCCCCGACGGAGAACGTGACTCCGAACACCACGATGGCGGCGGAGACGACGACAGGCGTCGCCCTGAAGACTGCAACGCCCACGAGCTCGACGACCCGGGCAGGTCTGCCTTTCACCGCCCTCTCGATCCTCGCGCTCGCAATCGTCGCCCTGCTGGCTGCCCGCCGGTCCTGATCACCTCCTCTTTTTTAACGTGCCGAAGGTCTCCTCTCGCCGCGCACCAGCCCCCTGACGGGCATTCGTGTTCCGGCAGCGCTTCTGCTTCAGGGTACAGGCACAATACCATCACCGGAAAAGCGGACTGACCGCCCCACTCAGGCGCGCCCGAACGGCGCCTCGCGCCCCGGCAGGGTGGTCCGGGAATCAGCCTGCGGGACAGTCTCGCCCGCTCAGCCGATCTCGACCTCGACCGCGTGAGGCTGGTGATCGTTGACCAGCCGGACAGTGCGATCGGGCTGCTCGACACCGTCGACCCTGACCGAGCGGATACCGCACGCCGTCCCGGTTGCCCGGATGGTGCACAGATAGACAGTCTCGCGGAAACGGTAGCGGATCACGAACCGCTCCCAACCTGCGGGAAGGCAGGGGGAGAACCGGAGCAGGTCCACGTCGAAACGGAGGCCGATCAGCGACTCGATCAGGAGCTGGTACATCCAGCCTGCCGACCCCGTGTACCAGGTCCACCCGCCCCGCCCGGTGTGGGGCGGGATGGCGTAGACGTCTGCCGAAACCACGTACGGCTCGACGCGGTACCGCTCGATTTCGGCACGGGTCTGGCCGTGCCGGACCGGGTTGATCAGGTCGAAGAGTTCCCAGGCCTTATGCGGTTCGCCGAGCGCGGCGAAGGCCATGACAGCCCAGATGGCCGCATGGGTGTACTGGCCGCCGTTCTCTCGAACGCCCGGAACATACCCGCGAATATATCCCGGCGAGGGCTCCGCATGGTCGAAGGGCGGGGTGAGGAGGGCGATCAGACCATCGTCACGCCGGACCAGGAACCTGTCGAGGGCGTCCATTGCCCTGCGCGCCCGATTCTGATCCACAGCCCCCGAGAGCACCGCCCAGGACTGGGCGATCGAGTCGATACGGCACTCCTCGTTCTCAGCCGAGCCGAGAGGGGTCCCGTCGTCGAAGTAGGCCCGGCGGTACCATTCGCCGTCCCAGCCGGCCTTCTCCAGGTTCGTGGAGAGGCGGACGGCCTCGGTCACGCACCGATCGGCGAAGGCATCGTCGCCCCGTCCCCGCGCGATCCCCGAGAACTGGAGCAGGACTGTGTAGAGGAAGAAACCGAGCCAGACGGACTCGCCCTGTCCCTTCTCGCCGACCCGGTTCATGCCGTCATTCCAGTCGCCCGAGCCGATCAGAGGCAGTCCATGCGCACCGAAACGGAGGCCGTACTCGATCGCCCTGACGCAGTGCTCGTAGAGCGTCCCCTGCTGATCCGAGATCGTCGGGAGGTCGTAGTAAGCCTCCTCATCGGGCATGAGCAGACGCCCCTCGAGGTACCGAACGCGCTCCGAGAGGATCCCCGTATCGCGAGTGGAGAGGACGTAGCGGCAGGCCACGTACGGAAGCCAGAGATAGTCGTCCGAACAGCGGGTCCGCACCCCCCGATCGGTCGGGGGATGCCACCAGTGCTGAACATCTCCCTGGACAAACTGGTGCCCTGCAGCCACGAGCAGGTGTTTCCGGATCATACGCGGCTCGGCATGAAGCAGCGCCATCACGTCCTGGAGCTGGTCCCTGAAGCCGAAGGCGCCGCCGGACTGATAGTACCCGGATCGGCCCCAGAGCCGGGCCGAAATGACCTGGTAGAGGAGCCAGCCGTTCAGGAGCAGGTCGATCGACCGGTCGGGGGACTCGACCGTGACGGCCGAGAGTGTCCAGTCCCAGTACTGACGGACCGAGTCGAGCGAGGTCCGGGCCTGTCCGAGCCCGCGGTGCCGCTGCACGAGCGAACGCGCCTCGTCGAGGTCGCGGCCGACGCCGAGGATGAAGACCAGGTCGAGGGTCTGGCCGTCGGCGAGTTCCAGGACGGCCTGGAGGGCGCCGCACGGGTCGAGACCCGCTCCCACCCTTCCGGAGAGGCGGACCCGGCCGAGGGCCGCCGGATGGATCAGACGCCCATTCCGGCCGAGGAACTCGTGCCGGTCGCCCGTGACGCTCCGGTTCAACTCGTTCACGTCGAAGAACGCGACCCGGGCGGGAAACTCGGTGTTGTAGGCGTTCCGTGCGAAGAGAGCCCCCGTAAGGGGGTCGATCTCGGTCATGACATGCATCGCCGTCGAGGCTCGAAGATCGCCGAGGATCCATTCGAGGTACCCGGTGACGGTGACCGTACGGGCGCGGCCCGAGCGGTTGCGTACGCGAACGTGCCAGAATTTGACCGGGGCATCGACCGCGACGTGGACGGTCATGGTCGACGAGAGTCCGCCCTCGACATGCTCGAAGACCGAATACCCGAACCCGTGGCGGGTCACGTAGGACCCCTCGCCCCGGGCAGGCAGGGGCGAGAGCGACCAGAACGCCCCGGTCTCCTCATCCCGCATGTAGAAGGCCTCGCCCGTCCGGTCCGTGACCGGATCGTTCCACCAGGGGGTGAGCCGGAACTCGTGGGCATTCTCGGCCCAGGTATAGGACGAGCCGCTCTCCGAGACGACCGAGCCGAACTGCGGGTTGGCGAGCACGTTCACCCAGGGCGCCGGCGTGACCTGCCCGGGGCGGCTCTCGATCACATACTCCCGCCCGTCGGGAGAGAAGCCGCCATAGCCGTTGTAGAACTCGAGGGTCTCTCCGACTGGTGGAGTCTCCTTCGACGGCGCGGCCTGCGGGCGGGCGGGCAGGAGCTGCGGAACCTGAGGCTCGGTCCAGCGCGTTCGTTCGACCTGCTCGGCCAGTGAGCCGTCCTGGTCGCTCACGATGACGCGGGCGAGCGATTGCATGAGGAAGCGGTCCTCCTCGGGGATCTGATCGAGCCGGCGGACGAAGATGCCCCCGGGTCGGTCCAGCAGATGCGGGTCCGGGCCGAGAGCCGCCTGTCGCAGGATCTCATCGTTCAGGTTCTGGCGATAGCCGGTCACGTCTTCGTTCCAGATCAGCAGGTCCGCGACGAGCCCCTTGCGGAGCCAGTAGGCATGGGCCTGGATCATCTGTCGGGCCAGCCCGATACGGGCCGTGCTCTCGATACGGACGAGCACGAGCGGATGATCCCCCGAGATGCCGTATCCCCAGAGCCCGCTCTGGCCCCGCCGGTTCCGCACAAGGATATCTGCGGGGGCACGGCGTGCGGGGTTCGGGTAGATGATCGCCGAGGCAAGGCGGGCGAAGAGCTGGGCGTCGGCCTCAGTCGCGTTGAGCTGGCGGAGCATCACCTGGGTGTGCGTCCAGGCCAGTTCGGTCACCCGTTCGCCCATGTGAACATCCTGGTACTTTTCCACAAGTTCGAGAGCACGTTCCCGATTCTCGCCAAGGCCGAGATAGAGGTGGATGGTCACGGTCTCCTGGGGCTCGACGGAGACCGTGCGGCGCATGGCCATGATCGGATCAAGGACCGAGCCGGCTGTTCCGGAGAGGACCGACGAGTCGGTCATCGCGACCGGATCCGCGAGCGTGTGGCCGCGCCCGATGAAACGGGCCCGGTCGGTCTCGAACGAAGTGGCGCGTACGGTTATTCCATCGACGACCATCATGTGCACGAGCCAGGGAGGATGCTCGCTCGAAGACCGGGGCCGGCGCGTGGCCAGGATGGCGTTCCGCTCCGGGATGAGCTCGGTCGTCACAAAGAGGTTCGAGAAGGCGGGGTGGGAGACGTCCTGGCCCTGAGGAGCGAGAACGACCTCGGCATAACTCGTCAACTCCACCGTCCGTCGGTGCCACGAACGATTGGTGATCCGGACCCGGCGGAGCTCGATGTCATCCTCGGGCGATACCATGACGTCCGTATGGACATCGAGCTCGTCGTCGCGCCTGCGGAACTCGGCCCGGGCCTGCTGGAAGATCGCCTCGTAGTGCTCGGCCGGCTCTAGGGACGGCTGGTTGCAGGTCGACCAGAACCGGCCGCTCTCGACGTCGCGCACGTAACAGAAGAAGCCGTGCTCATCGGCGATCGGGTCCTCGCGCCAGCGGGTCAGCTCGAAATCGCGCCAGCGGGAGTATCCCGCGCCGGCGTTCGTAACCATCACGTGGTACCGCCCGTTCGAGAGAAGATGGACCTCGGGACGCGGGGTGTCGGGGGTCGTGAAGACCCGGATCAGTGCCTCTCCCTCGGCGCCTCGCCGGACCAACCCGTCACGGCGGATCGCGTGCGGATAGAAAGGAGTTACCTTCGGCACTCGCTCCTGGAGCAGGAGATCGGTCGCCCGGATCTCGGGGACGGCCAGGAAGCGGCGCTGCATGGGCCGGTCGAGGAGCATCGAAACGAGTGCCAGCAGTGACATCCCCGCGTGATGGACCATGAACGATCGGACGACTGCAAACGACTGGCCGTGGGAGACCCGGGAGGGGGTGTAGTCGACCGCCTCGTAGAACCCGTACCGCCCGTAGAAGCCGGCGGACGCCATCGCCTCGAGGTTTTCCGTCGCCTCGGTCGGGAGGACCATGAGCGCGAGCGCGGTTGCGTACGGAGCGATCACCAGATCCTCGCCCAGCCCTCGCTTGAACCCGAGCCCCGGCACGCCGAAAGCCCGGTACTGGTAGTTCATGTTCGCATCGGTCAGGTTGTACCCGGACTCTGAGACACCCCACGGCACTCCCCGCTGCCGCCCGTACTCGATCTGCCGGCGGACTGCGGCGATGCAAGTCTGGTCCAGCAGGGTCTCAGGATAACTCGGCATGACGAGGAGCGGCATCAGGTACTCGAACATCGACCCCGACCAGGAGAGAAGGAGCGGGCCGCCCGTGCTCGAGGTGAGCATGCGACCGAGCGCAAACCAGTGGGCCTGAGGCAGCTCCCCGTTCGAGATGCCGATAAACGAGGCAAGGCGCGCTTCGGAGGCGAGGAGATCGTAGAACGAGGGGTCGCGGCGGAGCTCGGCGACATTATAGCCGATCGCGAGCAGGTCTCGGGTCGGGTCGAAGAGGAAGGCCGTCTCGATCTCCACGAGCTCGGCGCTTCGAGCGCCCAGCCGCTCGAGGCGGTCGAGCAGCACCCCTGCCAGGCCTCCGGCACTGTGGAGCCGTTCCCGGAGAGCCATCAGCGTCGTGCCTGAATCCGCCTGATCGGGACGGGAGGGACCCCGGGTGGCCAGCATCCGGGTCAGAAGCAGATCGACTGCGGGCAGAAGGTCGGCCTCCAGCTGCCGCAGGCCGACCAGGCCCGGGGCCTCGCTATCGCACGCTGCGAGCGCCGCCACGACCTTACCGACCTCCTCGGGGCCGGCGACCACGATCCGATCCCAGAAGGCCTGGTCGCGAGGGGCGACGGCCCACCACCCGAGAAGGTCGTCGACGTACTGCCGGAGACCGTGGACCTGCAGCTCGAGGGCTCCAATCCACCAGCGGACCTCCTCGTCCGCGTTCGTCTTGAGATCCCCGGCGATCTGCAGGACCTCATCGGCACACCGGGCCAGAGCCGCGTATCGATCGGCAAAGGACGGGCCCGCTGTGGTCAGGAGTTCTTCTACGCGGTCGATTCGCCCTGTGTTCACCGGGGAGACAAAGGTCAGCTCATCACGGTCGCGTACGGTCTCCCGGACTGCAGCCTGGAGCTCCCGGACGGTGTCGACGACCCCATCGAGAGCCGCCTGCGAGAGCAGGGGGACCTCACCGAGCTCGGCGAGCCCGGCGCGAAGCGTGAGCAGGTGGCTGACGAAATTCCCCGAGTCGACGGTCGAGACGTAGCGCGGGGGAAGCGGGTCTAGCGTGATCGTATCGTACCAGTTGTAGAGGTGACCCCGGAACCGCTCGAGCAGGCCCAAAGTCTCAAAGGAGTGCTCAAGCCGCTCGACGAGCTGTGCCGGCGAGAGGTACCCGAGGTCCAGCGCCGCGAGTGTCGAGAGGAGGGCGAGACCGATATCGGTGGGCGAGGTCCGGTGCGCGATCCGCTCGACCGGATATTCCTGGTAGTTGTCGGGCGGAAGCCAGTTCTCCTCCGGCCCGACGAAGACCTCGAAGAACCGCCAGGTCCGCCGCGAGACCGAGCGGAGGAACTGCACCTGCTTCGGATCAAGGGTAGGGGCAGGGACGGCAAGGGGCTGGCTGAGGTACCATGCCACGGCCGGAGAGGCGAACCAGAGTCCGACAAGCGGAAGGGCCGGAGGCAGGGCTTCGGGCCGGATGAAACCCGTCAGCAGAACTGCCCCGAGCCCCGCTGCAACCGCCGGCCACATCCGCCGATAGTGCCCGGGGAGGTCGGAGGCGGTCCGCCCGGCATCGCGCGAAGTGGTCCATTCAAGAAGTCGCCGGCCGGTCACGAGGAGCCGACCGAGCGTCCGCAGAATCGCATCGAGTCCGAAGGCCGCCTCGAACGGAAGGAGGACCAGAGAGAGGACGGGCTGGACGAAGTACCGCGGTGCCGACCGGGCTGCATCCTGGAGGTGGAGGAGGAGGCTCTGATCCCGCGGCTTCTGGAGGACCTGAAAGAGGAACGTGATTATTGGGGGTGCAAAGATCAGAGCTGCGGCCGCGACGGTCCAGAGGACCGGGTTCGGGAGGAGCAGCCATCCCATGAAGAGCAGGAGGAGCTCGGCCGGTGCGACCAGACTGCGCCGCATATTGTCGACGATCTTCCAGCGCGAGAGGATCGATAGCGTATTGGCCCGGTGGCCGCCCTCGGGAGCGGGGACGATTGGAAGGGCCCAGGCACCGATCTGCCAGTCCCCACGGGTCCAGCGTTGACGGCGGGAGACGTCGGTCAGGTACCGGGGCGGATAGTCCTCGAAGAGGACCACATCGGTCACGAGCGCGGTCCGGGCATACGATCCTTCGATCAGATCGTGCG
The DNA here is from genome assembly GCA_004332335.1 of Methanoregulaceae archaeon UXB-2016. Lineage (GTDB taxonomy): Archaea > Halobacteriota > Methanomicrobia > Methanomicrobiales > Methanospirillaceae > UBA288. The sequence continues at coordinate 51,775 of SISS01000024.1, read as the reverse complement.
AGAGGATCCGGTTCTCGGGAAATCGCGCACCGAGGGTCGTGCCGAAGGCCGCGAGGTCGTAGCAGCCCTTGCCGATGAAGGAAGCCTCGCGAAAGAGGTCCTGGTAGACGTCGGAGACGGCACGGGTATAGGGATCGATCCCCGGTTCACCTCCGAAGATCCGAACATACCGCGAGAGGGCCGAGCCGGTCAGCGAGAGCCCGATCCGTGGCTGGAAGACACCGTACCCGGCGATCACGCGACCGAGAACCGGGTCCACCACGGGCTGGTTGAGGGGGTGGGCAGCGGTCCCGACCAGTCGGCGGGCCGCGTCGCGCGGCAGCTCGGTGTCGGCATCAAGCGTCAGCACGTATCGGGTTCCGTCGAGTTCGCCGAGCTCGCCTGCAATCACGGCAAAGGCTTCCCGGTCACCCTCTATCAGCAGCCTGTTCAGCGCCTCGATCGCGCCGCGCTTGCGCTCGTATCCCATGAACCGCCCTTCCCGGGCGTTCCATTGCCGGGGCCGATGCAGCATCAGGAAGGGCGATCGCCCCTCGTCCGCGTACCGGGAGTTGAGCTCCTCAATCCCGCTCACGGCATACTCGACAAGAGCCGCGTCCTCAGGCATCGCTTCACTGTCGGCTGCCGGCAGGTCGGTCAGGAGCACGAAAGAGAGCTGCGGATCGCGGTTGCCGAGGTAGCGGACCTCGAACCCCTCGAGCAGCCGGTCGACATCATCGAAGCGGGAGATGACGGTCGGCACCACGACGATGGTTCGGGACTCGATCGGGATCCCGTTATCGAAGTCGAGCCGCGGCAGGATCTTGGGCTTGGCCATGAGCATCGACGCCCAGTTCACGAGCGAGACTGCGGTCTGGCTTGCGGCCACCAGTAACACCGGGACCAGCAGGCTCAGTACCAGCAGCGACGTGCCCGAGAGGCCGGCCTGAATCGCACCGAGGGCCGTAAGCAGACCCGAACCCAACATGATCCCGCCGAGGTACAGGGGCAGGGGAGACTGCCGCCCGATGCGTCGGAGCTGCTCGGCGATCGAGGGCTGGTGGTCGATCGCCCGTTCCAGTTCTGGGAGGCCCTGATCGATCAGAAAGTAGCCGACATGGGCCGATCGATCGGCCCCCCCCAGCCGGATGCGACGATCGACCGCGAGCGCCATCGCCCGGCGGGCGACCTCTTCCTCGCTGAGGGGCGAGTGGCGGGCGAGCCGCTCGACCACGTGCCTGTACCGGTCGCGGGTCGCAAAATCCATTGCGGCGTAGGGATCCTGCGGGTTCTCCCTGAGCACCAGTTCCACGACCGACAACCGCTCGACGAATTCGCGCCAGTCGATCCCGTCGAGGGTCCGGAGCGATGTGATCGAGTTGCCGATCGAGACCTGGTCCGCCGCTTGGGCCCGGGTCTCGAGCTGGATCATCTGCTCTATGGTCAGGCTCATCTCCGAGAGCCGCTGCTCGATCCAGGTCAGGGCGATCGTGAGAACGGGTGAACGGCCCCTGAGCTGGCGGGCCAGCTCGGCCACGAACGCGCTCGTCATGGGCGGGTCCGACCGGGCCATCTCGGCCACGACCAGGATCATGCTCTTCGGATCGCGTTCAGCGACCTCGATCATCCGGTCAGCCCAGACCGAGGCACTGTCCGAGTCGACCCTGTTCGCTCCGATCTGGGCCGAGACCCGGCGCAGGTTCTCGATCAGGGCGAGGCGGAGCATGATCGGGATCGCCCAGAGTTCGCCGAGCCGCAGCGGCGTGACCGACTGGTAAGCGCTGACGAAGGCACTGAGGACCTCGAGGTCGACGCGCCCGTCGTTGTGGGCGATCAGCTCGCGGGCGATGAAGTAGACGCGGGGATAGCCGGCGAGGGGGCCGTTCTCGAGGCGCGGCAGGCGACGGCTGTATCCGAGCGGGAGGTGGCGGCGTGCCGTCCGGATCTGCTCCTCGACCAGGTAGAAGTTGTCGAGAAGCCATTCGCCGGCAGGGGCGATCCGGCGGTTCATCTCGAGGGCCGCCGTGATAAGGGTGAAGGTCTCGAGCAGCAGGACCTCGTTCTCGGCCAGGCGCGGAAGGAGGCGATCCTCGCCGCCGCGCATGTCGACACCGTACCAGCCCGTCATCTCCCGCGCATGGATCGAGAGCTGATCGGCCGAGAGAAGCTCGGCACGGAGTGGCTGCGTATCCGAACAGTGGGGACCGGTTGCCGCACCTTCGGTTACCTGGTCCCGGATCCGGGCCATATCCCGCCGCAGCAGTTCAAGTCCTCCCAATGTGTTCGTCCTCCTTCACCGCGGGTCCTGCACATAGTGTCCCCTCAGGTTATAATTTCCTTTGCCTTGTTATGCAGCCCTCTCTGGTCCGATGCGGGCCCCTGCGAAGAGGAAGGTATCAACTTTAATATAGCTTCGGATGCATCGTGAAGGGAGTACCTTATGGCTGAGAATGTGACCGAGCCCGATGTCTGTACCGATCCCGAGATGAAGAAGTCCTGCAGCGGCGAGTGCGAGAGCTGTCCGAGTGCGAAGGAGCATGGCATGGGTGGCGGCGGGCTGCCCGATCGGGCCGCGGTCGATGTCAGACACGTCATCCTGGTCCTCTCAGGCAAGGGAGGCGTGGGCAAGTCCACGGTGGCCGTGAACCTCGCCTACGCACTCTCAAGCCATGGGTACAATACGGGTCTCCTCGACCTCGATCTCCACGGTCCGACTATCCCGAAGATGCTTGGGGTGCAGGACTTCCGGCTCCAGACGATCGACAACAAGATCGAGCCCGTTCGGGTGACCGGTACGCTGGCTGTCGTCTCCATGGCCTTCCTGCTCCCCGATGCCTCGACCCCGATCATCTGGCGCGGGCCCATGAAGATGTCGGCGATCAGCCAGTTCCTCACGGACGTGAACTGGGGCTCGCTCGACTTCCTCGTGGTCGACCTCCCACCGGGGACTGGAGACGAGGCCCTGACCATCGCCCAGCTCGCACCGAACCTCCGGGGGGCGGTGATCGTCACCACGCCGCAGGAGGTCGCGACGCTCGAGACCTCGAAGGCGGTCAAGTTCGTTGAGAAGCTCGAGATCCCCGTGATCGGGGTGGTCGAGAACATGAGCGGGATGATCTGTCCGCACTGCCACACGGAGGTCGACGTCTTCGGTAAGGGCGGCGGTAAGAAGATGGCCGATGACCTCGGGGTCCCGTTCCTCGGCGCGATCCCTCTCGACATCGACATGCGCATGGCCGCCGACGAGGGGCGGCCCTTCGTGATCAAGCGGGGCGAGAACCCGACCTGGAAGGCGGTCAACGAGGTCATGGAAGCTCTGGTCAAGCGGGTCGAGTCCTGAACGCGGTTCGCGTTTGAGGCCTCTCGCTACCCGTACACCTTCATTTTTCCGAGCAGGTCGGGCGAAGTTCCTGTCGCACCCACCCGGTTGCTTCTGACCCCGGTTGCCTGTGCCGAAAGAACCACATTTTATAAATAACACCTGAAAGAATTGGTATTCCAGACGCATGAGATATTTGATTTAATCGCCCCTAAGCCAAATTGCAGCCCGGATTATCAATATTCCAGAGCGGTTTTTTTAAATACACCAACAGCGAAGTTCCATCAGCGGAATCGTCCCAGGGCAGGTCCGGAGGCACCTGCGCCGCCCCCATGCGGTGCCATAGAACCCCTTCGGGCAGCTCCAGCGCGATCTCCGTCCAGATCGTCAACAGGTGACTCATGAATCTTCGAATGCCGAATGCCAATGAAGCGGTTGGAACCGCCAACCGGTCCCGCGACGTCTCACCGACGTCCGGGATCTGCACGCGCTGCGTCGACGGATGCCGCGGGGCGTGTGAGATCTGGCTCTCATCGTTCCGCGGGCGCGAGGTCCTCTACCCCGGCCCGTTCGGCGAGATCACGGCCGGGTCCGACAAGCAGTTCCCGGTCGACTACTCGCACGTGAACATCCAGGGGTACGCGGTCGGCGCCCGGGGCCTTCCCGAGGGCGTCGAGGCCTCGCCCGACACCGCGGTCTTCTCCGAGGTCGATACCGAGACCGAGTACGGCTGGGACCAGAAGGTCCGCATGCGCCTTCCCATCTTCACCGGCGCGCTGGGATCGACCGAGATCGCCCGGGTCAACTGGGAGCACTTTGCGATCGGCGCCGCCATATCGGGCATTACGCTCGTCTGCGGTGAGAACGTCGGCGGGATCGATCCCGGCCTGGTCTGCGACTCGAACGGAAAGGTCACGAAGTCGCCCGAGCTCGACCGCCGGATCGAGATCTACCGGAAGTTCCACGAGGGCTATGGCGAGATCCTCGTCCAGATGAATGTGGAGGACACCCGGCTTGGAACCGCGGAATATGTCGCCTCAAAACACAATCTGGACACGATCGAACTGAAGTGGGGGCAGGGTGCCAAGTGCATCGGCGGCGAGATCAAGGTCCGTGATATCGAGCGGGCCCGTGAGCTCAAGCGCCGCGGCTACATCGTCCTGCCGGACCCGACCGCAAGCGAGAACGAGAAGTCGTTCGCGGCCGGTGGAATCAAAGAGTTCGAGCGCCACTCGCGCCTCGGATTCGTCTCGAAAGAGGGCTTCCTCGAGGAGATCGACCGGCTCCGTGACATCGGCTTCAAGCGGATCACGCTCAAGACCGGCGCGTACTCCGCGAAGGAGCTCGCCATGGCTATCAGGTTCGGAGCCGAGGCTCACGTCGACCTCCTGACCATCGACGGTGCCTCGGGCGGCACGGGCATGAGCCCCTGGCCGATGATGAACGAGTGGGGCATCCCGACCTTCTACCTGCAGTCGCTGGCGAACCAGTACTGCGAGATGCTCACGAAGAAGGGAATGCGGGTCCCGGATATCGCGATCGGCGGTGGCTTCGGCGACGAGGCAAATGCGTTCAAGTCCATCGCGATGGGCGCACCCTACGTCAAGGCGGTCTGCATGGGTCGCGGCCTGATGATCCCCGGCATGGTCGGTAAGAACATCGGGAAGTGGCTCGAGAGCGGCGACCTGCCCAAGGGCGTCGCGAAGTACGGCTCGACCGTCAACGAGATCTTCGTCTCCTACGAGGAGCTCAAGGAGAAGTACGGCGAACGGATCGGCGAGATCCCGCTCGGCGCGATCGGCATCTACACCTACGCCCAGCGCTTCAAGACCGGGCTGCAGCAGCTGATGGCCGGCAGCAGGAACTTCTCGCTCAAGACGGTCTCGAGGAACGACGTCTTCGCACTCTCGGAAGAGGCTGCAAAGGTCTCGGGCCTGCCGTACGTGATGGACGCGTACAAGGACGAGGCCCTCGGCATCCTGCTCGACTGAGCAGTTCGACCGACAAACTCTTTTTTTGCCCAGGCGGTACCGGCATCACCTTCTTGAGGCTCCGGGACCAATATCAACGAATCATGCCATCGGCGACAGGCACACCGACGGTCAGCGTCGTGCTCCCGACGTACAACCGCGCCCACCTCCTGCCGCGGGCGATCCAGAGCGTCCTCGACCAGACCTACACCGACTTCGAGCTGATCGTGGTCGACGACAGCTCGACAGACGACACACCCCGGGTCATGGAGGGCTACATGGACGAGCGGGTCCGGTACATCCGGTACGAGCCGAACCGGGGTGCGAACGCGGCCAGGAATGTCGGCATCCGCGCTGCCCGGGCTCCCTATATCGCATTCCAGGACTCGGATGATGACTGGTTCCCCGAGAAGCTCGAACGGTGCATGGCCGCGTGGGCCGACGCCGGCCCCGAGGTCGGGGTGGTCTACTCGGGGTACTGGAAGTACATGGACGCGGACGACAACCGGATGTACATCCCCTTCGAGTGGGTCAAGCAGCGCGAGGGCTGGGTCCACGACGAGCTCCTCAGGAACAACTTCGTCACGACCCAAGCCGCCGTCGTCCGGCGCGAGTGCTTCGACCGTTCGGGGTACTGGCTCGAGGGACTTCCCGGCAAACAGGAGTGGGAGCTCTTTCTCCGGATCTCGAGGGACTACCAGTTCAAGTACATCGACGAGCCGCTTCTGAACTCGCGCTTTACGGAGGGCGGGATCTCAAACAATCGCATGGGAATCTACCGCTCGATGGAGCGAATCCTCGAGCTCCATCACGACGACTTCGCCCGCCGACCGTCGATCCTTGCCGAGCACTACGTCCGGCTCGGGCTCCAGTTCGCTCTGGCCGGTGAGTTCGAGAAGGGGCGCGACTACCTCAGGAAAGGCGCGACGCTTCAGCCCGGAAACTGGAAGTACCGGTTTGCGGCCGCTGCCTCGGCCCTCGGTGAGACCCCGTTCCGCGGCATCATGGGGCTCTACCTTCCCCGGGACGCAGGCCCGCTCTAGGAGGGACCGGGATGACCGACCGCGGAACACCCTTCGCCGCCGCGCCCCAGGAGCTCGCCGCCTTCCACTCGTTCCTCACCGCAGGCCGGCTCCCCGAGCCGCTTGAGGGGCTGATCGAGGAGCACCTTGCCGCAAAGACAGGCCGGCCTATCGGCGACCCGGTGATCCTGGACCGACTCCGTCGCGCAGTCGTGGCACAGAAGAGCGGCTACTGGAAGGAGGGGGAACGCCGCCGGATCTCCTACAAGGCCGGGTACTCGGTCCTCGCATACCTCGCCTACCAGTTCCCGGTCTACTACTTCCAGTCCTGCCATCTCCTCGCCTGGCTCGCGACCGAGGGGCTGCTCGCACACGAGATGCGCGTCGTCGACCTCGGCACGGGCCCGGGCGTGGTCCCACTCGCGCTCCTGACCCTCGGGCGATATCTCCCGGGGCTCTCAGGCGAGATCCTGCCGGTCGAACCGTCGGACGAGCATCGCGAGGCCTGCCGCCACCTTGTGAAGGGATTCCGAAGGCCCGAGGACCGGGTCCGCGTCCTGCCGGCCCTGCGGGTCGATGCGGACGCGGTCGACGACGGAGCCGTGCCGAACGAGATCGACCTCCTGGTCCTCTCGAACCTGGTCAACGAGCTGCCCGGCGACGCGCGCCAGCGGGCCGCGACCGTCATGCGCTGGGCCGACCATCTCAGCGAGCACGGCTCGGTCCTCATCGTGGAGCCGGCCGACCTCGCGAATGCGACCGGCCTCCGGGAGGTGCAGCGCGAGCTGATCGGCGCCGGGCTCCACCTCCACCACCCCTGCCGTTTCCTCTGGGGGAGCAGCTGCGGCCCGGTGCCGTGCTGGTCCTTCGAGGAGCGGCCGCCGATCCAGCCGACGCGCCTTCAGGAGACGCTCGGAGCCGGCACGAAGGAGGCGTACCGCTACCGGAACACTGACATCAAGTTCTCGGCCGCACTCCTCCGCCGACACCGGCCGCCACGGATCGAGTGCCCCGGGATCGACCGGCGGCGACTCGCTCCGCTCTCGCAGCTCCACCGGCACGTCGGCCGACGGATCTCATGCACGGCGGCCCTGATGTCGAACGACCTCGGGAGCCCGAAGACCCACCTCTTCAAGGTCTGCGACGGCACGGCCCAGCGCGCGGTATACGCGGTCCTGCCATCGTACCACGTCACGCCGGGCAACCGCGCCCTCCTCGACCGGCCGTACGGCGAGGCCGTCCTCCTCCGCGATGTGCTGGTCCGCGAGAACCCGAAGACCCGGGCCTTCAACCTCCTCGTCAGCCGGGTCTCGCGGGTCGAGCCCTGCGGACGATAGGAACCCTCAAGTCGTGGTACGCCAAGCTCCGTCTCGATGGTGAGACCGTGATCACAGCCCTCTCCCTCGAGAACTTCCGCTCCTTTCGCCGGGCCGAACTCCGGCTCCAGCCGTTCGTGCTCCTGATCGGGCGGAATGCGGCCGGCAAGACGAACCTGATCCAGGGGTTCCTCTTCCTTCGTGATATCGCTCGGTCGGGGCTGGCGAACGCGATCTCGCTCCAGGGCGGCCTCCCCTTTCTTCAGAATGCCGGTCTGGCCTGCGGGCGCGAGCTCACCGTCCGCGTCGAGCTGACCCTGCCGACCGGGGAGTCGCTCCGCACCCTGTCGGACGGCAGGAGGCTTGCCTTTGCTCCGGGAGCCTGCACCTACGCGTTCGCACTCGCGTGCGGGGACCGCCCCGAGATTCGTTCGGACCGCTTCAGCATGCAGTTCACCCTCACCCCGCCGAACGGAGAGGCCTTCCCGGGATCGATGGAGATCGTGAACGAGGGCGGTGAGGTCCGGTTTCTGTTCGAACTGCCGCCCGGCGTCGATGAGGACACGGTCTTCCCTCCGGCCCTCCGCGAGGGCGCCACTACACCGAACACGCTTCTTCTCGAGTCGCCCACGCTCTACCCAATGGGGCTCGTTCGCCGGTCGCTCGCCCTGATCAGTTGTTACGAGTTCGGCCCCCGTCTCTCCGGGCGCCTCGACAGACGCACAGGGGCGGCCGAGCTCGCCGAGGACGGGTCGAACGCCGCGATTGCGCTCGGCCGCGTCCTCGCGCACCCCGAGTCGCGCCGCCAGTTCCTGGCTCTGGTCCGCGACCTCCTCCCGTTCATCGATGACGTCGTGGTCGGCGACGGCCCTGGAGAGGCTTCCGAGATCCGCGTGGCCGAGGTCTATACACCCGGCCGTTACCTCCCGGCCGAAGCTCTCTCGAGCGGCACGGTCGAGCTCTTCGCCCTGCTCGTCGCGCTCTTCTTCTCGCCGCGAGAGCTGGCGCTCTTCGAGGAGCCGGTGGGACGGCTCCATCCAGGCGTGATCGAACGGCTCACCGGGCTGATGCTGGAGGCGGCCGCACATCAGCCCATGCTCGTCTCGACTCAGCATCCGGCCATCCTCCGGCATACCCCCGTCGACGTGGTCTGTCTCGTGTCGCGGGACGATGCCGGCTTCTCGGTCCTCTCCCGGCCGGCGGACCGGCCCGAGGTCCGAACCTTCCTCGAGGAGGAGGTCGGGCTCGACGACCTCTTTCTGGCCGACCTCCTCTGATCTCATGCCGCGGCTGAACATCTTTGTCGAGGGCTCCGACGACGTCCGTTTCTTCGAGCGGACTCTGACTCCCGCTCTCAGGACCCGATACGACGAGGTACGGCTGATCCCGTACGCCTCGCTCCGACGGATCGCGGTCGACCGTCTGATCCGCGGGATCGAACGCCTGGGCGACGAGTACGTGATCGTCGCGGACATCGATGCCGAGCCCTCGGTCCGGGCGAAGAAGGGCGTGATCCTCCGCCACTTCGATCGGGCCGAGCCGGGGAGGATCGCGGTCGTGGTCATGGAGATCGAGTCCTGGTACGTGGCCGGGGCCGACGACGGATTTCTCCGCGAGTGCGGTCTTCCGCCCGGTTCGACCGATCGCCTGACAAAGGAGGAGTTCAACGCCCTGATTCCACGCCGGTACATCTCCCGGGTCGAGTTCATGCTCGACCTGCTCGAGGCGTACTCGCTCGAACGCGGTGCCGACCGGAACCGATCGCTCGGATTCTTCCTGCACCGGTATGCGCCCGAGGTCGCAACAACCCATAAATAGGCAAGGGTCGACGATCCGGCATGGCAAACGGGACTGCTCAGAAGCGCTACATCTGCACGATCTGCGGCCATATCTACGACCCGGCCTTTGGCGACCCCGGCAACGGAATCGAGCCCGGCGTCGCGTTCGCGGACCTCCCCGACGACTGGGTCTGCCCGGTCTGCGGCGCCGGAAAGTCTTTATTCCGCGAGCTCTGAGGTCTCGGACCTATGAGTGTGCGGAACGTCGCCCCGGGAGTTCTCTCGGTCGGTGCAATCGACTGGGACCGGCGGCTCTTCGACGACCTGATCCCGCTCCCTGAGGGAACGACGTACAATGCGTTCCTGGTACGGGGGTCGGAGAAGGTCGCCCTGATCGACGCAGTCGACACAACGATGGAGATGGCCTTCATGACCAACCTCATCCGAGCCGAGGCCGATCAGATCGATTATATCGTGGTCAACCACGCTGAGCAGGACCACTCCGGCCTCCTGCCGCTCCTGCTCGAGATGTACGGCAGCGCGGTCGTGATCACGAACAAGACCTGTAAGGATCTCCTGATCAGCTTCCACGGGATCCCCGAGGAACGAATCCAGGTGGTCGGAGACCACGACACGCTCTCGCTCGGCGACCGGACCCTCGAGTTCCTGATCACCCCCTGGGTCCACTGGCCGGACACCATGCTGACATTTCTCCGCGAGGAGCGAGTTCTCTTCTCGTGCGACCTCTTCGGCTCGCATCTCGCGACGAGCGACCTCTTCCTCCGCGATCAGGTCGAGTGGCACCGGGCAGCCAAGCGATACTACGCCGAGATCATGATGCCGTTTCGGAACAGCATCAAGGGATACCTCGAGAAGGTCCGAGGGCTCGAACCACGCCTGATCTGCCCGAGCCACGGCCCGCTCTACGACGATCCCTCGGTCGTGCTCACAGTATACGACGACTGGGTCTCGGACGAGGTGAAGAACGAGGTCGTGATCGCCTACGCCTCCATGCACGGATCGACCCGGGCCATGGTCGACCTCCTGGTGAACTCGCTGATCGACCGCGGGGTCCGGGTCCGGCAGTTCCACCTCCCGTCGACCGACCTCGGCGACCTCGCGATGGCGCTCGTGGATCCGGCCACGATCGTGATCGCGGCCCCGACCGTGCTCTTCGGGCCGCATCCGACGACGGTGACGGCCGCATACCTTATAAACGCCCTCAAGCCGAAGGCGAAGTTCGCCACGGTCATCGCGAGTTACGGCTGGGGCGGCAAGACCGTCGAGACCCTCAAGGGCATGCTCAACCATCTCAAGGTCGAGTTCCTCGAGCCGATCGAGGCCAAGGGATACCCGTCGCCCGAGGCGCAGGAGGCGATCCGGGTGCTCGCCGACACGATCCGCGACCGCCATGCGGCCGCAACCACGGACTACATCGAGCCGGCCTGACCGCCTCAAAGGTGACATTTCCACCCCGAAAGGGGGCCGAACTCGGCCCTCCTCTCCATCGAGAGGTTCATTGCGGATGGGGGCCGATCTCTTCCGATCATGCGGATCCTGCTCGTCTCGACTCAGGACTACATCCACCATCCGGTCCCATCTCGCCACCACTATATCTTCGAGGAGCTCGCGCGGCGCCACGAGGTCCATGTCCCTCATTTCCACGTGAGCCGCGCACCCGAACGCGAGACCCGGCTCCACGTCCACGAGGCGACCCGTTTCGCGATCGAGAGTCCGCTCTTTCATTACACCCTCAACGCCCCCGAGCACTACCGGGTCCTCTCGCGCGTGATCCGCGAGGAGAAGATCGAGCTCGTGGTCGCGGCCCACGTCCTCGCGGGGACGGCCGTGATCCACGCCGCGCGCCGGCGCAAAATCCCGGTCCTCTTCGACCTCAAGGACTGGTTCCCCGATTCGGCCGCCGCCTACTACGACAATCCCGTGCTGAAGGAGACGATCCGCCGGTCGGTCCTCAAGATCGTCCAGCACAATCTGGACCGTTCGGATCGCATCACGACGGTCTCGCCCGGACTCGTGGACAAGCTCGCCGGATACGGGTACCAGGCGGGCCTGATCACGAACGGAGTCGACACGACTATCTTCCGGCCCATGGACGGTGCGCCGATCCGCGAAGAGTACGGGATCGCCTCCGACGACTTCGTGATCGGGTTCTCCGGCTCGGTCGAGCGCTGGTACGCGATCGACCGGATGATCGAGGCCCTGCCTCGGATCCTTGAGAAGGAACCGCGCGCGCTCCTCTTCGTCGTCGGCGGCTCGCTCTTCACGGGATATCTCCCCGAGCTCCGGGCGCTTGCCGAGCGGCTCGGGGTGGCCGACAGGGTCCGGTTCGCCGGGACCCAGCCCTACGCCTCGCTCCCCGCCTATATCGCGGCCATGGATGTCTGCACCATCCCCCTCTCGCCCCCCCAATGGATCGACATCGCGCTTCCGAACAAGTTCTTCGAGTACTCGGCCTGCTCGAAGCCGATCCTCTCGACCCCGATCCCAGATATGCAGCGGATCGGGGGCGAGCACCTCCATATCTACCGCGACTACGACGAGTTCGTCGACCAGGCACTCACACTCGCCCGCGATCGCCCCGAGTACGAAATCGATATGTCGGCGTACGACTGGCGAACCAAAGCCGCCGCGTTCGAGGCGTGCTTCGAGGAGATGCTCCAGGAGTAGAGCGTCGTGCCGAAGGTCTCCGCGATCACGGGTCCGATCTTCTCGTGCCATCACCTCGCGGCCCATACCGAGTCCCGCGAACGGCTCGAGCTGATCGACCGTCGCATCCCGACAGGGGTGCTGCGCCGCCCGCCGGTCCGGGCAACCGTCGCCGATCTCCTGCGCGTCCACGACGAGGAGTACGTCGACCGGATCGCCGGCCTCTCGGCCTCGGGGGCCGAGGTCGCGTTTCTGACCCCGGACACCTACCTTGCGCCCGGCAGTTACGAAACCGCAGCCTATGCGGCCGGCTCGGCGATCGAGGCGGCACGGCGGGCATGTGCAGGGGAGCACTCCTTTGCGCTCGTCCGTCCGCCGGGGCACCATGCGACGCGGAACCGGGCCATGGGCTACTGCATCTTCAACAACGCGGCCGTGGCGGCCGCAAGCCTGCTCGATGACGGGGCCGACCGGATCGCCATCCTCGACTGGGACCTCCATCACGGCAATGGCACCCAGGAGATCTTCTACGCATCGGACCGGGTACTCTTCTGCTCCGTCCACCAGCAGGGGGCCTTTCCGGGGAGCGGCTGGGTCGACGAGATCGGTGAAGGAGAGGGGCGGGGCTTCACTCTGAACGCGCCCCTCGGCTCGGGCGCAACCCTTGCCGACCTCGCATACGTGATCTCCGAGGCCTTCGCCCCTGCGATCATGGACTTCGACCCCGACCTGCTGATCGTCTCGGCGGGTCAGGACGGGCTGGCCGACGACCCGAAGGCGGGCATGGCCCTCGTGCCGGGGGACTACGGCGTGCTGACCGGGGCTGCTGCCGGGATCCTGGACAGGCCGATCGCGCTCGTCCTCGAAGGGGGATACGGCCCATCGCAGGGGGAGGCGGTGCATGCGATCTTCGAGGACCTGCTTGGGGATGCTCCTCTTCCGCACCTGACACCTCCCCGCCCGTCGACAGAGGGCGTGGTCCGGGCCCTCCGCCTGCTGACAGGATAGATTTATGCCCCGGACCGGTCCACGGGGGTGCATGCAGATGGAAGAGTGCGCGGTCGGAACACGGGTCCGCTATACCCGGACCGGTACGGTCGGGACCGTCACGGCACTTCAGGCCGTGGACGGAGAGACCTTTGCCGTGCTCGACGCCACCGGGCTCCTCTATCGGCTCGACCAGCTGGTGCGGGCCGGCACGGTTCGTGAGCGGCGTGAAGGGCAGGTCGAGGATCTCACGACACAGCTGGAACGGGAACGTGAGGGGCTCTACCGGGCCGACGGCTCGCAGTTCGAACTCGACAACAGCTGCGAAGGAGGGGGATGAGGCCGGTTCTACTCGTCAATGGGGATCGTCGTCAGCTTGACCGACTCGACTCCCTTCTGTGACATCAGCCGCTCGGCCAGCGCCTTGAGCTCGGTGCCATCGCCGTGAACGAGCACGACCTCAAGACAGCGATTGTGGGTAACGTGCGAATGGAGCGTCGCCTGGATCGTCTCGCGGAACTCGTGCTGGATGTCGGTCAGAGTCGGGAGAAGCCCGCGTTGATCATGGTCGTAGATCATCGTTATCACGCCCTGCCGCTCTCCCTTGACATCGGACATCCATCGGTAATACGTGATGTAGTTCCGGATTGCGTCACGAATCCCCTCGGATCGGGACGAGTACCCGCGAGCCGTGATGATCTCGTCGAATCGATCGAGAAGGTTCTTCGGCAGCGAGATGCCGATTCGTGAGAGCTCGGTCTCCATATTCACCGGTTTATTGGATGGCAGTATTAAATATTGCGAAATTCACTGCAAAAAAGTAGCACTTCGTATGACAGAGGACCGGTTTGTACTGGATTTTCCGCAGGAACCGGCCCCCATTTTGCATGACACCACACGTATAAGTAGGATCGCCATATATACAGTAGGGAGGTTCGAGGACTTTTGGATGACGTGACCATCCCGAGCGTGAATATCGGAGTCGTGGGGCATGTAGACCACGGAAAGACCACGCTCGTCAATTCGCTGACGGGCACGTGGACCGATCGCCACTCGGAAGAGATCAAACGGGGGATCTCGATCCGACTCGGGTATGCCGATGCAACCTTCTATCGCTGCCAGCAGTGCGAGGGGAGCGATGCTCTGACCACCTCGGAGACCTGTCCGGTCTGCGGGGGCGAAGCGGTTCCGTTCCGCTCGGTCTCATTTGTTGACGCCCCCGGGCACGAGACCCTGATGGCGACGATGCTTTCGGGCTCGGCCCTGATGGACGGAGCCATGCTCGTGATCTCGGCGAACGAGCAGTGTCCGCAACCCCAGACGAAGGAGCACCTGATGGCGCTCCAGCTCGTCGGGATCCGGCGGATCGTGATTGTACAGAACAAGATCGATGTGGTCTCGCAGAAGGTTGCGATCGAGCACTACGGTAAGATCAAGGAGTTCATCAAGGGCACGATCGCCGAGGGCGCACCGATCATTCCGCTCTCAGCGCAGAAAGGGATCAATATTGGCTCCCTGATCGCAGCCCTGGACCAGACGATCCCGATCCCGGTGCGGGATCCGGAGGCGGCTCCGATCATGCTCGTCGCCCGCTCGTTTGATATCAACAAGCCCGGCGCGTCCTGGAAGGACATCAAGGGCGGCGTGATCGGCGGCTCCCTGATCCAGGGAGTCCTCCACGAGGGAGACGAGATCGAGATCCGGCCGGGCCGGCAGACCCATACCGAGGGCCGAACCCGGTGGGAGCCGATCACGACCAAGATCACCTCGATCAACATGGGCCATAAGAAGATCCTGGACGCGACGCCGGGCGGGCTGCTCGGTGTCGCGACCAAGCTCGACCCGGCCCTAACGAAGTCGGACGCCGTGGCCGGCCAGATCGCGGGCTACCCGGGCTCGCTCCCCCCAGTCTGGGAGCGCCTCCGGTTCCGGGTCACCCTGATGGAGCGGGTTGTCGGCGCCACGAGTGAGCTCAAGATCGAGCCGCTGAAACACAACGAGCCCCTCATGCTCTCGGTCGGGACCGCAGTCACGGTCGGGGTCGTTACGGGATCGAAGAAAGAGACTGTTGAGATGCAGCTGAAGCGTCCGGTCTGCGCCGCAATCGGCGCCCGGATCGCCATCAGCCGACAGGTCGGAGCCCGGTGGCGACTGATCGGGATGGGCGTCCTCACCGAGTGAGGGTGCTCTTTGATGCGAACGCACTGATGACCCCGCTGGAGCACGGAGTGGACCTCTTCTCCGAGGTGCAGGCCCTGATCGGGGCGTTCGACCCGATGGTCCCGACCGAGGTCCGCGCCGAGCTCTCCGGCCTCGCCCGGCAACGGGGACGCCGGGGGGCTGCGGCTCGTTTTGGCCTCGCACTCGCCCGCCGCTGCGCCGAGGAGTCCCTCGGCCCTGCGGAGGACGGAACGGTCGATGGCCGGATTGCCCGGTACGCGCGATCTCACGACTGCATGGTGGTGACGAGCGACCGGGAGCTCAGGCGAGCCCTGCTCGACGACGGCGTACCGGTGCTTGCACTGCGTGGACCGCGCCGGATCACCCTGGAGAGACGATGAGCGGAAGAGAGGAGATGCCATGTATTATCGATTGAAGCTCGAGGACAAAGTCCGGGTGCCCCCCCATCGACTGGGCGAGAACCTGGAGCTCGTGATCCTGGACGTGCTGCAGGAGCAGCTCGAAGGAAGCATTGACAAGGAGATCGGGATCTTTATCGCGGTGACGAGAGTGCTCAAGGTGGGCGAGGGAGAGCTGGTTCCCGGAGACGGTGCCATCTACTACGACGTCCTCTTCGAGGCGCTCTCCCTCCGCCTGTCCCTGCAGGAGGTGCTCGAGGGGATCGTGGTCGAGACCACGAGTTTCGGCTCCTTTATCAGCCTCGGACCCATCGATGCGATGCTCCATGTCAGCCAAATCTCGGACGAGTTCATCACCTACGACGAGATGAACGGCCGCCTGATCTGCAAGGACTCCGGGCGGTACATCGCCGTCGGCGAACGAGTCCGGGTCCGGGTCGTCACCCTCTCCCTGAACGAGCGTGAGCCCCGCGACTCGAAGATCGGGCTGACCATGCGCCAGACCGGCCTTGGAACCGACCTCTGGCTTGAGGACGAACTCCGAAGCGAGCGCGAAGAGAAGGAGAAGCGGGGTGGTCGCTGATGGTCGTTCGTCGCCGTGAGAAACTGCTCCCCAAGGTCTGCCGCGAGTGCCACCGGGTGGTCGAAGGCGAGTCCTGCGTGATCTGCAGCACGGCGAACCTCTCGACCGACTGGTCGGGGTATCTCGTCGTGATCGACCCTCGTCACTCCGAGGTCGCCAAGAAGATCAACATCACCCTTCCGGGCCGGTACGCCCTGAAGGTCCGGTGATGCACCGCCTCCCCGACCAGCACCGGGACGCCTTTCGCGCGCCCTACGGACGGCTCCACCCCTCGATCGGCGCGGCTCGACCCGTGCTCGAGGGGCGGACCATCCTCTCGGTCGGGGACGTGGTCACCGCGGGGCTGGTGGCAGAGGGACTCTTTCCCACTGTTGCGGTCGTGGACGGGTTCACAGCCAGGGACGTCCCGGTCCCGCCGGTCAGGATCCCCGGGGCCCGGGTCATCCGGGTCAAGAACCCGGCGGGATACCTGACCGACGAGCTGGCCTTGGCCGTCAGGGACGGGCTGGCCTCGCCCCCAGCCCTGATCGTGGTCGAAGGCGAGGAGGATCTTGCCGTGGTCCCGCTTGCACTCGCCGCCCCCGACGGCTCGATCCTTGTCTACGGCCAGCCCGGCGAGGGCGTCGTCATCTCTCTGATCGACGATGAACAGCGCCGCCGAGCCGCCGCACTCTTCGACCTCTTTGTCGAGGCGTGATCAGGCCATATTTTATAAGACCAGTTCCCTTATAGCTAGAGGATATCGATGGAGTTTGAGATCATACAGGACACCCGCAATGAGCTTCTGAGCCGGCGGGAGCTGCGGTTCGTCCTCACGCACGACGGGCCGACGCCTTCACGAAAAGAGATTATCGGGCGACTCTGCGCCATGAAGAACGTCGGGGAGCACCTCGCCGTGCTCGACACGCTTTCGACCCGATATGGAATGATGCAGGCCGAGGGGATGATCCGGGTCTACGACACCGAGGAGGCACGCAACCGTGCCGAGCCGGCGTACCTGATCTCCCGCGGCCAGCCGAAGCCGGCAGAGGAGGCCTGAGCATGGCCGCACCGGCAAAGGGCAAGAAGGCCGCGAGCGTCGCGATCAAGCGCTCGGCATACTTCACGGTCGAGGGGGAGAAGGCGACGCTCAAGCGGCGCTACTGCCCGCGCTGCGGCACAGGCGTGGTCCTGGCCGAGCACGAGGACCGGGCCGCGTGCGGCCGCTGCGGCTACACCGAGTTCAAAAAGTAGTCCCATCGATGTCGGCGACCGGGAAGGTACTCGGCCTCGAAGGCACTGCGTGGAACCTCAGTGCCGCTCTTTTTCACGACGACCTGATCGCCCTCCGTTCGGATCCCTACCGCCCACCGACAGGTGGGATTCATCCGCGCGAAGCGGCCCAGCACCATGCGGCCCGTATGCGGGAGGTGCTCGCCCCGATCCTTGCAACTGCCGGGCGACCGGCCGCGGTCGCGTTCTCGCAGGGGCCCGGGCTCGGCCCGTGTCTCCGAACGGTCGCGACCGCAGCCCGAGCACTTGCGCTCGCACTGGAGGTGCCGCTCGTCGGGGTGAACCACTGCCTGGCCCACGTGGAGATCGGACGGTTCGCAACCGGCTGCGAGGACCCGATTGTGCTCTACGCCTCGGGCGCGAACACCCAGGTGATCGGCTTTCTTGCCGGAAGGTACCGGGTCTTTGGCGAGACCCTCGATGTCGGGCTCGGTAACGCGCTCGACAAGTTCGCCCGGAGCCGGGGACTCCCTCACCCCGGCGGCCCCCAAATAGAGCATCTGGCGCGCGATGGTGGCCTTATCGACCTGCCGTACACGGTCAAGGGCATGGACCTCGCATTCTCTGGGCTCGTGACCGCAGCATCGGCCTCACAGGCCCCCCTCGAGGACGTCTGCCACAGCCTCCAGGAGACCGGGTTCGCAATGTGCGTCGAGGTGACCGAGCGAGCGCTCGCGCACGCCGGAAAGGAGGAGGTCCTGCTCGTCGGCGGAGTCGGTGCAAACCGTCGGCTCCAGCAGATGCTCGCCGAGATGTGCGAGGACCGTGGCGCCGGGTTCTTTGTGCCCGAACCGGTCTACCTCGGCGACAACGGAGCCATGATCGCGTATACGGGCCGGCTCCAGCTCGCCCACGGCATGACCGTCCCCGTATCCGAGTCCCGGGTTGACCCGAACTACCGGATCGACCAGGTTCCCTGCCCGTGGCGGGAGGACCGCCCCGAGACCTTCTTCCGGGTCGAGCCGCGCGGAGCCGAGGCCGTGATCGAGCTCGGCACGATCGATGCAACCAAGCGTCGGGTTGAGAAACGCTACCGCGCGCCCGAGCTCGACCGGCGGCTCCGCCATGAGCGAACGCGTTCTGAGGCGCGCCTTCTGGCCGCGGCGCGTCGGGCCGGGGTCCCCACCCCGATCATCCGCGATATCGACGGCACGACGATCGTGATGGAGCGGGTGCAGGGGGAAGTTCTCAAGGCCGCGCTCGCCCCCGACCGGCTCCGGGCTGCGGGCGAGGCCGTCGGACGCCTCCACGGCGCTGGGATCGTCCACGGCGACCTGACGAGCTCGAACATGATCGTGCGCGGCGACCAGGTCGTCGTGATCGACTTCGGCCTCGCCCAGGCGACCGAAGAGCTCGAGGCGCGGGGCGTGGACCTCCACGTCTTCCTCCAGACCCTCGCTTCGGCCGTCCCCGAGGCCACTCCCCTGACAGAGGCGTTCGTGAAGGGGTATCGGGCGGTCTTCTCCGGGGCGGACGCAGCACTCGCACGCGAAGAGGAGATACGGCGGCGGGGGCGATATCTGTGAGGCTCGCGGTCGTGACCGGCAATCCTCACAAAGCGACCGAAATGGCCGCATTCTTCATGGGGACGGTCGAGGTCGAACACATATCCCTCGAGATCCCGGAGTACCGCGACGACGAGGTCGGCCCGATTGCGCGTGAAAAGGGCCGGTACGCCTACGATTTTCTGGGCCGGCCCCTGATCGTCGACGATACGGGATTCATGGTCAGCGCGCTCGCCGGCTTCCCCGGGCCCTACGCAGCATATGTCTATCGGACCCTCGGTAATGACGGGATCCTGCGCCTGCTCGAGGGCGCGGCGGACCGTTCGGCCCACTTCATCACGGTGATTGCATACGCGGACGAGGACGGGATCCGGCTCTTCGAAGGGCGGCTCGACGGGACCATCACGACCGCGCCGCGCGGTGACGCGGGCTTCGGGTACGACCCGATCTTCGCGGTCGGCAACCGGACCTTGGCCGAACTGCCCCTTGCCGAGAAGAACCGGTTTTCGCACCGGGCGCGCGCCCTCGCTGCGTTTCGCGAGTGGTATACGGGCATGCGCCACGGTGAAAACCGTTAAGTTGCCCTGGATCCCTGTATTATAGACTCATACCACGTGGTGACCGAGCATGGCACGTTTCCCTGAAGCCGAAGAACGACTCCTCAATGTCAAGATCTGCATGCGCTGCAACGCGCGGAACGCAGTACGCGCAACCTCCTGCCGCAAGTGCGGGTACCAGAACCTCCGGCCGAAGAACAAGGAGCGCAAGGCCTGAGCGGCCCCGTGCCGCGAGGTCATGCGCTGTAGTATGTAACCCGCTTTCCTTTTTTGCTGTACTCGCCGCGGAACGTCTCGAGGTTTCGCTTGTATCCGATCCGGTCCTCGACGCCGAGCGCCCGGAGCGCCTCGCGCACCCGCATCACCTCGTCCTCGTCCCGCCAATCGGCCGTGTAGACGTAGATCACGTACCGCGTATCGCGCGAGTCCGGGTTCGGCTTCGCGGTGGAGACCTTGGCCGAGATCCCGAGCTCGTCTGCCGCCGTCGCGTCCCTGACCCGGCGCCAGGCCGTGTCGACCTCGTCGGGCGAGAGGAAGACGAGCCACTTGCCCGCGAGCTCGTCGTCGACCGCTTTCGGCCGGATTGCCGGGGCGTCTTCGACGATCCAGTACATCTGCGTCGTCCGGGTCGGCACGACGCCCTCCCCCGCATGCAGAAGGTCGTGGATCGCCGCGACCGACCCGAACCGGGAGAGGAGAGCGTCGGCGAGCTGGGGGTAATCAGCGCTGAAGGCGTCAAAGACCCGTGCTAGGTCGTCGGCAAAGCCCGTGCCCTGTTCGACCAGCACGTGGAGCGACTGCCCCTTCGCCCGGAGCTCCCGGTGCAACAGATGCTCGAAGATGCCGTAGGCCACATCACCGAGGGCCGCGGGATCGACCTCGTCCATGTGTACTGGATATGCAGGGGAGGACAGAAATGGTTTATGTCGGCGTCCGTGCGCATACGTGTACAGAACGACCACGAGATCGGACCGAAACGGCCGGAGGCGACCGGGAAAATGGCGTATAAACGATCAGTTTATGGGTCCGATCATCATCCTAGTTACCATGAAATGGCCGCGTGACTACGGTCTCTCGATGCGGATGTGGCTGACGATGGGGCTTCTGCTCCTCGTCTACCTCGCATTCCTCACGGTGCTGCGCTCGCTCGGCGTGGGGCTGGGCTGGCTTGTCCTGATCTCGGTCGGGCTCGCCTTCGTCCAGTACTTCTTCTCCGATCGCCTAGTCCTTCTCTCGACCGGGGCCCGGATCGTGGGGCCGGATGAGTACCCGCAGCTTCACGAGACGGTCGGGCGGCTCGCGACCGAGGCCGGCATTCCGATGCCCCGCCTCGCGATCATGCCCTCCCCGATCCCGAACGCGTTCGCGACCGGACGGTCGCCCTCGCACGCCGTGGTCGCGGTCACGGACTCGATCCACCGGCTTCTCACTCCCCGCGAGCTCGAGGCGGTGCTCGCGCATGAGCTTGCGCACGTGAAGAACCGGGACATCCTGACCATGACGATCGCCTCGTTCGTCGCGATGATCGCCTCCCTGATCATGAACAACGCGCTCTTCCTCTCGTTCGGCGACCGCCGGGAGGGGAGCCCCTGGCTCATCGCCTGGATCGCCGCGATCGTGGTCTGGGTCGTCTCAAGCCTGCTCCTGCGAACCCTCTCGCGCTACCGCGAGTTCGCCGCGGACCGGGGCAGCGCCCTGATCACCCGGGACCCTGAGGCCCTGATCTCGGCCCTGCTCAAGATCAACGGCAAGATCTCGGCCGCTCCCGAGGAGCGGCGCCGGCAGGCAGAGGGCGCGAGCGCGTTCTACATCCTGCCCGTCACGGGCTCGACCCTCGCCGAGCTCTTTGCGACCCATCCCCCGCTCGAGAAACGGATCGAGGCCCTCGAGCGGATCAGGATGGAGCTCGGCCAGGGCGGGCTCGTCCGCTGAAAAGCCGACAGTATCCTTTTTTCTCCGCTTCTCGCATCAGGAAAGCCGGATTCCCTGCCCCGCCGGAGATCTCATCGCTTCATCCCGATCATGACACCGCGGAGCGGAGGGACCGTGAGAATCAGGCCTCACCCCCTCCCTCCTGCCGATGCGTTCAGCCCGACGCTCGCCGAGGGAGGCCGTCCGCACCAATACGGGACGCTCTCAGGGTCGAAGCAGGGGCGATGACACGGCGCGGGGCCGTGCGCACCGGGCATTCGACGGGGAGAAGAACTCCGCATTCCCGTATCGGGGATAGAAACGATAAAATGGGGAGACGAGAAATTATAATAGACCGGAGTGCGAACCGATTAAGGCAGTTCGCATCGATGGTCTAGTGGTATGACTTTGGCCTTCCAAGCCAATAGCCCGGGTTCAATTCCCGGTCGATGCATCGGGCTTGTGGTCTAGCTGGTTATGACGTCGCCTTCACACGGCGGAGGTCCGGAGTTCGAATCTCCGCGAGCCCATCTTTCTCTCTCTTTCTGAAAACCCAGTAATCGCGACAGCATGAGCCCCACATGCTCCACGGGCCTCCAACTCCCCGTCCCTGAGGCGGTCGGGACGGGCGTACACGCCACGCAAGGAACGCACTCCGAGAGATAATAGACGCGTGCCCCCGCGACCACCCTGCCACCACAAGAAGGTATTTCCAATCCCTTCCCCCACCCTGACGGCATGAGGGAGAACAATGAGTACCTCCGCGCGCTGCTCGGACTCTACGAGAAGTCACTGATGCTCCACGACACTTCGCTCTTTCACCCGGTGCTGAAGTTCTACTTCATCGACGCCTGCGCGCATCTCGACTACACGCTCGGGCTCCTCTCGTACAACTACGCCTCGCCCAAGAACATCATGGCCATGGAGTACCTCCGCTGGCGTGTCGACGAGGAGAAGAAGGGCGACCGCCCGCTCTTCGGCGAGTTCGTCAACTGGCTCAGGGAGACGAACCCCGAGCGGTTCGAGCGCCTTCCGACGGTCTGGCGCGCCGTCTACGACCGTGAGAGCCCGGCCGGATACCGTTCGTTCCGACTGGTGCTCAACCCGGACAGCCGGACCGCGATCCCACTCGGATTCTTCACGATGGCGATCGACGAGCTCTTCGAGAACGAGTTCCTGAAGTCGCTGTATCAGGACGGGGGCTCGCTCTCACGACTCTTCGAGGAGTTCCGCGCCGGCCGTCCCGCATGACCGACGTCGCTCGCCTGACGTCCGAGCTCATAGCGATCCGCTCCGAGAACCCGCCCGGCGACACCCGCGACTGCGCCGAGTTCGTTCGCGACCGCCTCTCCGCAATCGGCTTCGAGCCCTGCATCACGGGTGAGACACCCGAGCGGGCGAACGTGGTCGCGAACGGAGCGACGGCCGAGCTCCTCCTCTGCGGCCACCTCGACGTCGTCCCCGCGCGGTGCGAGACCTGGTCGTGCGACCCCTGCGGCGGCGAGGTCCGCGACGAGTACGTCTGGGGGCGCGGCGCGACCGATATGAAGGGGGGATGTGCGGCCCTGATCACCGCCTGTGCGGAGTCGGTCGACCGGGGGCTCGAACTCCCGCAGATCGGGCTTGCGTTCGTCGCGGATGAGGAGACCGGCGGCGCCGGCATCCGCCACCTGCTCGATTCGGGGCACCTCGCTCCCTGCGACTGCCTGATCGCCGAACCGACGCCCGAGGGGGCACCCTGCCTGGGGCAGAAAGGACTGGTCCGGGCCCGATTCCGATTCGCCGGCGAGCCCGGGCATGCCTCCCTTTACCCGGTCAGAGGGGTCTCGGCCGTGATGGAGGCGGTCTGCCTGATTGAGCACGTGCGGCGACTCCACGAACTCGAATTCGACCCCGGGCCCGTGCTCGGCCCGGTCATCGCCATGTCCGAGCAGGTGCTCGAGGCAACCCTCGGCGTGCCCGGGTCCAGCTCCATCCTCCGCCGGCTCACGTACAACCCCGGGCGGATCGAGGGCGGCGAGAAAGCGAACATTGTGGCCGAGCAGTGCGAGCTGGAGCTCGACCTCCGCCTTCCCTGGGGCTGCGATCCCGATCGGCTCGCGGCCGATCTCCGGGCGCATGCGCCCCGGGCAACCATGGAATGCATGAGCGGCTCGGCACCGAGTTTCACCGCCCCCACCGCCCGCATCGTGGGACGGACCTGTGCCGCGATCGAAGCGGTCCGGAAACGGCCTGCGACCCCGATCGTCCAGTGGGCCGCCTCGGACGCCCGGGCGCTCCGTCTCGCCGGATTTCCGACGATCGAGTACGGCCCAGGGGACCTCAGCTGCATCCACGGCGTGAATGAGCGAGTCCCCATCCGCGCGCTCGAGGAGGCCGTGGCGATCTACGGCCGCCTGATCACTGCGTACACCTGATCCGGCCCATGCTCGTCTTCTGCCACCTGATGGCCGGGGCTGCCTGCGGCCTTCTCGGCGCCCGCAAGGGAGCGGCTCGACTCCTGCTCGTGGCCGGGATGCTCGGCGCGGTCCTGCCCGACTTGATCGACAAGCCGATCGGGCACATCCTACTTGCCGGGACGCTCGACAACGGTCGGATCGTCTCGCACTCGCTCGGGTTCTTCCTCGTGGTGCTCGTCGCAGGTACCCTCATTCTCCATCGACGCCACCCCCTCCTCGGACCGATACTTGCGCTTGGGATCCTGTCGCACCAGCTGCTGGACGCGATGTGGCGCGATTCAGAAGGTTGGCTCTACCCCCTCCTGGGACCGTTCGTGCCCGGACGGTATCCCGACTACTTCCGCCACGGGCTCCTGGCCGAGATCTCATCGCCGGCCGAGTGGATCTTTGGTGCCACGGTGCTCGCCCTGCTCATCGCCGCGTACAGGCCGGCTTTCGCCCCTGCTGTGATCCGGGCTTCAGCCGACTGCTTGCTGCCGCCCCTCGCCGTCCTCGTCGGGCTCCTGGGGTTCTCCGCCCTGGTCACGGCCGTGCTCGGCCTCCCGGGTGCGTTCACTCACCTTGCCAGCCCGGGTGACAACATCCTGCTCGGGCTCGCGGCACTCGGCGGGTGTGTCGCCATCATCAGGGCGATCCCAGACAAGCGCACACCGCACCAGTGATGCGAGAAGGGCCGGGAGACGATAGTGATCGTCGGTCACCATCCGGGCATAGAGATCCGGCGGGACCAGCGGGCCGAAGGCCCGGCCCGAAGCAGGCACGGGAGGGAGCGTCCGGGCGATCTCGTCCGCCGGAGCCGATCGCATCGCCTCGAGCGCCGCGTGGACCCGCGTCCCGGCCATGCCGGGTTTCCCGGCCTTCCGGATCACGAGCCCGAAGTCGGTCGGCCGGACCGTCGGTCGCGGCCCGAGCTGCGCATGCACGAACGATGCCACCACCCGGTTCCCAGCTCCGCCGAATGGGGTCAGCACGAGCACCTCGACCGCCGGCCCGTTCCAGCGCTCCAGGACTGTGATACCGTTCGGATCGACCCGGCCAGGCACGGCGCCGAGCGCATCCCCGAGCACCTCCCATGTCGGCTCGTCGAGGGGCAGATCGCTCGTCCTCGCAGCAAGAACCCTGAGTGCCGAGGCCGCGACGAGCGGGCTCGACCCGCCCCGTTCACCCGACCAGAAGGCCTTGCGAAGGCCTGCGGTCCCGGGCTCGACGATCAGGAGACCGTGAGCGTCATCCCGTCCGATCACGGTCCACCCGCGTCCACCGAGCGAGAAGGCCCCCTGGTCGTCCGATCGGGCAAAGCGGGCGTCGAGCCTGCCGACCTCCTCGCCGTCGGACGTGACGGCGCGGTAGTCGCGTCCGCTGCGAAGCACGGAGAAGAGCTCCTGCCGGTGGGCGCCCGAGAAGACAGTCTCGGTCGCCGGCCCGATCATCAGCAGGTCGCCGTCGGCCGCGATGAACTCCCCGGTAAGGAGATGATCGAGGACCTGCTCGACCTCCTCCGGCAGGATCGCCCGGAACGGCCCGAGGTTCCGGACCTCGTCCGCGAGCATCGATCGCCGGACTCTCCGGACGCGAAGGAGATGGAGCAGGAGCTGCTGGGCCAGCACGTGGTACGGGCGCATCGGGGGCTCGATCGGCTCGGCTTCGCCCCGTGCAGCCGCCTCGACCGCCCCAAGCGCGAGCACGAGTTCACACGGCCGCGAGAGGAGAAAGGCGAATCTGGCTGGCCGGTCCCGCCGGCCGGTCCGCCCGAGCCGTTGGAGAAACGAGGCGATCGAGGCTGGCGGGCCGCGCTGGATCACCAGGTCGAGGTCGCCGATGTCGATCCCGAGCTCAAGGGTCGATGTGCAGACGATGCAGAACGACTCGCCGGCCTTCGCAGCCCGCTCGGCCGTCTCGCGTGTCGCTGGCGAGACCGACGAGTGATGACAGTAGAGTCCGGGAAGCCGCCCGTCCAGGAGGCTTGAGAGCCGTTCGACCTCGCCGCGGGACCGGGCGAAGACGAGGGCCCGCCGGCCCCGGACAAGCCGGACGAGAGCATCGGCCCGCCCGCCCTCCTCGGGCTCGAGCGAGAACGAGAACCGCCGGGGCGCCGGGGGGGCCGGGATACGGACGAGCTGCTGCGTCCGACCCGGCCCGGAGAGCCAGGTCAGGACGTCACCGGGGTTCCCGACCGTCGCCGAGAGTCCGATCCGCTGCACGGCCCGGCCCGCAGCCCGGTCGAGCCGGTCGAGGAGAGCCCGGACCTGGACACCGCGATCGGTCCCGACGAAGGCGTGGACCTCGTCGATCACGACATATTGCAGCGGGCCGAAGCGGATCGACGCGTTCGGGTCGTGGAGCAGGACCTCGAGCGACTCGGGGGTGATGAGAAGAACATGCGGCTCATCGTCGGGGTCGCACCGCCGCTCCGAGAGGGGTACGTCGCCGTGGAACGCGGCGGCCGTGAGCCGGCCCGGTGCGCAGAGCCCCGATATCCGGCCGAGCTGGTCGTTGATCAGGGCCTTGAGAGGCGAGAGGTAGATACAGTAGACCCCGCGGACCCCATCCTTGAGCGCCCGATCCACGACTGGGAGCAGGGCCGCCTCGGTCTTGCCGCCCGCGGTCGGTGCGATCACGAGCAGGTCCGCTCCGGTCGCGGCGGCGGCATACGTCTCCTCCTGCAGAGGGCGGAGCGCCCGCCATCCGAGCCGTTGGAGCAGGGTCAGCTGAAGAGTGCCGTGGAGATCGTCATAGGCGCCGGGCATCGAGAGAGAGTTGGCGATGATCCCAGATGAGGATGTGCCGCCGCCGGGCCACCTGCACCCAGGAGGTTATGATACGGACCTGGCAGGATGGGGAGATCCTGCTCGAGTGGCGAATATTTATGTACCCTCGCAACAGAGAATCAGAACAGGGTACCAGGATGGTGTGCATGAGACTTCTCCACTGCTCAACCTTTGCCACCGTTTCTGTCTTCTTTACGTTTAGATAGGGGAGCTGCGGATTAGCCGCTCCCCCGTATCGTCTCCACGACACCTCCGGGTATCCTTCTCCACCGCAATCGGTGATCTGATCATGTTCGGTATCAGTGACATCCAGATCGTGCTTGGCTACGGCCTTGCCATCGTCTTTACGCTTGCGTGTCTTGTCTACGGCCTCCTCTACCGGAACGCTGGTGACGGCGTTGACAGTTGACACACTGACCCTCGGGGCCGCGACGGCACTCTACATCGCGGTCACGATAGTACTCGGATACGTCGGGTACCGCCGGACGAAGACGGCCGAGGACTACCTGCTCGCCGGACGGGACAGCCACCCCGTCATCATCGCACTGTCGTACGGCGCGACCTTCATCTCGACCTCGGCCATCATCGGCTTCGGCGGCGTGGCCGCGAACCTCGGCATGGGCCTGATCTGGCTGACCGTCTTCAACATCGGGGCGGGCGTCCTGATCGCGTTCGTGGTCTTCGGCCGGAGGACGCGGACCATCGGCCAGCGGCTCGGTGCAGTCACCTTCCCCGATCTGATGGGAAAGTGCTACCGTTCGCCGTTCATGCAGTACGGGACCGGCCTCGTGATCCTCGCGGGGATGCCGCTCTACACGGCCGCGATCCTGATCGGCGGAGCCCGTTTCATCGAGACGACGCTCGGCGTCCCGTACACGACCGCCCTCCTCGGCTTCGCCCTGATCGTCGCGTTCTACGTCGTCTACGGCGGTCTGATCGCCGTGATGTACACGGACGCGTTCCAGGGGCTGATCATGCTGGTCGGAATGTCGGCACTCCTCGTCCTGACCTACACCTACCTCGGCGGCGTGGGTGCGGCCCATCGGGCGCTCGAGGCAATGACAACGCTCGTCCCGGAGAACCTGGTTGCGCAGGGCCATCTCGGGTGGACCTCAATGCCCTCGCTCGGCTCACCGATCTGGTTCACGCTCGTCACGACCCTCGTGCTCGGCGTCGGGATCGGCGTCCTGGCCCAGCCCCAGCTCGTCGTCCGGTTCATGTGCGCCAAGAACGACCGGACCCTCAACCGCGCCGTGGCTATGGGTGGACCGTTCCTGCTGATGATGACCGGGGTCGCGTTCACGGTCGGCGCACTCACGAATGTCTGGTTCCAGAAGACCTCGGGTCAGACCGCAGTCGCGGCTGCCGGGGGGAACGTCGACGCGATAATTCCGCTCTTCATCAACCAGGCCATGCCCGATCTCTTCATCGTGGTCTTCATGCTCACCCTCCTCTCTGCAGCGATGTCGACGCTCGCCTCCCTTTACCATGCGATGGGCTCGGCCCTGATCTGTGATGTCTGGAGCCGGGGGCGGACGTGCGCTCACTCGGTCCGGTCCAACCAGGTGGGCTGCGTGATCATGATGGTCGCCTCGGTCGGGCTCGCGCTCCTGATGCCCGAGTCGATCATCGCCCGGGCGACCGCGATGTTCATGGGCCTCTGCGCCTCGGCCTTCCTGCCGATCTTCGCGGTCGCGGTCATCTCGAAGCGTCCCGACCCCGTCGCGGCCAAGGCGAGTTTCGTGGCCGGCACCGCGGCCTGGCTCCTCTGGACAGTCTTCGTCCATGCGGCCGAGGCGAAGCCGATCGGCCTTTCCCAGGCCCTCTTCGGCACCCCGACCGTGCTCGGGACACCCTGGACCGTGATCGACCCGCTCGTGCTCGCGCTCCCGCTCTCGAGTCTCGTGATCCTCGGCGTCCAGGCGGTCCGCCTCTCAAGCCGTGTGCCGGCCCCGGAGGCCGAGCCCGGCCCCTAACCCTCCCTTTTCAGCTGAAAGATCCGCACGATCTCAGCCCGCATCGGGTCGATCGGATACGCACCCGTGATCTGCCCGGCGAGCGCACCCGAACGGAAGAGCAGGAGTGTCGGAATGGCCGAGATCCCATAGCGGCCCGCAGCCTGCGGGTGCTCATCCGTGTTCAGCTTTGCAAATGCGACCTTCCCGGAGAACTCGGCGGCGAGAGCCTCGACCACGGGACCGACACGGCGGCACGGCCCGCACCAGGGAGCCCAGCAGTCGACCACGAGGTACGGCCATGTCCGGGCCAGTGCCTCGAGGTTCGCGGCTGTCGCGATCAGCACTTCGGCCCCGGATGGTGCGTCTTGCGCGGCCACCAGTTCCTGCAGCCGCCGCTCGCGCAGCCGGGCCAGTTCGTCGTCCATGGGGTGAGGCTCGCGGCCGTGCTATTTATGGCTGCTGGACGGCTGCCGGACAGGACCGGCCGGACCTGAGATACCTATATAAAGTTGAATGGCGTATTATGTTAGTCCCCGAAGCGAGGTAGGGTAGTCAGGAGATCCCGACGGGCTCATAACCCGTAGATCGATGGTTCAAATCCATCCCTCGCTATTTTCCTTTTGAAGTTCGTCGCCCGAGACGGTATGCGTTCGACTCTTCCGAACAGGCCGGGCCACGCATGCTCCCCAAGCTGCCATTTCTGTCGACGGTCTGCAACCCACAGCGTGCGGACTGCGTCTTCCAAGAGCAGACGTTTATTCTCATGAAGAGCGCCGTGATCGCCAGGGGTACGGTCGCACTCCGCCTGAGGAAGTAGCAGGAGCGACCAGAAGAAGGGGGTCGGCGTTCGGGAAGAGGCGAGTTCAGCGCATACCGGGCACGCCCAGACCGCCGAGCACCTCGCGGAACTGCTGGTCCGAACGGAGCAGATAGACGAAGTAGAGCGCACAGGCTCCGATGCCGAGCGACAGGTGGACGAGGACCGGCGTACCGACGAACTTGAGACCGAGCAGGACTGCGCCGACCGGTAGAAACGGAAGGAGCGCATCGGCGATGATCCGTGCAGTCCGGCGGGCCGGGATCCCCGAGAACATCAGCAGGCGGACGCAGAGGTAGCCGTAGACCCCGATCCCCGAGATGGCAAAGAACAGGATCGCAAGCCGGGCCGAGCCGAGCATCCCTCCCGCGACGAGCGCCGCCAGGCGGCTTACGAAGTTCACGATGTTGATTCGGAGACCGAAGCCCTGGTTCTCCTGGATCATGTAGATCGTGGAGAGCGGTGATGAGATGAACCAGAGCACGGCCCAGACGGCCAGAAGCTGGGTATAGATACCGGCCTCGCCCCAGGCCGACCCGAAGACGAGAGCGAAGAGCTCCTCACCGATCAGCGAGATGGTCAGCATCGGGAAGAGACCGATGCGGAGGAGGACCGTGAAGACCGACTCGGTCAGGCCGGCCAGCTGCCCGTCTCGTTTTGCATCTGAAGCGCGCTGAAAGAAGACCTGCTGGATCGCGCTGCCCACGAGGTCCATAGGCAGCATGATCAGGCGGAATGCGAGCGCGTAGTACCCGGCCTGAGCCGGAGAGAAGTAGATCGGAAGGAGCAGGGAAGGAAGCTGCCAGGACGAGACGTTGAGGAGTCCCGACCAGGACTCGTAGAGCGGGAACTTCTTGTACCGGACAAGCACGGCCCGCATCCGGTGGACCGAGACGTGACGGGTGAGGCGCCGGTGGTCGTCCCGAAGGATCTGGGCCGCGAGGATCCCGGTGGCGACCCCCTGCCCGAGGGCATTTGCTCCGATCAGGGCGCCACCGGTCGCGATTCCCCCGAACCCCGCGCCGACCTGACCGCCCGTGGTGGCGACGGCCGAGACGATACGCGCCACCGAGAGCCGCCCGTACTGGCGTGACCGGGAGTTCCAGTAGTTGAGCGCGACACAAAGACCCGAGACAAAGACAAAGGGTGAGATGAGCCAGAGGTGGCCGGCGAGGTCGGGCGCGTTCAGAGCCCGGACGATCGCGGGTTCGAAGATGATGAAGAGAGGCAGGCAGAGGAGCGAGATCCCCGTCACAATGGCGATGCAGAGTGCGAGCAGGTTGACGGCGTCCTTCTCCTCGTCCGGGAGCATGATCGCGAACTCGTACCGAAGGCAGGCAACCACGCCGAGTACCTTGGTGATGGAGGTAAAGATCGCCAGCAGGCCGAAGTCCGCCGGAGAGAAGAGGCGGGTCAGGACTGGCGAGGCGAGGATCACCAGGACCTGCGCGAAGGTCGTCCCGGTCACGAGTTTCAGCACATCGCTCGAGAAGCCACGGCGCCCTCCGCCTGCCGTGGGGGCTGCGGGGGGCGTTGATGCTTCCGGCGTGGGGACTGCCTCGTTACCGGGCACGGCCCTGCCCCACCAGCTCGGTGCCGCGAACAAGCAGCCCCTCAGTGCCGCGGTCGCCGATCCTGCGCGCCGGTGCCCCTGCAATCGTGATCCAGGGCTCTTCGAAGGAGTGGGTCACAACCGCGTTGGCACCGATTGCGATCCCGTCCGCGACCAGGATCGGCCCGTAGATGATCGCCCCGGGACCGATATAGACGTTGTCGCCGATCTGCGGAGCACGCTCGTCAGTGCCGGCCTCACTCCCGATATTGACACAGACATGAAGCCGGCAGTTGGCCCCCACCCGTGCCCACGAGTTGACGACGATCGTGCCCCGATGGGCGATTGCAAGCCCCGGACCGAAGACGTTCGGGGGGATCGTGAACCCAAGACGCGTGCTCATGCGGTGGAAGCGGATTGAGAGAAGGCTATGGTATGGGCGCCAGAGGGCCGACCGTCGACAATTCCGCGTGTACTCCATCTTGCGGAGCAGCCGCTGAAACCTCCAGATCTCGTCGCCGAAGAGACGAGGGCGACGGCGGGTGATCTCGAGCGAGACCCTGTCTGCCTCAAGATAGAACTCGTACTCCCTGCGTGATCCGATCGCCACAGTCCGGTTCTCCACGGCTCCTATTCATCAGTATTTGCCAAAAACAGTAATAAAAGCACACGCTTCCAGCGCCATATGCATCCCGATTTCGGCCATGGTGAGCTTTATCGCGCCCGCGGCCCAACATCAGAGGAACGCGCGTGTGCGGTGCTGGCGACGGTACCGGGGCCGCGATGAGGTTTTTCCCGCATGAAGGTGCTTGCATTCGGCGCACACCCCGACGACCTTGAGATCGGGATGGGCGGCACGATCGCCCGGTATACGAGCCGGGGGCATGAGGTTCTGATGGTGATCGCGACCGTTCCGAACAGGAAGGAGAACCGGATCCACGAGGCTGAAGAGGCAGCGGCCGTTCTCGGCGCAGACCTGGTCGTGATGGACATCGTTCCCGACGAACTCGTCTTCTCGCGCGAGATTGTCCGGCGGTTCGACAAACTCTTCAACGGTTTCACCCCCGATGTCGTCTACACTCACTCGAACAACGACTCGCACCAGGATCATGCTGCGGTCACGAACGCGGTGATCGCGACCACCCGGAAGAACGACTGCTCGGTGTACATGTACGAGCAGACCATCCCCGGCGGGATCGCACCGAACCCGTTCCACGGACAGTACTACGTCGATATCTCGGAGGCGATCTCCCCGAAGCTCGACTCGATCATGAAGCATCGCACCCAGCTCGACACCTACGGCCCCTGGTGGCTCGAAGGGATAAAAGGGCGGGCCATGAACCATGGCTTCAAGATCAATGTCAAGTACGCGGAGGTCTTCGAGGTGATCAAGGACATCGCCAGATGGTAGATGAGGGGATAGATTTATTTTATTGAATAGTCAAGAATAAGCACGATAATATATCGGAGACTATTCATGCGGCCCGAAAAGATCATGGTCTTCACCCAGAAGGAGGAGGAGTTCGCAGGACTCCTGATCAGTCTGGGGATCAAGCGTAATATCGCCAAGGTGCTTGTCTACCTTGCCTCCATCCCGGAGGCGACGTCGCGCGAGATCGAGCGGGGGACGGACCTCCGCCAGCCAGAGGTCTCGATCGCGATGCACAGGCTGATCAAGGAGAACTGGGTCGAGAGCCGGGAGTCCAAGGCCGAGTCCAAGGGACGCCCGGTAAAGATCTACCGCCTCTCCCGCCCGGTCGGCGAGATTGTCGACGCGATTGAAGAAGAGAAGCGACAGGAGGCGGAGAAGCAGCATAATATCATGCAGCGCCTCCGCACGATCACCACCCAGACCGAGGACGTAACGGTCAACGGGTGATGACGCGGTAACCCGCGCCATCGCCGACGATCACCGTCGTCTTTTTTGTAAATCTGGTGAAGAGCCCGGCGGCCACCACCCCGGGGATCCGCTCGATCGCTTCTTCGAGCCCGGCCGGATCCTGGATGGGTCCGAAGGACCAGTCGACCACCAGCCCGCCGTTGTCCGTGAGCACAGGCCCATCCTTGGCCACGCCTTCCCGTACGCGACCGCTTCCCCCCAGCAGGGCCAGCTGCCCCATAACCGTCGCACAGGCGAACGGCAGGACCTCGATCGGGACCAGGGTCGAGAGCCGGTCCGTGAGTTTCTCTTCGCCGATCACGATCACCAGCCGGTCGGCCGCTGCGGCCACGCACTTCTCGCGCGTCTGAGCCGCTCCCCTCCCTTTGATCAGGCGGAGGCCGGGATCGACCTCGTCCGCGCCATCGATCGCCATCGCCAGGTGCGGGGCGTCGTTCAGGGACGCGAGGGGGATGCCGAGAGCACGGGCGCGCATGGCCGTCTGGTGCGAGGTGGGCACTCCCACGCAGGTGAAGCCGGCCCGAACCTGTTCGGCAAGTCGCTCCATTGCAAAGCGTACGGTCGAACCCGTGCCGAGCCCGACCACCATCCCGTCCTCAATCAGCTCGGCCGCCGCATATCCCGCAGCCCGTTTGGGTGCCTCGTCGCCCATGTACGAAGGTTTGCCCCGGCAAGGGATAAGCCTCTCTCGGTCAGCATCGAAAGAGAGTGGCGAGGGCTTCCGCGGCCCCAGGTGCCGTGCAGTCGAGGGTGAGCGGGGTGACCGAGATCCGCCCCTCCCGGATTGCACGGACATCGGTCCCGGGTTCGGCCTCGTCCACGATCGGGCCGTCGATCCAGTAGTAGGGCCTGCCACGCGGATCGAGCCGCCGTTCGACCCCGGTCGCGAAGAGCTTGGGTGCCAGCCTCGTGATCTCATACCCCCCAGTGCACCGGGCCGGGACGTTGACGTTGATCACATGAGCGCCTGCCGGATATCCCTCCGAGAAGATCCGTTCGCAGCAGTCCCGTACCACGCGCCCGGCCTCGGCGAACGACTGGGACCTCCGGCGCGGGTCGCCGAACTTGTCTCCCTGGTCCTCGACCTGGAGGGAGAAGGCGATCCCGGGGACGCCCTGGTTCGCGCCCTCGAGCGCGGCCCCGACCGTCCCCGAGGTCATGACCGATTCGAACGAGAGGTTCTCGCCGATGTTGATCCCGGAGACGATCAGGTCCGGTTCGAGTTTGAGCGCAAAGAGTCCGATAATCACCGCATCGGTCGGCTTGCCGGCGACCGCGTGCGCCTCCACCCCGTTATGGACGATCGCGTCCACCCTGAGCGGCTCGAAGATCGAGATCGAACGACCGACGGCCGACTGCTGGGTCGCCGGCGCGACCACGGTCACCTCGGCGATCGGGGCGAGCGCCTCGTACGCAGCCCAGAGTCCGACCGAGTTGACGCCGTCATCATTCGTCAATAGGACGCGGGGCCTCATCGCACTAGTGGTGGAACGGGAACGGCAAAAAGGGATCGCCGGGCGCGAGCGTGGGGTTCATCTACGATGACCGTGCACGGATGCTGCATGAAGGCGTTCCTTGCCGAGTACGCGTCCCTTGCGGAAGACTCCGGTGTTGCGGCCGAGGGGGCCGCGATGCGGGATGTGCTGAAGACGAGCTTCGAGGCATGCGGGTACGAGGTCGTCCTGCCCGGCTCACCCGATCTGGAGGCGGAGATTCGCCGGCTCGCTCCCGGCTGCGATGTCGGGCTCGTGATCGCGCCCGACCACCTGCTGACCAGGTTCACGCTGGCCCTCGAAGAGGTCTGTCACAATATCGGCTGCGGTGCGATGAACGTGGCTGTGGCCGCGAACAAGCAGCGTTCGGCCGCCATCCTCGCCGGCCACGATCTGTCGGTCCCGGCCGAGCAGACCGATGGTCGGCGTGTGATCAAACCGATCCGGGGATACGGGGCGCTCGGGGTCCGGCTCTCGGACGGGCCGGCCGGCAAGGATGAGTTCGGGCAGGCGTATATCGAGGGCGAGCACCTCTCGGTCTCGCTCGTGGGAAGTCGGGTCGTCGGCGATGTTTGCGAGTACTGGTCCGGTGACAGGCCGCTCGTCCTCACACTGAACCGACAGGAGATCGAGATCGACGGTGACGGACGTTTCCACTATCGGGGCGGCGAGAGCCCCATCGAGCACCCTCGCAGAGACGAATGCCTCGAGGTGGCCCGGAAGGCGGTTGAGGTGCTGGGCTGCCAGGGGTACGTCGGGGTCGATCTCGTGCTCGGGGATCGGCCGTACGTGGTCGACGTCAACCCCCGGGTCACGACCTCGGTCGTCGGGATCGCCGCGGTCATGCAGGAGGAGATCGCAGACGTCCTGGTCCGCGCCTCGAAGGGACAGGGACCACAGGAGGTCCACCTCACAGGCCGCGTCCGTTACGGGACCGATGGCGTGGTGACCCGCCTGTGATCGGGATCGACGTGGGCGGAGCGAACCTGAAGGTCGTGGACGATACCCGGAGCACGATCCACTACTGCCCACTCTGGACCGGGGCACCGATCGCGGACCTGCTCAGGCCGTATGCGGCGGAAGAGGCCGCAATCGTGATGTCGGGCGAGCTCGCCGACTGCTTTGCCTCGAAGCACGAGGGGATCCGGTTCATCGTCGACCAGGTACGGTCCGTCTTTCCGGCGGCCCGTTTCTTTGGGACCGACGGGCAATTCCATACCGGCCCCACGCCGGCGCTGGCCGCCGCGAACTGGCTCGCCTCCGCGACCTGGCTCCGGCGGGCGTACTCCGACGCAGTCCTTCTCGACATCGGCTCGACCACGGCCGACATCGTCCCGCTCGAGGACCTTGAAGGGCTTCTGGGCCTGACCGACCTCGCTCGGCTTCAGCGAGGGTACCTGCTGTATACGGGGATGCTCAGGACGACCGTCCCGGCGATTGTTCGCACCGTCGATATCGACGGGTGGCCGACCCCCGTTGCATCCGAACATTTCGCGCAGTCGGGCGATGTTCACCTGCTGCTCGGCCACATCCGTGCCGGGGACTACACCTCGGAGCCCCCCGACAGAGGCCCTGCAACCTATGAAGGGGCCCTCCGCCGGCTCGCGCGGATCGTCTGCGCCGACCTGGAGGAGCTCGGTGAGAAGACGGTCCTCTCGATCGCACGCCAGGTCTGGACGGTCCAGTGCGACGAGGTCGTGGACGCGGTCGGAGCGGCCGTTCGGCGAAGCGGATGCCAGAGGGTCGTGGTCGCCGGGATCGGCGCCCCGATCTTCGCCCCGATACTCGGGGCAGAGGATCTCTCGGCCAGCCTGGGCCCGCTGGCCGATGCCTTGCCCGCCCACGCCGTGCGCCAGCTCACGCTCGAAGGGATGCATCCATGAACCGCTGGACCCTGGCACTGGCCCTGCTTGGGGCCTCACTCGGGGTGAGCGCCGTCCTCTTCCTGCTCGGCTTTCCGTTCTTTTTCGTGGTGCTCTTCCTGCCCCTGCTGCCGCTGCTCGACCGACGCTCCCGATCCTGAACCGCGGAACAGGCCCGGATGGCCGAAGGCCGAGAGCATCGAGGCGCCGGCACCACATGATAGCCGGAGGACCGAGACAGGTATCGGCAGGCCGAAGAGGTGCAGTGTCGTTATCGGCGGCAGGGGGAGGCGGGCGTACCCGCGGATCGTGGCACGATCCAGCAGAATCCCGAGCCGCGCGAGGGTCTTCGCGACCTGACCGGGTGGCATTCGCTCGGAGAGAGCTGCGGCCAGTTCGACGATCGGAGCGCCGTGGCGAGTTTCAGGATAGAACGGCGACTCGGCGTAGCAGAGTCGACCACACCCGGCACAGCGGAAACGCTTGACCCGGACCCGGACCTCGCGTACGTCCTGGCCGTCGACGAGCTTTGCAAAGCGCTTCGTCCGGAAGTCGTACGGCCTGACGTTCCGGCCGCAGTCCGGACAGTGGTCGAGGAAGGTGTAGACCGTGCCGTCCTGAGCGCTGATCCCTGCCCGGACCATATCGACCATCATCGGTGCAATCGGAATCGGGCGTGTCATACTGATCTCTGCGCTCCTGAGCGTGGATGTGTCGACCTATATAAATATTGACAGCGCCGGACCCTCTAAGAGTGCCGATAACCCACCGATAATTTCCGATAATTCATGGTTAAATCAGTATGGTTAAATAGGTTAACTTTCAGAGGATCTTCTGTCCGAGGACTCTCTATGGAGATGAATTACGTACCCACCACGTGCCCGTATTGCGGCACAGGATGCGGGTTCAACCTGGTCGTCAAAGACGGCAAGGTCGTCGGTGTCCAACCCTGGCACCGGAACCCGGTCAACGAGGGCAAGCTCTGCCCCAAGGGCAACTATGCCTGGGAGTTTATCAACGCCGAAGACCGGCTCACGACTCCGCTGATCAAGAAGGACGGCAAGTTCGTCGAGGCGAGCTGGGATGAGGCATACGACCTGATCGCTCAGAAGTTCAAGCAGTATCAGGGAGAGGAGAGCATGGCGCTCTCGTCGGCCCGTGTCTCAAACGAAGAGAACTACCTGATGCAGAAGTTCGCACGCGCGGTCATGAAGACCCCGAACGTGGACCACTGCGCCCGCCTCTGCCACGCCTCGACCGTGGTCGGCCTCGCCGGCGCCTTCGGCTCCGGTGCGATGACCCAGTCGATCAAGGACATCGCCGACGCAGAGGTCATCTTCGTTATCGGCTCCAACACGGTCGAGCAGCACCCCCTGATCGGCCGGCGGATCATGCAGGCCAAGAAGAAGGGTGCCAAGATCATCGCAGCCGACCCGCGGTTCACCCCGACGGCGAAGCTCGCCGACATCTACATGCCCTTCGACTCGGGCACGGACGTCGCGCTCCTCAACGGGATGATGCAGTACATCATCAAGAACGACCTCTACGACAAGGAGTTCGTCGAGAAGCGGACCAAGGACTTCGAGAAGCTCAAGGAGGTCGTGATGAAGGACGACTACTCGCTTGAGAACGTCTCGAAGATCACAGGCATCCCGGCCGAGCAGATCGCCCAGGCAGCCGACCTCTTTGGGAAGGCGAAGGCGGCGAACATCCTCTACTCGATGGGTATCACCCAGCACACGACCGGCGTGGACAACGTCAAGTCGGTCGCGAACCTCCAGATGCTGACCGGCAACCTCGGTCGTCCGGGCACGGGCGTCTGCGCTCTCCGCGGTCAGAACAACGTCCAGGGCGCCTGCGACATGGGCGCGCTGCCCAACGTCTACTCGGGCTACCAGGCGGTCATCGTCCCCGAGAACCGCAAGAAGATGCAGGACGCCTGGGGCATCGAAGACATCGCCGAGGGCAAGGTCGGCCTCACGGTCACCAAGATGATCAACGTCCTCGCCGACGAACCCGGCAAGCTGAAGGCGCTCTACATCATGGGCGAGAACCCGATGCTCTCCGACCCCGACCTCCACCACGTGGAGAAGGGCCTCAAGAACCTCGAGTTCATGGTCGTCCAGGACATTTTCATGACCGAGACCGCGGCCCTCGCCGACGTCGTGCTTCCGGCTGCGTGCTTTGCCGAGAAGGACGGGACCCAGACCAACACCGAGCGGCGCGTACAGCTCTGGCACAAGGCCCAGGACGCCCCCGGTCAGGCCAAGCCCGACTGGCGGATCATCTCCGAGCTCGCAGCGAAGATGGGCTACGCAGCCCAGTTCCCCTACACGTCACCCGAGGAGATCTTTACCGAGGTCTCGAAGGTCACTCCGTCCTACGGCGGCATGACCTACGAGCGGCTCGGGAGCGAGGGGCTCCACTGGCCCTGCCCGACCGTCGACCACCCCGGCACGCCGATCCTCCACAAGGAGAAGTTCGCGACCCCCGACGGCCTCGGCATCTTCACGCCGATCGAGTTCAAGCCGCCGGCAGAGGTCCCCGACGCAGAATATCCCCTGATCCTGACCACGGGCCGCTGCCTCTGGCACTGGCACACGGGCACCATGACCCGCCGCTCCGAGTCGCTCGAGCGCGAGGAGCCCACGGGCTGGATCGAGATCAACCCCACGGACGCGAAAGCACTCGGTATCAAGGACAAGGAGATGGTCCGGGCCCTGACCCGCCGCGGTCAGATCAACGTGCCGGCCCGCGTGACCGATGAGATCAAGAAGGGCGTTGTCTTCATGCCGTTCCACTTCATCGAGTGCGCGGCCAACGTCCTGACGAACAACGCGCTCGACCCGGTCGCCAGCATCCCGGAGTTCAAGGCGTGTGCAGTTCGGATTGAGAAGATCGCGGAGGCCTAATCATGGCAGCTAAGGGAGAGATGGTCTACGCCTGGACCACGGATGCAGACCTTCAGCAGAAGGCCGAGTGCGGAGGAGCGGTCACGGCCCTCCTCAAGTACGCGCTCGAGAGCAAGACGGTCGACGCGGTGCTCGCTGTCCAGAAGGGCGCGGACATCTACGACGCCCAGCCGATCCTGATCACGGACCCGAAGGATCTCGACAAGACCGCGGGCTCGCTCCATTGCGGCACGCTCCTCGTCTCGAAGCTCGTCAAGAAGTACCTTGACGGTGCAAAGGACATGAAGATCGGGATCACGGTCAAGGGCTGCGACATGATGGCCATGTACGAGCTGGCCAAGCGCGGCCAGATCAACCTCGACAACATCGTCATGATCGGCGTCAACTGTGGCGGCTCGGTGTCACCCACGGTGGCGCGCAGGATGATCGCCGAGAAGTTCGAGCTCGACCCGAACGACGTGGTCAAGGAGGAGATTGACAAGGGCCAGTTCATCGTCATGATGAAGGATGGGACCCACAAGGGCATCTCCATCGACGAACTCGAGGAGGAGGGCTACGGCCGCCGCACGAACTGCCGCCGGTGCCTGCTCAAGGTCCCGCGCGGGGCCGACATCGCCGCAGGCAACTGGGGCGTCATCGGCCCGATGGCCGGCAAAGCGACCTTCATCGAGGTCTGCAGCCAGAAGGGCGCGGACCTCCTGACAAAGGCGGCCGCTGCCGGCGTGATCGCTACCGAGCCTGCAAACCCGAAGGGGATCGAGATCCGCGCCAAGATCGAGGGCGCGATGCTCAAGCTCGGCAACAAGTGGCGCGAGCACGACTTCGCCGACCTCGGCGAGGGCGACGAGCGCCTCAAGAAGATCCTGACTGAGACGAGCCGCTGCATCAAGTGCTACTCGTGTATCGAGGCCTGCCCGATCTGCTACTGCGTGGACTGTTCGACCAAGAACCCGTCCCTGGTCAAGCCCGGCCAGGTCCCGCCCGGCTTCATGTTCCACCTGATCCGCTTCTCCCATATCGCGGACTCGTGCGTGAACTGCGGCCAGTGCGAGGAGCTCTGCCCGTCGGAGATCCCGAACGCGCTCTTCATGCATGCCCAGCAGGTTGAACTCGAACGCCTCTTCGGCCACAAGCCCGGCGTCGACATGTCGCTGCCGGTCCTGGCCCTCGTCGAGGAGAAGACCGAGCGCAAGCGCCTCTCGAACACGGGTGACGACCAGATCTACAAGAACGTCTTCAACCCGCTCAACGAGAAAGCCTGAACCTACCCCTCTTTTTTCACCGGCCGGAGCAGAGAGCCGGGAATCCGGAGCTCGATCGGCCACCGGAGATCGTCCCTGAATAGGAGTTCGATTTCGTCGAGCGCGAGCACGTCCCGCATCAGCAGGAGCATCGGGCCCAGCTCTCGCGGCGGAGAACCGTCCGCCTGCGGCATCCAGCACCCGCCACCGCCGTCATCGCCGTACCGGAGAACCAGGGGATCCGTACCCGTGGCCTCTATCCGGATCGCGGTCGGACGGGGGGCCGAGGAGGACGAGAGTCGGAGGAGGTGCTCGAGGACTCGCGGGAGAAGAGGGTCGGCCCGCACAAGAAGCTCGGGGATCGCGCACTCCAGGCGTATTCCATCCAGATCGACTCGGTCGGCTGCGTCGCGGACCAGGACCGCGAGTATGCGGTCGACCGGTGATCGCGATCCGATCCTCTGGAACTCCCGTGTGAACTCGATCCGACCACGGATCGCGTCGGCCGCGGCCACGGCCCGGTTCAGGTCCGCATTCGCAGCGGGGTCCGGGATCGCATCGCGAGCAAGCTCGATGTACCCGAGCACGATCGTCAGATCATTCAGGATGTCGTGGCGGACGGTGCTCAGTAGGAGGTCGATGATCTCGCGAGATTCTCCGATGCGTGGGTCGAGGGACTCCGGGTCGATCACGATCTCGACGACGCCGACCCGTTCACCGCCGACAGTGACCGGAGCGGCCATCACAGTCACCCTCCGCCCCGCTTTAAGAGCGTGGGCCGAGAGCCTGGCCGTCCTGCGATCTCCGTTCCCCTCGAGACCAGTGAGATGATCCGGAGTCGGGCGGGACGGATCGAGAACAAGGTCCGCGATCATCGCGCCCGCCGTCCCGATGAACGGGACCGCGTGAGCGCCTCCGGCTCGTCCGATCACCTCCGCCCCGTTGATGCCCGACAGGCGTGAGAGGGGCATGTTCCAGACGACAACCGTGCCCTTGATGTCGAGCGCGTAGGCCGGAACAGGGAGGCGGTCGATCAGCTCGAGCCAGGTAGACAGCACCCCGTCAATGCGGGTCATCGTGCCGATAGATTGGCCGCCTTCCAGACAAGCCTTTCGGCCAACGGGGAATAGAAAAGGATTATCTGAGCGCAACCCCGATATCTGTGTCACCGACTTCCGGTGCGGCATCCCTATGGCAGCGCTCAAAAAGATACTGGTCGTGGAGGACGACGAGATCATCGCGAGCCTGATCGAGCGGATCCTGCAGAAGAAGGACTATGTCGTTGTGGGAAAGGTACCGACGGGGGAGGATGCGATCCGTCGGGCGGCCGAGGTTCAGCCAGATCTCGTGCTGATGGACATCGGTCTGAAGGGCGCGATCGACGGCATTTACGCGGCCCGATACATCAGTGGGGTCTTCAACATCCCCGTCATCTTTCTGACCGGCCACTACGATGACGAGACGATTGAACGGGCAAAGGTGGCCGAGCCGCTCGGGTTCATCACGAAGCCCTTCAACGACAAGGACATCTACTCCTCGGTCGAGATTGCGCTCTACAACTCGGCCATGATGCGCCGGTTGCTCAAGTCCAAAGAGACGAACCTCAAGAGCATCGTCACGATGCTCGATGCGGTGATCCTGACGGACATGAACGGCCGGATCTTCTTCATGAATCCCTACGCCGAACAGCTCGTGAACGTCCCGTATCGTTCGGCCATCATGCATTCGATCAACCGCCTCTTCTACCTGATCGACGTGCGCACCGGTCAACAGCTCGCTGACCCGATCATAGAGGTGGTCAAAGAGTCGATGGTGATCGGGATCGAGAACAACCTCGCGATGGTCACGAACGACCAGAAGAAACGATATATCACCCTTGTGGCGCGGCCCCTCAAGGACAATACGGACGAGGTGATCGCAGCCCTCGTCGTAATTCACGTGATGAGCTCGACCGAGCGCCGCCTCTTCTCTCAGTAGCCCCGATACCGGCCCGATGGGCTCTCTGCAGGGACCGGCATCGCCCATGCCAACAGTATATCCAGGTCGGATATCACAGGCGCATTCATCACCCGGGGAAGCGTGCGTCACCGGCACCTTATAGACCGCTCGCCTCCATTAGATCAGGCGTGAAGGGGAGGTTTGACGAAGGGGGAGTCCGGATCGGCCGGGATGGATTACAGCTCTACGAGCAGAGCGGATACGGCCGGCCCGGGCGGGACGGGCTCTCGCTCTCGCCGGTGGAGGCGCTCTACCTGGTCCACCGGGGCAGGATCATGCTCCCCGATCAATCGTTTGAGAGCCTGCTCGAGCGATTCTCTGCGGACGGACACTTCCTGCGGACTTATCTGGTGTACCGCGATCTCAGGGAGCGCGGATACGTGGTCCAGACCGGGCCGCACGACTTCCGCGTCTTCCGGCGCGGCCAGAAACCGGGCTCGGGCCAGTCGCAGTACATGGTCCGGGTCCTCTCCGAGCGGGATCCGATCGAGTTCGACCGGCTGGTGGCCGAGGCAACCTCGACCGCAAACATGCGCAAGTCGCACCTGCTCGCGGTCGTCGACGACGAGGACGAGCTGACCTACTACGAGGTCAAGCTTCCGATCCTCGC
The DNA here is from genome assembly GCA_004332335.1 of Methanoregulaceae archaeon UXB-2016. Classification (GTDB taxonomy): domain Archaea; phylum Halobacteriota; class Methanomicrobia; order Methanomicrobiales; family Methanospirillaceae; genus UBA288. Next base: position 8,760 of record SISS01000024.1, on the reverse strand, counting down.
CGAACGGGAACCGATCCCGCTCGAGGGCGAGGCCCAGGCACGTCGATACGGCTGGGCGATCATTGCGGGCGACGGAACCGGTTCGGGTCTCGAACAGGCCGGTTTCGGAACCCGGCTCGATGACCGGCGGCTCAAGCTCGCCCCGGTCGAGGCGCTCTATCTCCTCGAGGGCGGACGGCTCTCTCTCGAGGAGGGCGGCGGGTCCGTCGAGGATTACCGCACCGAGGTCAACACGATCGATGCCGAGGCTCCCGAGAAGACCGCGGTCTACGCCCATCTCCGCGACCGGGGATATGTTCCCCGGACGGGGTACAAGTTCGGCCACCATTACCGGGTGTACGTGCTCGGCCGGACACACTCGGAGATGCTCGTCCACGCCCTTCCGGGAGGAGCGAGCCTGCCCATGTCCGTGATCTCCCGCTCGGTCCGGCTTGCCCATTCGGTGAAAAAGAAGATGCTCTTCGGCTGCCAACATAGTGAAGGCATCTTCTACGTCGAATTTGCCCGCATCAAGCTGTGAGATGATCATGCCGGAAGCACTCAACCCCTGGTCCAGCGGCCAGGCGATTGACACGAGACGACTCTTCGACGACTTCGGGATCGAGCCGATCGGTCCCCTGCTCGACCTGCTCCCCGAGGTGCCCGCGTTCATGCGCCGGGGAATCATCGTCGGACACCGGGACTACCGCCCGATCGCCCTGGCGATCCGTGATCGCCGCCCGTTCCATGTCCTGACCGGGTTCATGCCCTCGGGGCACCCGCACCTGGGCCATCTGCTCGTGATGCGGGAGGTGGTCTGGCATGTCGAGCAGGGTGGGCAGGGCATGATCACGATCGCCGATCGCGAGGCGCACGCGGTCCGTGGCCTCTCGTGGGAGGACTGCGATCGCTACGGGCGCGAATACCTAACCGCACTCTTTGCGCTCGGGTACCGAGGCGAGGCCTACTTCCAATCGCACAACAACGCGCTCAAAGACCTCGCGTTCGAGGCGGCGACGAGGGTCAACTTCTCGGCACTCCAGGCGATCTACGGCTTCGCGACCGAGACGACCCTCGCCCACGCGATGAGCGTGATCACGCAGGTCGCGGACATCCTCTATCCCCAGGTCGCGGGGGAACCGGCCCCGACGATCGTGCCAGTAGGGCTCGACCAGGACCCGCACATCCGCCTGACGCGGGACGTGGCCAATAGCCTGCGCTTCTTCCTGGTCGAGGACAGGGGCGACCATGTCTCGGTGCGGGCGAAGAACGCCCCCGAAGGAGGCGTCAGGGCGGTCGCGAAGGCACTCCCGGGATCGAAGGCGTACGAGGGGCACGTCGATGTCCGGGGGATGCCGTGCGAGCTCGTGAGCGAGGTCGTCCGGGGGGTCGAACGCGAGCTCGGCGGCTTCGGGTTTCACCCTCCCTCGGCGACGTACCATACCTTCATGCCCGGTCTCGTCGGAGGCAAGATGTCGTCCTCTGTCCCCGACTCCTCGTTCGGCTTTACCGAGCCGGCGGCCGCAGTGAGGAAGAAAGTGATGAGGGCCGTGACCGGCGGACGGATCACGCTCGAGGAGCAGCAGCGGCTCGGGGGAGAGCCCGACCGGTGCACCCTCTTTGAGCTGAACCGGTTTCACATGTGCGACGATGATGTTGAGCTCGCAGAGATTCGCAGGCGCTGCCTTGCAGGCGAGACGACCTGCGGGGCCTGCAAGCAGGCGACGGCCGAGCGTGTGCTCGCCTTCCTCGCCGACTTCCGCGAGCGGATGGACGAGGTCGAGCACCTGGCAGCAGAGGTCTGAATGAGAGAGAGAGAGACGGAGCCCGGCCGATCCCCCGGGGCGGACGGCATCCCCCTGGGGGACGCCAGCAATGGAGCGGACACGATGGAGAGAACGGACCGGGAGGCGCAGGCGCTCTCGCTGAACGAACGGCGCCTGCTCGCCGCGCTCGCTCCGCTCGGACAAGCCGGTGCGGCCGCGCTCGGATGCGCCCTCGGCGCGACGCCCGATGCGGTCGTCCAGTACGCGAGCCTGCTCGCCCAGAACGGCGGACTCGCCGCGGTCGAGCGGAAGGTCGAGACCTCGTACGCCCTGACCGACGAGGGACGGCGCTATGCCGCCGATGGCCTGCCCGAGCGGCAGCTCCTCGCCTCGTTCGGCGATAGGGCCTCGATGACCGAGCTGAAGAGTCACCCGCTCGCCTCGATCGGGATCGGATGGCTCCGGCGGAAGGGATGGATCGCCATCCGCGACGGCGTGGTCGAGAAGGCCGGCGAGGCCCCAGCGGGCGAAGACGAACGGGCGCTCGCCGTCGATACCCTCGTCGACGGCCCCGGCCTTCGCGAACTCCTCAAGCGCGGGCTCGCCGTCGAGCGCGAGTCGGTCGGGTATCGGATCGCGATCATGCCTGCAGGCCGGGCGTTAGTCGAGGCCGGTCTCGATCTCCGCGAGGAGCTCGGGCAGCTCACGCACGAGATGCTTCTCACCGGGAGTTGGCGCGACGCCCTGCTCAGGCAGTACCGGGTCGACCGACTTCCCCGGCGGCTCGTGCCCGGGAAAGTGCACCCGTACCAGCGGCTCCTCGACGAGATGCGTCAGATTCTCCTCGATATGGGCTTTATCGAGATGGGTGGAGGCCTGGTCCAGTCGGGCTTCTGGAACTTCGATGCGCTCTTCCAGCCCCAGGACCACCCCGCCCGAGAGATGCAGGACACCTTCCACCTCGGTGGCGAGGCCGATCTTCCGGAGGGCTGGGAACGGGTCCGGGCCATGCACGAGCACGGCGGTGAGACCACCTCGACCGGCTGGGGCGGCACCTGGCAGGAGGCGAAGGCCCGTCAGCAGGTGCTCCGCACCCACGCGACCGCGCTCTCGATCCAGCATCTGGCGGCCCATCCGAACCCGCCGGTCAAAGCCTTCGCGATCGGCCGGGTCTTCCGTCGTGAAGCGATCGACCCGACGCACCTGCCTGAGTTCGAGCAGCTCGAGGGGATCGTGATGGACGAAGGGGTCACCTTCTCGCACCTGCTCGGCTTCCTCCGCGAGTTCTACCGCCGCCTCGGGTTTCCGCAGGTCAGGTTCCGCCCTGGCTATTTCCCCTACACCGAGCCCTCGGTCGAGCCCGAGGTATTCGTCGAGGGGCTCGGATGGGTCGAGCTCGGCGGAGCCGGGGTCTTCCGCGAGGAGGTGACGGCGCCGCTCGGCCTCGAGCATCCGGTCCTCGCCTGGGGTCTCGGGGCCTCGCGCCTCGCAATGCTCCGCCTTGGTCTCAAGGACCTGCGCCAGCTCTACCGCTCGGACATCGACTGGTGCCGCGAAACTCCCATCCGCCGAGGCGGGGGAGGGCGCTAGGATGCCCGTCATCACCCTGCCCTACCGCTACCTCGAGCGGCTCGTGGGCCTGGACCGCGAGACGATCGTCGATCGGCTACCCATGTTCGGCTCGGATATCGAACGGCGCGAAGAGGATCATGTCGACGTCGAGTTCTTTGCGAACCGCCCCGACCTCTTCTCGACCGAGGGGGCCGCCCGGGCACTCCGGGGCTTCCTCGGGCTCGAGGAGGGGCCGGTCCGGTACGGGACCACGCCGTCCGGGATCGCGTTCTCGATCGATCCGGGTCTCACAGGGATCCGGCCGTACCTCGGCTCCGCCGTCATCCGCGGCCTTGCGCTCGATGAGGAGGCGATCGTCTCCCTGATGGGCCTGCAGGAGTCGCTTCACTGGGCGGTCGGCCGGGGCCGGAAGAAGGTCGCGATCGGCCTGCACGATCTGGCCCATATTATGCCGCCGTTCCAGTACCTCGCCTCACCGCGCGACCGAAGCTTCGTCCCCCTCGACTTCGAGGAGGAGATGACCATGGAGGCGATGCTCGAGGCACACCCGAAGGGGCGGGCCTTCGCCCACCTGGTCCGGGACGCGCCGCGCTTCCCCCTGATCGTCGACGCGAATGACCAGGTCCTCTCGTTCCCTCCGATCATCAATGGCGAACTGACCCGGGTCTCGACCGCGACAACGGACGTGCTCCTCGACTGCACCGGGATTGATCGGCGTGCGGTCGAGACCGCCACGACGATCCTCTGCGCCGCGCTCGCCGAGGCCGGCGGACGGATCGAGTCGGTCGAGATCGACGGGGTCGTATCCCCCTCGCTTGAGCCCTCGTTCCGCGAGGTCTCGGTCGACGAGTGCAACCGGCTTCTCGGCCTCGGGCTCGACGCCCCGGCCATGGCGGCACTGCTCAGGCGGATGCGCTTCGGGGCGGAGCCCGTGGGTGCGGAGCGCATCCGGGTCGAGGTGCCCTGTTACCGTTCCGACATCATGCACGACTGGGACGTCTTCGAGGACGTAGCGATCGCATACGGATACGGACGGTTCGAGGCCGTCCCCTCCAGAACCGCGACGATCGCCGAGGAGCGACCCGAGAGCCGGCTGAAGCGGTCAGTGCGCGAGGCCCTCTGCGGGCTTGGGCACCTCGAGACAATGCCGTTCGTGCTGACGAGCGAGGCTGTTCTCTTCTCGCAGATGCGGCGCGAGCCCGACCCGCGGGCTCTCCGGGTCCTCCACCCGATCTCGGAGGAACAGGCCGTCGCCCGCACCTCGCTCCTTCCCCTGTTGATGGAGCTCCTCGAGTACAACCGCTTCCGCGAGCTTCCCCAGAGGCTCTTCGCGGTCGGCGAGACCATCACCGGGTTTGAGACGGGGCTCGGCACGGCCGCGGTCTCCTGCCATGGTGCGGCCGACTTCTCCGAGGCCTACGGGGTCGCCGACGCCCTCTGCCGGGAGCTGGGGCTTGCATACACGGCCGTCGAGTCGAACGATCCGGCCTTCATCGAGGGGCGGCGCGGCGCTCTCGTCGTCGACGGGGTGACCGTGGGGGTCTTCGGCGAGGTGCACCCCGAGGTGCTCGGTGCGTTCGGCCTCGATCACCCGGTTGCCGCAGTCGAACTCGATCTCTCGGCCCAACTCCAATAATTCAGGGCCGAACCGGGACACCCCGCCCGGCCAGGTACTCTTTTACATCCCGAACGGTCAGCTCCCCGTAGTGGAAGACCGAGGCCGCGAGGGCCGCGTCGACCTTCCCGGCCACAAAACCGTCGTAGAAGTGTTCGAGTCGGCCGACGCCCCCACTCGCGATCACCGGGATTCCGACTGCCTCGGAGACGGCGGAGGTGATCGCGAGATCGAAGCCGTCCTTGGTGCCGTCGGTCTCCATGCTCGTGAGCAGCACCTCGCCCGCGCCACGGCTCTCGGCCTCGCGGACCCAGGCGATCGCATCGAGCCCGGTCGGACGACGTCCGCCGTAGGTCACGACCTCGTACCAGCATGTCCGTCCGTCGGCGAGGACGACCGGAGTTCCGTCCGGGTTCGTTTCGAAGTTACGGCGGACATCGGCCGCAACAACGATACACTGCGTCCCGAACGCGTTCGCACCCTCGGTGATCAGGGCCGGCCTCTCAACCGCGCTCGTATTCATGCTGACCTTGTCCGCCCCGGCGCGGAGGATCTGCCGGATGTCCTCGGGCGTCCGGATCCCGCCCCCGACCGTGAGCGGGAGAAAGAGCTCGTCGGCGGCCCGGCGGATCACCTCCACCATCGTCCCCCGCCCTTCCTTCGAGGCCGTGATGTCGAGAAAGACCACCTCGTCGGCCCCCTGCTCGTTGTACCGGGCTGCGAGCTCCACCGGATCGCCGGCGTCTCGGAGCCCGAGGAAGTTCGTGCCCTTGACGACCCGCCCGTCCTTGATGTCGAGGCAGGGGATGATCCGCCTGGTCAGCACCATCGTGTGTACCGATCGACGGCGCCCCTATTGAGAGTTATGGATTAATGTATCCCGCCGCCCACCACTAGGGACATGGATTCGGGGATGCGGAAGATCACCTGGGCCGCGCAGTACATGCCCGTACTGCGGGCAATCGAACGGCGCTTTACGGCGGATCGGCCGCTCGAAGGGCAGCGGATCGCGATGGCCCTGCACGTTGAGGCCAAGACCGCGAACCTCGTCCGGACGCTCGCGGCCGGCGGGGCCGAGGTCGAGATCACGGGATGCAACCCGCTCTCGACCCAGGATGATGTTGCCCTCGCGCTCGACGCGATGGACGGAATCCGGTGTTATGCCCGCCATGCCTGCTCGGTCGAGGAGTATTACGCGGCGATCGATCGGGTGCTCGACGCCCGGCCGACGGTCACGATCGACGACGGCATGGACCTGATCCACCGGCTCCACACAGCCCGGCGCGAGCTCCTGTCCGGCGTGATCGGCGGGTGCGAGGAGACCACGACCGGGATCCACCGGCTCAGGGCGATGGCGGCCGAGGGAAAACTCGAGTTTCCCGTGATCGCCGTGAACGACACGCCCATGAAGCGATCGTTCGACAACGTCCACGGCACGGGCGAGTCGGCTCTCGCCTCGCTGATGATCACGACGAACGTGCTGATCGCGGGTAAAAGGCTGGTCGTGGCCGGTTACGGCTACTGCGGCCGAGGACTTGCGCGCAAGGCCCACGGGATGGGCGCACGGGTCTGCGTGACCGAGGTCGACCCGCGGCGGGCCCTCGAGGCCCACATGGATGGCTTCGACGTGCTGCCCATGGACGAGGCAGCCCGGATCGGCGACCTCTTCGTCACCACCACCGGAAACGCGCACGTGATCGGCGAGCGCCAGTTCGGACTCCTGAAGGACGGCGCGATCCTCTCGAACGCCGGGCACTTCAACGTCGAGATCGACCTCGAGCGACTCCATAAGATCGCCGATGCGGTCGAGCAGCGCGACGGGATCGAGACCTTTGTCCTCGGGGACCGGCGGGTCCACGTCCTTGCCGAAGGGCGGCTCGTCAACCTCGCGACACCGAAGGGAATGGGCCATCCGATCGAGGTGATGGACCTCTCGTTCGCGCTCCAGGCCCTCTCGGCCGAGTACATCGCGAAGCACGGACGCGAGCTCACGGGCGGGGTCTACGAGGTCCCGGCAGCGATCGACGAGACGGTCGCATGCGAGAAGCTGGCCTCACTGGGGATCGCGATCGACTCCCTGACCGATGAGCAGGCCCGGTACATGTCGGCCTGGGACGTCGGGACGTAAGGGCTCTTGTCCCGCTTATCGAGGAGAGGAGATGCTGATCAACGGAGAGAGAACCGCGGCGATCGACGGCAGGACCTTTGCCGTCATGGACCCGGCAACGGGGGAGACGATCGCATCCCTCTCGCTCGGGGGGATCGAGGACGCTCGTACGGCCGTCGACGCGGCCGAGGCGGCACAGCCGGACTGGGGGAAGGTCTCGCCGAGGGATCGTGCGCACGTGCTGGCGACGGCCGCTCGACTTGTCCGCGAACGGGTGACGGCCCTCGCCCGGGAGCTGACCCGTGAACAGGGAAAGCCCCTCCGCGAGGCGACCGACGAGATCCGTGGCACGGCAAACGTCCTCGAGTACTATGCCGGGCTCGGCTCGACCTTCAGGGACGAGTTCCATCGGCTCGGCCCCGACCTCGACGCGCAGGTGCTCCGGCAGCCGATCGGGGTCTGTGCAGCCGTGATCCCCTGGAACATGCCGGCCCTTCTCTTTGCCTGGAAGGCGGGGCCGGCCCTCCTCTGCGGCAACGCCCTCGTGGTCAAGCCGGCCTCGACTGCACCTCTTACTCCGCTTGCACTAGCCGGCATCTTTCACGAGGCCGGGCTGCCAGGGGGGGTGCTGAACGTCGTGACCGGTCCGGGCGAAGTGGTCGGGGAGGCGCTCGTCACCGAGCCGCGTGTCCGGAAGGTCTCGTTCACGGGCTCGACCGCGACCGGAAAGCGTGTGATGGCGCTCGCCGCGGCGGACGTCAAGCGCGTCACACTCGAACTTGGCGGTTCGGACCCGATGATCGTCTGCGAGGATGCCGACCTTGCCGCAGCGGTCGCCGGGGCAATTGCTGGCCGGTATTACAACAGCGGCCAGGTCTGCACGGCGGTCAAACGCCTCTATGTGCACGAGGCTGTCGCCGACGAGTTCACACGCCGGCTGACCGCGGCGGTCGGACAGCTCCCCCTCGGTAGTGGGCTCGCCCCGGAGACGCGGATGGGGCCGCTCAACTCGGCCGCGGGCCGCGATAGGATCCGGGGCCTGGTCGACGAGACACGTGAGGGCGAGACAGGGACGATAGTGATCGGCGGCGGCGAACCCGAAGGAGCCGGCCACTTCTACGAGCCGACCGTGATCACAGACGTCGCAGAGGACTCGCGCCTGCTCAGGGAGGAGGTCTTCGGACCGATCCTGCCGCTCGTCCGGGTACGGGACCTCGACGAGGCGATTGTACGGGCGAATCGCAGCCCATACGGACTCGGAGCTTCGATCTGGACCCGAAACCCCGCGTACAAGCGCGAGGCCGCAAGCCGCGTCGAGGCCGGCATCGTCTGGGTCAACCTTCACCTGAAGGTCCCGCCCGAGGTCCCTTTCGGCGGTACCAAGCAGAGCGGGCTCGGGCGAGAGAACGGCATCCAGGCCCTCGACGCCTGGAGCGAGGAGAAGACGGTGCTGTTCAGGAGCTGAGACGGCCCCAGAAACGGGAGAGGCGGAGATGAGAACACAGTCCCTCTAGAGCGTAGCAGGTCCGGCCAAGAGGTCCAGTATATTCGTGGAGTCCGGAGACCGAAACCTCCCTTACATGGCGATACATTGTGGGCCGGGGAGGACTCACAGCTCTCGCGGGCTCCAGTAGTTCGCTAATTTTGAAAAGGTGTTGACGCGGTTCAGATGGCTGATTTGAGAAGAGAATCGGCAGATCTAAATAGGATGCAGGCTGCCC